>NZ_VCJS01000385.1 GCF_005893125.1 Nonomuraea basaltis | reverse complement strand
CCACCGCCCCCGCATAAACCAGCAGGTCCCGCACCATCCGCCCGGTCCGCCCCACCCGCTCAATCCGCATAACGTTCGCGACGCGGAGGGCGTGCCAGGTTCCACCTCGGGCGCTTCGCCCGGCCAGGGGGGCGGCGCCGGCAGGCGGCTGCTGTTCGGCGCGGCCTTCGGAGTCGCTCAGGGCCCTCGTCATGAGGCCGCTCCCACCATGAGATCGCCGATCTCAGCGCGCGCGCTCGGCGCCGAGCAGGTGACGGGGCCGAGGAGGCGGCCCCGGTAGGCGACCATCACCCGGTCGCAGAGGGCCAGCAGCTCGGACAGTTCGCTGGAGACGACCAGCACGGCCGCACCGCCCTCGGCGGCGCGCCGGATCCGGTCCAGGACTGTGTCCACCGCGCCGAGGTCGAGGCCGCGCGTCGGCTGCGCCGCCACGAGGAAACGCAGCGGACGGATGGCCAGTTCCCGGGCGAGGACCACCTTCTGCTGGTTGCCGCCCGACAGCGTCGCCATCGCCGCCGCGGGCCCGGCGGCCTTGATGCCCTGCCGCTCGATCACCCGAGCCGCCTCGGCGTGCAGAGCTTTCCGGTCGAGCAGCCCTCGCCGCCGGAACCGCGCCAGCTCCCCGAGGAAGAGGTTCTCCGCGACGCTCATCCCGGGCACGCACCCCTCGTGATGCCGATCCTCGGGAATCACCCCGACCCCGGCCGCGGTACGCCGTCCCGGGCCGACCCCGCTCAGCTCCATCCCGCCGACGCTGAAGCGCCCCTCGGCATCCAGGGCCCCGCTCAGAAACGCCACGAGCTCGCTCTGCCCGTTGCCCTCCACCCCCGCGATTCCGACGATCTCGCCGACTCCGATCCGCAGGTCGACTCCGTCGACTGCCGCACTCCCATCTCGCCGGACGACGCGCACCCCCTCGATCGCGACCCCGGCCAACGCCTCAGCCTCAGCGCCGCCCGCCCCTGAGCCTCCGGCTGACGCGACGGCGTCAGCGCTACGCGAGAGTGAGGACTCGGACGACGCGGCGGCGGGAGCGTGCCGCGGGGCCGAGGATGCCGATGGGATAGCCGGCAGGGACGGGCCGGGGAGATCGAGGCCGGCGGTGAGGAGGGGGTTCAGGTCGGTCAAGGGGCGGCCGAGCATGAGGGAGACGAGGTGGTCGCGGCCCAGGCTGGTGAGCGGGCCGGTGCCGGCTACCCGGCCACCGCGCAGGACTGTGGCGGTGTCGCCGGCGGATTCGATTTCGCTGAGTTTGTGGGTGATGAGGAGGACGGCGTGGTCGGCGGCGGCGATTCTGCGGCAGGTGGCCATGAGGGACTGGACCTCGGTGGGGCCCAGGACGGCGGTGGGCTCGTCGAGGAGGATCAGGCGGGGAGAGCTGAGAAGGGCCTTGACGATTTCTACCGACTGGCGTTTGCCTACGGGGAGGTCGGCGGCGCGGGCGGTCAGGTCGACCGACAGGCCGTAGGAGGACTCGATCTCGGCTACGCGAGCCTTAAGCTCCCTGGTCGGGAGGCGGAGGCGCAGGCCGTCGCGGAGCAGGAGGTTCTCGGCGACCGTCAGGGTCGGGACCAGGCTGAAATGCTGGTGGACCATGGCGATGCCGTGTTTCAGTGCGTCGGCGGGGCGGCGCGGGCGGTAGGGCTCGCCATAGAGGCGCATCTCGCCCTCCTCCAGCGCGGCCGCGCCGTAGACGAGGTTGCAGAGCGTCGACTTCCCGGCGCCGTTCTCGCCCAGCACGCAGTGCACCTCACCCGCGCGGACCATCAGATCGACGCCGTCCAGAGCGCGCACGGTGCCGTAGGTCTTGCCGACGCCGGTGAGCTCCAAGGCAGGATTCATCAGGCACTCCCTTAGTGGTGTTGGGGCCGCCGGCCGCCCGCCCAGAGGGGCTCTTCCATCTGACCGCCGGCCGCGACCCGGCCGCAGTGCACCCGGCACGAGGAGCTCGGCAACCTCATCGCGGCGGCTGACCGCCCGTTCACAGGACCGGCCAGGGTGCGGCCTCTTCGAAGGCGAACGCCGCGTTCAGGACGTCCAGGTCGGCGAGGTGCCGGCCGACGAGCTGGATCCCGACGGGGAGACCGTCGGCGGTGAGTCCGGCGGGCAGCGAGATCGCGGGCTGGCCGGTCAGGTTGAGCGGGAGCGTCATCGACAGCCAGTAGGACGGGTCGACCTCGCGGCCGTCGATGACCGTCGGGCCGATGTTCCCCGGGACGAACGCCGGCACCGGCGAGGTCGGTGTCAGCAGCAGGTCGAAGCGTTCCATGTGGGCGGCCATGATCCGGCAGACGCGCTGCCGGACGGCCCGGGCATCGGTGAAGTCCTCCGCCGTCCAGGACCGGTCGAGCAGGCCCTTCAGATAGGGAGCCGGCTCATGCTTGAGCGCAAGCTCCCGCAGACCCCGTAGGTCGGTCTCATTGGCGATCATCGCCCCGAACGCGCCGAACGGATCGGGAAACCCCGGATCGGCCTCCTCGACCACGCACCCGAGCCCCTCGAAGACCTCGGCGGCCCGGCCGGCCAGCACCCGGACCTCCGGTTCGATCGCGACGTAGCCCCAGTCGTAGGAGAGCCCCACGCGCAGGCCGTCGAGCGGACGACGGGCCACGGTCGCCGGGGCGGCAGGCAGGCCGAAGCGGTCGCGAGGATCGGGGCCGGTGAGGATCGCGTAGGCGAGGGCGGCGTCGGCGACGGTGCGGGTCAGGGGGCCCAGGTGTTCCAGGGCGTCCCAGCTGGAGACACCGGGGAGCCTTTCGTCCTTGCAGCCCGGGTAGGCGGGGATGCGGCCCATCGACGGCTTGAAGCCGACCGTTCCGCAGAGCGCGGCCGGGATCCGGATGGAGCCGCCGCCGTCGCTGCCGAGCGCCAGCGAGACCAGTCCGGCCGCGACCGCGGCGGCCGAGCCCGCGCTGGATCCGCCGGGGCTCAGCGCGGTGTTCCACGGGTTGCGGGTCGAGGGGAAGATGAGGTTGTCGCCGACCGCGGCGTACCCGAACTCCGAGGTGTTGGTCTTGCCGACCACGATCGCGCCGGCGGCGCGCAGCCGCTCCACCGCGATGTCGTCCTCGTCCGGGACATGGTCGCGGTAGGCGGCCGACCCGAACGTGGTGCGCAAGCCCCGGGTGCAGACGAGATCCTTGATACCGACCGGCACCCCGGCCAGCGGTCCCGGGTCCTCGCCGCCGGCGATCCTGCGCCCCAGATCGGCGGCGGCCCTCCGGGCGCCCTCGGCGTCAAGGGTGCAGAAGGCGTGGATTTCGGGCTCGATGCGGGCAGCGTGCGCGAAGAACTCCTCGACCAGGTCCATCGGGGCGAGGCCGCCGGTCCGGACCTGCTCGGCGACGGCCGCGGCCGTCAGCGGGCGGGCTGCCATCAGCTCGTCTTGATCTTTCCGGCGGCCAGGTCCGCGCTAATCTGGTCGATCTTGGCGGTGACGGTCGCGTCGGCTCCGCAGAGCACGATGCCGGAGGCGCCGGTGCCGGAGCCGAGGCCGAACGGCTTGGCCTCGGCCTTCCAGGTGCCGGCGACCAGCTGCTTCACTCCGTACTCGGTGGCGAAGCCGATGTCGGATTTGGTGAACCCGGCGAACGCCGCGTCGGTGGAGCACTGCTGGACGAGCGGGCCGCCGAGTACCTTGGTGCCGGTCTCCTTGGCGCCCTGGAGCATGCCTTGTAGACCGCTGTTGAGGATCTGGTAGAAGACGTCGCCGCCGGCGCCCGCGTCGGCGGTCACGGCCTGCTTGGCTTTGGCCACGTCGTCGAAGTCGCCGGTGTACTGCGGGGGCAGCACGGTGATGCCGGGCCTGGCGTGATTGGCGCCCGCCTCAAACTGCTTGGCCACGGCGACGATCGGCGGGATCTCCAGGCCCGCGACGAAGCCGACCTTGCCCTTCTTGGAGATGAGCGCGGCATAGGCGCCGGCGAGGAACGCGGCGTCGTCCTGCTTGGGGTCGTAGGCCGCGAGGTTGGCCGTCGGGGTCGGCGGGCCGCCCACCTCGACGAACTTGACGGCCGGAAACTGCTGGGCGGCGCGGCGGACGTCGGCGTCGGTCTGGCCGCCGATGGAGATGACGAGCTGGGAGGTCTGGGCGAACCGGACGAGGGCCTGCTGGTAGTCGGCGGGCGCGACCTTCTCCACATAGGTGATCTCCACCTGGCCGCCGAGGTCCTTCTTGATCCGCTCGATGCCCTCGTAGGCAGACTGCATGTAGCCGGCGTCGGAGATCGAGCCGGGGATGAGGACCCCCACCTTGGTTTTGCCGGAGGTGGCGGCGTCCGTCTTCTCGGCCGAGCAGCCGGTGGCGGCGAGGGCTAGGACCGACGCGCAGACCGCGGCCGTGCGCAGGGTTCCAAGGGCCATGTCGGTATCTCCATCGGGGGGTACGAAATAGCTGGCGAGCAATGTATACAATCGCCGCGTTTCCCTGCGGGGAGCGAAATATTGCCGGTGTGTTTCGGCCCGCCCCAGCAGCCGGACCCGATGACCAGGTTGAACACCCTCACCAGGGGCGCAGCACCGCGGGCCGCAGCCGTCGCGGCAGCCGCCCGCCCGCGGCCCCGCCGAGCAGGCGCGCCAGCCCGATGATGAGGAGACCCAGCCAGTTCACGCTTGCGAACAGGACGAACACCAGCATGGCGACGGTGTTGACGACCAGCGACAACAGCGCCTTCACGGCATTGAGGTACGGACGTCGGCACTGACCCGAGCATGGGGACGGTCGGCAGGATGATGCGAGGCCGCCCACGAAATCAGCGTCGTATACAGCCGTCAGGAAGATCCCCGCAGCGAGCGGCAGGCCCCCGTCTCCCCTTGTCCCAGGCTCGTATACAGCCGTTCAGTGGCAGGGGCGCCGACGGTAGGCGGAGGTCGCCTGGGCGATGTGGTCGGCGACCACCCGGCGGACGCGCTCGGGGTCCCCCGCCTCCAGGGCGGCGCAGATCTGCTCGTGCTCGTGCCAGGAGTCGTGGGCGCGGCGCGGCAGCTCGACCGCGTAGACCCAGGCGATCTTCTGGCTGAGCTGGGTGATGAGATGTCTGAGGGTGGTGCTCCCGGAGGCCTCGGCGAGCACCTCGTGGAAGCGGCTGTTGAGCCGGGTCACCTCGTCGAGCCGGCCTTCGGCGACGGCCTCGAGCCCTAGCGAGGTCAGCTCCTTCAGGCGGCCGAGCTGTTCGGGGGTGCGACGGAGCGCGGCTCGGGCGGCGCCGAGCGGCTCCAGGAGGGCGCGGATCTCCAGGAGGTCGGCGGCCTCGTCGTCGGAGAGCTCGGCGACGAAGGTGCCGACATAGGGGCGGGAAAGGACGAAGCCCTCGGCCTCCAGCGTGCGCAGCGCCTCGCGCACCGGAACCCGGGAGACCCCGTATCGCTCGGCCAGGCCCTCCTCGGTGAGGCGCTGACCAGGTAGGAAGGTGCCGCGGATCACGTCGTCGCGGATCGCGCGGCACATCTGCTGCGGCGACATCCTGCGGGTACTGGCGCTCACATTCCCCCTCGCAGCCTGGCGCTGCTCTCACCTGGATGATTGTATACGACCATGCTCCGCCGATGATCGGAACCTTTTGACGAACCTACTACAGCCCGGTCGCGGCGCGACGTCGGGGGATGTGTACCTTCCGGCCGAACCTGGCGAGGTCTCCTGGGGCCTGCTGCCGAACGCGGTCAGCCCGCCGGTCCGCAGTGTCGTCTCGGGCGCGACCGTCTGCCTCGACACGATCAGCCATGAGGGCCTGCTGGAGGATCAGGGGCGCGACCCCGCGACGTTCTTCGCCGCGGCCGGGATCGGCGCGGTTCTCGACGATGCGGCCGAACTGGCCCGCTCCGGGACGCACGACCCGCTCGTCCACGGACCGCATGTCGTCACCGGGCCGATCGAGGTCGAGGGCGCACTGCCGGGGGACGTCCTGGAGGTCGAGATTCTGGAGCTGCGGCGGCGCGCCCCCTACGGAGTCATCAGCAACCGTCACGGCAAGGGCGCGCTGCCCGGCGAGATGCCCTTGGCCCCGGACGGGTGGGATCCGGCCGTCCCGGTGCCGCCGGTCTGCACGATCGCGACCGTCGACGGCGGCCGGGGCGCGATAGCGGTCGGCGACGGCCGCCGCCTCACCTTCCCGCTCCGCGAGTTCCTCGGCATCATGGGGGTCGCACCCGCCACCGACAGGCCCGTGCACTCCGTTCCGCCCGGCCCGCACGGCGGCAACCTCGATGTCGGCCCGCTGGGCGTCGGCGCCCGGCTGTTCCTGCCCGTCCAGGTGCCCGGAGCGATGTTCTACGCGGGCGACCCGCACTTCGCGATGGGCGACGGCGAGGTCGCACTGACCGCGTTCGAGGCCCCCCTGCGCGCCACCCTCCGGCTGACCCTGCACTCCGACGCCGCCACCCGTTCCCTGGCCGCCGCGCTCGCCGCCCCCTACGCCGACACCGGCGCCGAGCATCTCCTGCTGGGCCTGGACGAGGACCTCGACGAGGCGGTCCGCAAGGCCACCCGGTCCGCGCTGGCCCTGCTCGGCGCCCGATACGGCTTTCCCGCGCCTATCGCCCTCGCCTATCTGAGCGCCGCCGCCCATCTGCACGTCTCCCAGGTCGTCGATATCGTCAAGGGCGTTCACTTCGCCGTTCCCAAGCCCACCTTGGAATCCCTTTGACCGCGGAATCCGCCTTCGTCCCCTGGCTGCCCGTCTCCGAGGCGGCTGCGGGCTGCCGGCTGGCGGTCAAGGACGTCATCGACGTCGCGGGCCTTCCCACCGGCGCGGGCCATCCGCTCTGGCGCGAGACCCACCCCGTTCCCGGCCGCGACGCCGAGGCCGTCGCCCGCCTCCGCTCCGCGGGCTTCACCGTGATCGGCAAGACCCACACCGACGAACTCGCCTACAGCCTCGCCGGCACCAACGCCCATTACGGCACGCCGGAGAACCCTGCCGCCCCCGGCCGCCTCCCCGGCGGCTCCTCCAGCGGCTCCGGCTCGGCCGTCGCGGCGAACCTGGCCGACCTGGCCCTGGGCACCGACACGGCCGGCTCGATCCGCGTCCCCGCCTCCTACACCTCCCTGATCGGCTTCCGCCCCACCCACTCCCGCGCTCCCCGCTCCGGCATCCGTCTCTCATTCACCTCTCCGAGCCCACCAGACCCTAAGCCATCTCTTATGCC
>NZ_VCJS01000384.1 GCF_005893125.1 Nonomuraea basaltis | reverse complement strand
TCCATCAACAACCCCCCAGACGGAGCAATACGCACAACAACTACCGCAACGGGCCGCTACCTGACCTCCCCCATGCGCCGAGGCGAGCCCCTCACGGACGCCCGCCTCCTGCACTCCCACCGCCTGCCACCAGGCATGGTCGCCACCCCGGTACGCATCGCCGATCCGGAAGCGGCAAAGCTGATCTCCCCCGGCTCCACGATCAACGTCCTGGCCGCCTGGGAGGAAACCCACCCCGCCCGCACCATCGCAGAAGCCGTAACAGTGATCACGATCCCAGCCGCAACAACAACGACCACCGGCAGCACGGACAACCACGGCACCCTGGCCGTACTCGCCACGACCTCGACCCAAGCAGCGGAACTGGCAGCAGCCCAAGCAAGCGCCCGCCTGTCGATCACCATCGCGTCTAACACCAGGTAATCATTCGGCTACGATGCCCTCCCATGAACGGATTCAAGAAGTTCCTCATGCGGGGAAACGTCATAGACCTGGCCGTCGCGGTGGTCATCGGGGCGGCCTTCAACTCGATCGTGCAGTCGTTCGTGGCCGACCTGCTCACTCCACTGATCTCGGCGTTCGGCGGCCTCCCCGACTTCTCCTCACTAAAGATCACCATCGGTCAGTCGAACTTCATGTACGGCAACTTCCTCAACGCGATCATCTCGTTCCTGATGGTCGCCTCGGTGGTCTACTTCCTGGTGGTCAAGCCGTACACGCATATCAAGGAGCGCAACGCCGCCAAGGTCGAGTCGACGACCCGTGACTGCCCGGAGTGCCTGTCGGAGATCCCGAAGGCGGCCTCCCGCTGCGCCTTCTGCAGCGCCGAGGTAGCCTCCGTCTAGATCAGGTCAGAGCAGCGAATCGATCTTTGGATCGTATTCCCAATGCCACGGCTCGAACGGGCTGCTGTAGGCCCAGGAGGGATGGAACCACCCATACTTCTTGGAGTTCCTCTCCATCCACACGAACTCGGCGGACCCCGACCTCTCCACCCCGCCACACAGGTCCACAGCCAGCCCGAGCCCGTGGTTGCTCCGCCCCGGCACGGCCGCGAACCCCGGCCGCCGATAGTAGATGGACTGCTGCTCAGCAAGGTTCCGATAAGCATCGGTGACGCAGATCGGCTTCCCGAACCGCTTGCGATAGGCCTCGTTCAAGCTCACGAACGCGATGGTGGCGTCGGCCCGCAGGCTGAACCCCCTCTGCTGCAACGGACAGAGCATACCCTTCGGAATCAGCCCGTTCGGATAGTCACCGGCCGTCGCCGCCCGCAGCGGATCGCACCCCAGCGCCGCCCGACCCACCTTGTCCACCTTGATCCCGAGCTTCACCAGTGCCGCGGTCAGCGACTTCACGATCTTGTCGGAGCGCTGCCGCAACGTGTCGACCTCGGCCGCCATCTGCGCCTCCGCCAGCAGGTTGCCCGCCCGAAGCTCCTGAGCCTCGGCCGCCAGTCGCTGAGCTTCCGTGTGCAGCGCACTGGTCTGCTCAACGGCCTGCTGCCGCGTGGCCACCATCTGGGACGCATCGCTGAGGGCCCGCAAAGTCCGCTCATCCGCGCCCCCGGACAGGAACGGCAGAAGGCCCTGCGCCGCGACCGGCTGCTCGTACAGCAATTCAGCCATCTGCGACACGGGCTGCCGCATCACCGCAAGCCGCCGCTCCATCTCCTGGAGAGCCGTCAACTTGCTCTTGAGCTGCTTCTCGGAGGTCGCGATGGTTATCCGCCGCTTATCGAGGGCCTTGGTGGCCTCCTCGAGCTCCTTCGCGGACCGCTCAGCCTCTCTCCGCAGCTCAGTCAGCTTCCCCGGATCCCGCCGTTCCTGAACCCGCACATTCGCCTGAGCCTGAGTAGGAGGCACAAAGAGAGAAGCCACCGCCATGACTACCGCGATCAGACCCGCTGATCGAGGGGCTGGCACGTTCGACTCCTCCGTATGCAAACTCGTTACCCGGGTCAGGCACGCACGTTACTACAGCCCCTGGAGTGTCCGGACCGAACTCCAGAGAGCTGTTATGAGACAAAAAACCCACTTTGCACGACCACCCCCCGCAACCAGCCACATCCTCACCCGGCCCCATCACCTGGAGCCCCCACACGCACCCACCCAAACCGCCCTCAAGCCCCACCCACCACGACCTCCGAAGGCACCCTGAACCGCCCCAAGCAATGAGGCAAACCCCATCCACCGGAGCGTCACACCAACCCCCGTAGCAACCGACACTCAAATCCCAGGCGCCAAACTGTCAGCAAACCCCTGAAAGTCTCCCAGCTCCTCTTCCCGGCACAACTCCCACAGCCAGGTGTCCTCCCACTCCCCCGGACACCCAGCCCGAGGCCGCCGCACAGGCGCAGGCACAGGCGCATAGGGCTCCTCAACCCCAGGAGCGGGACGAACGACCGCGGCATCGGACTCCGCACCCCGGGGCACCGTCGACACCACCCGCACAGGCGCCGGCACGACCCCTTCGTACACCCGATCAGGATGAGCCGGCGCAGGCACGAACACCGGCTCGAACACCAGCACGCCCCCACCCCCACCGCCGCTCATACCAGCAGACGCAACAACATCCTCAAACCCCCGCATCTCACCGGCCAGCAACCCCCCGGCAAGGATCGCCGGCGCCAGCAACGCCCCGAACAACACAACGGGCCGCCGCCGCACCTGCCTGCATCGCCTCCTGGTCACAGGCAGACGGTATCCACGGGCGACGATCACGAATCTGATCACTTGTCATGCCTTTACCGCAGCTCAGAGCACCCATAACCAACCCCGCCAAACTCATCCCAGTCCCACGTCCCACGCAGTGCCAGACTTTCGCTAGGCTTACGGGAGTCCGCCTCCGTAGCTCAGGGGATAGAGCACCGCTCTCCTAAAGCGGGTGCCGCAGGTTCGAATCCTGCCGGGGGCACTCTTCTCTACCAGGCATTTTGCCCTCTGACCTGCGGTTTCCCGGCCGCAGGTCTTTTGCTTCCCAGGCCCTTGGTAGGTCGCCGAGGGCACCCGTATGCAGCCGTAGGACCATGATCACGGGATATACGCGGGATGATCTTGACGGCACTCCCCCAGGTCAGACACTGCTTCGGAGTCATCCACGGCCTCCAGCAACCTCACGACCGTAGGAATACGGAACCGGACCCCGTCTCGGCTGCCCCCGGCCCGCCGAAGCGACGGAGACGCCCTTGGCCACCGCCGCCAGATGCGCGTATTTCTCGGGATCGCGCACCACAGCCGTCACCTCATGCCCGCGCACGACCACCTCGGCGACCGAGACGGTTCCCTGACCGTATCCTTGCCTCCCGATGGCGGGGCGTGCGCTGAGTTGGTCGCGATCAGCTTGTGGCTATAGCCAGTTGTCGTCCATGTCCACGTAGTACGCGACCGCGTACAGTACGCGCTGGCGCTCGTCGTCGTCCTCGTTCAGATGGGTCAGTCCCGCCAGCCGGGCGGTCTCCCTGGCCACGGTTGGGAGGGGGCGGCTCGTTCCCAGGGGGCACATCAGGGTCTGGGCGGCCTTGTCTTGCAGGAGCAGCCGACCGTGCTCGGTGTCGTGGCCGGGATACATGCCGCCCGTGCCGTCGAAGACGGCCCGGGCCTGCTCCTGGAGACTCCGGCTAAGCGTGTGCAGCTCACGGCCCGCTGCCCGGGCGCGTTCGGAGTTCCACTCGCGCTCGGCGATCAGGCGCAGGGCCTCCTCGACGAGGGGGCCGTCGAGGCCGGTCATGGCGACCGCGAGCTCAGCGGCATAGGCGATGACCTCTGGCAGGATGTCCTCGGCGGGATCGGCGACGATGGCCGCGAGCCGCGCGTCCGCGGCCACGGCAGCTCTCATGTCCGCGTCCAGCCGGAGCGGCGGCCGCCTCTGGACGGGTGCGGGCGTGAAGGCAAGATGCGGGCGGGCCAGCCAGGCACGGTCCAGGCGGAGACCTGAGAGCTCCTCCCCCTGGGCGAGCGCAGCGGCCAGCCAATCCCGCCGCCATTCGTCCTCGCTCACCCGGTCGGCCCAGGCCCGGTCAGCGCCTTCGAGATCCAGGGGATCGAAGGCGCTGACGATCTCGCCCGCGCGCGCGTAAGAGACGACGACGTCGTGGTTGACGGTCCACCGGAGGCTGTAGACCTCCTGGCCCGCGCTCAGGACCGGCTCGCTCGTGCCGTGACAGGTGAACGGCTCCATGAGGAGCGTCCAGCCGCCGTACCGCGCGGCGAGCACGTCCTCGCCGGAGTCCTCGTCGATCAGGTCGGTCCAGGTTTCCTCCGACGCCTCGGCCGGATCGGCACCCAACGCGTGGATGACCTGTTCCAGGTCGTCGGTCCTGATCCAGGTGAGGCACGCCTGTTCGGGGAGGTAGGAGTGCGCGTCCGTGTAGGCGTCGAAATACTGGCTCATCGTCGTTCTGCTTCAGTCTTCCGGTAGGGGGCGGGGGTGGGGCGGTGTGTCGCCGCCCCACCCATCATCTGATCAGTTTCCTGGTCCCGGCGGGCCCACGATGTTCGGTCCGATGCCGTCCACGGTGCAGCCGTTGAAGTCCAGCACCTCGTCCGGGAACGGGTTGGTCACCACGACCCCGGGTGCTCCGCTCACGGGTCTGGATTGCCCGGGCAGCTTGATGTCGACCCAGAATGGCGATCGTTCCCTGATGCGGTTGCGCTGGTACCACACGCCCAGGCGGGATCCGGACGAGCAGTTGTCCTTCACGGCAATGAGCCTGACTGAGTAGTCATGCACCGGGCTGTACGCCCCCTCGATCGTGGAGGCGAACGGGTACTCGTCGCAGCTTTCCGGGCTCCTGTATCCCGGCTTGATCTTGCGGCATGCGGGGATCGCGATGCTCCTGTTCCGGTCGATCACGGTTCTGTCTAGGGTCCGGTGGAGGCATCCGTCGATCCTGCCCACCTTCCGCTCGCATCCTGGGTTCTTCCAGTCGAAGCGGCCGGGGATCCATTTCCCGGGGTGGGGATCCGGATCGGTGAGGTTGGGGCTGTACAGGGCCCTCTCCAGGTGGGAGACCGTCTCCCGCACCTTCGCTTCGTTGCCGTCGAGGATGAAGACAGGCCTGATGGTGCCGACCACGCACCCGCCGCTGTAGGCGGTGATCCAGGTGGCGCTGTCGCAGATGAAGTACTGGTCCCACCGCTTGCCGTCCCGCATCGGGTTCAGCGTCTGGTAGTTGTCCGGCAGCTCTGGGTTGTTGGTGTACTTGATCGACGGGAAGATGCTGCAGGTGCCCGCTTTGTCGGGGTGGTTGAGGCCGTCCCACGGCACGTCCAGGGTGATCTCGAAGTCACCGCCGTCGCGCCATTGCGCCACGGTGGCTTCGCGACCGTCTCCCAGCGGTTTGGTCTGGCCGCTCCCGTCCACGTACGTGGCCGAGCATTTCGTGCCCTTCTCTCCGAGCCCAACCTTGAACGTGCGGTCTGCCCAGTCGTCGTCGATTAGGTTCACTCTGTCCACGCGGATCCACGCCTTGATCTGACGGCTGGTCACTCCGCTGAGCGCCGTTCCGTTGGGATGCGCGGGGTTCCTGGCGTTGATGTTGGGCACGCCGCTCTTGGCCGCTCTGCCGACGAAGGTGCGGAAGATGATGGTCATGCGGGCGTACCACTGCGTGTCGCTGAACAGCGGTGTGTTGCGGTCGACCGATCCGTCCTCCTCCCGCTCTCCGATCCACATGGCGTAGCACATGCTGAAGGAGTTCTTGGACCACCATGCCCTCCGGTGCAGCGATCCGTCCATGTCGGGCAGGTTCAGCTTGCCGACCTGCGCCTGGCATTCCTCATGGGTCACGTGTTCGTACGGGAACTTCTTCGCGGCCAAGGCAGTCTGGGCTGTCTTCGCCCTGGCGGTGGCCGAGGTCACGACCCAGAGAGGCTGCCAGTCGGACCAGGCTCCTGCGGCGGTACCGACGCTGGCTCGAGCGCGCCATCGCAGATGCTGGAGGTCGACCAGCCTGCCGGTGGGGACGGTGGCGGTGCCTAGGGAGCCCGATGCCACGTTTGTCGCGGTGCCTGCCCAGATGCTACCGCTCGACCCGTATTCCGGATCGTGTTCCAGCTCGAATGAGATCGTCGCCGAACGGCCCTCCGGATCGATGGCTCGGGCCCTCAGCGACGGCGTCAGGGAGGAGGTGATGAGGCCGCTCTCTCCGGCGCTGGAAGGTGTCACCTGGAGGTCGGACACGATCGGCTTGGAGACATCGACCGTCAGGCTCTGCCAATCGGACCAGGCTCCTGCGGCGGTACCGACGCTGGCTCGAGCTCGCCATCGCAGATGCTGGAGGTCGACCAGCCTGCCGGTGGGGACGGTGGCGGAGGCCACGTAACCCGACGGCACGTTCGCCGCCGTGCCCGCCCAGATCGGCGTGCCGTCCGCGGTCTCCAACTCGAAGCCGACCGTCATGGAACGGTCTTGCGGGTCCATGGCCCTGGCGTGCAGAGTCGGAGTGAGAGTCGAGGTGACCCAGCCGTCCTCGCCCTCGGTGGCCGGGGTCACGTCTAGGTCGCTGACCGTCGGCTGGGTGAGGTCCTGAGCGGTGGTGAAGGACCAGGTGTGCTCGGCCATCGTGTTGCCGTCGGCGTCCTTCGCGGCGCTCGCCGTGGCCGTATACGTCGTCCCCGCAGCCAGCCCCTGGCTGGGTGTGAACGTGACCACGGTGTTCGCCGGGTCGGCGGAGAGCGTGCCGGCGACGGGCTCGCCAGCCGCGTTCTTGAGGGCGATCTGGGCGCCGGTCACCGCTTCGCTGAAGGTCACCTTGACCGCAGTGGTCGTGGCGACCGACGTGGCCTCGTGAACCGGGTCGGTCGCCACGACCGCGGGTGGTGTGGCGTCGGGCTGCACCGTGGTGAATGAGAAGGCGTGCGCGGCCGCCAGGACGTTGCCTGCGGCGTCCTTTGCACCGGTGACCTCGACCGTGTAGCGAGTGCTCGCCGAGAGGGCCTGACCGGGTGTGAAAGCCAGGACGGTGTCCTGCACGTCCATCGCGGAGGTGCCCGCCACCTCGACGCCGTCGGGGTTCTTGACGGTTACCCTGGCCTCGGTCACCGCCTCGCTGAACGAGATCCTGATTTGGATGTTCCGCTCGGCGTCCGTGGCGTCCTTGTCAGGGAACGTGCCGATGACCGTCGGCGGGGTAGTGTCGGGACCCGGGTCGGGGG
>NZ_VCJS01000383.1 GCF_005893125.1 Nonomuraea basaltis | reverse complement strand
GCACACCGCCCACTGGTCAATCTGGCGACGCCGACATCAGGCTCGGGCCCGCTGGTTCCACAAACGCACCCGCCTGACTACGACATAAACCCACAGCTCAGCTCACGAATGGTGACTGCCGTACTAGAAACGATCAAGCTCGACGGTTACAAAGGGCTGCTCAGCCGACTCCCCGGTACACTGCGCGAGGAATTCGAACAGGCCGCTCTCCTCGGCAGGGTCGGCGAATGCAGCACTGCCGTATGGAAGGCGGTGGATGCTGCGCTTCGAGAAGCGCATCCAGGACTGACAGGTCTGCTCGACTGGTTGATCGCCCAAGCCGACCCCCCGGTGCTGGACAACCGTGATCCCGCGGACCGTGCCTGGCAGGAGCAACAGGATGCGACACGTAGCCTTCTACGGATCGCAGAGTTCCCGCACTCCGCCTTAGCGGCGTGGCAGCGTCCTTCGTCGCGGGATGCGCCCTACCTGGCCGGGCTCATACCGCAGCCCGTAGAGCACAGCCTGATCGATCACGATGTTCGCTCTGCCGGGGATGCCTTCGGCCTATTCAGCCAGTGGCAGAGCGGTAACGAGGTCAGGTGCGACATCCACGTACTGCAGGATGCCGAGGGCCGACGGTTGGAGGTGGCCAACGTCAACGCCACCCCAGTCGAATCCCGGCTCGGAACCGACATGATCTACTTCCACGAGCCCACCCAGAGTTTCGTACTGGTTCAGTACAAGCGTCTCGATCCGCGCAAACGGTCGATCTATGTGGACGACCGTCTTATGAGCCAAATCGATCGGCTTGAAAAGGTGGCACAGCTGAGCCGCTCTCCCGCGCTGCCCAGCGAGTGGCGAATGGGAAACGATCCCTGTTTCCTCAAGCTCGCCCACTGGCCCGAGGACACCGACAAGCAGCCGGTCGAAGGGCTCGTCCCCGGCATGTATCTACCGGTCTCTTACGTTCGACTGCTCTTGCAGGACGACTGCACACGTGGCGCCCAGGCGGACAGCGCTGCACGGCTCCTCGGTTACAAACAGGTGGAGCGCTATCTGGTTAATACGCAGTTCATCGAACTGGTCAAGCACGGGCTGGCTGGCACGGTCGGCACCAATCCAGAGCAACTGCACTCTCTTGTGCAAGACCGTATCGAGGCAGGGCAGAGCGTCGTCATGGCCACGGAGCGCAGCCGCGAATCGGTCAGCGCCCGTCAGAGACGCACTCGCAACCGCGGCTCCAAAGCCAAGCGCTACGTCCACCAGGCGTACAGCCAGGACTCCCTGTTTTGACCGGACCAGGCGGAATGACTGCATGCGGTTGACAGTGGCCAGGTCGGCAAGCATGGAGTAGGGCACAGGCCGGGCTCCCTCGCGGTCTCCGTTCTGGCGCCATTTGGAAACTGCGTGACAGTCGGTGTAACTCCTGAGCGATCGCCGCTTCGGTTCCCGGCCTGACACCCTGGCGCAATCGCTGGGTACCAGACCCTCGTTGTGCCGGACGTCGTCGCAGCCGCCCCAGCCGACATGGGACATGCACGGGATGATCTTGCACAGCACGCGGGCCACATAGGCTATTTGCCCAGCTCAAGCAGCCTTCGCAAGCGAAATAGCCTCCACTCTCCTACAGCGAGTGCCGAGGGCTCTTCTGCCTACCTCAGGGTACGAGTTCATGAGAGTGACCGTGGTGCGCACCAGGTAGGTGAGTCGGCGACAGCCTCTCCATCTCAGCAGCCAGCAGCGCCTCGGTCACGCCGGCCTGTTTGTTCCCACTGCTGGAAGTACCAGTACACGGTCTGCCAGGGCGGCAGGTCGGTGGCAAGTACCGCCACGGACAGCCGGAACGCACCACGTAAAGGATCGCGTTGACGTTCTCCCGGCGCGATGCTTTTCGGGACGTCCCCGGTGTTCGGCTCCGGGAGTAAGGGCTCGATCAACTCCCACTGCGCGTCCGTGAGGTCCGAGGGGTAACGATCAGGGGCATCGGGCCACCCTGACGGCACCGACCGTCACGCCGCACATGAACGATCTTCTCAAGCACCCCCTAATTCGCTGAGCCGGAGTTGTACAAGCTGCTCGCCAGGTGACGTTAACTATTAGTCTGAAAGGTATGAGCACGACATTCCGCTCACCCGGCCTAGTTGTCCAGACCGTTCGGCGGAATGTCTCGCAGGATGCTGTCGTAGTGGTCCCAGGGATCATGGGCAGTGTCCTGAAAGGGCCGAACGGGGTGCTGTGGGGGTTTCGGCTCGGCAGCTATGCCCGACTGTGGAGCCGTAGTGGTTCTTCGCTGAACGCTCTAGCGCTAAGCGAGGACCAACTCGGCAGGCTCACCGACGAAGCTCGGGAGCTTACTACCGACGAGATCGATGGCCGGTTTGACCATGTGGCGGCGACTGGGTTACTGAAGCTTCCGGCATATGCCCCGTTCCTGCACGGCTTCGAGCCCTACGACTCCCTCATCCAGCGTGTCGGCCGATGTGTCGCTCATCCTGACGCGATCTTGGAGTTCGCCTACGACTGGCGGCTACCCGTTGCGTACAACGCCAGGCGGCTCGCCGTGAAGGCCGCTGATCACCTTCAACGGTGGCGGGCACATCCGGATCACGAGGCAGTCCGAAGACTGCGGCCGGATGGTCGGCCGGCACGATTGGTTTTCGTCGCCCACTCCATGGGCGGCCTGCTGTGCCGCGCGCTTGAGCGCGATGGTGAACACCACCTGGACATCCGGGCAACGATCACGCTCGGCACGCCCTTCGACGGCGCGGTGAAAGCGGCGATGATCCTCAGCCGCGGTGAATACGCACCCGTTCCACTCCCTCGGCAACGACTACACGCAATGGCCACCACCTTGCCTGGTATTCATGACCTGCTTCCCTGCTATCGCTGCGTCGAGCAGGATGACGACGGCGACCCCCGGCGGTTAACCCCCACCGACGTCGCCGAGTTCGGCGGCCATGAACAGCTTGCAGCGAAGGCGTTCGCATTTCACCAACGGACCTCACCGTTGCAGTTGGTCAACCATCACGCGCTGGTGGGCACAGCCCAGCCCACCCTGCAGAGCCTGAGCCTGCGCGATGGCCTGGTCATCCCGCACCGCCACACTTTCCAGCTCCACACCGACGAGGGGTTCGTCCGTGAGGGCTCGGGTGTGCTCGTCCGCATCGACGATGGCGGCGACGGCACAGTGCCCCGCAGTTCCGCCACCCTCGGCGGCTTGCGGCCGTCAACGTTGCCACAACAACACGGTTCCCTGGCCCGCGCCAGTGAGGCCGTCCAGCTGGTTTGCGATGTGATCACCGAGCGGGATGCGGGCGCGCCCCGGCTCGGCGAAGGCGAGCTTGGACTCGAGATTCCCGATGTCGTCGCACCCGGCACCCAGTGGTCCGCCGTCGTCTCCGGGGTAGACAGCCCGAACGGCGCGACGTGTCTGATCACCGACGCCCAGGGCCGACAGATCGACCGTCCGCGACTGCAGAGGTGTGACGGCAGGTGGCAGGCCGCCATCGTGCTGCCTGATCCGGGAATCTTCCGCGTCATCGTGGAAGGTGGCGGCACCTCAGCGATCACACAGTTGGTTCTAGCCCACGACGATGGCAGCCCCGATGACTGAGCCGACCACCAGCGCCATACGCGTCTCCCCACATATCGACGTGTTCCCAATAGCGATCGGCGAGTACCGCCACTATCCGCGCCTCGACGTTGATGAGGAAGCCGACCGCGTTGTCAGGCTACTCCACGAATTTGGCGGAGAACTCGCTGTTTCCTGGGAAACACCCATGGCTGAACGAGCAGGCGACGCTATTGGAAAACGACTCGTTGCCTGGTCCCGCTCGTCAGGGGACACGCTCTTGTACTGGATCGGCCATGGGTGGGCAGATGGTGATCGTGCTGCATTGGCTCACGCTGATAGCCCCCGACCTGTTGGGGAAGAAGGGATTCCGCCTGAGCGGCTCGCACACCATATAGCCGAGAGAGAGACACAATCACCGGACGATCCGGGCTGGCTGATCGTCGTCATCGACACCTGCAAGTCCGCGCGATTCGTTCAGTTACTCAGCACAGCCGTCGACAGAAAATGCGACGCCCGGCGCGTGCTGCTAGTGGGAACCTCAGCCGAGGGTTCCACTACGCTGGGGCGATTCAGCGCAGCGCTCACCGTGGTGCTGCACGATGCGTTCGGCGCCAGCGATGTCATCCCCTTCAAGGATATCTGGGCCGAGCTCAAGCGGAATCTCCACGGCAGCGAGGTTGTCCCTAAGAACGTTGAGGACGCCGTGCTCCGTCGCCGAATTCCGCTACCTGGCAGCTTTGCCATGCCGCTGGATGCGCGCGCCACTATCTTGCAAATTCTAGCAACGCTCTCCGACGACGAGCGGCGACACTTCATCCCCAAGGCTCAGGGAGCGGAACTCAGCGAGGTGTCCTGGTACTTCGAAGGCCGCGACGTCGAACGCCAGCGCATCGTCGACTGGCTTCGCGGTACGCACGACCGTGGGCTACTGATCGTGACCGGATCGGCTGGGTCAGGTAAGTCCGCCTTGCTCGGCGACGTTCTCGTACGCAGTCGACCGGAGCTCAGCAGGATTCTCGCCCAGCACGGACTGTTCGGCCTGCTCCCGCACGCACGGACACCGCCAGAGGAGATCTTCGACGTTGCGTTGCACCTCGTCGGGCTGACCCTTGCCGATGTGATCGACCGCCTCTACACCGGCTTAGCGCTGGACCAGGCCGTCCCGCCGGACAAGCTGGCGAGCGAGCAGATCTCCACGCTCCTCGATGCAGTTCGACGGCGGGCCAACATGTCCACGATTCTCGTCGACGCTCTGGACGAAGCAGTTGAACCATTGATCATTGCATCGGCTCTGCTGCGGCCTCTGGCCGCCATTCCAGGCGTGCGCATCATGGTCGGAACTCGCCGATCCACCCACGAAGGACCCGACCAGCCAGAGTCCGAAAACCGAAACCTCCTCGACGCCCTCGAGGCCCCCGGTGCCGACGAGGTGAACACCCAAATGATCACCATCCCCCGCGATCCGCAGGCCATCAGCAGATACGTTCGGCGGCGGCTGGCCTCTGCCCTGCAGCGAGGTGAAGACGATCCCACTGTCGCCGGCATCGCCGTGGCCATCGCCGCAGCTGGCCGAGAATTTCTCTTCGCCCGGCTAGCTGTTCATGAGGTACTCGCTCGCCCAGAGCTCCTGACTGACGCGCGCGGCCTCACCCAGCTCCTCAGCGGCGACCATCGCAACCTATTTGCAGCCGCGGTTAACCGACTGAGCAGCCATCACCCTACTTTCGGACCGCTACTGCACGCACTCGGGTACGCCCAAGGACGCGGACTGCCGATCCGCGATGGCGTATGGGCCACGTTCGCCACTGCTCTACGCTACGGCACGAACCTCGTGATATCCGACACCGACATCAGGGCCTTACTCGCCGCCGCCGCTCCCTACCTGGTGATTGACACCGAACGCGGCCAGACCGTTTATCGACTTGCCCATCGCACTTTCATCGAACACTTCACCACCGATTACGACAACAACGTGGCCGCACACTCGCAGCTCACCTGGGCATGCGTTGAGGTCGCCAGGACAATGACTTACCCACTCAATCCCTATGTGGCGGCCTACACTCTCGTTCACGCTGGCGCAGGAAACCAATCGGCAAGAAATTCCGTTTTAGTGCCCGGGGGGCCCATACTTTTTACGATCGAAGGCCTCGATGGACATGCTATGGAAGTCTTCTTACGGCGGGTCCAATTCGGCGGCGGCATGCCGGATAAGGCTGCCGAGCAGGCAATACCACTGTGGACTTGGAAGCCAACCGATAGCGACAGACCCCTCGACGACCGGCCGCCCATAGGTATCTTCATAGCGTACTCAGTCGCGATGGTGCCCATCGCTGGACGCGCAACTCTGCTGGCCAGCGGTGGACCTGACGGGACAATACGGCTGTGGAACGCAAACACCGGCCAACGTGTGGGTGGGCCCCTTCTCGGCCACGCCCAGACCATCTGGTCGTTGGCCGCAGTCCCCATCCCCGGCGGTCGTAGCCTGCTGGCCAGTGGCGATGCTGACGGAGTGGTGCTGCTATGGGATCCCGCCGCCGGAGAATTGGTCCATCGACTTGAGCACGATCTGAGAGCGGTAAGTTCGCTAGCCGTCGTACAGGTCCCGGGTAGGGAAACGGTTCTGGCGATTGGGGACTACCGCCGTGGCGAAGTGAATATGTGGAACCCGATCTCCCGAGCTCACATCAGCAGCTTTGCGTACCGTGGCAGCGGAATACACGCCTTGACCGTTGTGTCCATCCGAGATGGACGAACCCTAATGGCAAGTGGCCATACAGACGGGACTGTGCGGCTCAGGGACCTCACGACAGGCAAACTCATCGGCCGCCCACTGCAGGGCCACAACGACGTGGTGCGAGCCCTTGCAACCTTCCGCAGCATTAGGGGTGATACTCTCCTCGCCAGCAGTGGCAACGATGGCACGGTCCGGCTGTGGGATCTGACGAGAGGTACGACACGAACCCCGGTCGGCGACCCACTGGTCCACAACACGGGAGACGAACCAGGGGCCCCGGCGCTTGCCGCGTTACCCCGCCCCAACGGACACACCCTGCTCGCCAGCGGCGGCTACGACGGAATGGTGCGACTATGGGATCCGTTCGACCGTACCTGCTTGGTGATCCCCATCGGCAGCCACGTCCTCGCGCTGGCGGTGCTCGAGCACCGGCGCATTGCCGTCGCAGGTAACGGCATCGCCATCATCAATCTCGAGCTCTGATGCAGGCGGTGGCCTGTCGGAGCATCCCTGTGACACCGATATCGTGCTGGCCTGTACTCAAACACAAGGAACCGCTGTTCTGCCTTTAGCAACAACAAGTAGAACTGCAGGAAGATGAACCCACCGCGATCCGATGGGGGTTGGCACCGCCCTGGTCGATGCGATCCGCACGGCAGCCAATAACGCTGCCGCCGACTGCTCCCGTTTGTTCACGGACGTATGGGACTCCAACTGGGAGGCGTTGGCTTTCTATTAGACCAACGGGTTCACTCCAATGCGTCACTACCTGGAGCAGCCATTGAGCTTCCCCCCGTTGCACGGACACCTGAGGTGAGGTCACTCGGCGGTGTCTGAGGGCCGGTAGAGGCTCTCGTACGTGACGGGGCTGTGCATTCCAATGCTGGAATGGCGCCTGTATGGATTATA
>NZ_VCJS01000382.1 GCF_005893125.1 Nonomuraea basaltis | reverse complement strand
CCGTAACCCCGCCGCGCCCCGGCCTCGCCCCAAGCCCGCCACGCCGCCTGCCCGCTCCAGGCCCGCCCCGCTTTGTGCCTCCTTCAGAGCCGCCGCGCCCTCTGCCCGCTCCAGGCCCGCCGCCACGCTCTCTGCCCCCTCCAGGCCCGCCGCGCTCTTTGCCCATTCCAAGGCCGCCACGCCGCACACCCCCAGGGCCGCCACGCCCTGCGGCGAAACCGGGCGCGACACCGACCCTTCCGGCACCGGCTCCGCGCGCCGCACTTGTCCGAGACCCGCCGCGTCCTGTGCCGGCCCGGGGCCCCGCGCCGGTTCCAGGCCCTCCCCTGCCCGTACCGGCTCCCGGACCTCGCCGTGCACCACGCGTCTCCGAAGCCGATCCGGGATCGGGCGGCCTTCGGGTGGCTGCCGTGTCATCGCCGCCCGAACGTGCCGGTCTCCGCCTCGGCGGCAGCGTTTCGTCCGTATCCGTACCGGGACGTGGCGGGGGAACCAAGCGCAGACGGGGCTTTCCCTGCTCCCTGAGAGCATCCCCTCCGGATGGAGATCGTCCAGGCCTTACCGCGCCACTCGAACGGAGCCCCAACCTCTTGCCGGAATTTCCATGGGAGCCCACCTCCGCCCGCGTATTGTCTCCCCGTCGGTCCTTCTGCGTGGCATCGGCGATGAGTGTGAGCCGCTTGATGTCTTCGCTGGTCGTGTTCGGGTTTGTGGTCGCTCGCATGGATGACCTCCTGCCGTGTGGCCTGAGGAAAGGCCGAATAAAGATCAGCAAATCGAACACGGTGTCGATCGAACTCCCGTACGATGTTGTACACCACACTCGCGACAATTTCGAGGAAGACTCGAACAATTGTTTGAAGATGATCTTCAACAGCGATACGGTCGCTGTGTGCGACATCGAGACCACAGAACGGGAGGTTCGCCGGTGAGGCGGGCCGCCTGGCGAGGAGGAAGACCATGACCGAGCGGGATGACGCAAACGGGGTCAGCGACCTCGCGGTGCGCAGACGCGACTCCCTGGGCTTGACTCCCAGGCAGCGCAAGATCCTCGAAGTGATCCGCGACTCGGTACAACAGCGCGGATATCCGCCCTCAATGCGCGAGATCGGCGAGGCGGTGCAGCTGACCAGCACGTCCAGCGTGTCGCATCAGCTCACGGCGCTGCAGCGCAAGGGCTACCTCAGACGCGACCCCCACCGGCCGCGCGCTCTTGAAGTGCGTCTGCCGGGCGAGCCGGTGCTCTGGGTCGACCCGGACGCGACGGACGACGAGGCCACGGTCAACCGCCCCACGGCCGCCTATGTTCCGCTCGTCGGCCGCATCGCCGCCGGTGGTCCGATTCTGGCCGAGGAGAGCGTGGAGGACGTCTTCGCTCTGCCCAAGCAGCTCGTCGGCGAGGGCACGCTGTTCCTCCTGCAGGTCAGCGGTGACTCGATGATCGAGGCCGCCATCGCCGACGGCGACTGGGTGGTCGTCCGCCAGCAGCCGGTGGCGGAGAGCGGCGACATCGTGGCCGCGATGATCGAGGGCGAGGCCACCGTCAAGACCTTCAAGCGCAAGGACGGCCATGTCTGGCTCGTCCCTCACAACTCCAACTACGAGCCCATCCCCGGAGACGAGGCCAGCGTCCTGGGCAAGGTCGTAGCGGTCCTGCGCCGGCTCTAACCGGTCGGCGGCTCAGGCGCGCGTCAAATCGCCGCGCCGCGTTCCGGCGCGCGCCAAACAAGAACGACGAGGTACGGCCTTCGCGCCGCCGACCTCGTCTGCCTTCATCCTCGCCCCTCAACACACACACGACTGTCGCACACAGCACAGCCCCAAGCAGTCAAGCCCTCGCCTCAGGGTGCGCCATCGTCCGCTACCGACCATGTATCGCGGGCCAGGCGATCGAGGCGTTAGTCGGCGTGCCCTCGGCCCCGCCACCAGCCGCCAGACCTTGAGCGCCGTCCGAAGAGCCCTTTCCGTGACGACGCTCCGTGACAAGCGCAAGCCGGGCAGGCACAGATCGGGCCAGGCGCGGGCTGGTGCCTGGCGCGCGCGCCGAGCGGGATGCGGGGCCGAGCCGAGGACGCAGCCCGACCCCCACGCGGGCCGGGTGTCATTCCAGGATGAAGCTGGCGTTGCTCCGGAAGGCGGTCGAACCGTCGTTCTGCTCGACCCACACCTGCCCGCCGCGATGCCGCAGGAAGTACCCGGGGAAGTTCACCGACTCCAGCGAGACCGTGCCCGACCCCGCGAGCCCCACACGCCGATAAAAACCGGCGTCGGCATTGAACAGGCTCGTCCCGTCCCGTTGCTCCACCCAGGCCTCATGGTTGCGATGCCGCAGGAAGTACTCCGGGAAGTTGGTCGACTCCAGCGAGATCGTCCCCGACCCCGACAGCCCCGTAACGATCCTGAACTGGGAGTCCGCCAGCGGGGTGACGTTCGCCTCCAGGCGGGCGCGGTAGTTGTAGTGCCTGACCGCCGATCCCGGCGTGTCGTACGACATGAGCCGCACGGGCGTCACCCCGTCGGGCACCGGGATGCCGAAGTCCGGGGTGCCGTCCGCGCGCCAGTACATCTTCTGCACCCGGGTACGCCGGTTCGGATCGTTCAGCGGATCACCCGAGATGTCACGGTAGTTGCGATCGTGGTAGACCAGGATGTCGCTCTGCCCGTCCTCCGAGGTGGTGAAGGAGTTGTGGCCGGGCCCGTACTGGCTGGTCGCCGCGCTGGAGGCGAAGACCGGGTTGGTGCTCTTCGTCCAGGAGGACGCCTGCAGCGGATCCGCCGACGCGGAGGCGGTCAGCAGGCCGATGCAGTAGTTGGCGTCGGTGGCGCTGGCGGAATAGGTGAGGAAGAGCCGCCCGTTGCGCTGCAGCACCGACGGCCCCTCGGCCACCTTGTAGCCCCGGGTCTCCCAAGCCAGCGTCGGCACGGTCAGCCGGGTCGTGGCCCCGGTGATCGTCCAGGGGTTGGCGCCCATGCGGGCGATGTACAGGTTGGAGTTGGTCGAGATGCCCGGCTCCTGCTGAGCCCAGAGCAGGTAGCGCACGCCGTTCGCGACGAAGGTGGTGGCGTCCAGGGAGAAGGTGTCCCAGGGGGTGGCGATCCGGCCGCGCTCGGTCCAGGTGCCGGTCAGCGGGTTGGCGCTGGAGCTCTCCAGGACGTACATGCGGATCCGCCAGACGTCGTCGGCCCGGCCGGCCGCGAAGTAGACGTACCACTTACCGTTGATGAAGTGGATCTCCGGCGCCCAGATGTGCGCGCCCATCTCGCCGGCGGCGTGCTTGCGCCAGATAACCGTCTCCGGCGCGCCGGCCAGGCCCTGGATGGTGGTGGCGCGGCGCAGCACGATGCGGTCGTACTGGGGAACGGTCGCGGTGAAGTAGTAGTAGCCGTCGGTGTGGCGGAAGATGTGCGGGTCGGCGCGCTGCGCCGCCAGCGGGTTGGTGTACTGCACGGCGGGCGAGGCGTGGGCGGCGCCCGGCGACAGCAGATTGGCGATCACGATGAGCAGGGTAGCCACGACGACGGTCGCCGGTTTCCGGAGCATCGGCTGATCCTTTCCGGGTCAGGCCAGCGGCGAGGTGACCGTGTACGAGGCGTCGGAGGCGAACACCGAGTCGGACGCCCGCAGGTCCAGCCGCATCTCGTAGTTGTAGTGGCGCAGGTAGCGGCCCGGCAGGTTGTACGACTCGAACGAGATCGTGCCCCCGCCCGCCAGTCCGGATCGCCCGCAGAACGTGGCGTCGCCCTTGAAGATCGCCGAGCCGTCGTCGCGTTGCAGGGTCAGCCGCATGTTGTAGTGGCGCAGGTAGTAGCCGGGCAGGTTGACCGACTGGAAGGAGTAGCAGCCGGGGTGGGCCAGCCCCGCCGCGACGGTGAACGTGGCGTCCCGGCGGTCGGCCGGCGGGCTGGCGGAGCTGAGCGGGTCGACGTAGGCCAGGTTGTTCCGGTGGCGCACGTACCGGTCGGGGAAGTTGGCCGAGCGCAGCGAGCGGTTGCCGGTGGGCACCGCCGTGGTGTCGCCGACGTCCTCGCGCAGCACGGTGAAGTGCCGGGCGGTGCCGGACAGGCCGGGCAACTCGACCCTGGCGCCGAACGAGCTCAGGTTGGAGCTGTCGGCGTAGTAGTAGCGGCCGCCGGTGTAGTTGTCGAAGTAGATCCGCCACCGGCCGTCGGGCAGCCGCGTCAGCGCCGGGCCCTCCAGCCCTGAGCCCCAGCCCGCCCAGTTCCCGGTGCCGGTGAACTGCCACGGGCCGTTGAGCGAGGTGGCGGTGGCGTGCTCGATGTACTTGGTCGTCTCGTTCTTGAGGAAGTTGTGGTACGTGGAGCCGACCTTGACGACGAAGCTGTCGATGTAGTTCGCCGGGATGCCCAGCGGGGCCGGGGCGCTCCACGACGAGAGCGCGCTGTTCGCAGCGGTGATCCGGTACGGGCGGAACTGTCCCGCCGTGCCCGTCGTGGACGCCGAGTAGATCACGTGGACGCTGCCGTCGGAGTCCTTGAACCACTCCGGCGCCCAGGTGCTGCCGGTGGCGCCGTTCAGGCCGACGGTGACGTTGCGGAGGAACGTCCAGTTCACGTAGTCGGCGCTGCGGGCGAAGCCGATCGTGTCGCCGGTCCAGTTGGTCGTGTAGACGAGGTAGTAGTAGCCGTCCGTGTGCCGCAGCACGCTCGGGTCGCGGATCAGGCCGGACGGCGGGGTGTAGGCGTTGGCGCGGACGAGGGCGAAGGTCGTGGCGTTCACCGAGTCGTAGACGTACATGTTCGACTCGCTGCTGTTGGTGAACGCGGTCATCAGGTAGTGCGGCGCCGGCCCGGCGGCGTGGGCGGCGCCGGGTGCGAACACGACGGTCGCGACGGCAAAGAGCAACGCGACGGCGGCGGCAAACGCCCTTCGGTGTGTACGCATCCAGCGGCCCTCCGCGATGTTAGCGTTAACATCTCACCGCGCCGGGATGGCGTGGTGATGGCGTTCGGGCGTATTCGTATCCCGAGGGCGAACCCCCGTCAATCCCCCGTCCGCCTAGCGGGCGGCGTACAGCTCGTGCGCGGCGATGATCACCTGGTCGGCGAAGGCCAGCACGTCCTTCCGCCGTTCGAAGGGGGAGGCGTACAGCGAGGGCCGGGGCGCGCCGAAGTGCTCGGCCAGCCCCGAGACCAGGCTCCCGAGCGACGGCTGGGCGGAGTCGTCCGCGCGCAGGCGCAGCGCCTCGTTCAGCACGCGGTGCCAGCGCTCGGGGAACGCCTCCAGCGCGTGCCGCGCCGCGCCCGTCTTGGAGGTGATGCCGCCGGTCGCCAGCGTGTAGTGCAGCCGGGAGACGCCCGTGACGATCCACACGGTGCCGTAGCCGCCGAGGGTGACCAGCCCCCACCGGGTCAGCGGGCGGGCGGCCCGGGTCACCAGGCGCCGCCAGTAGCGGTCGAGATTGTCGTCCGTCCAGGCGGCGAGGGCGGCTGGATCGCTCCAGATGTCCAGCTCGGCCGGCTTGGGTCCCCGGCACGTCACGCCGTGGTGGGCCACCGTGTGCCACGTGATCGGGTTGACGCCGCCTCGGGGGTCGAGCTTGCCGCCGTGGGCCTGCGGACGCCCCTCAAGGTCGGAGGGGTTGTGGCGGAAATCGTCCCAGGTGAGGTAGACGCCTTCGAACGGGTGGGCGCCGAGGCGAGTGTGGATGCGTTCCAGCGCCTCGATCGGCGGGCTCGCGGCCGTCACCGCCACGAAGTCCACGTCGCTCGTCCCCGGCCGGTAGTCGTCCAGGGCCGCCGACCCTTCCAGGTAAAGACCTTCGACCAGCCCGGGCGCCTCCACGTCAGCCACTGACAGGTACGTCTCGACAATCGCGTCGATCTTCGGGTGCGGCGTCATGGCCGCCCAGCCTGCCACAACCCGCAACGCCGCCTCATCACATTCCTAAATCTAGAATGTCCGAGTGAACGACGCATACCGCCCAGATGACCTCAAGGAGCGAAATGACGGATTTAAATGGGCAGAGGCCGGGGCGGGGGTCATTCCCGCCTGGATCGCCGACATGGACCTGCCCACCGCGCCCGAGGTGATCGAGGCTCTGCGGCGGCGGGCCGGCGGCGACCTCGGCTACCCCGCCTGGCTGGACAAACCCAACGCCGGGCCGCTGGCGGAAGCGTTCGCCGAGCGCATGGCGGGCCGGTACGGCTGGTCCCCCGATCCCTCGCTCGTCCGCTCCTTCAACGATCTCAACCAGGCCCTCCAGGTGCTGCTCCAGGTCTGGACCCGGCCCGGCGACGGCGTGGCGGTCCACACCCCCGCCTACCACCCGTTCCTGACGACGCTGCAGTTCATGGAGCGTCCCCTCCACCCCATCCAGGCCGAGCCGGACGGCGACTCGTGGCGTTTCGAAGTGCCCGACCTGTCGGGCTGCCGGGTGCTCCTCCTCGTCAACCCGCACAACCCGACCGGCCGCGTCTTCACCCGCGAGGAGCTGACCGAGCTCGCCGAGCTCGCCGAACGCCACGACCTGCTCGTCATCTCGGACGAGATCCACGCAGACCTGACCTTCGAGCCGCACCGCCACATCCCCTTCGCGACGCTCCTCCCCGAGCGCACGGTCACCATCACGTCCGCGACGAAGGCGTTCAACCTGGGCGGCATCCGCT
Source organism: Nonomuraea basaltis (assembly GCF_005893125.1). Taxonomy (GTDB): domain Bacteria; phylum Actinomycetota; class Actinomycetes; order Streptosporangiales; family Streptosporangiaceae; genus Nonomuraea; species Nonomuraea basaltis. Next base: position 606 of record NZ_VCJS01000382.1, on the reverse strand, counting down.
GCTCCGTCGCCCACCTCGGACACCAGGGGGTCCGCAAGGCGCTGGAGGCGCAGCCGCCCTTCGTGTACGGGTCCGCGAACCTGTTCGGCGTCGAGGCGACGGTGGCGGCGTGGCGGCACGGGGACGCCTGGCTGGAACGGACCCGCGCCCTGCTCGACCGCAACCGCCACACGATCGCGGCCCGCCTGCCCGAGACGTTCGGGTACCGGATCCCGCAGGCCACGTATCTGGCGTGGCTGCATGTGGGGCGGGCGGGAATGGCGGAGGTCATCGAACGCGAGGCCAAGGTGCTGCTGACCGACGGGGCGGGGTTCGGGCCCGGTGGCGCGGAGTACGTACGGCTGAACTTCGCCACCACCGAACCGATCCTCGCCGAGATCCTCAACCGCCTGGCCCGCATCCACTGATCCCGCCACCGACCACCGCAGCACCACCCCATTCCAGCACCCGACCTTCCCGCTTCCCGACCTTCCCGACCTTCCCCACCGTCACGGGCAGGTGCGGCAGGAGCGGCGGCACGGCACGCACGCCGTCACGGCAGGCACGTCGTTGCGCGGTCAGGGGTCGGAGGTCCGCCGGAAGGACGGGCCCGTGTCAGGGCAGGGG
>NZ_VCJS01000381.1 GCF_005893125.1 Nonomuraea basaltis | reverse complement strand
CGCCCGCCCACCCCCGGAACGCGGCGGTGCCGCCGCCACCGTGAGGAAGACAGATGAGCCGGATGTCCGCCGACGGGTTGGGCGGGCTCATACGCAGCCAGCCGCCGGCCGACTGCCTGCCTGGCACGCTCATCCCGACCATGGCACCGTCACGGCGACGATCCAGCCGAGCAGGCCCGCCTGGATGAGCGCGGCCACCCTCGGGTCCCTGCCCGCCGCGTAGGCGGCGGCGGCCAGCGGCTCGAAGAGGAGGAGCAGCACGCCGAGGAACATGGCGTACAGGCCGACGATGTCCTGGAAGACGCCCACGGCGAGCCCCGCGTAGACGACGATCACCGCCAGCAGGCGACCGGCCAGCGAGCTCGCCACGGCGACGAGGAGGTTGCCGCGCCGCAGCAGACCCTCCAGAGCGAGGAAGAAGGGCAGCGCCAGGGCGGCGGAGACGATCCCGGCGATCGCGCGCTCGGAGGTGGGGACGAGCCGGTGGAACACCGGGCCCAGCGGGGCGAGCAGCACGTACGTTCCGGCAAGTCCGGCGAGGGCGGGCCACGCCAGCCGGGCCGCGCCGTCGGCCAGGGGACGCGGAGCGGCCAGCACCCGCCCCAACCGGCTCGCCGGGGCCATGGCGGGGATCGAGAGGAGGATCCCGCCGGAGACGGCGAGGAAGGCCAGCATCGCGTCGCCGCCCTCGAGACCGAGGAACCCGGCCAGCGTGCGCCCGTCCACCCCGCCCACGAACTGGACGGGCAGCGAGGCGAGCATCGCCCCGGCGAACAGCGCCAACCGCCAGTGCGCCCCCGCCGCGGAGACCACCCCGGCCGCGCTCCCTTCCGCCGGGAGGGAGCGGCCGGAGCGGCGTTGCGGAGGGACCGGTCCAGCAGGGAGGTCTCTCGTCGGGCCGGGGCCGTCAGGGGGGCGTCCCGCCGGGACCAGGGCGTGCAGGGGACGTTCCGCCGTGACCCGCTCGTGGGAGAGGCGCCCTGCGGTGAGGGCGCGGGGCGGGTGACGGGCCGCCCTGCCCGCCGCGACGCCCAGCCCGGCCAGCAGCACCAGCACGCACGGCAGGTACCATGCGCTGAGGCCGAGGCGCGGGTCGTCGAGTCCAGGTGGCCGCCTCGCCGCGTTGCCGGCCGAGGTGTCCAGCCAGGCGACGGCCTCGCGGAACGCCGTGTCCGAGTACAGCACCGTCATGTGGTCGGTGCCCGGGACGAGGCTCCGCCGCACGGCCTGGCCCGCCTGTGGATCGCCGTACGTCCGCCCCTCCTCGGGGGTCACGCCCGCGAGCTGCCGCGCCGTGCCCATCGTCTCCTCGTGGATCGGCTGCGCGTCCCCGGCGGCGACGAGGAAGAGCGCGTTGCGCGGCCGCAGCGGCCCGGCCAAGGCCGGGTTGACCGAGCCGGAGAGCGCGATGGTGGCAACCGGCCTCGGGTCCCGCGAGGCGAAGTCCATCACCAGCGCGGCCCCGAGCGAGTGCCCCATGAGCAGCACCCGCTTCCCGTCCACGTAGGGGTAGGCGCCCAGCCAATCGACCACGGCCTTGAGGTCGGCCCGCAGCCGGTCGGGCTCCGAGGCGAAGGGCGTGACGGAGAAGGGCGTCCGGCTGGCCCCGTGACCGGCGAGGTCGAAGGCCAGCACCGCGTACCCGGCTCGGGCCAGGCTGCGCGCGATCGGGCTCATCATCTCCCGGTCGGCGCTGTGGCCGTGCGCGATGACCACGACGGGAGGTCGCTGCCCGGCGGGACGCGGCAGCGTGAACCCGATGGCCGGGTGCCCGGGAGGCGGCTGTCCCGGCACGAAGACGGTGGCCGGGATCCGCCCGGCGATCTCGACGTCGCGCCTCGGTGGTCCGCCCCAGTTCTCGGCGCCGAGCCTGACCAGCAGGAACGCGGCGGCCAGCAGGGCGACGAGCAGCAGGAACCCGCCCCAGCGCGTCATCGCGACAACCAGGCCTCGGCCGAGGCGCGGTGGTGCTCGGAGCCCAGGCATTCCGCCTGCCGCGCCAGGTATTCCTGAAGTGGGTCGGCGCCGGCGCCGGCCAGGCTCAGCAGCCGCTTGCAGACCGCGAAGCTGTGCACCTGGGACAGCGGCGCCAGCTCATGCGCCATCTCCACGGCGGCGGCCAGCGGGTCGAGGCTCACCTTCTCCAGCACGCCGAGCTCCGCGGCTCGCGCGGCGGTCCACCGGTCGCCGAACAGCACCATGCGCCGCGTCAGTGCCACACCGACGTAGCGGGGCAGACGGTGGACGCCGAATCCGGGTATCAGCCCCTCGCGGATCGCGGGCAGTTCGAAGACCGCGTCAGGTGAGGCCACGCGAGCGTCGCAGGCAAGCGCGATCTGGAACCCGCCGCCCAGGCAGTGGCCGTGGATGGCACAGATCACCGGTTTGGGCATCTCCTCGCAGAGGGCGACCGCCCGTTCCCACTCGTCGAACCACCCCAGGGGGATTCGCCCCGTCGCCAGAGCGGTCAGGTCGATACCGCTGCAGAACGAGCGGCCTGCGCCGTGGATGACGACGGCGTGGACGTCGGGGGAGTCGGCGCAGTCGCGCAGGGCCAGGCCGAACTCCGCCAGCGCCGCGCCGTCCACCGCGTTGAGGACCTCTGGACGGTTCAGCCTCACCTTGGCGACGTGGTGGTCGACCGTCACATCTACGGGTTCCGACATGCGGTGGAGCGTAGGCCGGGCGGCGGCGGCGGCGGAAGGTGCCATCCCCGACCTTCGGTCCTTCGGCGGTTTCCGGAAATCAGAAGGACAGGTCGACCGCTCGTACGAGGCCCATGAGCAGCCTGCGCCGGTCGGCCACGCGGAACCCCGCCTCGTGCACCGGCCGCCACACGTGCCGCCTGGCGTGCACGTGATCCAGCACCAGCAGGTGACCGCCCGGCCGCAGGACGCGCCTGATCTCCTTGAAGGCCGGGCCTCCGCCGAGCAGCGTCAGGCTCAGCGCGCACACCGCGGCGTCGAACGACCTGTCCAGGAAGGGCAGACGATGGGCGTCCGACTGGCACAGCGCGACCCGCACCCGCGCGTCGCGGTGCCTGGCCCGGGCCAGCATCGGGCCGCTGTAGTCCACCATCGTGACGCGGCATCCCGGCGGGTAGTGCGGCAGGTTGGCGCCGGTGCCCGCGGCGACGTCCAGGACGTCCCCACGGGCTCGGGTGCACAGCCAGACCCGCGCCCGGGCGAAGGCGTGCCGCTCGAACGGCCGCATCGCCTCGTCATAGTCCGCGGCCTGGCCATCCCAGTCCGCGCGGCTCCCGACCATCGCTCAACCATAGGAACGGGATCCCTGCCCTGGAACACCTCAGGCTCGACGTTTCCGGCGTCCGGAAGGACGGACCGGGCGGGGCGTCGGTGCTCGGACCTTAGGGATCACCTCGCCGTCCCCGTACATTCGGCCCATCACCATCACTCCCACACCGCGTTCGGGGGCGTGCGCCGCGGAACCGGATGGGACGGAGGAGGTGAGCGCAGATGCGTTACCTGCACTGACGTAACGCGGATGTAGCAACTCGGTGGCCCGGCCTTACCGCCGGGTCACCACCCCGCCCGCCGCGCGAGGAGGAGAGCATGACGGAGGTGACCGTTCCAGCCTCCGGCCGGAGCCTGGAAGACGAGGCCGAGGCGTTCGTGCGGCAGTTCCACGACGAGAACCCCGACGCCGGCCCGCCCGGAGGGCGGCTGGAAGAAGTGCGCAGGTCGATCGGCGAGCACGGCACCTACGCGCACACCTCCGCCGAGTTGGCCCACGCCGCCCGCGTGGCCTGGCGCAACAGCAAGAGGTGCATCGGCCGGCTCTACTGGCGCAACCTGGTGGTCCGCGACCGCCGCCACGTGAACACGGCCGAGGGCGTCTACCTAGAGTGCGTCGCGCATCTGCGGCATGCGTTCGCGCACGGCCGGATCCGCCCCATGATCACCGTTTTCGCCCGCGCAGCCCCCGGATGCGCGGGCCCGCGCATCCACAACGAGCAGCTCGTCAGGTACGCGGGCTACCGCCGCGACGACGGCACCGTCCTCGGCGACCCGAGGAACGCGGCGCTGACCGAGCGGGTGATGAAACTCGGCTGGCCCGGCGGCCCGGGCACCTCGTTCGACCCGCTGCCGCTGCTCGTCGAAACGCCGGGGGAGCGGCCGCGGTTGTTCGACCTACCCGCGGAGTCCGTGCACGAGGTGCCCATCGGCCATCCCGACCTGCCGTGGTTCGGGGAGCTGGGGCTGCGCTGGCACGCGGTGCCCGCGATCTCCGACATGACGCTGCTGGCGGGCGGGCTGCGCTACCCGGCCGCGCCGTTCAACGGCTGGTACATGGGCACGGAGATCGGCGCGCGCAACCTGGCCGACGACGACAGGTACGCGATGTTGCCCGAGATCGCCCACCGGATGGGGCTGTCCACGGCCGCCCACCGCACTCTCTGGAAGGATCGCGCGCTCGTCGAACTGAACGTCGCCGTACTCTGGTCGTTCCAGCGCTCCAGGGTGACGATGAGCGACCATCACACGGAGGCGGAGCGGTTCATGCGGCACCTGGAGCGCGAGCGCCGCGCGGGCCGGCGGGTGCCCGCCGAGTGGGCGTGGATCGTCCCGCCGCTGTCCGGAGCCGCCACGCCCGTCTTCCACCGCTACTACGACGACATGGACCTCCTGCCGAATTTCATCCACCGCTGAGCCCGCACACACTTGCCGGAGACCGGAAAGCCTGGGCAGGGGGAGATGTCTCGTTCACGGCGTATCTGGGATCGACCGCACACGATTACCGTCGGAGAGCCCGCACGGGGCGAGGTGAGGAGGTGCCTCGAGTGACGGCTTCCACGACGACACATTCGGCCGATCCGCTGTTCAACCCGCTCGACGACGATGTCCTGTCCGACCCGTACCCGGCCTATCGCCGGCTGCGGGAGACCGCGCCGGTCTACTGGCACGAGCAGCTGCGGTGCTGGCTGCTGACCAGGTTCGCGGACTGCTCCACCGTGCTGCGGGACTCTCAGCGGTTCGCCGCCGACTTCCGCCGCATCGGCGAGCCCACTCCGCCCACGCTGCTGAGCCTGCAGACGCTCGACCCACCCGAGCACACGCCCCTGCGCCACCTGGCTCTGGACGCGGTGCGCGCCCAGGATCTGAAGGCCGTCGAGGCGGTGCTGACCGAGCGGGCGGACGCCCTCCTCGAACCGCTCATGGACAGGGGCGTGTTCGACTTCGTCCGGGAGTTCGCCGATCCGTTCACGTTGTTCGCCATCACCCGCTTCATCGGCGTCGACCCGCCGCGGACCGGCGACGCCTTCGACCGCCTGAACGACGACCTCGACCGCAGCATGGACGCCCAGCTGGCGCCAGACGCGGTGGATCCGGGGTTGAAGGCCAGAGCCGTGTTCAACGACCTGATCCGCTCCTGGCTGGCCGACCCGCCGGGCGAGGGCGCGCTCGGCTACGTGGCCACGCACCTGGAGGACTCTGGAGTGGCCAACGACGAGGTACTGGTCAGCTCCGTACGGGCGTTCTTCCACGCCGGCTTCGAGGTGCCCAGCCGCTTCCTCGGCAACGCCGTAGCCCGCCTGCTCAGGCATCCTGAGGCGGAGGACGCCCTGCGTACCGGCGCGGCCGGGCTCGACCTGGCGATCGAGGAGCTGCTGCGCCTGTCGAGTCCCGTGCACGCGCTGAGCCGCGGCAGCACCGAGGACGTCGAGCTGGGCGGCGCGAAGATCCGCCAGGGCGACGTCGTCACCGCCATGCTCGCGGCAGCGGACCGTGACCCGGAGCAGTTCCCCGACCCGGAGACGATGGTGCTGGACCGCCACCCCAACCCCCACCTCGGCTTCGGCCGCGGCTCCCACTCGTGTCTGGGGCTCAACGTCGCCCGCGTCGAGGCGCGGGTGGTCCTGTCGGCGCTGCTGAGCCGCCCCCGCCTGCGCTTCGCCGCGGAGCCCGTGCCCCGGCGCAACGCCACGTTGCGCGGCCTGTCCCGCCTGCCGGTCACGGTGGTACGGCCATGAAGGGCCTCTACATCGACGGCGCCTGGGTGGCCCCGCACGGCACGGGAACGCTGGACATCCTCGACCCCACCACGGAGCAGGCCATCGGAGCCATCCGCCTAGGTGACGCCGAGGACGTCGACCGGGCCGTCCGCGCGGCCGCGCGCGCCTTCCCCCGTTGGTCGCGCACTCCCGAGCGGGAGCGGCTCGGATACGTTCGCGAGCTCGGTCAGCTCGTCGCCGGCCACGCCGACGAGCTGACCGAGCTCATCGTGGCCGACCTCGGCATGCCGCGCGCGATCGCCCGCGAGGTGCAGGTCGCCGCCCCCGCGGAGATCTTCATGATGGCCGCCGAACTGGCCGAGGGCCTCTCAACCCCCTCGCCCCTGCCAGGCGCGGCGGCGAACACGCTGGTCGTACGCGAGCCGGTGGGCGTCGTGGGCGCCATCACGCCCTGGAACTTCCCGCTTCAGGAGATCGCCGCCAAGATCGCCCCCGCCCTGGCCGTGGGCTGCACGGTGGTGGTCAAACCCAGCGAGGTCGTCCCCTTGGCGGCGCTCCGCCTGGCGGAGCTCGTCGACGCCGCCGGACTGCCCGCCGGGGTGTTCAACCTGATCCCCGGCACCGGCCCGGTGGCGGGTGCGGCGCTGGCCGCCCATCCGCTGATCGACATGCTGTCATTCACCGGCTCCACGGCCACCGGCAGCCGGGTCGCGGAGCCGGCCGGCCGCAACGTGAAGAAGACCAGCCTGGAGATGGGTGGCAAGTCGCCGTGCGTCCTGCTCGACGACGCCCCGTTGGAGTCGGCCGTGCAGGACGCGGTCATGAACGCGTTCTTCAACTCGGGTCAGACCTGCAACGCGCTCACCCGCCTGCTCGTGCCCCGGACCCGGCTTCCGGAGGTCGAGAAGCTGGCCGTGGCGGCGGCGGAGGCGAACACCATCGGCGATCCCAGGAACGAGGACACCACGCTCGGTCCGCTGGTGTCCAGGCTGCAGCTCGACCGGGTACGCCGGTACATCGACCGCGGCGTCGCCGAGGGCGCTCGCCTGATCACGGGACACCACGCGCTTCCGGCGCGCGGCTTCTTCGCCGGTCCGGCCGTCTTCACGGAGGTTCCCGCGGGTGCGGGCATCGCCTCCGAGGAGATCTTCGGCCCCGTCCTGTGCGTCCAGGCCTACGAGGGTGAGGATGAGGCCGTCGAGTTGGCCGACGCGACCCCGTATGGGCTGTCGGCGGCGGTGTGGTCGGCCGACACGGAGCGCGCGGCGCGCGTCGCGCGCCGCATCCGCGCCGGTCAGGTGCACATCAACGGCGCCGGCTTCGACCTGGGTGCACCGTTCGGTGGCTTCAAGCGCTCCGACCACGGG
>NZ_VCJS01000380.1 GCF_005893125.1 Nonomuraea basaltis | reverse complement strand
CACCACCGCCAGCGCCAACTCCGGCCACCTCGCCTTCACCCTCACAGCAAGACGAACGACCAGGACGATAGACCTTCAGAATCCCCGAAATCTCGTCAACGTCCACAGAAGCCGGAGCACCAGCAGAAACGCCCAGGTCCTGGGGCTAGAGAGGCCAAAGAAGCCCAGTGGAACTCAAGGGTTATTAGTTAGACCTGCAGGAAACGTGCGGTCGCCGGAGAAGGACCGGCGGCCCAAGGGGTGAACGCCGGATCGACGGCCTGGAGGAAGTGCCGCGCGTAAGGGTCGTCGAACAGCCGGTCCGGTCGGCTGCTCTCCTGGGCGCGCAGGAGAGCCACGCCCAGGGCGGTCGCGCCGATTCCGGCCAGGCTCTCGGGGGCGGTCGGTTCTTGTGTCACGGGGTTGTCCAGCTCCTCTTCTTGACAGGCGGTGTCACGGGCGGGCGCCCAGGGCGAGGAAGTAGTCGCTCACGGGTGCGAAGTCGACGCTGTCGCCCCGGAAGCCGACGTACTTGTCCGGGCGGATCAGGTACAGGCTGGGGCGGCGCACGCCGTAGCGGTTGTGCGCCTCGCTGCGCAGGTCGGCGAAGACTCCGTCCATGGGGTCGTGCGGCAGGTGGCCGCGGGTGATGACATGGATCTCGCCGTGCCCGGCCATCGCCTCGTGTGCGGAGGCCTGCCAGGCGGCCAGGGTGGCGGAGTCCGTCGTGTCCGCCGCGAACAGGACGAGGTGGTGGCCCGGCGTCCGGAGGATGTGACGGAGTGCCACCGGCCCCTCACGGTTCTCAACGTAGACGTCCCGTACCAGCTCGCCGGCTTCCGGTCCGGTACAGGCGACATCACTCCACGCTCTGGCCGGCGACTCGTGCCAGCGTTCGAAGACGAGGCGGCTGTCGCGGTAATGGACGAGGTGCTCGCCGAAGGCGTTCGACAGTCGCTGTTGCACGGGATTGAGCTTGCCGAGCAGGCGCAGCGCGTGCCGCCTGGCTCTGCGGGCGACCAGGGTGGTGCCGGTGGCGACCTTCGTGGTGGTCGAGGTGGCGTCGACCACGGCCTTGACGATGGGCCAGCGTTCGGCCTGGTAGCTGTCCAGGAGGGACTCCTCGGCGCGGCCGGTGACGACGAGCGCGAGTTTCCAGCCCAGGTTGTAGGCGTCCTGCATGCCGGTGTTCATGCCCTGGCCGCCCACCGGGCTGTGGCTGTGCGCGGCGTCGCCGGCCAGGAGGACCCGGCCGTGGCGAAGGCGGTCGGCCAGGCTCTCGCGGGCCACGAATGACGAACTCCACTGCAGGTCGCGTACGTGAGAATCCAAGGGTGTGCGTTCGGCGACGTAGGCGGCGAAGTCGTCCAGCCCTGGGGCCTGCGGCGGCCGGTCGTCCGGCGTGCTGGCCAGGATGCGCCAGTAGCCCCCGATCATGGGGAAGACGGCCACCAGGCCGGAGGCGTCGAAGTAGACATGGAAGCGGTCCCGGGTGAGCGGCCAGTCCACGGCGACGTCGCCCAGGATGAACCCCCGCTTCAGGTCGGCTCTCTCCCGGGTGATTCCAGCCGTCTCGCGCACGGTGCTGTGGGCGCCGTCGGCGCCGATCAGCCAGCGGGTTTCGCGCCGTTCGCTGCGGCCGTCCCCGTGCTGGAGTTCCACGGTGACGCCGTGCTCGCCAGCCTGCTGCCCGACCAGGCGGGTGTCCCATTCGATGGTGACTCCGAGCTCCTCGGCGCGCTCGCGCAGCAGCGTGACCGTCTGCCACTGCGGGATGCACAGGTCCAGCGGGAACGGGGAGTCCACGGCCGTCACGTCCATCTCGGCCAGTGTTGTGGTGCCTTGGTAGAAGTTCAGCGTGTGCAGCGGGACGCCTCGTTCGATGGCGGCTTGGGCCAGCCCGAGATCGTCTAGCATCTCCAGCGACCGGGCCACGATCGACACAGCCCGGCTCTCCCGGTGGTCCGCGCGCCCGGCGTCGATGATCCGTGGGATCACGCCCCGCCGTGCCAGGTCGATGGCCAGCACCAGGCCGGTCGGCCCCGCGCCGACGATGAGAACGTCCTCTTTCGCAGTCGACAAACCCACTCCTTAGAACGAATGATCGTTCTTTTTAGAAGAGCATGCCCTGGCCGTTCTAGTCAAGAGCGAATGTTCGTTCTCTATTGGGCGGCTTGTGCGGGCGCTGACATCAGGGCTCGCATGCCGTCCCTGAAGGCCACCGAATCCGCGTGGCCGTACACCGCACGGCGCACCAGGAACCCGTCCACGAGCGCCATCAGCACATCGGCCACATGCTCGGCCGGGACGTCGGCCGGCAGCAGCCCGTGCTCCTGGTGTCGCACTACGAGGCCGCCGACCACACCGCGGGCCTCCGCCATGACCTCCTTCAGTTTCGCGCTCAGCGACGGCGATCGCAGCGCCTCCGACCAGACCTGGACCAGCAGCTGGGCCGCCTCCTGCGATCCGGACAGCGGGGGGCGGTCGACCCCCAGCACGAGATCGACGATGTTGTCCAGATCCGGCGGCCGCGCGGCGTCGTCCGTCTCGAACGCCGACGCCACCTCGGCGAGAGCCTCAGCGGCGGTCGCCGCGATGATGTCGTCCTTGCTCTTGAAATAGCGGTAGACGGCCCCGGCCGACAACTCGGCCTCGGTCAGCACGTCCTGCATGGACGTGGCGTGGAAACCATTGCGAAGGAAGCAGCGCCGCGCGGCGTCCAGGATCTGGCGGCGGCGGGCTTCGAGATGCTCCTTGGGCATGCGTGCCATGGCATCACAACGTAGAACGAACATTCGTACTTGACAACTTTGCTGCCTCTCTCTTAGAAAAGGAATGTTCGTTCTCTTTGCCGCGAAAGGTCACACCATGTCGTTTGTCGCCAACACACTGAGCACTCTGGTCGCTCTCGTCTTCCTGCTCGCCGGCGCCCAGAAGGTCCTGTTACGGGATCCCGTGACGGCCAACCTGCTCAGGCTCGGCGTCGGCTCGACGATGACCCGATCGATCGGCGCCCTGGAGATCGCCGGCGCCCTCGGGCTCGCGGCCGCCCTCTGGCTCAAGCCGCTCGCCATCACGGCCGCGGCCGGTCTCACGCTGCTGTTGATCGGCGCAGTGGGATTCCACCTCCGCGCCCGCGACTTCACGCACCGGCGCCACCGCTCCCACGCCGTGGCACCCGTAGTGCTGGCCGTGGTCACCGGAACAACCATGGCCTTGTTGCTCGCGACTTCCTGAGCGAAGCGCGCGGTGACAGCACCGCTTCATCGCTTGGGGTCGCATGGAACTACCCGCCGCCGAATCCGCCAACGGCGAGCCCGGTCCCTACCGCGCCGCCATCGTCGGCAAGCCGGCGCGCATCCGCCGCGCGCAGCAGGACGGCCTCCTCGATGCGGCCTGGGACCCGATCGACATCATGGCCCCGGTCTCCCAGATCGCCCTCACCTGGAGCGACCAGGCAGAACTCGCCGCCCTCGCCCCGGCCGCCCGCCGCCTGTGGAAACGCTCGCAGGAACTGCTGGACTGAACGCACAGTTCCGCCCAGGGCACGTCGGGGTGGTGGCTGGCGCCATTCGGGCCAGTCAAGGGGAAGGAGCTGGGCGGGGCCAGGCGGTGAAGCCACAGCAAGAAGGGCGAGCCCGGGGCCTGCTCGGCAGCGTCTCCCGTGATCAAAGGAGATCCCGGGGCGTTCATCTAACGACCGTCTGATGAACACCGGCCGGAGCACGTCCGGACGAGCCCCCGCGCCTCCTCAGAGCGTTCATCTTGCCGTTCGTTTTCCAGTAGCGTTCAGCTACCTGACATTACACGTTTGATGAACGGAGGACGCTCCTCGATGGCGCTCATCGGCCTGGTCCGGGTCAGCACCGACAAGCAGAACACCCAACGGCAGCACGACGCCCTCGACCCCATCTGCTGGAAGGTCTTCGAGGAGAAGAGCAGCGGCAAGCTCATCACCGACGACCGGCCCGCACTGCTGAACGCGCTGGCCTACATCCGCGACGGCGACCTGCTCACCGTCCAGGAGGTCGACCGCCTCGGCCGCAACCTCCTGGAAGGACTGATCGTCCTCAACGACCTGTTCCAGCGCGGCGTCGGCGTCAAGGTCCTGGAGGGCATCGCGGCCGGCGAGCACACCGAACGCTCCCTTATCCTCGACCTCGCGCTTGCCCTGGCCGAAGACCGCCGCCGTGACATCACCCGCAAGACCAAGAACGGCCTCGAAGCCGCCCGCAAACGCGGCCGCGTCGGCGGTCGCCGACCCGTGGTTGACGACGACAAACGTGCCGCCATCCTCGCCCGCCGCGAATCCATCCGCACCATCGCCACCGGCGTCAAGGTCTCCATCGGCGTCGTCCACAAGACCCTCACCGACGCCAAGGCCATGGACACGTAAGCCACCCCGGTGAACACCAGCATTGGAACCACCGATGGCGACAACCCTTGCCCTGATGGCTCGCTAACGCCACTGGCCGGTCGGTTGCTGCTCGCCCCCTTCGAGATGCCCCACACTAGGGCTAAGCCCTGCTATGGGGTAGAGCAGCACGGTCACCCCCAAGGCGGCGGCGATGGTGAGGACCGTGCGATGGAGCCGCTTCGCCACGGCGGCACCCGCGATGAAGTTCCCTGCGACGCCCGCCATGCCGAATCCGAACAGCAGCGGCCCGACGAGTTGCTCATCGATGCCGGACAGATCCCGCAGCACGGGGCTGATGAACGTGTAGGCCGCGAAGTGGCCGGTCACGATCAGGAAGGTCGCCAGGATGCCGACCCGGACGCCCTGGTTGCGGAACTGGTCGGCGAGCCGCCGCAGGCCGACGGGCTGAGCAGCGGTCAACGGTGGCAGCACGGCCAGCAGGGCGACCAGCACGACCAGTGCGAGGGCGCTCAGCGCGCCGAACGCGATCCGCCAGCTCGCCAGCCCGCCGATCACTGTGCCGATGGGGACGCCGAAGACGTTCGCTGCCCCGACGCCGCCGAAGATGATCGCCGTGGCCCGGGGCACGAGCGGGGCGGGGACGAGCCGGACGGCCAGACCGCCGGCGATGGCCCAGAACCCGCCGATCGCCACCCCGACCAGCACGCGGGCGGTGATCAGGAGCGGATAGTTCGGGGCCAGGGCGGAGCGAGCGTCATGAGTCCCATCAAGGCGACAAGCAAGAGCCGACGATCCATCCTGCCGACGAGTACCGGGACCGATGAATTCGAGACGAACAGGGGCCTGACTTCGACTGTCCTGCGACAACGGGCGACAGTATGGCGTCAGGTTCGGCGGGTCTCCGCATCCTGCCTGGCGGCTGCGCTCCTGTCCTCACGTTCCCGTGCGAAGGCCACGCTGACTTCACCCATCACTTCATGGACCGTGAAGGGCTTGCCGCACCCTTCGCACACGGTGCCGCTTAGACCCACCTCGCGGCCGCATGTCTTGTGGAGGTGATGGACGGCGACCTCTTCCTCGGGCTCCTTGCACCATGTCTCGCCCCATGCCCGTAGGGCGAGCAGCACCGAGGCGAAGGCTTCGCCCTTGTCGGTGAGGTGGTACTCGTAGCGGCGGGGCCTTTCGCTGTAGGCACGGCGTTCGAGCATGCCGTCGGCCTCCAGTCGTTTGAGGCGGTTGGTCAGCATCTGCGGGGAAGTCAGGGTCTGGGCCTGCAGGGTGTCGAAGCGGCGGTTGCCCATCGTCAGCTCCCGCATGATCACGAGCGTCCAGCGGTCCCCGATCACCGCGCTCGAACGCGCGATGGGGCACACCGTGCTTGTGATTTCCGACCAGCCGCCCATGCCGACGTCCTCCTCGTGAACTCGTTCGGTCCTCCCATCATCGCATAAATCGATCGAGTTGGTATGAAAAATTGAGTTGGTAACTATGATTTCTTGAGTTACTGTGTGACGAGTCGAGCGAGTGTCCGTCGCACAAGGCGCGGACTCCTTGGCGCTACTGGAGGGACGACTGATGGCCGATACGCAGTACGAGCCGGCGCATACGGGGCTGCTCCTGGTGGACCCCTACAACGACTTCCTCTCCGAAGGGGGGAAGGCGTGGCCTATGGTCGAAGAGGTCGCTACAGAGGTCGGCCTGCTCGACAACCTGCGCGCGGTGACGGCCGCGGCGCGTGCGGCCGGCATCCAGGTCTTCGTCGTCCCGCACCGTCGCTGGCGTGAGGGCAACCACGCGAACTGGAACTACCTCAATGCCTACCAGGCCGGCGGCATCCAAAATCAGATGTTCGCCGAGGGAACCTGGGGCGGCGACTGGCACCCGGACTTCGTTCCTCAGGCGAACGATGTCGTCGTCCACGAGCACTGGGGGCAGAGCGGGTTCGCCAACACCGATCTCGACCTGCAGCTCAAGCAGCACGGCATCACCCATGTGGTGACCGTCGGCATGCTGGCCAACACCTGCATCGAGTCGACCAGCCGCTTCGCCATGGAGCTGGGGTACCACGTGACCTTGGTGCGCGGAGCGACCGCCGCGTGGACTCGGGAAATGCTGCATGCGGCCCACGACCTGAACGGCCCGACCTACGCCCACGCCATCGTGACCGCCGACGAGATCGGCACTGCGTTCAAGGGGGCACAGGTCTGACGCTCACCGTAGAAGGGGTCCGGTAGCAGTAGCCGTAAATCCAACGAAGTTACCTCTGACCTGCGGTGACGCGGCCTTTGTGTAGGTCGGCGGGGGTTCGGTGACCGTCGTGGGTCGCATCGGATGCGAGGATCCCCGCATGAGAGGCGACGCCGTGGCCGTTCGGGGTCAGGATTCTTCAGCCGGGGTGACCCGAGGGCGCCGGGTCACCCCGACGTGACGAGCGAGTCGCACCCGCCCGTCCTCGATGCACACGGCGTACGCCGCCAGCCGGAAACTCATCCCCGCCCCTCCCTGACGCACCAGCACTTCGTGCCGCTGAAGCTCCGCTGGCACGGACTTACTGATCAGCAACATTGGATGGCAACGATCAAGGTTTCCCTGGCGCGGGACATCGACGGTTTACCCGTCACTACGGGTGACATGCGGCCAAATAATGTCGCAGATTCCCGGTCAAGGTGCGTTGCAGGTCACATCCGGCCCGGGGGGGCCCGCGCGCGCCAGCGCGAGAGGGTCCCGAAACTCCCGAAATCCTGGAGCCCTGCGTCGAGTGGAGGGTGTCCGACCGCAACTGCTACCGGGCCGGACACCCCGCGGTGACGCGCCCCCCTCCAGAACGCTGCCCCCGCACTCCCTCCTGGATACCAGTAGCCAATTGATCACGCTGTGCGAACGACGGAACGCCGCGTTTGGCCTTTCCCCATGATCTCGATGGGCGGTCACCGGCCTTGGACCAGGCGCTCACGCGTACGCGCGTAGACCTGGCCGGAAAGTCCGGAAACGGCCTGGCTCATGGGCCGGTCCCGGTGGGCGCCAGCTCGACGTCGA
>NZ_VCJS01000037.1 GCF_005893125.1 Nonomuraea basaltis | reverse complement strand
CGTAGGCCTTCTCCAGGACCGCGATGTAGAGCCGCTCCTTGCTGCCGTAGTAGTAATAGATCATGCGCTTGGTGGTGCGCATGCGGGCGGCGATCTCATCCACCCGAGCCCCCGCGTAGCCGTGGCGGGCGAACTCCTGCTGGGCGACCTCCAGAATTTCCGCCTTGGTGCGCTCGGCGTCCCGCCGGCGTTCGGCGGCGGCGGGCTGAGAGGTCATTCGCTCATCCTAGTGATGACCTCCCGCGTGCTGCGCGGCGAGCCGGATGGGGGCGTTGACGGCACCGTAGCCCTGATAGCCGCCCGTCCGCTGGACGATCTCGAAGAAGACGCGGCCCACGGTGACGGTGTACAGGTGGAGGAACTCGCCGTGCTCGTCGCGGTCGTAGAGCACGCCGAGATGGCGCAGCTCGGGATCGACCTCGTGGCGGGCCTCCAGGTCGTCGTAGTAGTTGTCCGGGATGGGCAGCAGCGACTCAGGACGCTCGGCGCGCAGCCTGCGGGCCATGCCGATGACGTCGTCGCAGGCCAGCGCCACGTGCTGCCAGGGGATGTCGGCCGCGCCGACCTGGGCGAGGTTGAGCACCATGCGCACCCGGCCGTCCTGGGTGGACATGGCCTTGCTGCGCAGCAGGCCGTAGGGGTCCGGCAGCTCCAGGCTCTCCTGCGGCCGCAGCCCCAGCACGCTGCGGTAGAACAGCGCCGCCTCGTCGAAGTGATGCCACGGCTGGGTGAGCGCCACGTGGTCGATGCCGGTGATCGTGCCCGCTACCGGCTCCGACGGGCTGAAGTCGCCGAGCCAGGCGTCGTCGCAGAAGAAGATCTCGGTGCCGTCCGGCGCGGCGACCGCCTCCAGCCGCGCCTCCTTGGGCGCGCGCTCGCGCGGCAGCACCGGCGACAGCAGCGACTCGGCGTGCTTGGCCGCGCCCGCGGGATCGGGGCTGTCCAGGCCGATGGCGATCAGCGCAGGATCGGCGCCGGTGGCGTTGAGCAGCAGCCGCGCCCCGCCCTGCGCCCACAGCTCGACCGGCTTCGTGGCATGCCTTCCGGTACGCGCGAAGCCGAGCGCGCCCAGCAGCCCGCCGAGCGAGCCGGTGTCGGCCAACTCGGCGAAGGCGAACCCGGCTGGCACGACCGGGTGCGCGACGCCGTGCAGGTCAGCCTCTAGGGCGATGAGCGAGCGCATGCCGTCGCGCGCCGTACGCCCGGTGTCGGCCTGGCGGAAATGGTCGTTGAACACCTCCAGCGACAGCGGGCCCGCGTACCCGGTCTCGAGCACGCTGGCGACCAGACCGGCCAGGTCGAAGTTGCCCTGGCCGGGGAAGCACCGGTAGTGGCGGCTCCACTGCAGCACGTCCATGGCCAGCAGCGGCGCGTCGGCGAGCTGCAGGAAGAAGATCTTCTCGCCCGGGATGGCCTCGATGCCGATCGGGTCGGAGCCGCGCGACAGGATGTGGAAACTGTCCAGGCACGTGCCCAGATCGGGGTGATCGGCCATGCGCACGATCCGCCAGGCGTGCAGATACTCGTTGACGTGCCGGCCCCAGGCCAGGGCCTCGTACGCGATGCGGATCCCGTGGTCGGCGGCCCGCTCGGCCAGCAGCCGGAGTTGCTCGGCGGCGAGCTCGTCGTCATCGATCGCCTGCGGCGAGACGTTGGAGCAGACCAGCAGCAGGTCGGCACCGAGCCGCTCCATCAGCCGGAACTTGCGCTCCGCCCGGCGCAGGTCCAGGGTGGGCATCGCCTCGAAGTCGCGGAACGGCTGGTACATGTCGATCGACAGCCCCAGGTCGGCGGCGAGCGCCCGGATCCGCTCCGGCGGCAGCGGACAGGCCAGCAGATCGTTCTCGAAGATCTCCACGCCGTCGAACCCGGCGGCCGCGATGGCTTCCAGCTTCTCCGTCAGTGTCCCGCTGACGGACACGGTGGCTATGGACTTACGCACGATTCCTCCTTCAGACGGCGATCAGGTCGGTCAAGTGGGCGAGCATCCGCTCGGCGTCGGGCTCGCGGTCGGTGAACAGCCGGAAGGCGTGCGCGGCCTGGAAGACGACCATGCCCCCGCCGTCCAGCGTCCGGCAGCCCAGCGCCCGCGCCTGCTTGAGCAGCTCTGTCTCCAGCGGCCGGTAGACGATGTCGGCCACCCACAGCCCCGGATGCAGCAGGCCGGCGGGTAGCGGCAGTCCTGGATGATGGGCCATCCCGGTGGGGGTCGCGTGCGCCAGGCCGTCGGCCTCGGCCAGCAACTCGGGTAGCTCGGCAGGGGTCGCGTGGCGCGCGCGCTCGGGGCCGAAGCGGCCGGTCAGCTCGGCGGCCAAGGCGCTCGCGCGCGCCGGGTCCGCGTCGACGACGGTGATCCGGTCGGCGCCCAGGGTGAGCAGCGCGTGGGCGACCGCCGCGCCCGCTCCCCCGGCCCCGAGCTGCACGATCCGCCGGGTGGGTGCGTCCGGCAGGCCGCGGGCGAACGACTCGGCGAAGCCCGTCCAGTCGGTGTTGTGCCCGATGGCCCGCTCGCCGTCGAAGACCACCGTGTTGACCGCGCCCAGCATGCGAGCGTCCGGCGACAGCTCGTCCAGGTGCGGGATGACGCTTTGCTTACATGGATGGGTGATGTTGAGCCCGTCGTACCCGAACCGGCGGGCCGTACGCACCAGCTCCCCCACGTCCAGTCCGAGCCGGTCGGTGTCGAGCAGCCGGTAGACGTAGTGCAGCCGGTGATGAGCCGCCTCCCGCTCGTGCAGCGGAGGGCTGAGCGAGGGGCCGATGCCCGAGCCGATCAACCCGGTCAGGAACGAGGCCATCAGTTCTTCCTCTCCAGCAGGTGCGACAGGTGCATGAGCTCCGGCGCGCATCCGTGTGCTCCCGCACCACAGATCACGACGTCGGCGACCTCGGACACGTACGATCTGTGCCGGCGGCCGAGCAGGTTGAGGTTGGGCCCGTTGAGGACCAGAACGCGGGACATGATTCTCTAATGTACGTACTAGTGAGTTAGCTGACCAGACATGAAGCGGTTCCGGCCACGGCCGGACTCCCCTGACCTCGGCCGTTCAAGTGTCCAGCGGCCGTCCGAGGTAATGCTGGACGCACGCTGGACAATTGATCCTTGCCGCCCGCCGGTGCCGCCGGTCAGCGTGGTGGGCGAGCCCCGGTACCGATGTCGCTGCCCGTCGGGGGCGGCAGGCGAAGCCGATCCGGGGCGTTCACCGAGTCAGGAAGAGGATCATGGGGTACTCGAAGCTCGTCCCCGCGGTGGCCGGAGTCGGCGCCGCCTTCGCGATGCTGACCGTCCCGTCCGCCGGAAGCGGTGGATCGAGCTGAAGTTCGTGAAGCCGAACCACAACTTCTTCTGGAAGTGTTTCTCGGTCAACGCGAAGACCAGCGGGAAGAAGAAGATCGGCAACTCCAACCCGGACAAGGTCGTCATCACCAAGAAGATGTCGAACTGCCCTGTCTGACTCCCGCCCAGGCGCACGCGGACGCCGGGCACCCGCACTGGCCCGTCGCCGACCAGCGCGTCGGCGGGACCTCAGACCGGGCGCTTGCTGCCGGACTCGCCGTCGGCCAGCACCATGACTACCTGCGGCGAGCGGATCACGTTCGCGTCCGTCGACGGGGGCGGGCCGCCGTCCGCATGCGCCGGAGCGGTGCCCAACGCCAGCGCGGCGGCCAGACCGGCGGCAGAGGCGGCGGCACGGCGGATCGAGATGCGGGTCTTCATACGCTCTCCCAGTCGGGCCATTGATCACGACGGTACTGGCCCCACCAGCATCGGCGCCGCACCCGTGCTTGTCCACCCCTGGACAGCGGAGTGAGGTCCTTCGGGCTGGGGACGTCCAGGCCGGCCGGCGTGGGCCGGCCTGGACGTCATGATCAGACGAGGTCGAACCGGTCGAGGTTCATCACCTTGTCCCACGCCGCGACGAAGTCGTTCACGAACTTCTCCTTCGCGTCATCGCTCGCGTAGACCTCCGCGAGCGCGCGCAGCTCGGAGTTCGAGCCGAAGACGAGGTCGGCACGGCTGCCGGTCCACTTGACCTCGCCCGTGGCCGCGTCGCGACCCTCGAACGTGTTCGCGTCCTCGGACGTCGCCTTCCACGTCGTGCCCAGGTCGAGCAGATTGACGAAGAAGTCGTTGGTCAGAGACCCGGGGACCGTGGTGAAGACGCCGAGCGGCGACTGCTGGTAGTTCGCACCCAGGACGCGGAGGCCACCGACGATGGCCGTCATCTCGGGGGCGCTCAGGGTCAGCAGGTTCGCCCGGTCGAGCAGCAGGTATTCGGCCGGCAGCCGGTTGCCCTTCCCGAGGTAGTTGCGGAACCCGTCAGCGGTCGGCTCGAGCGCGGCGAACGACTCCACGTCGGTCTGCTCCTGCGACGCGTCCACGCGGCCCGGCGTGAAGGGGACCTGGACGTCGAAGCCGGCGTTCTTGGCGGCCTGCTCGACGGCCGCGCAGCCGGCGAGCACGATCACGTCGGCGAGCGAGACCTGCTTGCCGCTGGTCTGGGCGCCGTTGAAGGACTTCTGGATGCCCTCCAGGGTGCCCAGCACCATCGCCAGCTGGTCGGGGTCGTTGACCTCCCACCCGCTCTGCGGCTCGAGGCGGATGCGCGCACCGTTGGCGCCGCCGCGCTTGTCGCTGCCGCGGAAGGACGAGGCCGACGCCCACGCGGTGGAGACGAGCTGGGACACCGACAGGCCCGAGGCGAGGATCTGCCCCTTGAGGGAGGCGATGTCCTCAGCGTCGATGAGCTCGTGCGTCACCGCGGGGAGGGGGTCCTGCCACAGCAGCGCCTCGGCCGGCACCTCCGGACCGAGGTAGCGCACGATCGGGCCCATGTCGCGGTGGGTGAGTTTGTACCACGCCCGGGCGAAGGCATCCGCGAGCTCGTCGGGGTTCTCGAGCCAGCGTCGCGTGATCTGCTCGTAGACCGGGTCGATGCGGAGCGCGAGGTCGGTCGTCAGCATCGTCGGGGCCTGGCTCTTCGACGGGTCGTGGGCGTCGGGGACGGTGCCCGCCCCGGCGCCGTCCTTCGGCCTCCACTGGTGCGCACCGGCGGGGCTCTTGAACAGCTCCCACTCGTAGCCGTAAAGGATCTCGAGGAAGCTGTTGTCCCACGTGATCGGCGTGTTCGTCCAGATGCCCTCGAGACCGCTGGTGATCGCGTCGGCGCCCTTGCCGGTGCCGAAGGTGCTCTGCCAGCCAAGGCCCTGCGCCTCGATCGGGGCGGCCTCGGGGTCGGGGCCGACGTGCTCGGAGGGGCCTGCGCCGTGGGTCTTGCCGAAGGTGTGACCGCCCACGATCAGGGCGGCGGTCTCCTCGTCGTTCATCGCCATCCGGCGGAACGTCTCACGGATGTCGCGGGCCGCGGCGAGCGGGTCCGGGTTGCCGTTCGGACCCTCCGGGTTGACGTAGATGAGGCCCATCTGGACCGCGCCGAGGGGGTTCTCGAGCTCCCGGTCGCCGGTGTAGCGCTCGTCGCCGAGCCAGGTGGTCTCGGGACCCCAGTAGACGTCCTCGTCAGGCTCCCAGACGTCCGCACGACCGCCGGCGAAGCCGAAGGTCTTGAAGCCCATCGACTCCAGGGCGACGTTGCCGGTGAGGATCATGAGGTCGGCCCACGAGATCTTCTGGCCGTACTTCTTCTTGACCGGCCACAGCAGGCGGCGGGCCTTGTCGAGGTTCCCGTTGTCCGGCCAGCTGTTGAGAGGCGCGAAGCGCTGCTGGCCGGCCCCGGCGCCGCCGCGGCCGTCGCTGATCCGGTAGGTGCCCGCGCTGTGCCAGGCCATCCGGATCATGAACGGGCCGTAGTGGCCGAAGTCGGCCGGCCACCAGTCCTGCGAGGTCGTCAGCACCTCCGCGATGTCCCGCTTCACGGCCGCGAGGTCGAGGCTCTTGAACGCCTCGGCGTAGTTGAACTCCTCGCCGAGGGGGTTGGCCACGGCGGGGTTCTTGGCGAGGATCTTCAGGTTGAGCCGCTCCGGCCACCACTGGCGGTTTCCGCCACCCTGAGTCGGGTGAGGTGCGCGCTCGTGCGCGACGGGGCAGCCACCTCCGCTCTCCGTCTTCGCGTCAGTGACGATTGCATCATGGTTCTCGGACATGGAATCCTTCCGAACTTTGGAGATAACGGTGCTCAGGAACTGCGGGCGGTGGAACAGTCGCCGCACAGGCCCCAGTAGATGACCTCGGCCTCGACGATCGAGAAGCCGTGGTCGTCGGCCGCGGTCAGGCAGGGCGCGTGGCCGACCGCGCAGTCGACGTCAGCGACGACACCGCACGACCGGCACACGATGTGGTGGTGGTTGTCGCCGACGCGTCCCTCGAACCGGGCCGGGCTGCCGGCCGGCTCGAGGCGGCGTACGAGTCCCGCCGCGGTTAGCGCGTAGAGGGCTTCGTACACGGCTTGAAGGGAGATATGGCCGACACGATCACGCACCCCGGAGGCGATCGCCTCGACGTCGAGGTGATCACCGTCCCGGACGGTCTCGAGCAGTGCGACGCGGGCGGCCGTCACCCGCAGGCCGGCACCGCGCAGTTCCTCGGCGGTGGTCGGGGTCTGGGATGCGGTCATGGCGCCAAACCTACCTTCATAAACGCGAACGATTCAAGAGAACGAATAGTACAAGTTTAGTGCCGTGTCAGTCATGCTTGTCCCGTTGTGGCGTGACGTGCCCTCGTACGGGCTGGGCATCACGAACGTCGCGGCCCGCGCGTGGGCCGCCTGCGTGCCTCCACTCGGGCAGGACCACTTGGCGGCGAAGACCTGCGTCCAGTGGTTCGTGCCGCGGCGGGCCACTGCGCCGCTTTCCCGGCCGCCGCCAAGCTCGTGGACGGTTCTCTGGTGATGCGCGGTCTCGCGGGCGCGCCGGTTGGGCGGCCATCGGGCCGGCCGTAGCGGGCCTCGGCATTTACGTGGGCTACCGTGGCGCACGCGGACTGCGCGCGGGAGGCGGGAATGAACGAGGGTGATCTGGTCGAGGACTTCGAGCTGCCCGACCAGCACGGGATCAGGCGGAGCCTGTCGGAGTTCGTGGCCACGGGCCCGGTCGTGCTCTTCTTCTACCCGCGCGCGATGACGCGCGGCTGCACCAAGGAGTCATGCCATTTCCGCGACCTGGCCGCCGAGTTCACGAAGCTGGGCGCGCACCGGATCGGGATCAGCGAGGACGAGGTGGCCAAGCAGCGACAGTTCTCGGACCTGCACGGATTCGACTATCCCCTGCTGTCCGACCCGGCCGGGGAGATAGCCGATCGCCTCGGGGTGCGCAGGCACCTGCCGATCGGACCGCTGCGGACCCGACGGATGACCTTCGTGATCGGCACCGACCGCAGGATCCTCGGAGTGATCCGCAGCGAGACGGACATGAACGCGCACGCTGAGCGGGCACTGGAGATCCTCCGCCCGTGATGGGGCCGTCAGGTCGCCATGGGGACAGGGCGGACCGGAGCCGTCGTTGACGGCCACCGGCCACCCTGGTCGGTATGGGAGATCCCACGAGGCCACGACAACGGCCCAGCAGTTCGACGGGTCCGCCGGCTCAGCGCTCCTGGCCCGCCGCTCCGGCCCAAGCCGCCACGGTGGTGACGTCCGCCTGGGTGAGGAAGACCTTCTCGGTGAGCACGCGGTGCACCTCGGCCGCTCAGGAACGGTCGCCCGTGCGGACGCCGTCGACCTCGTCGTGGGAGGTGGCTGTCCAGCTGGCCAGCAGGTTGAGTGCATGCTCCGACGAGGAGCCCGGTTCGGCGGTGCCGGCGGTGATCCTCAGGTCGGTGTCGGTGACCAGACCCATCGACTCGAACGTCACCGTGAGCGGCCCCACGACGGGATGGTGGAACCGCTTCACCCCGGTACGGCGGCACCGGACGTCGTGCGCGGCCCACATGGTCCGGAACGTCTCGCTCCGTGTGGACAGACCCTGGATCAGCTCCGCCAGTCGCTCGTCGTGCGGGTGGCGGCCGGCCTCGGTCCGCAGCATCGCGACGGCGTCATGCGCCAGCTGCTCCCACTCGACGAAGAACTGCGGCGCCTGTGGGTCGAGGAAGATGAACCGGGCCTGGTTGGCCGGTCGCACCGAGCCGGCGAGCATCGGCGCGAACAGCGCCCGGCCCAGCTGGTTGGCGGCCAGCACGTCCAGCCGCCCGTTCCACACGTATGCCGGTGCCGTGACCATCGCGTCCAGCAGCCGCCGCACACTCGGACGCAGCGGCTGATCCGCCCGCCGCGAGAGCGCTCGGGGGTCGGCGTTCGCCGCGTGCACCAGGTCGAACAGGTACCCGCGTTCGGCCTCGACCAGTTGCAACGCCCGGGCCAGCGATTCCAGCACACCGTCGGAGACGCCGCGGGCGTTGCCCCGCTCCAGCCGGATGTAATACTCCACGCTGATCCCGGCCAGAAGCGCGACCTCCTCGCGGCGCAGGCCCGCGACCCGCCGGTTGCCGCCGTGCCCGGCGAACCCCGCTCGCTCGGGCGGGATCTTCGCCCGCCGGGAGGTCAGGAAGTCACGAATCTCATCCCGGGTGTCCACGACCCAGACTCTATGTCGGCGCCGGCCCGTGGTGGGAGGCACTGCCATTACCTGGATAGGCCCGGAGCAGCGGTTCCGTGGTGACCTCTCGGAAGACCTGTAGGGGCGCGAAACTCTGGCCGGTGGGCATGAGCTCGATGACATTGATGTTCACATGAGGCGGGAGAGATGCCGCCCAGCGCACCGAATCGGCGATGTCCGCCGGAGTCAATGGCTGCGAATCGGCATAGACGGCATTCACCTTTTGCGCGTCGCCGCCGAACCGGACCAGCGAGAATTCTGTTTCGCCGGCCATGCCAGGCTCGATGCAGGTTACTCGCACTCCGGTGCCGTGCAGGTCACTGCGCAGATTGAGGCTGAACTGCCGGACGAATGCCTTGGTGGCGCCATAGACGTTCCCACCAGGATATGGATAGGTGCCGGCGATCGATCCGATATTGATCACATGGCCCCGCGAGCGGGCTACCATGCCGGGCACGATCGCCCTGGTGCAGTAGACGAGGCCGTTGCAGTTGGTGTCGACCATGAGCTCCCAGTCATCGAGGTCCGCCCGGTGGGCCGGGCCCATGCCCTTCGCCAGGCCGGCGTTGTTCACCAGGACGTCGATGCCGGCCAATTCCGCAGGCAGGGCCGCGACAGCTCGATCGACGGCGATCCGGTCGCGTACGTCGAGCTGGAGCGGATAGAGATTCGGCCCCAGCTGCTCCGCGAGTTCGGCCAGCTTGCTCTCTCTGCGGGCGGCGGCGATCACTCGGTGACCTTGACGGACGAAGCCACGGGCCATCTCGGCGCCGAAGCCACTGCTGGCGCCGGTCACGAAGACGGTTTTCATCTCCGTCACCGCTGACTCGAGGAATGAGACGGAACGGTGCCAAGGAACCGTTCGAGCGCCTCGTTGAATTCGGTCTGACGTTCCAGGTTCGGCATGTGCCCAGCGTTTTCTATCACGGTGAGCGTGGCGTTCGGGATCAGAGTCTGCGTGAATTCAGCCTCGGCGACCGGCGTGAAATCGTCGTCACGCCCCACCACTACCAAGGTCGGTACGGCGACGCCCCGGAGGACATCGGCGTAGTCGGGGCGCTCGGCACGGCCGCGTAGCGCGGCGGCCGCTCCCTCGGCCGAAGTCGTGTTCATCATCTCCAGAACGTGCCGCGCGACATCAGGCCTTTGAGCGATGTTGTAGGGCGCGACCATCCGCGGCAAGGTTTCTTGCGCATAGCCGGCCATGCCTTCGCGAACGACCCGCTCGGCCGTGTCGAGACGAAGTCGTTTGCCTTCGACGCTGTCCGCCCGCGGAGAGGTGTCGGCGAGCACCAGACCGCGGATGCGATCGGGGAAAAGCCGGAAGAATTCCATGGCGATCTGCCCGCCCATGGACAAGCCGACCATGACCAACTCGTCCACTCCGAGATGATCAAGCAGTGCGGCCACGTCGCGGGCGAAAACATCCAGCGTGACCTTGCCGGACACCACGGTGCTGCCGCCGTAGCCACGGAGATCCGGAGCTATGATCCGCCAGCCGGATGCGCTGAAGCGCTCAACCTGAGGACGCCACATCGATCGATTGAACGGATGGCCGTGGACGAGAACGAGAGCGTCACCGCTACCCACATCATCGAACTCCACCGCGATCCCGTTGGAGAGGAAGGTGCTCATCATGGTCTCCTGGGGCCGAAAGGATTGCTCGGAGCAATCCTGGTATGCCTCCAGGCTATGAGACCAAACAGATCAGTACAATAGCGGACAATGTTCTCGGTGCAATATAGGCTGGGTGCCATGGACGATTACCAACGTCTGGCCGATGCCGTCGAGGCCGACATCCGTGCCGGCAAGCTGCTCGAGGGCGACCGACTCCTGCCTCAGCGCAACTTCGCCCGCCGCCATCGCATCGCGACATCCACTGCGGCTCGGGTCTACCAGGAACTCATCCGGCGCGGCCTCGTCGTCGGCGAAGTGGGCCGAGGGACGTTTGTCCGTGCCGGCCGGACACCTCCGGAACCCGCACTGGCGGAACCTGCCACCGCGTGGGTCGATCTCGAACTGAACTTCCCCACATTGCCCGGACAGTCGACTATGCTCGCTCGCGCCTTCAACGACCTGCCCGCGAACGCCCTGGGGGCCGTTGTGGGCGCGTCAGGTACGACGCCGGCTCGCCGGGCCGCGGCCGCGCTGCTGACCCGTCCCGGATGGGCGCCGCAGCCGTCACAGGTCCTGTTCACCGGCAACGGCAGGCAGGCGATCGCTGCCGCGGTCTCCGCTCTCGTTCCTGTGGGGCACCGGCTTGGTGTGGAGACGCTGACCTACCCGGTCGTGAAGGGCATAGCCGCGCGGTTGGGCATCACCCTCGTCCCCCTTCCGATGGACGCCGAAGGACTGATCCCCTCCGCGTTGCGGAAAATGCACCGAGCTTCGCCACTCTCCGCCCTCTATCTGCAACCGACATTGCACAATCCGCTCGGCACCACCATGTCCGCTGAGCGCCGCGCCGACCTGGCATCCGTCCTCCAGCAACTTGACCTGCCCGCGATAGAGGACACCGTGTACGCCTTTCTGCGTGACGACCCCGCACCGCTCGCGGCGCACCATCCGGCGAACACGATCGTGGTGGACAGTCTCTCCAAGCGCCTCACGCCGGGGCTGACGCTGGGATTCGCCGTCGTGCCGCCGGTCCTTCTCGAACGGCTCTCCACGGCGATCAGATCGGGTGCCTGGACGTGCTCTCGCTTCGCCCTGGAGGTGGGGACTCGCTGGATGACCGATGGCACGGCGGAACACATCGAGAATGCCAAACGCCAGGATGCGGCGGATCGGCAGGTTCTTGTCCGGGAGCGGCTCGGCGGCTTCACCGTACAGGCTGACCCACGCGCCTATCACTGCTGGTGGGAACTGCCCGAACCGTGGCGGGCCGAGACGTTCGTGGCTGCGGCTGCGCGACGTGGGATCGCGGTGACTCCCGCCGCGGCGTTCGCCATCGGATCAGGTCGAGCCCCCAACGCGGTTCGGCTGGCGATCTCCTCACCCAGCCACCAGGAGCTGGCCACAGCGCTCGATCTGCTTGCGACGCTGGCACGTAGGACGCCTGAGGATGCGAGCGTCGATTGAAGAAGTGCTGCAGGATGGGCTTCTGGAGGACGGCGGTCCTGTGTGGTCCGGGCCTTCTCGCCCGTCACGCCAGGCTGATCCGCAGCCCGCGGATCTCGTAGCCGCCGATGTCGTTGTTGAAGCTCACGCGGGGCGCAGCCGCCATCCGTACACCCTCCATGGCGAAGAGGCGACTGAGGAAGACGTCGGTCTCCAGGATCGCGATCCCCGCTCCGGGGCACCGATGCGGGCCGTCGCCGAAGGACAGCGCGGCGGCGCTCGTGGCGCCCCCGTCGATGGCGCGGCCGGGGCACACCGACAGCGGCTCGGCGCCCACCGCGCGAGGATCGGTGTTGGCCGCGTCGACGAGCACGTCGACCAGCGCCCCCGGCGGCACCGTGACCGGCTCCTCGGCACCGGGCAGGTCGAGCGCCGCCGTGGTGCGGCGGCGCAGCCGGGCCACCACGGGTTCGAGCCGTAAGATCTCGTGCAGGACGGCCAGCCGCCCGGGCTCATCCGCCGCGCGGTAGCGCTCCAGCAGCGCGTCATCGGTGAACAGGTGCCAGGCCGCGACGCACATGAACTCACGCGTGGTGACCATGCCGGCCGCGGCGAAGGTCAGGCACTCGCCGAGGATCTCGGCGGCCGTGCAGCCCTCGGAGATCAGGTGCGAGATGAGGTCGTCGCGCGGGTCGCGGCGGTGGTCGCGGATCGCCGGGCGCACGTCGGCCAGGTAGACGCGCAGCCAGTTGACGTTCTGTCTGACGAGCCAGTAGATCCCGCTCGCGCTGGTCAGTCCCGGCTTGCCGAACTTCTCCGGAAAGAAGCGCTCCAGCCTGAGGCGGATGCCCGGCCTGCTGGAGGTGAGACCGATGACCGCGCTCGCCACCTCGATCGCCATGGCGAAGCTCAGCTCGGACAGCTGCGCCTCGCCCGCCACACGCAACTTCGCCAGCTGGCGGTCGGCGACCTCGCCCATCAGGCCGCGATACCGCTCGTCCACGCGGCGGGGCGTGAAGAACTTCGCCGTCTGCCGCCGGTCCTCGCGATGCTCGGGCCCGTCCCGGTAGAGGACGGGACGCCGGACTCTGGCGGGCAGCTTCTCCACCGTCTCGATGCCCAGCCCGGCCTGGACGGTGACGTCGCTGCGCAGCACGGCACGGGCCTGCGCGTAGCCGCGGACCTGCCACGTGCCGTCGGCGGCCCGGCTGACCGGGCAGGTGTCCTGGGTGCTCGGGCGCTCGATCTTGCGAGCGTCGCCGCGGTGGTCGCTCACGCCGCACGTCTCCCGTCCTCGGATTCCGTTGACCATGGTCATACTCCCGCGGCGGGGGATCAAGGGGTCGGCGTGCCGAAAGCGCAGAGCCGCGGCCGATGAGTTTCGTCGCTCCCATCGGTCAGTATGACGAGCGACGAGAAGGAGCGACAGATGACCGAGCCCAAGACCCACACCCTCGATGTTCCCGGCGCCGTCCTGCGCTACGACGTACGAGAGGCCGAGGCGAGCACCGCACCGATCCTGCTGATGATCGGATCGCCGATGGACGCCAGCGGGTTCGCCAGCCTGGCCGGGCATTTCCGGGATCGGACCCTGGTGACCTACGACCCGCGCGGGGTCGGGCGGAGCGAGCGCACCGGCGGCACCGGCGAGTCCACACCGGAGCAGCACGCGGACGACCTCCACCGGCTGATCTCCGTGCTCGGCGGTGGACCGGTGGACGTCTTCGCCAGCAGCGGCGGCGCCGTCAACGGGCTGGTGCTGGTGGCCCGGCACCCGGAGCAGGTGCGTACGCTCGTGGCGCACGAGCCGCCGGCGGCCCAGGCCCTTCCCGACCGCGAGCAGGCGCTGGCGGCGGTGGTGGACATCCGCCGCACCTACGAGCGCGACGGCTTCGGCCCGGCGATGGCGAAATTCATCGCGGTCACGAGCCTGCGGGGCGCGATCCCGGACGATTTCGCCGATCTGCCCGTGCAGAATCCGGCCGAGCTCGGGATGCCGACGGAGGACGACGGCTCCCGTGACGACCCGCTGTTCGGGCAGAACATCATGACGTGTACGCACCACGAGCACGACTTCGACGCGTTGCGCGCGGCATCGACGCGCATCGTCATCGGCGTGGGAGCCGAATCGGAGGGCGAAATGGCCCACCGCGCGGGGGTGGCGGTCGCCGAACGGCTCGGCACCAAGGCCGTGACCTTTCCCAGCCACCATGGCGGCTTCCTCGGCGGCGAATTCGGCATGAAGGGCGATCCGGACGCCTTCGCCGTGACGCTACGCCAGGTCCTCACCGAGGAGGACTGAGGCTACGAGGCCGGGTTTCGGGAGGTCGCCGGGCAGAAGCTCGGCTCGAAGAGGTTGGTGAAGGTCTTCGGGAAGTCGTTCCAGTCGCCGTTCAGGTTGCTCACCAGTGTGTGGGTGCCCTGGCGGTTGCCCATCGCGTACGACATCGAGCCCTGGATGTAGCCGCCGCCGCCCCAGACCGTGACCCCGCACGGCAGCCTCTGGGAGTAGACGCCGAGGCCGTACCTGGTGTCCGGGACCCAGTCCGAGCCCTCCGTCGAGACGGTGGTGAACATCTCCTTCTGCTGGGCGGGCGGGAGGAGACGGCCGCGCAGCAGCGCGCCAAGGAACCGATGCAGGTCTGCGGTCGTGGAGATCATGCCGCCGGCGGCCCAGGCCCACGCCACGTCCATCTCGGTCACGTCGTGGATCTTCGCGTCGGGACCGGTCTCTCCCAGCTTGGAGTAGTGTCGCGCGTGCCGTCCGCGGATCGTCTTCTCAGTGGTCGGAAGGTACGTTCCGGTCAGGCGCAGCGGGCGGGCGATGCGGCGCTCGATCTCGTCCGCGAGGGTCGCGCCTGTCGCACGCTCGACGATCATTCCCGCGAGGTTGTAGTTGACCTTGGAGTAGATGAAGCGCTGCCCAGGCTCTTCGGGGCGCGGGGTCTCCTGGCCGGGGATGGCGTCGGGCAGTCCGCTGTAGTGGTTGAGCAGCTGCCGGATGGCGATCTTGGTGCCGTCCGCGCCGAGATGCTCCTCCACCATGCCGGGCAGCCACTTCGCCACCGTGTCGTCCAGGGTCAGCTTGCCTTCGGCCACGAGCTGCAGGACCACCGTGCCGGTGAACGCCTTGGTGAAGCTTCCGATCCGGAAGTGCTCACCCGGTCGACGCTTGCGACCGGTCGTCATGTCGGCCACCCCTGCCGTGCCGAACCACGGTGTCGTGCGACCGTCTCTGAGCTCGGCGACGATGCCGGGGCCGCCGCCGTCGGCCACGGCCTGGTCGAGCACGCGCTGGATCTCGGCGTGGCCTCGGCCGCGATCGGCCGCGGAGGCGGCGGGGGTGGTCATGGCGGTCCCCGCCACGGTCAGGGCGACGGCGAGCAGGCCCGCGCGGGCGTGGAACATGGACATTTTGCCTCCTTGGGCATGGAAAAAGGCCGGAGGTCGAAAGGGGGTGGTGGGCGTGCCCGGCACGAGCGGGGCGTGGCCGATGAAGCGCACCGTCTCACAGGCGGTGCCGGCTGTCTCACGTGCTCATGAGTGAAGCGCGAAACGGCACCTCGGACTATGGAGGGGCCGGCGTACTCGTTACTCGATGTTGTCGCTCGCGATGGTGTTGTGGATGCGGGTCAGCAGGTCGGTACGGTCGACGCCGGCCAGGGCCAGGGCGCGTGGCACCGTGCCGACCTCGGCCTGCAGGATTCCGAGCAGTACGTGCAATGGCCGGAGGTCCTTCTTGCGGGAGACCGAGGCGAAGCCACGCTCAAGGGCGAGCTTGCCCGTCGCACCCATGGTGGGCGGGCGCTTGGACGTGGTGCTCGGCCGAGGGAGGTCGAAGGAGGAGCGGGTCACTCCGACCGTGCTCAGGCTGTGGTCGAACTCCCGGTCGAGGGCGGCCCGGATCGCCTGGTGGTCGAGGCCGGCGGAGGCCAGGATGCGCTGTGGCGCGGTGCCCTCCTGGGCCGCGATGGCCAGCAGGAGGTGCTGCGCCTCGACAGTGGCCGATCCGTGCCTGTGCGCCTCGGTTCCTCCCTCCGTGAGGATCGTATGGAGGTATGTGTCGAACGTGTTCATGAGGAACGTCTCCTTAGCGTGACGCCTGCGGCGATGAGCCGCTTGGCGTGCTTCCTGTGGACCGCTTGGCGGGTCACGCCGAGCGCCTCGGCGACCTCCGGCCAGCTCCAGCCCGCGCGCATCGCCTGCTCGACGGCGGCGTCCTCCAGCTGGTCGGCCAGGCGCCGCAGCGCTCCCACGGCCGCCAGCGCGTCGGCGGGGTCCTGGGGGACGGGGGCGTCACTCGCGGGCATGCAAGCAACATTAGTTGACTAGTCCCGAGCTAGTCAACATGAGTTGCTTAGGCGGTGAACGCTGCCGCGCCCGGCCAGGACCTGGGTGCCGCCGCCGGAGGACATAGCGGCTCACAGCGAAAGCCCTCTCAGGCTATGTGAGCGCTAACATTCAGACTCCGTTTACGTGCGCAAGGTCGAAGTTCCGCCAAGCGTGAGCGATGACATTTTGGGCTGTCAAGCTGCGCGCCCGACGTCGCAGGACGCGGCGCGGCGCAACAGCGACCGGCCCGAGCAGGGCCAGTGTTGGGGATGGGCACCGGATGCGGGCCGACGAGCCCGCATCCGGTAGGTCCCGGGTCTGATGGCGGCTCTTGCCGTTACAGGGAACCGTCCTGCCAGGGGCCGGTGATGGCGAAGGTGATGCCGGGCGACTGGATGTTGGCGAACAGCCAGCCGCCGTCCTTGGAGTCGAACACCGACCCGCACCACTCCGCGCCGGTGTAGTTGCCGGGCGCCGCCGCCTTGCCGCGCACCCCGCCGGCCGGGATGACGACCGAGTTCTCCGCGAACGGGAAGATCTCCCCGTCGGTGGTGAGCCCGTGCAGGTACTCCACGCCGGACCCGTCCTCGCACAGCACGATGCCACCGCGCGGGCTGACGCAGATGTTGTCGGGGTTGTTCAGCACGGCCGCGTTCGGCGAGGCGAACAGCACCCGCATGGTGCTGCTCGCGAGGTCGTACTCGAACACCTGGCCCTGCCCGGTGGGACCGCCGCTCGTGCTGACGATGTAGATCTTGCCGTCGTGGTACCAGGCGCCTTCAAGACGGGCGAACGAGGCGCCGCCCTTGGCGATGCCCTGCTGCACGACGCTCTTCTCATCGGCGCCGGGGTCGGGGTTGTCGATGGCGACCCAGCCGATCTCGGGGTAGGCGACGCCGGTGCCGTCCTTGTACGTGGTGTAGGCCGAGGAGCCGATCGTCATCATCTCCAGCACGCCGCCCTGCCCCAGGTCGCCCTTGACCTTCGGGCGGAAGCGGTAGAAGCCGCTCGGGGTGGCGTCCTCGGTCTCGTACACCCAGCCGGTCTTCGGGTCCACCGCCACGGCCTCGTGCGAGAAGCGGCCCATCTCCTTGTACGGCTTGGCGTCGCCGATCCCGTCGTGCGGCACCTCGAAGACGTAGCCGTGCCGGTAGGAGCCGTTGATCAGCGTGGTCTCCTCGCACGACAGCCAGCTGCCCCACGGCGTAGGCCCGCCGGCGCAGTTGCGAACGGTGCCCCCGAGGCTGGCCCAGCTCTCCAGGAACTTGCCCTGGCGCGTGTCGAAGATCAGCGACGTGGTCCCGCCGCCGGCGGCCGGGTTGTAGGCCGGCGTGACGAAAGCACCGTTGAGACTGCCGACCTCATGGTTGCGTACCAGCACGGTCCAGTGCCCCTTGCCCGCGCCGCCGCTTCCGCCGGCCTCGGTCCTGTCCTTGAGCGCGTCGCTGGGCGTGAACGCGGCCATGCCGTCGTGCGAGCCGGGGGTGCGGCGTCCGTCGCTCATCGGGTCGCCGGTCCAGCCGGACGTCAGGTACTCGAACCCGCGGGGCAGCTTGAGCAGCTCCAGACCCGTGGTGTGGTCCTTCACCGGGTGCAGCGGCCCGTAGTCGGGGCTGAAAGCCCGCTTCACCATCGTCGATGCGTCCGCGGTACGCGCGGACAGCGCGGCCAGCGGCCCGCTCGCCGCCACCCCGAGGGTGGCGGCGGCCAGGCCGGTACGAAGGAATCCCCGCCGGTCGATGTCGGTCATGTGTCAGGCTCCCTGCTCATCGCGAAGGGCGTCGCTGGTTCGGACGCCCCGCGAGCCACCCTCAGCCCTGACGATGTCGGTACGGCGAAACGAACGTGTCCCGCGCCTTACCACCCACGGAACGCAAGCATTCAACCACGCAGCGCGCCCTTCACCTACTACCAGCGCCACGACACCAATGAGCCGCCGTGCTCGAGGACGTCGCGCAACTGGGCCCGCGAGGTGACGCCGAGCGAGAGCACGCTCGCCGGATCGCGACCTCATCCGCCGCATCGGCCATCGGCGGGTCCTCGACACGGCCCTGGCCGCGCTGGGTGCGGATCCCGGCCGTCGCTCGGCGAGGGACCGCGCGGTGGAGGCCGCGGCCCGGCTCTATGGAATGCACGGGGTCGGCGAGGTCACCCTGGAGATGGTCGCGTCCGACGCGGGCTGCACGGTGCAGGCGATCCAGGGGCAGGTCGGTGGCCGTGACGGTCTGCTGGCCGCGGTCTTCGACCGTTACAGCCCGATGCCTCGCGTCGAGGCGGTGCTCGCCGATCCGCCTGCCGACCTCGAATCCGCCGCGCGCCTGCTGTACGGCCAGGTGCTCGACGCGCTGGTCGGCGAGGGACGGGTCATGGCCGCGATGTTCGCGGAGATCGCCTCCCGCCCGAGGGGGGCCCTGGCCGTCCACATCAGGGACAGCTACGCGCCCCGTTTCGTGGGTTTGATGATGAGCTGGCTGGCGGCATATGTCGAGGCCGGGCAGGTGCGCCGGCTGCCGGAGAAGACGCTGCTCAGCCTGTTCACCGGCCCGGTGCTGGCGCGGAGCGCGGTGGTGCTGGCCACGGATGAGCACCCGGCTCCGGCGGAGCGCGACCGGCTGGCGGCCGATCTGGCCGGAGCTTTCTGCCGAGCCGTACAGACCTGAGTGATCCACCCTCACGGTTGCCTGGAGGACTCGCCGGGCCTAACGTGTGCTGATCATTGTTTGTGGAGGGGACCTCGTTTGCTGGACGTCGGCGTTCATGCCTATCTCAGGTCGGTGGCCGGGACCCGGGCGCACCGGGCAGGGCCGTTCGTGATCCGGTTCGATGAGCATGACGACGCGCTGCCGTTCAACTACGCCATCCCTGACGACGGAGTCGCGCCAACGGCGGATGAGGTCGCCATGCTGGTCGCGGCGTTTCGCGAGCGGGCCCGGACACCCAGGCTGGAGTACGTGCCGCGGGCGGCGCCGAAGGTGGAAGCCGCGCTGCTCGATGCCGGGTTCACCCCGGAAGGCCGTTACCCGCTGCTGGTGTGCCCGCCGGGCGAGGTGGTGGACGCACCGGTGGACACCACCGTCCGGGTCGCGCTCGTGACCGATGACGTCGATCTCTGGCCCGTCGCGCGGGTGATGAACGAGGCGTTCGAGGTGCCGGAGGCCACCGAGCACGACGTCGCGCGACTGCGGCGGGTCCTGGACGGCGGCGGGCTCGTGGCCGCCGCCGCGGACACCACGACCGGGAACGTCGTCGGCGCCGGGCAGATCGGCAGACCGCATCGGGGAGTCGCCGAGGTCGCGGGGATCGCGGTGCGGACCTCACACCGGCGGCGCGGCATCGCCGGAGCGGTCACCGCGCTCCTGACCCGGGCCGGTGCGGAAGCCGGAATCACGACCCCGTTCCTCACCCCCGCCGACGACGGAGCCGCCCGCGTCTACGCCCGCGTCGGCTACCGGAAGGTGGGCGAGGTCCTGCACATCTCGCTCCGCTAGAGAACCTCCGCGGATGGTGGACAGGCGGGAGGGCATCGCACGATGAGCTTGAGCTTGTGCCTGGTCGCTCGTGCTTGGAGCGGACTCTCCGCGGAAGCCTGCGGGACAAGTCACCGGCCCCAAGGTGCAGGCGGTTCCGGCCCGAACGGCAGTCGTAGTGGCCGCGCCGGCTACGCGCCCGCGGAAACCGCGGCGCGGTCGACCAGATTGAAGACCGTGTACGGATCGCGCCCGCCGTACAGCAACGAGATCACGAGCGCGGCCATCGCTTCCAGGTGGTGGGCGTGCCGAAGGTCGCCGGCCGGCATGGGGTCACCGCCGATGTCGGTGATCAGCCGGCGTGCCGCCTCCCGCGCGGCGGCGTCGTCGCCGCAGTACGGCACGACCAGCCGGCGCCCATCGAACACGGGCGGCTCCAGCTGCCAGACAAGCGCGTGGCAGAGGTTGAACGCCTTGACGACGTGCCCGCCTGTCGCCCGTTCGATGTCCTGCGCCATCGACCGGCCGGGGCGCGTGACCAGTGTGAAGTGCTCGACCTCGACCGGGTTGTTGCAGTCGATGATCGGCTTGTCGCGGAGTGCGTCGCCGATCTCGTCCAGCATGGCCGCCATTCCCTGGTAGCGGAGAGCGATCACGGCGACGTCCGCGAACTGCGCCACCTCCTCGACCCTGCCCGCGCGGCCGCCCCACTTGCCGGCCAGAGCCTGAGCTTTGGCCGGTGTCCTTCCTGTGACCATCAGCTCGTGGCCGGCGGCGGCCCATCGAGTGCCGAGCGCGTCGGCCATCGTCCCGGCGCCGAAGATTCCGATTCTCATGGAGGCGACGTTAGAAAGCCGTGGGGAACCATCAGGTTCCCCACGGGATCAGGTGTCGTCGCCGCCGAGCTCGTCGGCGTGTTCCTCGGCCCACCGGGCGAGCACGGACACCGGCCCGAGCAGGCTCTCCCCGAGCCGGGTGAGCCGGTACTCGACGCCTGGGGGCGCGGTGGCCAGGATCCGGCGTTCCACGAGACTGCCGCGTTCCAGCTTGCGCAGGGTCTGGGTGAGCATCTTCTTGCTGATTCCGCCGATCCGGTCACGGAGCTCGCTGTAGCGCTGCGGGCCGCCTCCCAGTCCGAACACCACGACGACCGACCAGGTGTCCGCGACGAGGTCGAGGGTGGTGCGGGCGGGGCAGTCGGCGAGGAACACGTCAAAGTCACTCATGGATGCCGCACCTCGGTGACGTAGACGGCAATGTAGACATCGCGGGCACCAGGGTACGTTAGCGGCGGCAATTCCCCACAGCGCGTGCCGTGGCACTGGAGAAGGACGACATACCTTCCCCGAAAGTTTAATAATCAATGGACATGCTGCAGATTTCACTGAACGCCAGTATGGCTGTGAGATAGGTCATATTCAGGTGAAGATCCACCTCGCCCTGATTTGGCACATGATATTTCTGTGATCCTGCGATCTTGGCCGCATCGCAGAACGGGGAGTCATGTTCACAGGCAATTCCGTAGCGGCCTAACGATCGGCGCCTGGTGCGCTCCGTCGATGTTCACCCGGGGGTTCCATAAAGGGAACGCGCGCTCAAGCGCGCTCAATCGCATTTCGCCTGTCCGATTTATACCAGTTCGGAGGAAAGTTGCGTATTTCTCTATCGGGGAAGCTGGCGCTGGGTCTCGCCACGGTCACCGTCCTCACCGGGGCGAGCACGTTCGAGGCCGCCGCGGCCACGTCGGCGGCCGCCGTCTCCACGAACGCGGACGTCGTGGAAGCCGCGCTCGTCAAGGCGGCCAAGAGTGGTGAGGCCGTGGACGTGCCGAGCCTGACGGACGAGAACAGCGCCACCGTCGCCAACCCCGACGGCAGCCTCACTGCCACCATCACCTCCGGCGTCTCCCACATCAAGCAGGGTGACAAGTGGGTGCCGATCGACACCAGCCTGGTCTCCGACGGGACCGTGCTCAAGCCGGTGGCCTCCCGGGCCAAGGTCGAGGTCTCCGACGGTGGCGATGGGCCGCTGGCCAAGATCGTCGACGACAACGGGCGGGTGTTCTCGGTCGCGTGGCCGACCGCGCTGCCCAAGCCGACCGTCAAGGAGAACGTCGCGACCTTCGCGAACGCCGCCGGCCCCGGGGCCGACGTCGTCGTCACCGTGCTGCCCACGGGCTTCCGGCACGACGTGGTCCTGCGAGCGAAGCCATCCGAACCCCTGGAGCTACGCATTCCGGTGCAGACCCAGGGGGTCGATCTCTCCGAGTCGTCGGACGGACGGCTGCTGCTGACGAGCACGGCGGGACAGGTCGTCGCCTCCGCCGCACAGCCCGTCATGTGGGACGCGAGTGGCCGCGGCAAGCCGCGCGGTGACGCGATCAAGCCGATCGACACCACCGTCGAGACCCAGAACGGCACCAAGGTGCTGGTGCTCAAGCCGGACGCCGCCTTCCTCTCCGACCCCAAGCGGGTCTACCCGGTGACCGTGGACCCGACGATCACGCTGCCGCAGGTGGTGACCGACACCGACGTGGCGACCTCCTGGGCCTCGCACCCGGGCGACCCTATGATTATCGCGGGCACCATGCCATGGGAGAACGGCCAGGGCGGCGACGTCATGCGCAGCCTGGTCAAGTTCGACACCTCGAAGCTCAAGGGCAGCAAGGTCATCTCCGCGCACCTCGCCATGTGGAACGTCGAGACCAACGCCTGCGGCATCAAGGTGGGCTCCGGCCTCACCGCCGAGCGGATCACCAGCGGCTGGGACGAGAACGACCTCAACTGGGACAACAAGCCCACCACGACCGAGGCGGGCTCGTCCACCACCCAGGTGGGACGCGGCCGCACGTGGACCGAGCCGTGCGCCATGGGCCCCGGCTTCCTGTCTTGGCGGGTGACCGACATGGCCAAGGCCTGGGCGTCGGGCTCTCCCCACTACGGCATCCAGCTGCGCGGCGCCAACGAAAAGGAGGCCACGAACTGGCGAGCCTTCGCGGCGTCGGAGAACAAGGAGAAGGGCGTCAAGCCCCCGACCCTCGTGGTCGTCTACTGGCGCTGAGCCGCTGAGAAGGGGGGCCGACCGCTCGGCCCCCCTTCTCGTTTCTCGTTTTGTGTTTCCCGGCTGCGGAGCCGGCCTCTCATCGGTCGAACATGTTTCACGGCATCAGGCATTGTCCAAGCTGGCCGTCCTGCCGAGTTGACCGTTTCGTGACCAGCGGGCAAATGCTCCGCCGGTGCTCGCAGCTATTGGCTCAGCCGCGCGGACATGCGGGTCAGCAGGACTCTCAGCAGGGCGAGCTCCTCGCCGCCGATGGCGGTGACGATGTCGTTGTACTGGCGTTCCACCGTGGCGGTCCACTTCTCGAGTGCCTGGCGTCCGCGGTCCGTCGCGAACACCAGCACGCGCCGGCGGTCCGCCTCGTCCACGCGCCGGTGGACGAGGGTCAACGACACCATGCGATCGATGATCTTGGTGAGGGTCGGAGGCGGCAGCATCGCGAATTCGGCTATCTCGATCATGGCGTGACCGTTGCCATCACCCAGGAGTGACAGCACGCGCCATTCCTCGATCGAGGCGTTGTCTTCCTTCAACGCCGCACCGAGTCTCTGCACGACGCTCCGCTCGACGAGCGTGAGGAGCCGTGCGACGTCGAGGTCGCGGTGTACGGACGCTGCGGTCGTCAATTTCCCTGCCAAGAGATCGTCGGGGTGGTCACCCCTCCTACGGTACCATTCCTTATCGCTGTGAAATATTCCGGTAATAAGCAATCGGTAACGTACCGCTATGATCGAGAAGGCGCGCCTGTGGCCTGGATCCCTGACAGGCCCCAGGAGCCGTGACACGCTGGACGTCGCCCTCGTGATACCCCTCCAGGGGCCGGCCGGGATTTTCGGGCCGTCCTGCGAATGCTGTGCGCAGCTGGCGGCCGAAGAGGTCAACGCCGAGTCAGGGGTGCTGGGCAAGGAACTGCGGCTGGTGCTCGTCGACGGCGGGGCGCCGCCCGAGCAGGTGGCGAGCGAGATCGACGCGCTGATCTGCGCGGGCCTCATCGACGCCGTGGCCGGTTGGCACATCTCCGCGGTACGTGAGGTCGTCGCTCCGCGCATCGGCGGGCGGGTGCCGTACGTCTACACGGCGCTCTACGAAGGCGGCGAGCGGTCCCCCGGAGTGTTCCTCACCGGGGAGACGCCGAACCGCCAGCTGCGGCCGACGCTGGAATGGTACGCGAGCGAGCTCGGAATCCGGCGATGGACGATCGTGGGCGACGACTACGTCTGGCCGCGGTCCTCGGCCCGCGCGGCCCGCCGCTACCTGGCCGAACTGGGCGGCGTCGTATGCGACGAGATCTACGTGCCGCTGGGCACCGAGGACTTCAAGAAGACGCTGCGCCGCGTCGCGGTCAGTGACTGCGAAGCCGTCCTCATGCTCCTGATCGGCAACGACGCCGTCGCCTTCAACCGCGCGTTCAGCCGCCTGGGGCTGGACCGGGACCGCATCCGGTTCAGTTCGCTGATAGAAGAGAACGTTCTCCTCGCCACGGGGCCGGAGAACACGCGGGGCCTGATGACCGCCGCCGGGTACTTCGAGGACCTGCCGACCGCGTCCGGGCTGGACTTCGCCGCCGCCTACGGCCGCAGGTTCGGACTGCAGGCGCCGGTGCTCAACAGCCTTGGCGAGTCCTGCTACGAAGGCGTGCGCATGCTCACGGAACTGCTGCGCCGGGCGGGCGCGGTCGACGTGGAGCGGATCCAGGCGATGGCCGAGGGACTGGAGTACGAGAGCCCGCGCGGCACAGTCCAGGTACGGGACCGCCATCTGAACCAGCGCGTGTTCCTCGCGGCCGCCGACGGCCTGCAGTGGGACGTGCTCCAGCAGCTCCCCTAGGGGAACCGCGCTTGCGGGGCCAAGGGGCGGCGGCGTACCTCCCTCCGGGGCTGCTGCTCCCATGACGCGGCCCTGGCGTAGCGCCACCTGAGGACCCGGCCCACATGGTTTACACGTACGTAACATCCAGCGTTCCCTGAATTTACTTTCTCCAAAAATACTTCCAAATCCAAGCTTTTGGAGGTTATCCATGGCGACATACCAGTACCGGTGTACGGGATGCGGGTCCTTCGACGTGATGCGTCCGCTTGGGGAGGCCCGGCCTGAGGAGCCGTGCGAGGCGTGCGGCCACCAGTCTCGGCGGGTCTTCACCTCCCCGATGCTGGCCCGCACACCCGCCACGCTGGCACGGGCCCTGCATGCCCAGGAGGCGAGTGCGCACGAGCCGCGCGTCGTCAGCGACGTTCCCCCATCCCGCCGAGGACCCGCACGGTCCACAGACCCCCGACACGCCCTTCTGCCGAAGCCTTGATCGGCGAACCAGTTTGGAGGCAGCACATGCCGGAAGTCATCTTCAGCGTCGACCAGACCCTGTCCATGCGCGATCAGAAGATCCCTGGCCACAACCGCTGGCACCCGGACATTCCGCCGGCCGCCACCGTGTCGCCGGGATCGGAGTTCCGGCTCGAGTGCCGGGACTGGACCGACAACCAGATCGGAAACAACGACTCGGCCAATGACGTCCGCGACGTCGACCTCACGCACGCGCACATGCTGAGCGGCCCGATCGCGGTGGAGGGGGCGGAGCCGGGAGACCTGCTCATCGTGGACATCCTCGATCTGGGTCCGATCCCGCAGCCGACGAGCGACGGGTCGGGCTCGGGCTGGGGCTACACCGGTGTCTTCGCCCGCGACAACGGTGGCGGGTTCCTCACCGACCACTTCCCGGACTCGTACAAGGCCATCTGGGATTTCCACGGACAGATGGCCACCTCGCGGCACATCCCGGGGGTCCGGTACACCGGGATCACCCATCCTGGGCTCATGGGCACCGCCCCGTCCGCCGAACTGCTGGCCCGATGGAACATCAGGGAACAGGCCCTCATCGACACCGATCCCTACCGGGTGCCGGCGCTGGCGCTGCCGCCGCTGGCGGACAACTCGCTGGCCGGCCCGCTCACCGGGGAGGACGCGGCCAGGATCGCCCGGGAGGGCGCCCGCACGGTGCCGGCCCGGGAGAACGGCGGCAACCACGACATCAAGAACTTCACCCGCGGCTCCCGGGTCTTCTACCCCGTGCACGTCCCCGGCGGCCTGCTTTCCGCCGGTGACCTGCACTTCAGCCAGGGCGACGGGGAGATCACCTTCTGCGGCGCCATCGAGATGGGCGGGTTCCTGGACCTCCACGTCGATCTGATCAAGGGCGGCATGGAGAAGTACGGCGTGACCACGAACCCGATCTTCATGCCCGGCAACGTCGAGCCCCGCTACAGCGAGTTCCTCTCGTTCGTCGGCATCTCAGTGGACCACTCCACCGACACCAACTACTACCTCGACGCCACCATGGCGTACCGCAACGCCTGCCTGAACGCCGTCGAGTACCTCAAGACCTTCGGATACAGCGGCGAGCAGGCCTACCTCCTGCTCGGCTCGGCGCCGATCGAGGGCCGGCTCAGCGGCGTGGTGGACATCCCCAACGCGTGCAGCACGCTCTACCTGCCGACCGCGATCTTCGACTTCGACATCTGCCCGACGGCCGACGGACCGCACAAGGCCGACCGCGGCCAGTGCGCGGTGACGTCCTGACTGTGCCCTGTTCACCCCCTTCCCCCATCTCACCTCCCTGCAGAGAAGCGAGGCCCATCCCATGAGCGAGTATCAGACCTTCGACCTGGGCGACTTCACCACCCAGCACGGTGCCACCCTCCGCGGCGCCTTCCTGACCTACAAGACGTACGGCGAGCTCAACGAGGACAAGAGCAACGTCATCGTGTACCCCACTTGGTACTCCGGGCGGCACTGGGACAACGAGTGGCTCATCGGACAGGGCATGGCGCTCGACCCTGACCAGTACTTCATCATCGTTCCGAACATGCTCGGCAATGGCCTGTCCAGCTCGCCGAGCAACACCCCCGCCCCCTACGACCGGGCGCGATTCCCCGACATCACGGTCTACGACCAGATCGTGGCGCAGCACCGGCTGGTGACCGAGGTGTTCGGTATCGAGCGCGTGGCCCTGGTGACAGGCTGGTCCATGGGCGCGGGGCAGACCTACCAGTGGGCGGTGAGCCACCCGGAGATGGTCGAGCGGATCGCCCCGTTCTGCGGCTCACCGCGTACGAGCATCCACAACTTCGTCTTCCTGGAAGGCGTCAAGTCCGCCCTGATGGCCGACTCCGTCTTCGCCGGCGGCTGGTACGGCGAGCAGTGGCCGACC
Source organism: Nonomuraea basaltis (assembly GCF_005893125.1). Taxonomy (GTDB): domain Bacteria; phylum Actinomycetota; class Actinomycetes; order Streptosporangiales; family Streptosporangiaceae; genus Nonomuraea; species Nonomuraea basaltis. The sequence goes on along the minus strand of NZ_VCJS01000037.1, from coordinate 54,434 downwards.
ACCGGACTGCGCGCCCTGGCCCGGGTCTACGCCGGATGGGGCTTCTCCCAGGCCTTCTACTGGGAGAAGGCGTACGAGCAGCTCGGCTACACCTCCCTCGAGGATTTCCTCGTGGGCTTCTGGGAGGGGTTCTTCCTCGACGGCCGGGACCCGAACAACCTGCTCACCATGCTCTGGACCTGGCAGAACGGCGATGTCGGTCGCACCCCCGGCTTCGACGGCGACACCGAGGCCGCCCTCGCCTCCATCAAGGCGACCTCGATCGTGATGCCCGCGGAGAAGGACCTCTACTTCCCGCCGGAGGACGAGGCCTGGGCGGTGGGCCACATGACCAACGCCGAACTCCGCGTGATCCCGGGCATCTGGGGCCACTTCGCCGGCCACGGCAGCAATCCGAAGGACACCGCGTTCATCGACGAGGCCCTGCGTGAGCTGCTGGCCAAGCCGGGTGGCCTGGACTGAGGCCGGCGGCGTCGCGCGCCGCGGTCCGTGCCGGCGGCCAGCACACGCCGCCGGCACCGCCACCCCGCATCCTTGATCCACATACCTCTCCTGTACCAGCAAGCCCTCCGCATTGGAGCCCCAGTCATGCGCATCCGCCTGCCTCATGAGGTCAGTGCCTCGATCGTCGCCTTCGCCACCGTCTTCCTCGCCATGAGTCCGCTCAATCTGCCGACCTGGGCCATCTTCATCACCTGGGCCGGCACCTTCCTCCTCGGCGGCCCGACCAAGGCCAACGCGGTGAAGCTGATCAGCGCCACCACCGCCGGGGCGGGATTCGGCGTGGCCGCCATCCTGCTCAACCGCGCGACGGGTGACATGTTCGGCAGCGGGGCGTTCGGCCAGACCATAGCCCTGGGGCTGGTCATCTTCGTCGTCAACGGCACGCTGCTGGCGACCGGCCGTCTTCAGGTGCTCTCCCTCATACCCGGCATGTTCTTCGGCTTCGCGTCACTGTTCGCCACCTACTTCGGCGGGTTCGGCTTCGCCTCCGGCAATCTGGCCGCCGCCTTCGTCAGCTCTGCCGCGATGAGCGCCCTCGGCCCGCTCTGTGCCTTCCTGGGCCTGCGGCTGATGTTCGCCCCCTCCGAGCAGCCGGAAGAGCGCGAACCCCAGAGCGCATCGCCCTCGGCCTCGCAGGCCACCGCCGGCGGCTGACAGTGACCCCAGCCACATGCCCTGGCTAGGTGGATGACAGACAGAACACGATCGTCGAAGAATCGTGCGGCCGCGCCTGCGGGAAGAAGCAGCCACGCGGCCGCGAGATCGGTCGCCGGGTCGCCGGTGCAGAGCTCACCGAAGCGCAACAGGGTTGGACATAGCCATACGAACACCCAAGGTCCCGTTTACGTCATTTGTGGCACGCTCCATAGATTGAGCCTGTGGAGGGCGACTTTCCCTCGTAGATGGAGATAGAGGCCACCATGCTGATGCGTCGAACAGGGGCGGTGCTCGCCGCCGCGGCCATGACGCTTGGCCTGGCCGCATGTGCTGACGCAGGCGAGTACTCCAGCGTCGAAGAGAAGATCAAGGATGGCGGGGAAGTAACCATCGGCACGAAGTGGGACCAGCCGCACCTGAGTCTGAAGCAGGGTCCCGGCGAACCGGAGGGCTTCGACGTCGACGTCGCCAGGTACATCGTGAAAGAGCTTGCCGACGGCCAGGACGTGAAGATCACCTGGCGGGAGTCGCCGCAGGCGAGCCGCGAGGCGCTGCTCCAGAACGGCACGGTGGACATGATCATCGCGTCGTATTCCATCACCGCCGCGCGCCAGAACTACGTGACCTTCGCGGGGCCGTACGTCATCGCCCACCAGGACACCATGGTGCGCGCCGACGCCGCCCACATCGCCAAGGCGACCGACCTGATGGGCAAGCGCATCTGCCAGGTGCCGGGCTCCAACTCCTACAAGCGGATCACCGAGTCGCCCCCGGACGGCCAGCTCGGCCTGCCCGCCGTGCTCGTCGGCGCGAACAGCTACTCCGAGTGCGTGCAGAAGCTCATCAGCGGCGACCTCGACGCGGTCACGACCGATGACATGATGCTGGCCGGCCTCTCCAGCCACAACCCGGACAAGTACAAGCTGCTGAAGGACCCGTTCACCGACGAGAGGTACGGCGTCGGGCTGAAGAAGGGCGACACCGCCACGTGCGAGGCGGTCAACCGGGCGATCGCCAAGATGTGGCGGGACGGCACGGCGACGCGGCTGCTGCGGAAGTGGTTCGGCCAGACCGGTCTCACCCTGCCCACGACGGCGCCACCGGCCGAAGGGTGCAGTTGAGCGGCGCCCGGGCCTGACCATCAGGAGCCGCTGGTCAGGCGGTCTTGGGGGTGGCGCGCATGCCGACGTAGCAGACCTGGGTGCCGTTGGCCAGGGTGGAGAACACCACGGGCATGTAGTCCTCGCTGAAGGCCGAGCCGGCGCCGGAGGCGGCGAAGACGGTCGCGGTGACCGGCTCCAGCTCCGCCTCCAGGGGCGGGGAGAGGTCCTTCATGCCGTCGACGAACTCGTAGCGTATGTGCGCCTTGCCGTCGTCGTCGCAGGTGACAGTGATGACGACGCCTTCACGCCGGTACGTGCCGAGCAGCGGGGCGAGGTCGATCGCGGGCGGCTCGGCCGCCGGGGCGAAGGGCTCGGGCATCCGCACCCCGGCCAGCTCGGCCAGCAGCTCGCGGAACAGGTCGGCGTACAGCAGGCGGGCGCTGCCGCCGTTGGTCAGCAGGGCGACCGCCACGCCTGCCTGGGGGACGACGCGCAGGTAGCCGTACTGGCCGATGGCCGCGCCGTCGTGGCCGTAGCCGGCGATGCCGTCCCAGTCGTACAGGGTCCAGCCGAGGCCCCAGCCATCGGCGCTGACGGTCCACTTGTCGGGCACGTCCACCTCGCGTCGCTGCATGGCCGCGGCGGACTCGGCCGACAGTACGCGGGTGCCGTCGGCGGCGAGGCCGCCGTCCAGGTGCATCCTGGCGAAGCGGGCCAGGTCACCGGCGGAGACGATGACCCTGCCGTACGGGCCGGACGAGCGCGGCATCAGGTCCCAGGCCGGCGCCGGGTCGGGGTCCTGGCCGGGCTCGCCCAGGTGGCTCATCGCCACGGGGAAGCGCAGCGCCTCCTCGGGGAGCGTCATCGAGCGTTCGAGGCCGAGCGGCGTGAACAGCAGGTCCTTGAGCGCTTGATCCCAGGTCAGGCCGGTGAGCACCTCGACGATCCGGCCCAGCACGACGTAGCCGAGGCTGCCGTAGGAGATCGCCATCCCGGGCGGGCAGTCCAGCGCCACGTCCCTGGCGGCCTCGACGTACTTGGCCAGGCAGTCGTCGCCGCGGCCGGAGTCGTAGGTGAAGTCGTTGGTCACCCCGCCGGTGTGGCTGAGCAACTGCCGCACGGTGATCGTCTTGGTGGCCTCGGGGTCGGGCGTGGCGAACTCGGGCAGCACGCTCACGACCGGCGCGTCCAGGTCCAGCTTGCCGGCGTCGACCAGCTGCATCACCAGGGTGGCGGTGTAGACCTTGGCGATCGAGCCGGACAGGAACACCGAGTCGGTCGTCACCTTCGCCCCGGTGCCGCGGTGGAGCACCCCGCCGGCCAGCTCGTGAACATCCCCGTCGACCAGCAGGGCCAGCGACGCGCCTGGCACGTGGTGTGCGGCGCACAACTCGTCCAGGCGGGCCTGCCAGCGGGCGAGGTCGTGGGTGCGGCCATGCGAGCCCGTCGCCCCCCAGTCGCCCTTGGCCGTCCAGTCGCCCTGCTCGTTCCAGCTCATGTTCGTCGACATGCCTTTCCTTCCCTGGCGTTGTGACGCGCACAGCGCGCTCCATCTGTTAACAGCGTACGTCTTTGCGAACAGTGTGCGCAAGCTGTGCATGGTGTTCGCATCTCAGCGTGGGAACGGCTCCAGTAGGTCGGCGGCATGCGTTGGTTTTGCCGCACGGCAATCACCGGACCTGAAATATCAGGGAGCTCCCGGATCTGCCCCGAGGCCCCGCTCCCTAAACTGAGGATCGTGCTCATCGACGACTTTGTGGGCGACCTGGACCGCACCCTGGCCGGTCCGCCCGGCCTGAAACGCGACCTGGTCGTCGAGGCGCGTGACAGCCTGATCGACGCCGCTGACGCCCTGGAGGCCGATGGGCTCCACCGGGCCGAGGCCGAGCGGCTTGCGGTGGCCGAGTTCGGCGCCGTGACGCAGGTCGCGCCCGGCTACCAGGCCGAGCTGATGGCCGCGGCAGGGCGGCGGCTGGGCCTGCTGCTGCTCATCGGCATACCGATCACCGTGCTCATGTGGTCGGTGATCTGGCGCGCTTACCCGCTGGACCGTATCGCCCTGACCGACGAACCCGGCTGGTACGTGCCCCTCTCCCGGGCACTGGACATCACCCAGCTCGCCATGGGCCTGTACGGCGGACTGGCCCTGCTCGCGCTGAGCCGGGGCGCCCGGTGGATCCGCAGGCCGCAGGCGGTGACCAGGTCCCTGGGCATACTGGTCTGGGTGACGCTGCCGGCGACCGGGCTCATGAGCGTCTCGCTCTCGCTCACCCCGGGCATGGAGATCCTGCCGAACTTCCTGCCCGCCGTACTGGCCAACCTGGCGACGGCGGCCTTCTGGGGCCTGCAGGTCTACGGCGCGACCCGATGCCTGCAGATCACCCGCCGCCCGGCTCCGCACTCGCGCCCACGGCTACCCGCCTAGTCGCCATCGCCACTGTCGGGCCTGGTCGCGGGCTGGGTGGACCGCAAGCCGTCGCGCCTTGGCGACGACCCGCTGCTCGACCACCTGCTGCCGCGCCTGTTCGAGGCCCAGGGCGTGGGCCGGGTGCTGCAGCGGGAGAGGGAGCCGTGCGGGGGCCGGCTGGGGGCGCTGCTGGAGCCGGCCGAGGCGGCCCAGGAGATCGGCGGCCCTATCGCGTGGCGACGTAGATCGTATTGGCTGCTTGGCGCCGCTGGAGAGGGTTGTGGAAGGTGACCACGCACGCCCGGGCGGCGGTGAACGCCTGGCCGAGCGCGGCAAGGAACTCCTCGTCGGGCGGGTCGTTCGACCACAGCGCGAAGACGCCGCCGGGGTGCAGGTGCCGGGCGAGCCGGCGCAGGCCGTGCGGCTGGTAGAAAGCGGCGTGGCTGGGATGCAGGACGTGGTCCGGGGCGTGGTCGATGTCCAGCAGGATGACGTGGAAGCGCCGGCCGGGGGTCTCGGGGTCGAGTCCGTCCGCGGAGTCCGCCATCGCGAAGAAGTCGCCGTGTACGAACCTGCATCGGGGATCGGCGGTGAGGCCGGCGCCCAGCGGCAGCAGCTCCCGCCGGTGCCACTCGATGACCTCGGCCAGCGCGTCGACCACGACGAGGGAGCGCACCCGGCGGTCCTCCAGGGCCGACCGCGCGGTGTAGCCCAGGCCGAGCCCGCCTACGGCGACGTCGAGCTCGTCGTGGGGCGAGGCCGCCAGGCCGAGCTTGGAGAGCTGGATCTCGGCCTCGGTGAACAGGCTGGACATCAGGAAATCGTCATCGAGCTTGATCTCGTACACCTCGACGCCGAGCGACGGCTCTCGCCGTCGTCGCAGGCTGAGATCGCCCATGGGGGTGGGCCGGAAATCGAGCTCTTCGAACCGGATGCCCATCGCCTTCTCCTTCGTCCGTGCCAGCGGTGCAGGTCATTGGCAGATGGGGTTCAGGCCGGTCCTCTACCCTTACGCGAAAGAAGAAACGATATCGGCGATCAGGGCGCGCCCGTCAGGGTTGATCACGGTTGCGGCAACTCGGTGATCCACGTGCAGCGTCCGTCCGGTTCGTTGAGCCGCCGCTGCACGCGCGCCACCCGCTGCAAGGGCAGGCTCATCACCGTCGACCACCGTCCCAGGCTGCGCGTCTCCCAGTACGCGCTGGTGGCGTCGGTGCGCAGTCGTGCGGCCTGGAGCGTCTGTTCCTCGCCGTCACTGGTGTGGATGCGAAATGTCGGCATGGATCCCCCGGGAAAGCGGCGTGGTGATGGTGGCCCGGCTCACGCCTTGGGCCCGAGATCAGCTTACCTTTACGAAAGATTAGATTTGCCCGGCGGCGATCGATCGGTACGTACCGTTACGTGCCAGGGCCCCGAAGCAGGTATCTTCACGAGAATGTTGTCAGCGACTGTCACCGTACTCGCTCAACGTTAACTTAACGTGAGGGTAGAGTGTCATGTCCCTGGCAGGCGGGTGGCTTTGAGCGGTGGAGGAACGGATGTCCGAGGGTCTGGTGCAGATCGGCGAGGTGGCCGAGCGGCTCGGGCTGTCCTTGCGGACGATCCGGCACTACGAGGAGGTCGGGCTGGTGGTGCCCGAGCGCACGCCGGGCGGCTTCCGCCTCTACAGCGAGACCGACATCGGCCGGCTGGCTCTGGTGAAGCGGATGAAGCCGCTGGGTTTCAGCCTGGAGGAGATGCGCGATCTGCTCGTGATCACCGACCGGCTGGCGGCCGGGGATGAGGATCCGAGCCTGGTGAGCCGGTTGCAGCTGTTCGAGCGAGCGGTGGCCGACCGGGCCGAGAGGTTGCGTGAGCAGCTGGCGATGGCCAGGGAGTTCGCCGAGCAGTTGCGCCGCCAGCGCCTTCAGGCGGCCGCGACCTCGAACGCGGGCCGGTGAGACAGCGCTTCGACCTTGGACTGACCCCCACGTCTGACACCGCGGTGTCACCGCTGTGTCACGGCGTCGCCACACGCCTGCGCCCGCCTCCACGACACCCTCGCCGGACAGCTCACCGGCAGCCACTGAGAAATCGCCTGGCCAAGGTCCTCCGCCGGTTTACCGCAAATAGTCACGAAAGCCGCGAATCTCTGTGATATTGGATCACCCACGTGCTTTCCGGAAGCCCAGAAGGGACGCATTTCGTGCGATCGTTAACCCGCGTGATGGCGATCACAGCCTCGGCGGTTGCCGCGTTATCGGTGGTCGCCACGGCGCCCGCCGCCGCCGCACCCCAGCTGGTGGTCAACGGCACGTTCAGCGGCGGCACCGCGCCCTGGTGGAAGTCGGCGAACACCTCGATGGCCGTGGACGCCGGGCGGCTGCGCGTCAACGTGACGGGCGGCACCGCCAACCCGTGGGACGCCATGGTGGGCCAGAACGGCATCTCGCTGGTCAAGGGCAAGTCGTACACGCTCTCGTTCGACGCCTCGGCCTCCGCCGCGGTCACCGCGGTCACCACCGTGCAGCTCGCGGACTCCCCGTACACCCGCACCCTGACCAAGACGATCTCGCTCACCACGGCGAGCAAGCGCTTCAGTTTCCCCTTCACCTCCGGCGTCGGCACCTCGGCCGGGCAGGTGTCGTTCCAGCTCGGCAAGAACGCCGGCTTCAGCTTCTACGCGGACAACGTCTCGCTGACCGAGACGACGTCGTCCTCGCCGTCCCCCACGCCGACGGGGACCACCTCCCCCAAGCCGTCGCCCACGCCGACGGCGACCACCTCACCGAAGCCGGAGCAGCCGGGATCCGGGCCGATCGCCATGACCAGCGGCTTCTACGTCGACCCCGACTCCAACCCGGCGATCTGGGTACGGAACAACGCCGGTGACTCCCGGGCGGCACGCATCAAGTCGTCCATCTCGGCCAAGCCGATGGCCCGCTGGTTCGGCGGCTGGAGCGGCGACGTCCGCGCCGCCGTCTCCAAGTACGTGGCCGCCGCGGACTCCGCCGACAAGCTCCCGGTCCTGGTGGCCTACAACATCCCGGGCCGCGACGCGTGCGGCGGGCACTCCGGCGGCGGGGCCGGCAGCGAGTCGGCGTACAAGACGTGGATCTCCGCGTTCGCCGCCGGCATCGGCAACCGTCCCGCGGTCGTCGTCATCGAGCCCGACTCCCTCGGCGACTTCGGCTGCATGACCGACACCGCCATCCAGGCGCGCAACCGCATGCTGACGTACGCCGCCCAGGAGTTCCGCGACAAGGCCCCCAACGCCTGGGCCTACCTCGACGCCGGCAACGCCGGCTGGGTCGCCGCCGGGACGATGGCGACGCGGCTGAAGAACGCGGGCGTCGGCAACATCCGCGGCTTCGCGGTGAACGTCTCCAACTACTACCCGACCACCCAGTCGGCCACGTACGCCTCCTCGGTGAACTCGGCTCTCGGCGGCGGCGCGAAGTGGGTCATCGACACCAGCCGCAACGGCAACGGCTCCAACGGCGAGTGGTGCAACCCGGCCGGCCGCAAGCTCGGCACCGCCACGCAGACCGGCGGTGGCGGCGGCACCGAGATGCTGCTGTGGGTGAAGGTCCCCGGCGACTCCGACGGCAACTGCGGCATCGCCCCGGGCACGCCCGCCGGTCAGTTCAGCCCGGCCATCGCGGTCCGGCTGATCGACGGCACCTGACCCTTGGCTCAGAGGCGCCGGTGTCGGGGACGCGTGTCCCCGCCACCGGCGCCGCCGATCACGGCAGCGCGCGGGAGATGGCGCGGGCGCTGGTGCGCAGGAGCGGGGCGAGCGCGTGGGGGGAGGCGCTGCCGTGGTGGACGACGAGGGACACCGCGGCGACCACGTCCCCATGGGCGTCATGGATGGGCGCCGCGACGGACAGGGCGTCCATGGTGACCTGGCGGTCGCTGATGGCGTAGCCGCGGGCGCGGGTGTCGGCGAGCGCGGCGCGGAGCTGGTGCGGGGTGGTCATGGTGCGTTCGGTGTAGCGGGTGATGGGGCCGGCCAGGACCTGCTCCTGCACGTCGGCGGGGGCATGGGCGAGCAGGACGAGGCCGACGCCGGTGGCGGTGAGCGCGAAGCGGCCGCCGACCCGGGTGAGCACCGGTACGGCCTTGCTGCCGGCGATCCGCTCCACGAACACGACCTCGGTGCCTTCGCGGACCGCCAGCTGGACGTTCTCGCGGGTCACCTGCGACAGGTCCTCAAGGAACGGCAGGGCGCATTCGCGCAGGCCCAGGCCGCGCGGGGCCAGCGAGCCGATCTCCCACAGGCGCAGGCCGATGTGGTAGCCGGTCTGGTCCCGTTCCAGCGCACCCCAGGCCACGAGCTCCGCGGCCAGCCGGTGCACCGTGGAGACGGGCAGGCCGGCGTGCCGGGACAGCTCGCTGAGGGTGAGCGTGCGCCGGTCGGGGGTGAAGGCGGCGAGGATCTGCAGCGCGCGGGCCACGACCGGGCCGGTTCGCTCGGCCGCTTGCCGGGGTGCGGAGATCGGCATCGACGGCTCCTGGGGTCACAGTTCGAGGACGAGCTTCGGGCAGGTGGCGCGGGAGACGCAGACGAACATGGTGTCGTTCGCCGCCTGCTCGTCGAGGGTGAGGAGCGAGTCGCGGTGGTCGACGGTACCGGCGAGCACGGTGGTCTCGCAGGTGCCGCAGGTGCCCTCACGGCAGGAGGAGAGGATCTGCACGCCGGCCGACTCCACGACCTCGAGGATCGATTGACCCGGTGGCACGGTGAGGGTGCGGCCGGTGACGGCGAGCTCGATCTCGAAGGACTCCGTCCGTACCGGGTCGGCCGCCTCCTTGGGGGTGAAGCGTTCCACGTGGAGGGCGCCGCGGTCGGCGCAGCGCTGCTCGATGGCCTCCAGCAGCGGCGCGGGGCCGCAGCAGTAGACGAGGGTGTCCGGCGTCGTCTCGGCCAGCAGGGCGTCGAGGTCGAGCAGGCCGTGCTCGTCCTGCGGCCGCAGGAGCACCCGGTCGCCGTGGGCCGCGCGCAGGTCGCCGGCGAAGGCCATCGAGGCGGCCGTGCGGCCGCCGTAGACCAGCTTCCACCCGGAGTCCGCGACGGCGGTGATCATGGGCAGGATGGGCGTGATGCCGATCCCGCCGGCGATGAACAGGTAGCGGGGCGCGGGCTGGAGCGGGAAGTGGTTGCGCGGTCCGCGGGTCAGGATCGCCGTGCCGGGGTGGAGCTCGTCGTGCACGTACGCCGAGCCGCCCCGGCCGTCCGGCTCGCGCAGCACGGCGATGCGCCACGTCGTGCGGTCGGCCGGGTCGCCGCACAGCGAATACTGGCGCACGAGGTCGCCGGCCAGGACGAGGTCGATGTGCGCGCCGGGCGTCCAGGCGGGCAGCTCACCGCCGGACGGGTCACGCAGGTCGAGGGCGACGACCCCGTCGGCGGCCTGGTGGCGGGCGTGGACGACGAGCTTGCGCTCCTCTTGAAGGGCTGTCTCGGTCATGGTGCGGCTCCCGCGCCGGTCAGGACCGCCGGGTCCGGTACGTCCTCCGCGGCAGGGACGGTGTGGCCGATCGGGTGGGCGAGGAGCCATTCCCACACCTCGATGGGACCCTCGGCCACCTGCGTCGCGCCGCAGTGGCAGGTGCCCAGCAGCAGGTCGCTGCCCGGCAGCCACACCACCCGGAACACCTCGCGGCCGGTGAGCATCCGGCTGGGCTCCATGCCCGTCACGCCGGCCCGCCCGCGACCGACGGGGCGGACTGCCCCACCAGCCTGGCCAGCATCCGCCGGGCCGCCAGCCCGCCCGTGTCGATGTTGATCGACAGCTCCTGGTAGCCCGCCGGCTCGGTCGCGATCACCTGCTCCAGCACGTCGAGCGCGGTCACGTCCTGCAGGACCACGGTGCGGTTGTTCTCGGCCAGGAAGTCCGACACGCCCTGGTCGTCGAGGGCGAAGTCGCGGGCCACGGCCCAGAAGTCGTGCGTGGTGTGCTCGGTCTCGGGCGTGATGGCGTACACGACCTCGACGTGGAAGGCGTCCGGGTCGCTGCCGTCGGCGTTCGGCAGGACCCCGGGCGGCGCGATGCGCGAGTGCAGCTTGTACAGGCACGGCGGGGTGTACTCGATGTCCTGCCAGCGCATGATCCGCCCGGTCAGCCCGGTGGACTTGGAGTAGAACGGCGGGCACTCGGCGTCGTCCATGTGCCTGCTGACGTAGACGATGCCCGCCTCCTCGTCCACTTCGGTGGTGATCGGGGTGGCGGCCACCTCCGGGGTGCCGATGTAGCCGCCGTGCAGGTACGTCTCGTGCGACAGGTCGAGCAGGTTGTCCACCAGCAGCCCGTACCGGGCCTTCAGCGGCTCCATCCCCGACACGGTGGTGTAGCCGGGCGAGACCAGCCACGGCGCCCGCGGGATGCGGGAGGCGTCGGCCTTGGCCGGATCGCCGATCCACACCCAGACGAAGGAGTCCTGCTCCACGACCGGGTAGCTCTTCAGCCGGGCGGTACGCGGCACCCGGCGCTGGCCGGGAACGGCGACGCAGCCGCCGTCGGCGCCGTAGGTGAAGCCGTGGTAGCCGCACACCACCTGGTCGTCGACCAGCCGGCTCGGCGGCTGCGACAGCGGGAAGCGGCGGTGCACGCAGCGGTCCGACATGGCGGTGACGTCGCCGGCACGGGTGCGCCAGAACAGGATCGACTCGTCGCAGACGGTGCGGGAGAACAGCTCCTGGCCGATCTCGCGCCCGTACGCGGCGACGTACCACTGGTCGCGGGGGATGCTCGACATCGGTCGGCTCCTTCTCTGGTCCGGGGATGAGAACGATGGTGACGTCGATCACATGGGCTGCGGAACCGCGCTTCCCGGATGCCGGAAAACGAAATGTCCTTCTTAGAACCGGAGAACCGGCTTGATGGTGTCGCCGGAGACGATGTCGCCGACCGCGCGCTCGATCTCGTCGAACTTGTAGTGCCTGATCAGGCGGTCGATCGGCAGCCGCCCGGCGGACACCAGCTCTGCGAGCACCGGGATCAGCGACTCGGTCTCGCTGTCCCCCAGGGTCAGGCCCACCACCTTGCGGCCGGGCAGCATGAAGTTGACGTCCACGGGGATGGCGGAGCCGAAGGGCGGGGCGCCGACCAGCACCGCGGTGCCCCGGGCGGCGAGGACGCCGACGGCGGCGCCCGCGACCGCCAGGCTGCCCGTCGTCTCGACCACGCCGTCGGCACCCTGGCCGCCGGTGATCTCGCCGATCGCCTCGGCGAGGCCGGCCGTGCTGGTGTCGACGGTGTGGGTGGCGCCGAGCTCGAGGGCCAGGTCCAGCCGGGCCGGCACGCGGTCGACCGCGATGATGCGGGTGGCCGGGGTGAGCCGGGCCGCCATGATCGCGGACAGCCCGACCGCGCCCGCCCCGGTCACGACGAGGGTGGCGCCGGGGCGGGGGCGCAGGACATTCCATACCGCCCCGGCGCCGGTCTGCACGCCGCAGCCGAGCGGCGCCAGCAGCTCGAGCGGCGCGTCGGCGGGCACCTTGACCAGGCTGCGCTCGTCGACCAGGGCGTGTCCGGCGAAGGACGACTGGCCGAAGAAGTGCCCGCCGATCGCCGCGCCGCCCCTGGTCACGGTGGGCGAGCCGTCCGCGCGGGCGCCGCCGAGCAGGTTCAGCGGCAGCCACGCCGCGCAGTACGCGGGGTGCCCGTCACGGCAGTTGGTGCACCGCCCGCACGAGGTGAAGGAGAGCAGCACCTGATCGCCGGGGCTGACCCTGGTCACCGCGGAGCCGACCGCCTCCACGACGCCCGCGCCCTCGTGGCCGAGGACCCCGGGGAGCGGGAACGGCAGGCCGCCGGCGGCGACCCCCAGGTCGGTATGGCAGATCCCGGCGGCGACCATCCGGACCAGCACCTCGTCCGGGCGCGGATCGGCCAGCTCGACCTCGGTCAGGTGGAAGCCCGCGCCCGCGGACTCGACGACGGCCGCTGATGTGGTGGTGGTCATGGTGTTCCTTCTCGTGGTGTCAGGCGAGGGAGATGACGACGGACTTGACCTTGGTGTACGACTCCAGCACCTCGGGCCCGTACTCCCGCCCGAAGCCGGACTGCTTGACGCCGCCGAAGGGGATCGCCGGGTCGAGCATCGCCCAGTCGTTCACCCAGACGATGCCGGCCTCCAGCCGTGCCGCCACGCGGTGGGCCCTGGCCAGGTCGGTGGTCTGCAGGCCCGCCGCGAGCCCGTACGGCGTGCCGTTGGCCATGGCCACGGCCTCGTCCTCGGTGTCGAAGGGCTGGACGGTCAGGACCGGGCCGAAGACCTCCTCCTGCACGACGCGCGAGTCGTCGCCCAGGTCGGCGATGACGGTCGGCTGGTAGTAGTAGCCGCCGCCGAGCTCCAGGCGCTCGCCTCCGGTGACGACCCGGCCGCCCTCTTCCTTGGCGAGCCGTACATAGTCCTCGACCTTGGCGAGGTGCCGCTCGGCGGCCATGGGGCCCACGACGGTCGCCGGGTCGAAGGGGTCGCCGACCGGCACCCCGGCGACGGCTCCCGCCAGGATCTCCAGGACGGTGTCGTACAGGGAGCGGTGGACGAGCAGGCGCGGCCCGCCCATGCAGAACTGGCCGGTGTTGAAGACGAAGCCCTTGATGGCCGAGCCGATCGCCTTGTCGAGGTCGGCGTCCTCGAACACGATCTGCGCGGCGTTGCCGCCCAGCTCCATCGTGACGGGCTTGAGCGCCTCGCCGGCCGTGGCGGCCGCGTACCGCCCGATCTGGGTCGAGCCGGTGAAGGCGATCTTGTCGATCCCGGGGTGGCGCAGCAGCGCCTTCCCCACCTCCGCGCCGCCGCCGGTGACCACGTTGAGCACGCCGTCCGGCACCCCGGCCTCGGCCAGAATCTCCGCCATCAGCAGCGCGCTGAGCGGGGTGTCCTCCGCGGGCTTGTGCACCACGGCGTTGCCCGCGGCGAGCGCCGGGGCGATCTTCGAGCTGCTGAGGATCAGCGGGAAGTTGAACGGCGTGATCGCGCCGACCACGCCGAGCGGCTCGCGCCGGGTGTAGGCGTGCGCGGGGATCGGGATCTGCCGGGTCGCGCCCTGGATGGTCTGCGCGAGCCCCGAGTAGTACTCGTAGATCTCGGCGGTCGTGGCCACGTCGACGGCGCGGCACAGGCTCACCGGCTTGCCGACGTCGACGCTCTCCACCGCGACGAGCTCGTCCTCCCGCCGCCGGATGATGTCGGCGACCCGGTGCAGGATGCGCGCCCGCTCGCGGCCGGACGTCTGCCCCCACGTGCCGAACGCCTTGCGCGCCGCCGTGACGGCCGCCTCCACGTCGGTGGCGTCGGCCTCGGCGACGGTGGTGATCACCTTTCCGGTGGACGGGTCGGTGACGTCCCTCCTGCCCTTGGCGCTCGCCTCGCACCACTCGCCGTCGATGAAGAGCTTGCCGGGCTCGATGTGCGGCCGGCTCAGAGCCGGGATGTTCTGTGCCTCGGAGTCGGTCATAGCCCGCTCACCTTCCCGGTGCGATCGCTCGCCGCACCGCACTCCGTACAACCAACAGGTTTCCTGATAATTACGCCCTCATAGCATAATGCGCAAGAGGACTGCGATAATCAGGAAATCTGACTGTCGATCGCGAAGGAGACCAGGTGGGACACACAGCGAGCAGCAACGACCGCAGCACGGACGTCATGAGCCGGCGCCCGTCGCTGCTGTACGTCGTGAAGCAGGTCGAGCTCGCCGCGCGGTCCCGGATGGACGAGTTACTCAAGCCGACCGGCATCACCGCCCTGCAGTACACCGCGCTCACCGTGCTGCGCCGCCGCGACGGGCTCAGCTCCGCTCAGCTGGCCCGCAACTCCTTCGTCACCGCCCAATCCATGGCCGACATGATCACCTCGCTCGAGCGGCGCGGCCTGATCACCCGCCGCCGCGACCCGGACAACCGCCGCGCCCTGCTGATCAGCCTCACGGACGCGGGCCACGAGCTGCTCACGGCCTTCGACGAGGAGATGGACGCCCTGGAGGAGCGCATGCTCGCCGACCTCACCCAGCGACAGCGCCGCGACCTGGAGGCATACCTCAACCGCTGCCGGACGGCCCTGTCCGACGTGCCCCCGCATTAGGGCAGGGACAGGTCCCGGAGCTTGAGCTTCTGGATCTTGCCGGAGCCCGTCTTCGGCAGGTCGTCGGCGAAGGTGACGTAGCGGGGGATCTTGTACGCGGCTAGCCGGGGGCGGAGGAAGTCGCGCAACTCCTCCCCCGTGGCGGCCTGCCCGGGGCGGGCGACCACGAACGCGCGGCCGGTCTCCCCCCACGTCGCGTCCGGCACGCCGACCACCGCCACCTCGGCCACCGCCGGGTGCTCGAAGAGGGCGGCCTCCACCTCGGCGGGATAGACGTTCTCCCCGCCGGAGATGTACATGTCCTTGACCCGGTCCACGATGTACAGGTGCCCCTCCTCGTCGAGGGTGGCGACGTCGCCGGAGCGGAACCAGCCGCCCTCGGCGAAGGCCGCGGCGGTCGCCGCCGGATCGCTCCAGTACCCGGGTGTGACGTTCGGGCCCTGGATGAGGACCTCGCCGGGCTCGCCGGGCGAGGCGTCGGTGAGGTCCGGCCGGACGACCCGGATGTTGGCGAAGAAGACGGGCACGCCCGCCGAGCCGGCCTTGCGCGCGCTCTGGCTGGCCTCCAGGAAGGTCGCCCCGGGCGAGGTCTCGGTGAGCCCGTACCCCTGGCAGAACACCAGCCCCCGCTCCTGGTACGTGCGGATCAGGGCGGGCGGGATCGCCGCTCCCCCGGACATCAGCGTGCGCACCGAGGACAGGTCCGCCCCGGCCCAGCGCGGCGAGCGGGCGAGCGCGGCGAACATCGTGGTGACCCCGAACATCCACGTGACGCCGTGCTTCTCGATGAGGTCGAAGCACGTGTCCACGTCCCACGACGGCATGATGACCGAGCAGCCGCCCTTGACGAAGGTCGGCAGCAGCGTCTGGTTCAGCGCCGCGACGTGGAACAGCGGGGCGCTGACCAGCGTCGTCTCATCGCCGGCCACGTCCACCCCGATGAGCATGTTGAACGTGTTCCACACCAGGTTGGCGTGGCTGAGCGTGGCACCCTTGGGGCGGCCGGTGGTGCCCGACGTGTACAGGATGAGCGCGACGTCGTCCTGCTCCACCGGCACGTCGATCGGCGTGGGGTCGCCCTGCGCGAGCCAGCTCTCGTAGTCTCGCTCCCCCGGCGCGGCGGCCTCGAGCGCCACGATCTCGTCCAGGGCAGACGTGCCGGGAAGCGCGTGCACCACGCCGGCGCACTGCGGCGCGTAGATCAGGACCTTCGCGCCGGCGTGCCCCAGCATGTATTCGATCTCGGGTGCCGCGAGCCGGAAGTTCAGCGGGACGAAGACGGCGCCGAGCACGTGCGTGGCGAACATCGTCTCGGCGAACGCGGTGTGGTTCGGGCCGAGGTAGGCGACGCGGTCCCCGGCCCGCACGCCGCTGTCCCGCAGCCGCGCCGCCAGCTTCGTCACCCGCTCGTGGACCTCGGCGTACGTGAGGGATCTGCCGCCGAAGACGAAGGCCGTGCGGTCCGGCGTCATCAAGGCCCGCCGGGCCGGCCAGCCGCCTATCCCGGAGTTCTGCATGAGCGTGTGTCTCCTAACGTTGCGAAGGGGCTCCGGTGACGCCCGCGACCGCGCCTGGAGCCGTGTCCGCGGTGAGGTCACCGCGGCTGGTCTCCTTGAGCGCCAGCGTGCAGGCCACGGCGAGCAGGCACGCGGCGGCGATGACCGCGGAGACTATGAACGTCCCGCCGCCGCCGCTGGAGGCCATGATCTGGGCGAACAGCACCGGGGCCAGCCCGGCTCCGAGCCCGGCGAGCTGGTAGCCGAGCGACGCGCCGGTGTAGCGGCTGCGGGTGCTGAACAGCTCGGTGTAGAGCGCGGCGAGCGGCCCGTACATCAATGGGTGGATGATCGACTGGCCGAGGATGAGCGCGATGGTGAGCAGCGCAGCGCTGCCGCTGTCCACCAGCGGGAACAGGACGAACGCGTACACCGCCATGATCAGCGCGCCCGTGATGACGACCGGGCGCCGCCCGACCCGGTCCGACAGGGCCGACCAGCCGAGGATGCCGACCACGGCCAGCCCCGAAGAGAGCGTCAGCCCGTTCAGCACGGTCTGCCGCTCGAAACCGGACTGCACACCGTACGCGATGAGGAACGTGGTGAGCGTGCCCTGCGCCACGAACGCGGCCAGTCCCACGCCGACCCCGAGCAGCAGCGTCCTGGGCTGGTCGCGCAGGACGTCCATCAGCGGGGCCCGGGACACCTTCTCCTTGAGGGCGGCGCTGAACACCGGCGTCTCCTCCACCCGCGTCCTGACGAACAGGCCGATCGCCAGCAGCACGATGCTGATCAGGAACGGGACCCGCCACCCCCACGCCAGGAACGCGTCGTTGCCCAGCACGGCGGCGGTGCCGCTCAGCGCTCCCGTGGACAGCACCATGCCGAACGGAGCTCCCGCGTTGGTGAAGCTCGCCCACAGGCCGCGGCGGGCGGTGGCGTGCCCGGTGGCGTGTTCTGCCGACATCAGCACCGCGCCGCCCCACTCGCCGCCGACCGCGACCCCCTGCACGATCCTGAGCAGGACGAGCGCGATCGGCGCGAGCACGCCGGCCTGTTCGTACGTGGGCAGCACCCCGATGAGGAAGCTGGCCACGCCCATCAGCACCATGGTCATGACCAGCATCCGCTTGCGGCCCAGCCGGTCGCCGAAGTGGCCGAACACGACGCCGCCGATCGGCCTGGCCAGATAGCCGGTGGCGAACGTGCCGAGGCTGGCCACCGTGGCGACCAGGGGGTCGAGGTTGGAGAAGAAGACCTTGCTGAACACGACGGCGGAGGCCGTGGCGTACAGGAGGAAGTCGTAGTACTCGATGACGCTGCCGATGAAGCTCGAGGCCACCGCGCGGCGCAGCTGGATGGGGTTTGACATGAGTGGGGGGCTCCTCATATCCGAAGGGTCAGGCGTAGTGCCGGTAGACGGCACGGGCGACGCACGCGGGCTTGGCCGCGCCGTCGATCTCCACGGTGAAGTCGAGCAGCATCTGGACGCCGTCGCCGGGGACGTCCGCGACCTCGGCGACCTTGGCGGCCAGGCGGATCTTGCCGCCCACCTTGACGGGGCTCGGGAAGCGGACCTTCTCCAGCCCGTAGTTGATGCTCATCTTCATGCCCTGGATGTCGAGCAGCTCGTTGAACAGGGGGATGAGCAGCGACAGGGTCAGGTAGCCATGGGCGATCGGGCCGCCGAACGGCCCGTCCTTGGCCTTCTCCGGGTCCACGTGGATCCACTGGTGGTCGTTCGTGGCGTCGGCGAAGGTGTTCACCCGCTCCTGGGTGATCTCCAGCCAGTCGCTGTGGCCGAGGCCGGTCCCGGCCAGCGCCTTGAGCTCCTCCAGTCCGTTCGCGATGGTCGTCATGGCAGCTCCTTGGGGGTCAGGCCGAGCAGGCGTGCGGCGTTGTCTTTGAGGATCTTGGGGCGGACCTCTGGCTTGATGTCGAGCTTGGCGAAGTCCGCCAGCCATCGGTCCGGGGTGATCACCGGATAGTCGGAGCCGAAGAGCACCTTGTCCTTGAGCAGCGTGTTGGCGTACCGGACAAGCTGCGGCGGGAAGTATTTCGGCGACCAGCCGGACAGGTCGATGTACACGTGCGGCTTGTGGGTGGCGACCGCGAGCGCCTCGTCCTGCCAGGGGAAGGACGGGTGGGCCAGGATGACGCGCAGGTGCGGGAAGTCCACGGCCACGTCGTCGACCAGCATGGGGTTGGAGTGCCTCAGCCGGATGCCGCCGCCTCCCGGCACGCCCGCGCCGATGCCGGTCTGGCCGGTGTGGAACAGCGCCACCGCGCCGAGCTCCTCGATCACCTCGTAGAGCGGGTACGCCATCCGGTCGTTGGGGTCGAAGCCCTGGATGCTCGGGTGGAACTTGAACCCGCGCACGCCGTGCTCGGTGATCAGGCGGCGGGCCTCGCGCGCGCCCGCCCTGCCCTTCCACGGATCGACGCTGGCGAACGGGATGAGCACGTCGGGGTGTTCCGCGCAGCTCTCGGCGATCTCCTCGTTGGAGATGCGGGGATGGCCGGTGGCGTGCTCGGCGTCCACGGTGAACACCACCGCCGCCATCTTCCGCTCCCGGTAGTAGGCGGCCATCTGGGGGATGGCCGGCCGGTCATGGGAGCCGAAATACTCGCCGGAGGCGCCGAACAGCTCCGGGCTGAGCGAGCCGTGCCCGTCCTTGGAGACCTCGGCGTGGGTGTGGACGTCGATCGCGACCAGCTCGGCGGTGTCCATCTCGGGGTCCACCTCAGGCTCCCTTGGGAGCGGGGATTCCGTACGTCTCCGGCTCGGCGCCCACGCCCTCGTGCCAGGAGGCGGCGATGGCGTCGGCGCTCCAGCCGCCGTCGGCGTACGCGACGGCCTTCTCGGCGGGATGCGACCACAGCGCCAGCCGGTCGCCGCCGACGCCGACGGCCTGCCCGGTGACGCCGGCCGAGGCGTCCGAGGCGAGGTAGACGATGAGCCCGGCCACGTCCTCGACCGTGCCGAGGCCCTCGTCCTTGCGCAGCCATTCCGGCAGCGGGCGGCCGGTGCGCTCGGCCTCCTCCAGGACCGGCGCGAAGGCGGGGATCGTCTTGGTCATCTCGGTGGCCGCGACCGGCACGACGGCGTTCACGGTGACGTTCGCCCTGGCCAGCTCCAGCGCCCAGGTGCGGGCCATCGCCACGATGCCGGCCTTGGCGGCGGCGTAGTTGGTCTGGCCGAAGTTCCCGCGCTGGCCGGCCGGCGAGGAGATGAGGATCAGACGGCCGCCTTCGCCCTGCTCGCGCATGCGTACGGCCGCCGCGCGGGCGCAGGTGAACGTGCCGCGCAGGTGCACCTCGACGACCGCGTCGAAGTCCTCGTCGGACATCTTCCACAGCACCCGGTCGCGCAGGATGCCGGCGTTGGTCACCAGCACGTCGAGCCGGCCGAACTCCTTGACCGCGGTGTCGACCAGCCGCTGGGCCACCTCGGCCCCGCCGACGGCGCCGACCGCGGCCACGGCCCTGCCGCCCTCGGCGACCACGGTCTCGACGACCTGGGCGGCCGCTACGGCGTCCACGTCGTTGACGACCACCGCCGCGCCGGCGGCCGCGAGGGCCTCCGCGTACGCCCGTCCGAGACCGCGACCAGCCCCGGTGACCACCGCCACCTTGCCCGACAAATCCATCTATTCCACCCCAAACACCGCAAGACTCTGACGACTTCCGTCAATGTAGGGCACTTATATGACCCAGGTCAAAGTTTTGCCCAATATTCGAGCACCCTTCCCGCCCCACCTCACCGCGACAGGGACGGCTTGTGCGACGGCCGGGCGAGCCTGGCCGGTCGGACAACGAGGGCCGGATGCCGGCGCTCGACGCTGCCGGCAGGATCATCCAGATTCGTCCCACACGCGGACCATAAGCCGCCGTTCGACGTTCGGCAATAATCTGCCTGCCGACAAAAATCTGCACACTTTGGTGGCGGCTGACCCTCTGGACGTAGGGCACATTGGCGACTAGCGTCATGGTTTTGCCCGCCATCCCCGCTCCCTCTACTCTCTTGCCTGTGAAGCGCGAGGATGGGCAGGACCAGCCGCAGGTGCCGTCGGCGCGGCCGCAGTCCCTGATGTTCAGCTTTCTCGGCATCTACGTGCTGGGGCGCGACACCGCGGTCTACTCGGGCAGCGTCATCGACGTCTTCGCCCGCCTGGGCGTCTCGGAGGAGGCGGTGCGCTCGACGCTCACCCGCATGGCCAAGCGCAACCTGCTGGCCAGGCACCGCCGGGGCAAAAAGGTCTACTTCGGGCTCACCCCGCACGCCACCGACGTGCTCGAGGACGGGCGCAGGCACGTCTGGGAGACCGGCGCGGTCAACCGCGACTGGGACGGCACCTGGACGCTCGTCGGCTTCTCCCTGCCGGGCAGCGAACGCAGCACCCGCCACGACCTGCGCTCCCAGCTCATCTGGGCCGGGTTCGGGCTGCTGCAGGGCGGGCTGTGGATCGCGCCGGGGACGAAGGACGTCGAGGCGATGCTCGCCCCGCTCGGGCTGGGCGACAACGTCACGGTGCTCCAGGCGCGGGCGCTCAAGCCGACCGAGTCGGCCGACCTGGTCCGCAAGGCGTTCGACACCGACCAGATCGCCCTACGCTACCGGGCCTTCCTCGACCGCTGGGACACCCCGCACCCGCTCCCGTCCGCCGCCGACGACCTGGCCAGACAACTGCTCCTGCACGCCGACTGGCTCCAGCTCGTCCGCCAGGACCCACGCCTCCCGGCCGAGCACCTGCCCGCCGACTGGCCGGCGATCCGCGCCGAGAAGCTGTTCCACACGCTGGCGAGCCGCTACGACCCCAGGGCGGCGAAACTGGCCGAGGCAGTCCTCGATGAGCTCCCGCTACGCCCGTAAAGGCACGGGCCGGCCTGCTCCGGCTGAGCACGCCCGCTACAGGATGACGCGGCCGACGAGTTTCCCGCCGTCCGGCGGGATGGCCAGGCAGTACGCCGTCCTGTTCCGCGGCCAGTCCTCCTCCCGCGGAACGAGTCCGACGACGCCGACCTCGTCCTTCCTCGACGGCACATACCGCATCCTCGGCCCGCACCCGTCCTCCGCCAGCCGCCCCAGCTCGGCCACGCCCGGCCAAGGACCTTCCGGAATGACGTACGTGGTGGCGAACTCCGCCGCATGCGGCACGGCACAGGGCACCACCGTCACCATGACGCTCTCGGGCATGGGGTCGATGCAGTCGCCGGGACGCAGCTCGGTGGCGTGATACCGCTCCCCGGCAACGTTCGCCGCCTCGCCGGATGCCACGGTGGGCGCCGAAGTCCGGTCGGGAGAGCCAGGGGCCGCGGTGCAGCCCAGCAGTGCACCTGCCAGGCACACGACCGCGAGTGAGGAACGGGTCATGAGGCCGGATGATGGCGGTTGGAGATCACATGACAGTTGCGAACCAGGCTCATGAATGCCCCGGCTTACGGACGGAACAATCGGCTCAGCACCACGTGAGTGGTGATAGCGAGGCTCCTCCACGGGTAGGCGGTCCGGTGAAGCCGAGTGAGATCGTGGAGGCGACCATGTATCCGGCCCCGTTCCCGCCCTGGAGCTATCCGGTGGAGCGGTACTACTACGGCTGGTGGGACCCGCAGCAGCCGCCGCCCGAGCCGAACGACCGCGAGATCAAGTCCCAGCTGGTCGACCGGCTGCGGGACAACCCGCACACCAAGGACGCCGACATCCGGGTGGACGTCAAGCAGCGGGTGGTCATCCTGGGCGGCGACGTCGGGAGCTGGCTGGCCAAGCGTGCGGCGGGAGACGACGCCTGGGACACCCCGGGCGTGGTGGACGTCAGCAACCAGCTCGTCATCCGCCAGGGTGCCATGCCGTAAGAACGCCTGTGGGACCGTGATGGCGCCATGGACGTGCCTCCGATGCGGGCCCTGCGCGAGATGCGGCGGCTGGCCGAGCGGACGCCGACGCATCGGGATCGCCATGTCGACCTGCTCCGCGCCATCGCGATCACGGCGGTGGTCGCCGGCCATTGGCTGGCGATGCACGTCACGTACGACGGGAGCCTGCGGGGCGGCAGCGTGCTGGAGCTCGTGCCGTGGACCCGCCCGCTGACCTGGCTGTTCCAGGTCATGCCCGTCTTCTTCCTGGTCGGCGGGTACGCCAACGCCGCCTCCCTCACCGCCCACCGCGACCGCGGCGGCGATGCCACGACCTGGACGTTGCGCCGTACCGACCGGCTCGTCCGCCCCACCACCGCGCTGCTGGCCGTGCTCACCGGAACGGCCCTGCTGGCGCGGGTCTCGGGCGCCGATCCCCGTCTGATCGGCATGGGGGTGTGGGTGGCCGGGATTCCGCTGTGGTTCCTGGTGGCCTACCTGGCCGTGGTGGTCCTCACGCCGCCGATGCACGCCCTTCATCGCCGGTACGGCCTGGCCGTGCCGATCGTGCTGGCCGTCCTGGTCGGCGTCGGCGACGTGGCCACGTTGGCGCTGGGTGTTCCCGTTGTGGGACAGGCCAATTTCCTGTTCGCCTGGCTGAGCGTCCATCAGCTCGGCTTCGCCTGGCAGGACGGGCGCCTGCCCGCCCGGTGGAGCGTCGGCTTGCCCCTGGCGTTCCTGGGGCTGGCCGTCCTGGTGGTGCTCACCGTGGTGGGCCCGTACCCGATCAGCATGGTCGGGCTCACCGGCGAGGAGGTCCAGAACACCTCCCCGCCCACGCTGGCGCTGCTGGCGCTGGCCACGGCCCAGACCGGGCTGGCGCTGTCGGTCCACGACCCGGCCTGCCGGTGGCTGCGGCGGCTGCGTCCGTGGACCGTCGTCGTGGCGGTCAACTCGGTGGTCATGACGCTCTTCCTGTGGCACATGACCGCGGCCGTGCTCGGCGCGATGGCGCTGTACCCGACGGGCCTGCTGCCGGCCCCGCCGCCCGGATCGCCCACGTGGGTGCTGCTGCGGCTGCCGTGGCTCATCGTGCTGACCCTGATCCTGGGCGTGCTGGTCATGGTGTTCGGGCCTGTCGAGCGGCGCGCGGGTCCTAGTCCCGCTCCGGGAGCCGCAGCGGGGGCGATGGCGGGCGTTGTCACCCTCCTCGGCATGGCCGGCGTGCTGGGCGGGCTCCTCGGCGTCGCGATGGCCGGGCCGGGAGATCACGGCCCGGCCGGCCTGCCCACCATGGCCTTGATCGGCTACTTCGCCGGCGCCGCCGTCCTGCGTTTCGCCCGGTCGTTCGCCGCCGCCCGCCATCTGTATGCGTCAGCTCCCCCCGGGTAGAGGAATGCGGGAGACGGGAGAAGGTCCCGTCATCGCAAATGGGAGGTGATGTCACCGATGACCCGCGAAATGGAGCGGCATCCGGACATCATCCGCATGCGGGAAAGTTACGAGATAGCCGCGGCCAATCCGGCAGTTCAACTGGCGGACGGGCTGACCCTGCTGGCCGGGCTGTTCCTGGCGCTGTCGCCGTGGATCGTGGGATTCACCACCATCGAGACGCTCACCATGAACAACCTGGTCACGGGGATCTCCGTGGCGCTGCTGTCGCTGGGCTTCAGCTCGGCCTTCGGCCGCACCTACGGCATCGCCTGGACGGCCCCGCTCATCGGAGTGTGGACCATAGTGGCTCCGTGGCTGATTAGAGGTGAGGCCGATACCACCACGACGATCTACACCAACGTGATCGTCGGCGCGATCATCGTCATTCTCGGCCTGGTCACCGTGGGCATGGGCATGACAAGAAGGCGGTGAGATCAGGGTCCGGGCCGGAGAACCTCCGGCCCGGTCCCGTCAGCCCCAGGGTAACGAGTGCAAATCGCCAGGTCACAGCCGTACCACCGGGTGGCCCCAGCACTGATCCGCCATGTGTTGGGTAGGGCATTTTTGAAGGCCCATCAATCTTCTCGGGGAGGCAGAAAATGGGCATCGGCAAGACGGTTCAGGATGTGATGCACCAAGGAGCGGAGTGCATCGGCGAGCGCGACAGCCTGCGCAGGGCGTCGCAGATGATGCGCGACCTCTCGGTCGGCGCGTTGCCGATCTGCGGGACCGACGACCGGCTCAAGGGGATCATCACCGACCGGGACATCGTGATCAAGTGTTGCGCCGAGGGCAAGGACCTCGACCAGACCACGGCGGGCGAGCTCGCTCGCGGGCTGGTGTGGGTGACGGCCGGCAGCAGCGTCGAAGAGGCGCTGGAGAAGATGGAGCAGCACCAGATCAAGCGCCTGCCCGTGATCGACAACCACCGGATCGTGGGCATGGTCAGCGAGGCTGACCTGGCGAAGGAGCTCCCGGACAACAAGCTCGCCGAGTTCGTCCACCGGGTCTACGCACCCTCCTGACGCGGTCGCCGGACGCGGCCCGGAGCAGGGACGGTGATCGTATTTCCGATACGGTCGCCGTCCTCGTCTTTTGGGTGACCCCCACGGATCTGGTCAGCAGTCGTTGAGGAGGATATTGCGGAGCGTGCGGGTCAATTGGCGGACGAGATGCTCGGGGGACATCTCGGCCAGGGGCCCCTTCTTGACGACGTAGCGGCTGAAGGTGACGCCGATGAGGTGAGCGCCCAGGAGGTCGATGCGTTGTTCGGCGTCGGGGCCGGTGATGAGCGTCTTGTAGGAGTCGATGCTGCGCTGCCGCATGGCCAGGTACAGGTTCGTGGCGGCCTGCTCGTCGGAGGCGGCGCTGCGGATGAGGGCGATGAACGGGTCGGTGCCGTCGGCGTTCTCCATGCGGTCGACGTACGCCTGCGCGATGCGTTCAGGGAGGGTCTCCGGGGAGCCCGGCATCAGGTCGTCCAGATCCCTGGCACCGGGCATCGCGGCGATGAACAGCTGCTCCTTCGAGGAGAAGTGCCTCATGACCAGGCCGTGCGTGACACCGGCGCGCTGGGCGATCTCCCGGATGGTGGCGCGGGCGTAGCCGCGCTCGGCGAACGCGGCGCGGGCCGCGTCGAGGATGGCCGCCCGGCTCGCGTCCGGATCGCGCCTGCGCTTCTTGACGGTCGGTTCGGTGTTCACAGGGCTAAGCGTACATCTGGTCATTAGAGATGGAGCTGATCGCGCCGGTCCCCGGCAGCAGCGCCGCGTGCTCTTCCGCGCCATCCCGTACCGGGATCGAACGGGAGTGAGCACCGAGTGGCCTGGAAAGTGAACAGCTCGGCCCGCGATCCTCTCTTGGGCGCGCGATGGGCGCGCCCTGAGGGAGGATCTGATGATCAAGCTCAACGGATCGAGGACGACCGCCGTGGCGGCCGCCGCGATCTTGGCCGCCGGCTGCCTGGCGACGCCCGCCGCCGCCGAGAGCGGCGCGGGCGTATATCTGGCCGCGACCCTGCTCGGATCGAACGAGGTGGGCAAGGGCGACAACGACGGCGGCGCGGTCGCCATCTTCCACATCACCGGCAACAAGATCGAGTACGCCATCCAGTGGAAGGGCATCGCCACCCCGACCGCCTTCCACATCCACCAGGGCAAGGCGGGCAAGAACGGGGACGTCAAGGTCCCCTTCTTCGGCGAGAAACTGCCCGGCTCGCTCAGCGCCGTGATCGGCGTGGCCCGCGCCGACTCGGGCCTGCTCAACAGCATCAAGAACAAGCCGAAGAACTGGTACACCAACCTGCACACCGGCGACTTCCCCGACGGCGCGGTCCGCGGCCAGCTCATGAAGGGCGGCTGGTAGGAATCTACTCTTGCATCAGGCAAGGATCCTGCTACCGTCGATGGGCAGGTGAGCCGGGAAGTCTGGTCGGCACTGTTCTGCCTTACCGGCAGAAAGGCCCCGGCGGATGACCTTCTCACCGGCTCCCGAGGGCGAATCCGGCAGTCAGGACATGGCGCAGGGCGTGTCCCCCTTCCAGGCGTACCAATGGATGTGCGGGCCGGTGACGGTCCTCGACCTGGCGGGCTCCCTGACCGGCCCCAGCGTCTCCATGCTGCAGAAGTCCCTGGCGCCGGCGCTCGCCAGGCGCAGCACGCCGTTCCTCGTGGTGGACGTGACGAAGGTCCAACCGTGGGTACGGTACGCGGCGCTATAGCGGCCGATGTCCACGGCGCGAAGACGTTGACAGCTGAGTTGACAGCTGAGTCGGCGGCTGGCTGAATGGACGTCCGCGCCTGGAAGGAAACCCGTGCGTCTCGCTCGCCCTCTCGCCGCCATCATGCTCGTGGCCGCCGCCTTATCCGCCCCGCAGCCCGCGCAGGCGGCCCCGTTCAAGCATCCCGGCGTCCTGGTCAGCCGCGCACAGCTCGACTTCGTCAAAGCCAACCTCGGCAAGGAACCGTGGAAGTCTGCCTGGAACGCTCTGCAAAAGAGTTCGTACGCCTCGCTGTCCTACACGGCCAAGCCCCGCGCCGTCGTGGAGTGCGGTATGTATGGGAACCCCGACCACGGCTGCTCGGACGAGCGTGAGGACGCCAATGCGGCCTACACACACGCCCTGCGGTGGTACCTCACCAAGGACTCCCGCTACGCCAAGAAGGCGATCCAGATCATGGACGCCTGGTCAGCCGTGATCACCGAACACACCGGGAGCAACGCGCCGCTACAGATTGGCTTTGCGGGCGCCAACTTCTCCCGCGCCGCCGAACTCATCAAGCACACCTACACCGGCTGGACCCAGGCCGGCCGGTTCGCCGGCAAGCTGCGCACCGTGTACCTCCCGACCGTGATCGCCGGAAAGCCCAACAACCAAGGCAACTGGGAACTGATCATGACCGATGCCGCCATCGGCATCGCCGTGCACCTGGACGACCGCGCCTCCTTCGACCGAGCGGTCACGACCTGGCGCGGCAGGCTGCCCGCCTACATCTACCTCAAGACGGACGGCTCGCTGCCCAAAGCGCCACCGAACAGCAAGCACGACACCAAAGCCGAGATCATCGAATACTGGCACGGGCAGACGAAGTTCGTGAACGGCCTGGCCCAGGAAACCTGCCGCGACTTCGGGCACACCGGATGGGGCATCGCGGCCATCTCCCACGTCGCAGAGACGGCCCGCCACCAGGGCGTGGACCTGTACGCCGAGGCCAAGCACCGGCTGCGATTCGCGATGGAGTTCCACGCTCGCCTGCAACTGGGCGCGACGGTGCCATCGTGGCTGTGCGGCGGAAAGGTCACCCCCGGCCTCGGGCCGAACCTCGAAGTCGGCTACAACGCGCTGCACCAGCGTTTCGGATACGACATTCCCAATGCCGAGAAGTGGGTGAAGCAGAAGCGCCCGGTCGGTGCCTCGCGCTTCCTGGCCTGGGAGACCCTCACCCACGCGAACAACCCGCGCTGAGCCGCGATGAGTGGATCGGCCACGCCGGACTTCAACTCCGACGGCGTGGCCGACATCTTCTCGGCCGCCACCGGAACGCTGACTGTCTGGAACAGCGAGGGCGGCAACAAGTTCGGCCCGGCCACCGCGATCAGCTCCGGCACCAGTTCGCTCTTGGTGTGGCAACGGCCGCCCGCACACCGCACACCTACGGGCCTTGCCCACCACACCGGCCATCCACCGCCACCACCACGGCGACGGCCAGTGGGCGGGCTCGACGTGCGTCCCACGATCGACGCGGCCCTGACCGCGTTCGCGAAGCTGAAGGGCTGGCCGGTCAGGTCTTGCGGGCGACTGCGGCCACGACGTTGTACGGGTCAGGAGGGGGGCACGTTCCCCTCCACCTAGCGTCTTTTAAGGGCTCTTTTGGGAACCCCTGCGGGCCAGCGCCGCACTGCGTGCCTTCGGCCCGCTCGGCTCGCCGTAGAACCACGCTTGTTCTCTGCGGAAAATGGCCGCGCAGCCGTGGCCGGCCCAACTCGCTTAACGCTCGCCCTCCGGGCGCCTGAGGCATTAGGGGCGGGCCACGGCCGCTCCTACCGCACTACCTTTCCCTCAGGCCCAGGAGCGATTCCGCTGCTCTCATCGCAGCAACATTTCCACTGACATCATGAACACGCACGATGCGCGCCCCCTGGTATACGCAAGCGGTGTTAGCCGCAATCGTCCCGATTCTCAGCTCTTCGCTGCCCCGCTCCGCGCCGATGCTTTCCCGGATGAAATGCTTATTGCTTGTTGCGACTAGTACTGGATATCCAAGGGCCGCAATCTCTGACAGTCTGCGAGTCAGCTCGTTTGAATGTTTCGTAGTCTTATTCAGATCGTGGCCGGGGTCTATCATTATTTGCTCTGGTTTTATCCCGGACCCCACCGCGAAGTCAGCCCGCTCCCGCAGATAGTCTCTCACTTCGCCTACGACGTCGCCATACGTCGGCGCCGCTACTACTTGCCCCGGCCCTCCCAAGCTATGAGTAATCACGACGCTCATCCCTGTCTCAGCCACAAGGCCCGCCATCCCCGGCGACCGCAAGCCGTAGGTGTCGTTCAGCACGTCCGCCCCTGCCTTAAAGGCGGCCTCCGCCACCTCTGGCAGATGAGTGTCCACGCTGATCACCGCATCAGTCATTTCCCGGATGCCCCTGATCACCGGCACCACTCGCTCTATTTCCTCCAGCTCCGACAAGGGTGGCTGATCAGAGCGGAAGGCGCGGCCTCCTACGTCTATCCACTCCGCCCCTTCCCCTAGCGCCCGTTCCGCTCTCCCAATCGCCTCACTTACTTCCATCGACCTATTCGGGTCCAGCCCGCTATTCGGCGTGCGATTCACAATCCCCATCACCACTATGTGCCGCGCAAGGTCGAACGTCTTCCTTCCCACTCTCCGAACCGGCGCTATAAGCTCCGGGTAGTAGCCACGCACTATTTCTCCCTCTTTTGTAGTGTATTATCCAGCGCAGCACCACGAAGAACCCGATGAATCCCGCCCCGATGAGAACCACCGTCGTTATCGCTTGCGCCCAGCTTTCTATCCGAAAAACCGCTGGACCGCTCGTCCCCGAGCCGCCGCTACCCGATTGCGCCGCTACGTCACTCACGGTCGTAACTCCCGAGCGTGTCAGGTTCCCGCCCGTGCACCCCCGATCACTCTAACTGTGACCGTGACCTTGAGGGAGCTTTTCTTGCAGTCCCCCGATGTAGGGCGACTTCATTCATCGCCGAATTTCCCTTATGGGTATCAAGGGGCGGCGCTATGCGCCGCCCCTGCCAGCGCGGGCATGCGGCCTGGAGGCCGGTCCTGCGCTGGCAGCGACTTACCCCGCTTGAGCCCCAGTGACCTGCCCTTTTCTTGCCGCATCTCGTCGCCGGCTGAACTCGCTTTCGCTCGCCCTTCGGGCGCCTCCGAGTTCGCCAAACTCCCGCACGGCACCATCGGCTTGAGGAACAGCCGCTTCCCTCACGGACCCGTCCTGATCCACACCGCCGACGAGATCGCCGAGCTGATCGCAGAGATCAAGGCTGGTCAGCTCGATCGCCTTATTCACTAGAGCGCGGGTCCGGCATGAGCGCCTACGCCACGGTCCCGTCCACGATCGCCTACGCCAACGAAGAGGTGACGGATCCGATCTACTTCGAGTGGCACAACCACGAGTACCGGCTGACCTACGTCAGATCCCGGCGTGGCGATTGGATGCACGGGATCGTCCTCGGTCGTGTGAAGGATCTGCGGAACATGAGCCGCTGGAGTTGCATCCCTAAGGCGCTGGAGGAATGCCCCATGCTCCAGGAGGACGCCACGCTGTGCACAGTGGCATCGGTCACCAGCGCGGGCGTCTTGGCGGATCTTTACGCACCGGGGATTGATCCGATCGTGCCCGTCTTGACCCCGCCCCGGGGAATCCACCAGAGCGGAATGTCCCCGGGCGAGCTATGAGCGTCACATCACCTTGTCGGGGGTGATGGGGAGGCTGCGGACGCGCCTGCCCGTGGCATGGTAGACGGCGTTGGCGATGGCCGCGGCCGCTCCGACGATGCCCAGTTCGCCGATGCCCTTGGCGCCGAGCGGGGTCTGCCGGTCAGGCCGGTCGACGAAGCGGATGTCGATGTCCGGTACGTCGGCGTGCGTCGGCAGGTGGTAGTCGGCCAGGCTGCGGTTGACGATCCGGCCGGTGCGCTCGTCGAGCTGGGCCTCCTCGGTGAGCGCCATGCCGATGCCCATGATGATGCCGCCCCGCATCTGGCTGGTGGCCTGCTTGGGGTTGACGATCCGGCCGCCGTCGAACGCCCCGACCCACCGGGTCACGCGTACCTCGCCGGTGAGCTCGTCGACGCGTACCTCGCAGAAGTGCGCGCCGTAGGAGTAGGTGCCGCGCTTGATGGTCTGGTACGGCGGTGCCGAGCGCCCCCCGACGGTCACCGCCTCCCGTCCGGCCCGGGCCAGGATGCGCTCGTAGCTCTCGCCGCGGGGCTCGCCGCGGACGTACAGGCCGCCGTCCCGCGTCTCGACGTCGTCCGGGGACCGCCCGGCCAGCGGCGAGTCCGCGCCTCGGGCGAGCGCGAGCAGCTCGCGCACCAGCTTGTCGCACGCGGCCCACACGGCGGAGGCGAGCGTGGTCGTGGCGGCCGAGGCGCCGGGGACGCGGGTCGCGGCCACGTCGGAGTCGCCCTGCTCGAAGCGGATCCTGTCCAGCGGCAGGCCGAGGCGCTGCGCGGCGGCCTGGCTCTGCGCGGTCGAGGTGCCGGCGCCCAGCTCGTTGGTGGCGCTGCTGATGGTGACCGTGCCGTCGGCCGCGAGCCGGAGCGTGACGCCGGCGAGGAGGAGGGCGTCGGGGTTGATCGCGGCCGACATGCCGTAGCCGACGAGCCAGTGGCCCTCGCGCAGCGCCCGCGGCGAGTCCGGCCGCGCCGGCCAGCCGAAGGCCTCGGCGCCGAGCTCGTACGCCTCCCGCAGGTGGCGGCTGGTGAACGGCCGCCCGCTCGCCGGGTCGCGGTCGGGTTCGTTACGCAGGCGCAGCTCGAGGGGGTCGAGGCCGAGCCGCCAGGCGAGCTCGTCCATGGCCGACTCCACGGCGAACGAGCCGGGCGCGACTCCCGGGCCGCGGAAGAAGGCGTTCTGGATGCGGTCCAGGCGTACCACCTGCTGGCGGGCGCGGACGTTGGGGCAGGCGTACAGGTGCCGGGAGACGATGGCGGCCGCCTCGGCGAACTCGTCGCCGGTGCACGGGGCGAGCGCGTCGTGCTCCAGCGCCGTGAGCCGTCCGGTCGCGTCCGCGCCGAGCGCGACGCGGCTGCGGGTCGGGGCCCGGCCGCCGGTCATGGTGAACATGCCGGCGCGCGTGAGCGCGAGCTTGACGGGCCGGCCGGCGAGCCTGGCCGCAGCCACGGCCAGCGAGACGTGTGGCCAGGCGCAGGTCTTGCTGCCGAACCCGCCGCCGATGTACGGGGCCAGCACCCGGACGTTCTTCTTGGGCAGGCCGAACTTCTTGGCCAGCATCTCCTTGACGCCGTACGGGTACTGCGAGGCGTCGAAGACGGTGAGGCGGTCGCCCTCCCAGTGCGCGATCGTGGCGTGCGGCTCCATCGCGTTGTGGTATTCGAGCGGCGTGGCGTAGACGGCCTCCACGGTGGCCGCCGCCGCGGAGAGCGCGGCCTTGGTGTCGCCCCGCCGCGTCACGGGCTCCTCCAGCACGGCGTGCGCCGGCGTGTACGGCCTGCCCGACGGGAACGCCAGCGCGGCGGGCCGGATCTCGTAGTCGGCGTGGACCAGCGCGGCCGCGTGCTCGGCCTGCTCCAGGGTCTCGGCGACGACGACCGCGATCGGCTGGCCGGTCCAGAAGATCTCGTCGGTGTTGAGCACCGGCACGGTCATGGCCGCGGCGCCGAGCGGCCCCTGCAGGGTGGCGTACGCCGGGGTGCGTTTCATGCGCGGCGCGTTGTGCTCGGTCATCACGAGGACGACGCCGGGTGCGGCGGCGGCCTCGGCGGTGTGCACGGCGGTGACGCGGCCCTTGGCGATGGTGCTGCCGACCACCACCGCGTGGGTCAGGCCGGGGAGGTCGTGCTCGGCGGTGTAGCGGATGCCTCCGGTGGCCTTGGCCAGGCCGTCCAGCCGGTCGGCGGGGCGGCCGATCTCGCCGGGCAGCCCGGCCAGCGGGTCGGGGCGCCCGTCGGGGAGCAGGCGGGACAGCTTGCCGAGCACCGCGGAGCCGGCGGTGTAGGCGCGCGAGGTGATGCTCATGAGGTGGTCTCCTCCAGGGCGCGTCGGACCAGGCGGGTGGCCAGCTCGGGTTTGAACGCGTTGTGCGCGCGCGGCCGGGCGCCGGCCACTGAACGCTCAGCCGCGCGCCGCAGCAGGTCGTCGTCCACCGCCTCCCCCCTCAGCAGTTCCTCGGCCTCGTGGGCGCGCCACGGCTTGTGGGCCACGCCGCCCAGCGCGATCCGGGCCCCGGCCACCCGGCCGTTCTCCACGTGCACCTGGACGGCCGTGCTCACCAGCGCGAAGGCGTACGTGGCGCGGTCGCGTACCTTCAGATACACCGAGCGGCCGGGCCGGGCGGCGGGCAGGTCGATCGAGGTGATCAGCTCTCCCGGTGCCAGCACCGTCTCCACGTGCGGGGAGTCGCCGGGCAGGCGGTGGAAATCGGTCAGCGGCACGGCGGCGTCCCGGCCCGCGATGTTGACCGTCGCGTCGAGCGCGGCCAGGGCCACGCACATGTCGGACGGGTGCACCGCGATGCAGCTGTCGCTCGCGCCGAGGACGGCGTGCATGCGGTTGAACCCCTCCAGCGCGTCGCAGCCGGCGCCCGGCACGCGCTTGTTGCAGGCGGCGGCGCGGTCGTAGAAGTAGCCGCACCGGGTGCGCTGCAGGATGTTTCCGCCGACGGTGGCGCGGTTGCGCAGCTGCGGCGAGGCGCCGTTCATGATGGCCTGGGCCAGCATCGGGTAGCGGCGGCGGACGCGCGCGTC
Organism: Nonomuraea basaltis; assembly: GCF_005893125.1. Classification (GTDB taxonomy): domain Bacteria; phylum Actinomycetota; class Actinomycetes; order Streptosporangiales; family Streptosporangiaceae; genus Nonomuraea; species Nonomuraea basaltis. Next base: position 21,440 of record NZ_VCJS01000037.1, on the reverse strand, counting down.
GCCGGCCACCCGCGTGTTGCGGGCCAGCGCGCCGATCCGCAGCCCGCCGTCCGGCAGCTCCTCGACGCCGTCGAGCGGCAGCCGCGTGATGTCCACCACGTGCTCCGGCTCCTCGATGCCCGCGCGCATGAGATCGACCAGGTTGGTGCCGCCGGCCAGGAACCTCACCTGCTCGGACGCGGCGAGCCCGATCGCCTCGGCCGTGCTGGTGGCGCTGGTGTAGGAGAAGGGCCTCATCGGACGACCTCCCGGAGGGCGGCGACGATCCCGTTGTACGCGCCGCACCGGCACAGGTTGCCCGCCATGCGCTCCCTGATCTGGGCCTCCGTCAGCGCCGCCGGGGCCTCGCCCAGCGCGCTCGGCACCCCGGCCTCGACCTCGGCCAGCATGCCGACGGCCGAGCAGATCTGCCCCGGGGTGCAGTAGCCGCACTGCAGGGCGTCGTGCGCCACGAACGCCTCCTGCACCGCCTTCCCGACCTGATGGGACGACATCCCCTCGATCGTCGTGACCTCCGACCCCGCGCACTGGACGGCGAGCACCAGGCAGGAGTTGACGCGCTCGCCGCCGAGCAGCACCGTGCACGCGCCGCACGCCCCCTGGTTGCAGCTCTTCTTGGTCCCGGTCAGCCGCAGGTGCTCGCGCAGGCAGTCGAGCAGGCTGACGCGGGTGTCCAGCTCCAGCTCGTGATCGCGCCCGTTCACCGACAGTCGCGTTCGCTCGGATGGCATCTCGCCTCCATATCTCGTACATCCATGTACGGGTTATGGGCCCGACTATACCCCCTGGTCGTATTGAAGGGCCTATTGCCGCCCACCGAGCCCGGTGCGGCCCGCACCGTCCGGTGCGGGCCGCACCATGCGCTACAGCCGCTCGAGGATCTTCTGCAGCTGGGCGACCTCGGCCTGCTGGGCCGTCTCGATGGTCTGGGCCAGCTTCTTGGCCTCGGGGTCGGCCCCCTGCTGCTGCTCGGTGCGTGCCATCTCGATGGCACCGTTGTGGTGAGCGATCATCAGCTGGGCGAACCGCCGGTCGAACGCGGCGCCCTTGGCGCTCTCCAGCTTCTTCATGTCGTCCTCGGACATCATCCCCGGCATGCCGTGGTCCATCCCGTCCATCCCGCCGGACGGCATCGGCCTGCCCCATGTGGTGAGCCAGCCCCGCATGGTCTGGATCTCCGGATCCTGCGCGGCCTTGATCTTCGCCGCCAGCTCCTTGATCTCCTTGTCCGACGCCCGGGTCTCCGCCAGCTCGGCCATCTCGACCGCCTGCTGGTGGTGGGGGATCATCATCTGCGCGAACATCACGTCCGCGTCGTTGAACGTCGCCCCCGGCTGGGTGGTCTCCGTCACCGTGGCGGACGCGCTGCTGGACATGCCGGACATGTCGTGCGCGCTGGTCGACGCAGTGTCGGCGCCGCCACAGCCGGCGACCAGCACGAGAACGGCCCCCGCCGCCACGGTGGCGGCCGGGATACGCATATTCATGAACATGGTGATTCCTTTGGTGATGTCGCGTTCAGGCCCATATCGCGGACCAGCCCGAGGGTCGTCCGCCGATAATTCGGCCTATATGCGCATCACCGAGAGCCGTACGAGGCTCGGCGCCACGCGGCGCGGCGGCGACCTGGCGACCCCGCCCGCCCAGCACGCTCGCACTGCCGCCCGGGTGGGCCAGCACAGCGCCGCCGCCCAGGCGGCCGCGAGCAACAGGATGAATGCCGAGGTCAGCACGGCCAGGCACATGGTGCCCGGGTCGAACCGGAACGAAACCACTGAGCCGATCACGACCCCGTCGGCCGGCGCCGTCATGAGCGGTTCCGCATGCGGCATCGACGACGATTGCGGCCGGGCGCCGTCGCCGTGAGCGGCCGCTCCGTGACCGGAGGAGAGGTGGCCGAGCGTGTGCATGCCCAGCACGCCGAGCACGAGCAGCGCCAGCAGGAAGGGGCGAAGCAGCCGCTGAGCAGGTGGCCGCACGATCCACCCCCATCCACAGGTCGCCGTAGTAATGAGGACCAGGATAGTTGGCCACAGGCCTGTCATCGCGGCAATGGCTCGACTATGCCAGATCGTACTGGTGCTGAATCGGCCCGGTCACCAGTCTCCGGCCTCCGGGCCCATTTCGTGAACGCGCTTGGTCAGCGAATGAGCGCCGCCAGCCGGGCGATCGCGGCCGTCTCCGCCTCGTAGATGGCGCCCACCCGTGCGCTGAGGCCGGCGAAGAGGGCGGCCGTGTCGGTGGCGGCGAGCGAGTCGTTCGCGGCGGCGCGTGCCTGCCACAGCAGCCGGCCGGCCGCGGCGGCCTCGTCGCCGCCCGCGCTGCCGTCCGCCATGACGCTCTCCTTGATCGCCGCGGTCAGCTCGCGGATCCGGGCGAACTCCGGCACGTCGGCCGGCAGCGCCGCCTCGGCCAGCTCGTGCCACAGGGCGTGAATCTCCCTGAACCGGCCCGCCAGCCCGGCCAGACCCGGCTCGGCCAGCAGCAGCGCGGCCTCGTCCAGCGAGTCGGCGAACAGCTCCCGCAGGTTCCCGCCGTCCATGCCGACCGGCTCCGCGCCCTCCCACACCGACAGGAGGGCGCCGGCCAGGCCGCGACCGTCGGCGAAGACCTTCGGCCAGGCCTTCGCGTTGCGGGTGTCGACCAATAGCCGCGCCCACTTGCGCCAGGCGGGCAGCGAGAACGAGTCGGAGGCCGCCGACAGGTGCGCGGCGCAGTCCCGCAGACCCTCGCGGGCCGCGCCGGCCAGCGCCGCCTCGTCCAGCTTGGCCTCGCCGAGCACGTGCGTCACATTCCGGTACGAGCCCACCCGCGCCCGCGCGGCGTCCAGCCGCTCTCTCGGGATGCGGATCGGCGCCTGGCCGCGGTCGTCGAGGTAGACGCCGCTCTCGTCGCGCCGGTAGGCGACCACGGGCCCGCCGCCGTGCCCGTCCAGCGAGGCGGGCAGCCGCCAGTAGCCGAGGTGGTAGCGGTCCGGCAGGATCACGCACGGCCGCCCGGCGTCCAGCTCTGCGGCCAGCCGGTCGCCGGCGCTGCGGATCCCGGCCGTACGGTGCTCCTCGTACGGCACCCCGAGCCGGCCGAGCGTCTTGCCCATCCACCGGTCGTGGTACTGCCACTGGTTGCGGAACCCCAGCGTCACGTGGCGGGAGTGGTCGTGCTTGAACTCCCACAGGATGTAGCCCGCACCGATGCCGCCTCCGGCCAGGAACACCAGCGGCTCGCTGACGACGGCGCCCTGGTTGACCAGGACGGCGGTGATCGCCGCGCTGGACGGATGCCGCCCGCCGACGAACCGCCAACCCGTGTCGGAGTGCGTCTCGGCCCTGCCCACGACGTGGGTGCGGGCCGTGGTGTAGCTCTCGCCGGTCTTGGCCATCCGCGCCCGGATGCGTGCCTTGAGCTGCTTCTTGCTGGTCATGACGGATCTCCCTGCGGCCGTCGCCAGGACCCGGCCCACGCCCGCGGCCCGTGGCGGCCGCGAAAGGATCGCCGGCCGGTCGAGACCACGCTCCCGAGGCCCATCGCGTCCCCTTTGCCTCCGCGGCCGGCGCATCGCGTGGGGACGCGCTCAGGAGGTTGGGCGGGAGAGCACCGCCACGCATCGGATCGTAATACACGCCGGGACGCATCGCTGCTCTCTGTTGTTATCCGTATGCCAAGTGCTACGGTTTGTCCCCTGTTACCCACGATGTCCGTGGGACGGCAGCGCAAAGTTCCCCTGCCATGCGGCGGAATGCCCCGGTTCAAGGCGGCCGCAGCATGCCTGGCCGCCACGGCCCCAAGGACCACCGATGTCAGCACCTGCACCCCCTCCCCGGCGAACGCTCACACCCAAAGAACAGGCCGTCACCGCATTGGCCTGTGCCTCATTGATCACGGTGGCCGCCTGGCTGTGGGTGACGTTAGCGGCGCCCGCCGGCGCCGAAGGAGCTGTCGCGGCCGTCGGCGGCGGCGCGGCCATCCTGCTGTCCTGCGCCGCCGCGATCGTGGCACACCAGGCCGCCACCGCTCGCCTGCTGCGCGAACGAGCCATGCAGGCCGCCCGGCTGGAGGCGGAGGCGCAGTGGCTGGCTACGGAGATTCTGCCCGCTCTCGGCCGCAGGGCCCGTGAGGGGATGCCCACGGTGGACGCGCTCGCCGGCGTGCCGCGGCCGTCCGGCGGCTCGCTCCACGAGCTGCTGAAGGCGGCCGGGCACGAGCTGGACCTGCTGGCCAGGGAGGCCGCAGACGCCAGGGCGGCCGGCGCGGTCCTGGAGGGCGAGGTCGTCAGGCTGGCCGACGAGGCGCTGCCCGAGCTGGTCAAACGCATGCAGACGAACCGGCTTCCCGCGGACGCCGCGCTGCGCGAGGTGCGGCAGCCGGTGCACGGTCCGCTGCGCGGTCTGCTGACCGAGACGGCCCGGCAGCTCAGTGAGGGCGAGCGCAAGGGCGCGGCGGCGATGCGGGCCTGTGCCGGCGCCGCCGCCCGGGTCCAGGCCCAGTCGACGAGCCTGCTGGCCCGGCTGCGCGAGCTAGAGGAGCAGTACGGCGACCACGAGGACGTCTTCGCCGACCTGCTGGACCTGGACCACCGCGTCTCCCAGCTGAGCCGCCTCGCCGACAACATCGCCCTGCTGAGTGGCGGCCGTTCCGGGCGGAGGTGGACCAGGCCGATCCCGATGGAGAGCATCCTGCGCGGCGCCATGGGCCGCATCGGCGCCTACCGGCGCATGCGGATGCACTCCACCAGCACGGTCGCGGTCGCCGGGTACGCCGCCGAGGGCGTGATGCACACGCTGGCCGAGCTGATGGACAACGCGGCCGCCTTCTCCGCGCACGGCACCGAGGTCCACGTGTACGTGGAGGAAGAGGACACGGGCGTGGTCGTCACCATCGAGGACAGCGGCCTCGGCATGCGCCCCAGGGAGCGGCAGCGCGCGACCAAGCTCGTGTCCGAGCCCCTCGACCTTCGGACGCTGTCCGGGACCCGGCTGGGCCTGGCCGTGGTCGGGCGCCTGGTCGACAAGTACGGCCTGACCGTCAGCTTCCGGCCGTCCGCCAGGGGCGGCACCGGTGTCGTGGTGCTGGTCCCGCGCCGGTTGATCACCCAGCCTGGCCCGGCCGTCGAGCCGCCCGCCGCCGAGCCGCCGGCCCGGCCCGCCCTTCCCGAGCCCGTGAACGCCGAACCGGACTCCGAGCGACCGGACGAGTCCGAGGCGACGACGCTGCCCAAGCGGCGTCGCGGCCAGACGCTCGCCGAGGCGACCAGGACCGCGCACGTGCCGGCGGCCAGACCCGTACGGGACGGGCGCGATCCGGCGGCCAGACCCGTACGGGACGGGCGCGATCCGGCGGCCAGACTGGCGGCGTTCCGGCAGGCGGGCGAGCGCGGGCGTACCGCTCCATCGAGCTCCGACTCCTGACCGGCTTTCGTTTCACAGATAGGAGGCAGGGGCCGACGCGCCATGCGCGCGCCCTCATGTTGCGATGAACACTACGGACGCGGATCGTGATCTCGACTGGCTGCTGGAGAACCTCAGGGACAAGACTCCGGGGACCAAGCACGTGCTGGTGCTGACCAGGGACGGGCTCAAGATGTGCTTCACCGGCGGGCTGGACGAGGACCGGGCCGACCAGCTCGCCGCCCTGGCCGCCGGGATCCAGAGCCTTTCCGTCAGCGCCTCCGCCGAGTTCGGCGACGCCATCGGCGCCGGGCAGGCGATGGTGGAGTTCCCCGGCGGGCTGCTGCTCATCGTGCCCGCCGGTGACGGCGCCCACCTCGCCGTGGTCGCCGACGAGAACGCCGACGTGGGCCTGGTCGGGCACAACATGAACGAGCTGGTCGAGCAGATCGGCGTCTACCTGAGCGCGGCGCCGCGGCGGCCGGCGGGCAACGGCGATCCCACATGATGCGGCGACCGGTCGACCAGGAGGTCCCGGACCGGCTCTACATGGTCACGGGAGGACGCACTCGTGCCGACGAAAGCGCCTTCGACGCGGTATCGCTCATCGTCAGCGAGTGCGAGCCCGCCCTCGGCATGCAGTCGGAGCACGTGAAGATCCTGCGGCTGACCCGGCGGCCCACGGCGGTGGTGGAGATCTCCGCCGAGCTGCGGCTGCCGGTCAGCGTGGTCAAGATCCTGCTGCGTGACCTGCTGGACACCGGCCGCATCACCGTACGCCACCCGTCGGCACTCCAGCGAGCCGGCCGGCCAGACCCCGAACTCCTGAAGCAGGTGCTCATTGCACTCGAGAACCTCTGATCTGCCCGCGCGCACGGAGCTTCGCGCCTCCGCTGTGGACGCGCTGAAGATCGTGATCGTCGGCGGCTTCGGCGTGGGCAAGACGACCATGGTCGGCTCGGTGAGCGAGATCCGCCCGCTCAGCACCGAGGAGGTCATGACCCAGGCCGGCGCCGGCATCGACGACGCCAGCCGGGTCAGCGGCAAGTCCACCACCACGGTGGCCTTCGACTTCGGCCGCATCACGCTGGACGAGAGCAAGGTGCTCTACCTGTTCGGCGCGCCCGGCCAGCAGCGCTTCTGGTACGTCTGGGACCAGCTCTTCGCCGGCAGCCTGGGCGCGGTCGTCCTGGTGGACACCCGCAGGCTGGAGGAGTCGTGGTACTCCATCGACCGGCTGGAGCACCACCGCATGCCCTTCGTCGTCGCCGTCAACCGCTTCGCCAACGGGCCGGAGCCGGACGCCGTGCGCGACGCGCTGTCGCTGTCGCCGGAGGTGCCGCTCGTCGAGTGCGACGCCCGGCAGCGGCACTCATGCAAGGACGTGCTGATCACGCTGTTGCGGCACCTCACCACCCTGTACGAGCCGGTTTCGGAGAACGCGTCATGACGGACACCCCCGTGCACCCGGGCTATCCGGACCATGTGAACGCCGTGCGCCTGTACGGGCCGATGCTCGGCGAGGACCCGGCCGAGCTCTACCAGCGCATGCGCCGTGAGGGCGGGCCGGTCGTCCCGGTGCTGCTCGACGACGACATCCCCGCGTGGTTCGTGATGGGCTACCGGGAGCTGCACCACGTCTTCAGCCAGTCGCGGATGTTCGGCCGCGACTCCAGGCGCTGGAACATGTGGGAGCACATCCGCCCGGACTGGCCCTTGATGCCGGGCGTCGGCTGGCAACCGACGGTGCTGTTCGCCGAGGGCCCAGAGCGCCAGCGGCGCAGTGGCGCGATCGGCGACGCACTGGACGGGCTGGACCGCACCGAGCTGGCCATGCTCACCGAACAGGTCGCCGACACGCTGATCGACGTGTTCGCCGGCGACGGCCGGGCCGACCTGCTCGCCCGGTACGCCCAGCTCATCCCCGCCCGGGTCATCGTCGGCCTGTTCGGGCTGCCCGAGGCCGACGCGCCGGAGCTCATCACGAATTTCAACATCATGCTGGACGCCACCAGCGAGTCCGGCGCCGCGTACCAATGGATTATCGACTATATGGGGAAGTTCATTGTCGGCAAGCGGGCCATGCCGGGGGAGGACCTGCCCTCACGGCTGATCGAGCACTCCGCGAGGCTCACCGACGAGGAGATCGCACTCGACCTGCTGGCGGTGGTCGGGTCCAGCGCCACCACCTCGAGCTGGATCGGCAACACCCTGCACCTGATGCTGGTCGACGACCGGTTCTCCATCACCCTGCAGGGCGGGCGCAGCAGCGTCGGGCAGGCGATGAACGAGGTGCTGTGGAAGGAACCGCCGCTGCGCAGCACCGCGCGCTGGGCCACGCAGGACTGCGAGCTGGGCGGGCGCCGCGTGCGCCGGGGCGACATGCTCGTGCTCGGCCTCGCCGCGGCCAACGCCGACCCGCAGGTCCAGCCGGTTGACGACGCCGACACCGGCACCAACCGGGCCCACATGTCGTTCGGCCACGGCGAGTACGGCTGCTCCTACCCCGCGCCGGAGCTCGCCGAGATCATCGCCAAGACCGCCGTCGAGGTGCTCCTCGACCGGCTGCCCGACGTCGACCTCGCGGTCTCGCCCGGCGACCTGGGCTGGCGGCGGTCGCTGTGGATGCGGACCCTCGAATCCCTGCCCGTGCACTTCGCCCCCACCGCTCCCCTCGGCCACCAGCCCACCTGGGACACCACGCTCTGACCTCGTCATCGACGTGGTCCCTGTCGGCCCGGGTGGCGTGGTACGGGTGGTACGCGTCCAGGTCCAGCTCCTCGACCAGGGCCAGCGCGGCGGCGGGGCCGCGCACCTCGGTGACGGCTACGGCGCGGTTGAGCGCCCGATGGGCGTGGGGGCGATGGCGAGCAGTTCGTCGTAGAGCGCGACGATCTGCGGCCAGTCGGTCTCCTCGATGGTCGCGGCGTCGGCGTGTACGGCGTTGACGGCGGCCTGGAGCTGGTACTGGCCGGGCAGGCCGCGACGCAGGCGGCCCCGCAGGATGGCCTGGGAGAGCCCCGCGTTGTAGACGAGGTAGACCACGGCCAGCACGGGAGGCAGGCGGTCGGGCAGCTCGTGACCGTCCGGAACGCGGTACGGGATCCGGGCGGCCTTGATCTTGCGCTTGGCGCGGACAAGCCGCTGCGCCATGGCTGGCTCCGCCACCAGGAAGGCCCGCGCGACCTCCTCGGTCGACAGCGTCGGGTGGCAGCAGGTGAAGATGAGGCGAAGCCGGTCGTCCCGCACGGGTCCCTTCCTCGGGTGATCCGGGCTCGGGTGAGGGCGCCGCCGACGCCGCTGCCGCGCCGAGCAGCTGTCGCTCGCGCGCCTCGCGGCGCAGGCGGTCGATTGCGCGGTTGCGGGCGGTGGAGGTCGGAGGAGGAGGTCGAGGTCGTGAATGATTTGACATGCTCCTCCCGTGAACGGGGAGGATTCTCATGGCCGCTACGCGGCCACCCCTTGCGGGGCGGGCGTGGTCCCACTATGAGTGGCTTGACGCTTCACAGGCCCCAGTACCGCAGGGCCTCCACGTCCGTTTACCGCCTGTCCGACGGCTGAGTTGTACCGGTACACCTGGGTGCGGGCGGCATTGGTGTCGGCGTTGCCGATCCACCCGCAAGCAGGGTTTTTGCACACGAACCTGGCCTGGGATTCCCGTGATCCCTCGATGATCGTGTGGCACTGGTGGCATTCCCGGCTGGTGTTCGCCGCCGAGATGTAGGCGACTTTTCCGCCCTTGTCGAGGGCTTTGTAGGCGAGGAACTCAGCGGTGCGCGACCATGCCTCACCGGCGATGGCCCGGTTCAGGCCGCGTTTTTGGGCGAGGTTCGTCCCCGGTTCCTCCACGGTGCCCGACGCGGAGGCCATCATGTTCTTGACCTTGAGGTCTTCGAGCACGATCACGCTGTAGCGGTCGGTGAGTTTCGCGGTGGTCTGGTGTTGCCAGTCGATCACCCGGCGCTTGGCTCTCGCGCGCAGGCTGGCGATTTGGTCATAGGTTCTCTTCAACCGGTTCGAGGTCGGCTGGCCCGGCTTGGCGGCCCGTTTCTGGCGGGCGGCCTTGCGTTCCAACCGGAGCAGACGCTCGGCCTCCTTGTGCGACAGCCACTGCTCGCGGTGGCGGATCTTCTCCCCTGAAGCCAGGGCCAAGGCGACGGTGATGCCCCGGTCGATCGCGGTCACCGGACCCTCATGCGGGGCCGGGGGCATCTCCATCGTTTGGGTGCGAAAGATGATGTGCCACCCGTCGCTCTCCTTGACCAGCCGGGCACCGGTGATCTTCCCGTCGGGGGACGATCTGGTGACGCCGGGCAGATCCTTGGTCCACCGGAACCGGACCCGGCCCAGCTTGGGGATATTGACCTCGCCCCACCGCCGATTGACCCGGGTGATGTGCAGATCCCGCCCCTGCGGAACATCCACGGCCATCCGGGACCGAAAACGCCCTTTGAACTTCGGCCGCTCAGCGGGATGGTCGGGGTTGAAGAAGTTCGCCCACGCCTGCCGATAGGTCTTGAGCACAGCTTGGGAAGCTTGCGCGGGCAGGTCCTTCAACCAGTCGATGTCCCTGCGCGCCTGCCGGATCGCCTCATCGCAGTCCTTCAGCGTGGCGAACCGGCCCTGCCGGAAGGTGTAGTACTCGTGCAGCAGGTTCCACAACGCCCGCGTGTTGTGCGCCTGGCCATCCAGGATGGCCGACTGGCGACTGTCCAGGTCCAGGCGCGCCACATGAGCGCGGTTGCGTTTCTCCAGCTCCACAAACCACACTCTATCTTTTGGTGTATGTCACCGAGGTGGGAACCAAACCCCGAAATCAGAACGGGGCGCCATTGCATTCACGAGCTCACCGTGCACTTGGTGTTCGTCACCAAGTACCGGCGCAACGTCTTCACCGGCGAGATGCTCACCCGCTGCCAGCAGATCATGAAGGAGGTGTGTGAGAAGTTCGCATGCGAACTCGCCGAGTTCAACGGCGAAGACGACCACGTGCACCTCCTCGTCCACTACCCGCCCAAGGTCGCCCTGAGCGTCCTCGTTAACAGCCTCAAAGGGGTCTCGGCCCGCTACCTGCGCCAGGAATACGCCGCCCACGTCCGCAAATATCTGTGGGGCGGGCACTTCTGGTCCCGCTCCTACTACGCGGGCTCGACCGGCGGCGCGAACCTGACCACCGTCCGCACGTACATCCAGTCCCAGGACCGACCCCAGAAATGACACAAGACCGGGCGCGTGGTTGCACTCGGTCCTAACGGTGCAGGTCAGGGCACGCTCAGCCTCAGCGGGTACTCCTTCGACTCGGCGAACGGACCGTCGGTGGTCAGCACCTGGCCGCCCGATGCGCGCACGACCGTGGCGGTGGACGGCTCATGCAGGCGCCCGGAGAAGACCCAGGCGCCGTTCGACTTCATGTCCTTCTCGATGGTGCCGAGCCGCTCGTGAGACCGGCGCATCTCCTCCTCGGTCATCGGGGCTCGCGCCTCGCCCTCGACGCCGTGCACGGACAGCAGGTAGTAGGTCATGGCTGCGCTCCTCGTGACGGCCGGGCCGTTCCCGGCTCCTCACCCCACTACGAACGGGGCTCGCCCGAATCGACACAATACGGCGATCCGGGCAAAGAAAGCTCAAGCCAGCCCTGCGGGGGCGCCGAGGCGGCGCTGACCGGCGGCACTTTGGCTCTCACCCGGCCTTCGACGGCTCGGAGGTCCGCACCGGGCTACGACGGCCCGCCGCCACCAGCCCCACGCCGAGCCCGAGCCACAGGCTGAAGACCGAGGCCGTGCCGCCGGTCAGCGAGAAGCCGAAGGCCAGCTCGGCCAGCAGCACCAGGGCCGCCAGCAGGAACAGCCCGCCGGCGGCGAGCAGGAGCGGAGGGCGGGCCAGCCGGGCGGCCACCAAGGTCACCACGCCGAGCGCCATCGCGACGACCGAGCTCGCGGCGGTCATCTCGACGAACCGCCAGTCACCGGTGGTGAACACGAACACGGCGCTGACCACCGACGCGACACCCAGCGCGAACGCGAACCGATCCGGCCCCCACCCGGCCGCAGGCGCGGGATCCCGCAGGCCGTCAGCCCCGTAGAAGCGCCCGGCCGCCGTCGCGATCAGTGTGAGGTGCACGAGGATCATCAGGAAGTACGCCCAGTGCCACTCGTTCGGCGTGTTCAGCACCGACAGCGTGATCGCCAGCGTCTGCCCGATGCCGATCAGCGCCCACAGCCTGGTCCACAGCCCCACCAGCAGGAACGCGCCCAGCCCCGCCTCCACGAGCAGCACGGCCCAGCCGAAGAACGTGAAGTTGGGCAGCACCAGGTTCTCGACCAGCCAGGCGTACGGCGCGAGCACCGGATACTCCACGGCGTAGCTGGTGAACAGGTACAGCCCGCGCGGCGGCGAGGTCTGCCCGAACCCGTCCGCGGGCGTCTTCCAGCCCGCGTTCTGGATCCACATCAGTGCCGTCACGACGCGGACGACCGCCAGGGTGGCGGGCGCTCCACGGGACAGCCCGGCGACGTCGTTCATCGGCAGCTCCTGAGAGGTCGGGTCGCTTCCGATCCAATACCGGAATGGCCATCCCGGCCATTACGGACTGCGAACGTCCGGCCATCTCTGGGTAAGACCACCGTGGCGTCACGGAGAGTGTTTGATCGATCACTCTTCGCACATGATGAGACGCGCGCCGCGGCACGGGGGCGGAAACGCCGTGAGCTACCCCTCCCCATCCCCGTCCACGGCGCGCGTCCAGTACGACTCCGTTGAGAAGGAGCATCATGAAGCGAGTCACCCTCATCCCCGCCCTGACCGCCGGCATCATCGCGCTCACCGCCGGTGCCGCCCACGCGTCGCAGTACATCGCCTACGAAGGCCCCGGGTTCACCGGAAGAAGCGTGCTCATCGACGCATGCGGCATGTCGAACATCCCCTTCAACGGGTCCTATAAGTGGTACGGGGATGGACAGTCCGGGCGAATGTACAACCAGCCCAATGCGGAAGGGCTGATGCACTTCAAGCTCCCCGCCGACAACAGCGCGGAGCAGCGGACGCCTGTCGGCTGGAAGAGCATCTTCATCGAGTGCTGATCGCGACGCTCGTCACCAGCCGAGCGTAGATGCCGGCACGGCCGTCGCCGGCGGCGGCCGTGCCGGACTCCCAGCCGCCCTTTGCCTTTTTGGTGGGGCGCTTGGGGCACATGATGATGCATTACCCCACAATGGGGTAATGGCATACCCTCCGCAGCCTCCACAGCCTCACCCGCAAGAACCGTGGGGCCCGCAGGCACAGGGAGCACCGCAGGGACACGGCCAGCCGCCGTACGGCCCGCCGCCCGGCCAAGCAACCCCGCCGCCCGGTCAGGGGCCAGGACCGTACGGACCGCAGAACCCGCCTGGGTCACACAACCCGCAGGGCCCGCAGAACCCCTACGGCCCACAGAACCCGTACGGACAGCAGAACCCCTACGGCCAAGGCACCCCGTACGGCATGCCGCCCGCCCACTACGGCCCGCCGCCCAAGCGCAACAACGCCCTGATCATCGGCCTGTCCGTCGGCCTGGGCGTGCTCCTCCTGGGCGGCGGCACGGTCGGCGCGATCGCCTACCTCAACTCCTCCGGCCCCGACCCGACCGTCGCCCTGCCGAGCACCGCACCGTCGTCACCCACGACGGCGCCCCCGCAGTCCGACCCCCCGTCGGCCGCGCCGTCGGACGAGCCCACGTCCGAGCCGACCACCACGCCCACGGACACCCCGCCCACCTCGAACCGCACCGAGCCCGGATCGCCGATCACCCACACCGAGTTCAACGACTGGGACTTCGGCCTGGGCGGCGTCAAGTTCGAGGCCAACAAGGTCGGCGGCTGGACGTACAGCACCTGCGACCCGGTGGACGGCGAGGGCGTGCTGGCCAAGAGCAACTGCCAGCGCGCCGTCCAGGTCGCCTACTCGGCGTACAGCGGGCACCTCAAGGCGGTGCAGGTCATGATGTCGTTCCCGACCGAGAAGGCCGCCAAGGCCACCGCCACGCGACTGTCCAAGCTCTCGTCCGACGCGGTGACGTGGCGCCAGGACAAAACCCACACCTCGTACGCGTACGGGAAGATCCGCTCGAGCGCGGCCAAGAACTACGTGATCGTCACGATCGTCACCGCGGACAAGACGGCCAGGTCCAAGGCCGAGAAGTTCCACGCCTTCCTGCAGTCCGACCACGCGAGCTACTTCCTGCTGCGCGACCTGACCATCACCAGCTAGCCGGCCGTCCGGCCGTAGAGTCCGCGTCCATTCGGTGCGATTATCCGCCCTGCGGCCGAGCGGTTCTGCGCAATTTTTCACGCTCGGCCGCAAAGACGGGAGGCCGGCTCTGGAACGCTCCAGGAGCCGGCCCGTCATGGGTGCGACCTTGTTCAGCCGATGCTGAAGTGGCCGCTGAAGGCCGCGCTCTTCACCCCGCCGAACATCGCCCCGGCCGTGCACTTCCCGGCGCCCTTCAGCAGGCTGGTCTCGAACTCACCGGTGAACCGCTGGCCTCGGAACGGGCCGTCCGTCACGACGCCCGAGACCCTGGCCTTGTTGAGCACGGTCTCGTCGATCGCGATGTCGACCTTGCTCGTCAGGGTTCCGGCGCCGCCGGCCGTCCACTGGATGCTGGCCGTGCCGGTGCCCGTGCCGAAATTGCTGGCCACGCAGCTCAGCTCCACGTCGGCGAAGCTCGCGCTGATGCGGGCGGAGGTGAGGCCCAGGTCACTGTGGTCGACGCAACTGCGGTTGCCGCCCTGATACGTCACTTGCTCGGACTGCGGAAGCATCTGCACGCCCGGGGAGAAGTGCGTCTGCCCGGCGGCGTCGCAGGAGATCGAGGTGGCGGCGTGCGCGGTCTGCGGGGTGGCCAGGACCAGGGAGGACATGCCGAGCGCGGCGAGGATGGGAAGGGTCTTGGAGAGAGCGGACATGGAGGTGCTCCTTTCGAGGGCAGGACGAGGCGGCGGACGGTGCACGGCCGCCGCCCTCCGTTGAGAGGGTTCTCGACCACTGAACGCTACGGACCGTAACGCAAAGGCAGCTCAAAGCGACCGCCTGTGGCGATCAAGATGTTGTGAGCGCGCCCCGCTACGCCAGCAGCCCCCGTTGACGTGCCGCGGCGGCCGCCTGGGTGCGGGTGGAGACCTCCAGCTTGGCCAGGATGTTCGACACGTGGACGCTCGCCGTCTTCTGCGCGATGAACAGCCGCTCCGCGATCTCCCGGTTGGTCAGCCCCTCGGCGACCAGCCGCAGCACCTCGACCTCCCGAGCCGTCAGCCCGCCGTCGCCCGCTCCCGCACCGCCGCCTCCGCCGAACCGGGCCCGCCGCCCGAACTCCAGCAGCGCGTTCTCCAGCGGCACCGCCCGCAGCTTGCCCGCCGCCTCCCTGGCCGGCTCCCACTCCGCCTGCGCCGCCTGCCGGTCACCTGCCGCGAGCAGCGCCTCGGCCAGGCGCCACCTGGCCCGCGCCACCTCGTAGACGAACCCGAAGTCGAACGCCGACACCACCTTCCGCCACAGCTCCACGTCGTGGCGCCCGTGGACGCGGTGCCACTCCGCCTCGACCCGCAAGGCCCATGCGAGGCCCTCGGGCCCCAGATGGCCGCGCTCGCCGGTGGGGCCGTGGTCGACGGCGAAGCGGGCGCGCTCCAGCAGATCGTCGGCACCCTCGGTGGTGCCGAGCTCGGCCAGGGCCCACAGCCCGATGGCGGCCATCCGCAGCACGCCGGCGTCGCCCGGGATCAGCGGTGCCACGGCCGCGCGCACGTGCTCCAGGGCCGTGGCCGGGTCACCGTGCCAGAGGGCGTGCTCGGCGGCCAGCCCCCTGGACATGTAGGCGGCCAACTCGTCCGACCAGAACGGCCGCAGCCAGCTGAGCCGGCTCTCGACCGCGGGCAGGTCACGCCCCACCTCGATGAAGAGCGCGAACGACGACAGGATCGCCTCGGAGATCGTGCCGACCCGCGCGCCGAAGGTGCTCGCGACCGCCTCCGCCTGGTCCCACTCGCCCGCCACGTAGTGGATGAGGAACCGCAGGAAGCGCAGGTCGGTGCCGTAGGTGCTCCACTTGAGCCCGGTGTCGAAGGCCATCCGGATGCCCTCGTCCGCCACCTCGGCGGCGTGAGCCAGCAGCCCCTGCTCGTAGTGGATGCGGGCGTGGTGGAAACGGGCGCGCAGGTCCATCGCCAGGTCACCCGTGCCCTCGGCGGAGGCGGTCTCGATCAGCTCGTGGGCCCTGGCCACGTCGCCCTGGTGCTCCACGTAGCTGGCCAGCGTGAGCATCGCGCCGACCTCGGCGTCCCTGGCCCCCACCGCGCGGGCCGTCTCCCGCGCCCTGGTGGCGAGGGCCTCCACCTCCCGGTGACGAGGGCTCCAGAGCAGCGTGCGGGCGTGGGTGGCCAGGGCGCGGGCGAGCTCGGCCTGGTCCTCCGCGCTCTCGACCGCGCGCTCGGCCGCCGCGATGGCGCCGCGCTGGTCGTCGATCTCGTAGAGGTAGTAGGCGAGGCGCTCGCTTACTTCGGACGTCGGCGGCAGGGCCCGGAGCTGGACGATCGCGCGGTGGTTGTCGCCGCTGTCGGCCGCCATGACGGCGCTGCGGAACGCCAGCTCGACGCGGCCCTCCCCGGCCAGCTCGGCCGCGTCCGCCACCCGGTCCCACAGGCCCAGCGCCTGGTCGTAGTGGCTGTGCGCCTCGGCGGGAGCGCCGAGCCGCTCGGCGAGGCGGCCCGCCTCCGTGGAGGCCCGCAGCGCGCCCGCCAGGTCGTGGCTCGCGAGGTAGTGGTGCGCCAGCTCGGCCGGCGAGGTCAGCAGGCCGGCGAAGGCGGCGTGCAGCCGCGTGCGCTCGCCGGGCAGCAGGTCGGTGTAGACGGCCTCCTGCAGCAGCGCGTGGCGGAAAGCGTAGCCGTAACCGTCGACCCTGAGCAGCCCGCGCGAGACGATCTCCCGGACCGCCTCCTCGAACTCGGCCAGCGGCAGCCCCGACACCTCCCGCAGCAGCTCGTCCTCCACCCGCCGCCCGGCCACGGCGGCGGCCCGCAGCACCCGCTGGCCGGGCTCGGACAGCACCTCGACCCTGGACATCAGCAGGCTGGCCAGCCCGTCGGGCAGGGCGTCGCCCTCCGCAACGGCCGCGAACAGCTCCTCCGCATAGAACGGGTTGCCGTCGGCGCGCGTGACGATCTCTCCCAGCTCGCGGGCGTCGACCTCGCCAAGGGTGGCGACATAGTCGGACATGTCGCCCAAGCCGAGCGGCCCCAGCTCCACGCTCGTCACCGTGGGCAGCCGCTTCAGCTCGGCCAGCACGGACCGCAGCGGGTGGCGGCGGTGGATGTCGTCGGTGCGATAGGTGCCCACGACGCAGACCTGCTCGGTCTGCACCATGCGGCTGAGGAAGACCAGCAGGTCGCGGGTGGACCGGTCGGCCCAGTGCAGGTCCTCGATCACGAACAGCACCGGCTGCGTGTCGGCCAGCAGCCCGAGCAGCGAGCCGAACAGCCGCTGCTGGGTCAGCCCGGTCGACGGGACACTCTCCGTGCCGGGCAGCAGCTGGCCCAGCATCGGATGGCCGGCGGCGGCCTCGCGCACCGCCGGCTCCGCGCCGCGCAGCGCGTCGGCCAGCGGCAGGTAGGGCAGCGCGTCGCCCAGCTCAGCGCACTGGCCGACGAGCACGTGGAAGCCGCGCCCGCGGGCCTGCGCGACCAGCTCGGTGACCAGCCGGGTCTTGCCGATGCCGGCGTCCCCGCCGACGAGCGCCACGCCTGCCGTGCCCTCGATGGCGGACTGGAGCACCCGCACGAGTCTGGCCAGCTCAACAGAGCGCCCGACGAGAAGACCGTTCACGCCAGCAACTATGCCACGTCGCACCGACAGTCCATTGGTCCAGAAAACCGAGCCGAGATTGGCCCTCATTTGCATACCAAACCCATTTTAAGCTGCTATCTCGTGATCCCTCCAACGACTTTCGTTCTCTTCGTGACCGCCTCCCTCGCCCTCGTGGTCATCCCCGGCCCCAACCACCTCTACATCACCGCCAGAGGACTGGCCCAGGGCAGGTCGGCCGGGCTGGCCAGCGCGCTGGGCGTGGAGACCGGCACGCTCGTGCACATCGCCGCCGCCGCAGCGGGCCTGTCGTACGTGATCTCGCAGTCGGCCACGCTGTTCGCGATCGTCAAGTGGGCCGGCGTCGCCTACCTCGTCTACCTGGGGATCCGCGCGTTCACCGGCAAGCAGGAGGAGGGCCGTACGCCGCCCCCGCAGCCGCTGCGCAAGGTGTTCCTCGAAGGGGTGCTGGTCAACGTGCTGAACCCCAAGGTGGCGCTGTTCTTCCTGGCGTTCCTGCCGCACTTCGTGGACCCGGGCGCGGGCTCGCCCGCGCTGCAGGTGGTGCTGTTCGGCCTGACGCTGCTGCTCCTCGGCCTGATCTCCGACATCGTTTACGCGTGCACGGCAGGCGCCCTCGCCACCCGCCTCAGCAGCCGGGCCAAGGCCATGCGATACGTCAGCGGCGTCGTCTACCTCGGCCTCGGCGTGGCCACGGCGTTCGCCGGACGGAAATGACTGGGAGAAAATGGGGCCCATGGCGCCGAGGAAGCAGCAGGAGATCTTCGATGCGACGTTGCGGCTGGTCGCGGAGAAGGGCTACGACGGCCTGACCGTCGAGGGGGTCGCCGAGCGCTCGGGCGTCAACAAGACGACGATCTACCGGTGGTGGCCGTCGAAGGCGGCGCTGCTCGGGGCGGCGCTGGTGGAGGCCGACGTGCTGGGGTTCGACACGCCCGACACCGGAAGCCTGCGCGGTGACCTGGTGGCGCTGGTGGAGGGCGTCAAGCGGCTCCTCACCGAGCCCCCGGCCAGCGACATCGCCGTCGCCGCGCTCGGCGCCGCCGTCCGCCATCCCGAGCTGGACGCGCGCCGGTTCTTCGCCGACCGGTTCGCCCGCGAACGGGAGATCTTCGAACGCGCGGTACGCCGGGGCGAGCTGAAGGAGTCCGTCGATCCGATGCTGATCGTCGACCTGCTGGCCGGGGCCGTGTGGATGCGAGCGGTGTTCAGGGGCCTGCGCGTGACGGAGGATTTCGCCGACGAGGCGGTCGCGGCGCTCCTCGACGGCATCTGAAAGGGCCTCGGCAAGATCTAAAGGGCCTCTGAGAGCGCGGCCGGGATGCGGTCGAGCACCGGATGCGGCACCAGCCCGTACGCGTAGAAGTCCACCGCCTGCGCCCCCGCCGCCTTCGCCCCGCGGGCCTTGGCCACCAGCCGGTCGGCCGAGTCGCTGTCCGGATGCCCGGGACGCAGCACCGCCCGCACCTCCCGGTCCTTGCCCACGGACCGCAGATAGGCCCCCACGTCGTCGGCCACCCGCGCCGCGTCACGCGCGTAGGCCAGCACCCCGAACGCCGGCACGAGGTCGCCCAGCGCCACCAGATCGACCCCGAGCTGCCAGGCGTCGTGCGCCGCCAGGCCGGGCGTGGGCAGCCCGTCGGCGTAGCCCTTGACCGCCCCCGTCGAGTCGATGAACACCAGCTTGGAGCCCTCCTCGGCGACCGCCGACGCCACCTCGGACACCAGCGTCGTGACGGTCTCTGACCGGGCCCGGGCGTAGGCCACGACGTCGGGTCCCGCGTACGCGGTCAGCGCCGCCCTGGTCACCTCGCCCTGCGCGGGCGGGTCGCCGTCGAACACGCGCCCCACGATCCCGGCGCACTCCTCCCGCGCCACCTCGGCGTCCACGCCCAGGTCGGTGGCCCGGCGCAGGCAGTAGTCGCAGAAGCAGAGCCCGAACAGGTACGCGTCCATCGGCCCGAGCGGCACGAACGACCGCTGCGCCTTCAGCGGCCGGAAGTGCAGCGACTCGGCCACCACGCTGTCCACGCCCAGCCTGGCCACCGCCCTGGCCAGCGCGACGGCGTACTCGCGCACCTCCGGGTGGGCCGGGCACAGGTCGGTCGGCGAGCCACGGTCGCCGAAGCAATCGCGTACCGTCACATCCGGATGCTCCATGCCGATCGTGGCGTTGCGCAGGAAGACCGTCCATCCGTGGAGCTTCATGGACCGTTTCGCACAGGCCTCCCGAAGCCCGTCGAACGCGTCCAGGTAGCCGGGAACCGGGGACAGCCGCAGCCCGGCGAACAGGTCGGCCGGCGGGGCGAAGTGCGCCCCGTCGTGCCGGACGGTCAGCCTGGACAGCCCGTGCGGGGTGACATCGCGGGAGGCGTGGTGCACGGCCCCGACGGTGACGCCGGCCACGCCGTACGCGCTGATCCTGTCGAGCACCCGCTCGACGCCCTCGCCACGCAGGTCCTCGACGAAGACGTAAACCGAACTGTCCACGAACCGACCTTATGCGCTCTTGTGCGCGACGAAGTCGATCTCCACCAGGATGTCCATCAGCTCGGACCCCACAGTGGTGCGCACGGGGTACGGCTGGTTGAAGTACGACTTGTACACCTCGTTGTACGCGGCGAAGTCGCGCTTGAGGTGCTGCAGGTGGACCGTGGACTTGACCACGTCGTCGAAGCCGAGGCCGTGCGCGGCGAGGATGGCGCCGAGGTTGCGCATGACCTGGTGCGTCTGGGCGGCGACGTCGTCGCCGACGACCTCGCCGGTGTGCGGGTCGAGCGGCCCCATGCCGGAGGTGTAGACGAAGTCGCCCACCACGAGACCCTGCGAGTACGCGCCGACCGGGGCGGCGCCCTCACTGGTCCTGAGCTCCTTTTTCACGCAATCTCCCTTAGAAGTTGGTATTTATCGTGCCAACGACACGGTAGTCCCGGTCCACCAGTGGCAGCACGCGCCACTTGTCGAACGCGGTGCAGGGGTGGGAGATGCCGAAAGCCAGCAGGTCACCGGGCTTGAGCCCGTCGGCGCGCACGATCGTGTGCTGGTCCTGCATCTTCACGACGGTGACGCCGCCGCGCCGCGGGATCGGCAGCCCCTCGTCGTAGGGCGCGTCCCGCTTGCCCATGCCGACGATCGCCAGCCCGGGCTCGGGCGTGGACAGCACGTGCGCCCACACCTCGAGCGCCGGGCGCAGCTCGCCGTCGATCCGGTTGAACGGCGTGCGCTCGCGGTAGTAGCCGTCGTCGTGGGTGACGTACGCTCCGCTGCGCATCAGGATCCTGGCCTGGGCGGCGACGAGCTCGCGCCCGATCAGGTCGAACCACTGGCTGCCGCCGACACTCAGGATGGGGTTCTTGACGCGGACGTACTCGACGGCCTCCTGCAACGAATACAGATATTTCCGGACCTCGTCGGCGCTGCCCAGCCCGCCCTCGTACCCGGCGACCCCGGCCAGCTCCACCCCGGGCGTCTCCTGCACGTGCGCGACGACCCGCAGCAGCTCGTCGAGGGTACGGCAGCCGGCCCGCCCGCCCTCGTGCCCGGCCTCCGCCAGCACCCGGAACGGCCGCGACCCGGCATGCCGGGCCAGGAGGTCCACCCCGGCCACGGAGTCGGCGAAGCTCAGGAACTCGAACGCCGGATCCCGCTCCAGCTCGCCGGCCGCCCAGGCGAGCCCTGCCGGATCGACGACCTGGTTGGCGACCATGATCCGGTCGACCCCGAACCCTCGGACCGCCTGCGCCTGCGCCGGCGTCGCCACGGTCAGCCCCCAGGCGCCCGCCTCGAGCTGCAGGGCGGCGATCTCGGCGGACATGTGCGTCTTGGCGTGCGGCGCCAGCTCCAGCCCGTGGTCGCGGACGAAGCCCGCCATCGTCGCGACGTTGTGCTCCAACGCGTCGCGATGCACCACCATCAGCGGAAAGCCGAACCCGCCGTCGAAGATCGATGCTGGCACGGCGCCCCCTTCATCCGCGTCCGACCCTATCCCAACACCCGAGATCCCAACGATCAGGAAGATCGGAGCGCACGCCCTGGCGTGGCCCCGGTCAGCTCGCCCCCGGCCAGCACGCGGATCCCTGACACCAGTACGTCGTCGACGCCGGTCGCGAGCGCGCGCGGTTCCGCGTACGTCGCCCGGTCGCCCACCACGGCCGGATCGAACACCACCACGTCGGCCGCGCACCCCGCCCGCACCAGCCCCCGGTC
>NZ_VCJS01000379.1 GCF_005893125.1 Nonomuraea basaltis | reverse complement strand
GGCCTGGAAGCCCGACGGCTACACCGGCCTCGGCGGCGGCGACTGGAACTCGATCTACGACATCGCCCTCATCGAGGTGGGCGGCCGGAAGCGCACCCTCCAGGAGGTGGTCGGCGCCTTCATCCCGATGCGCAGCCAGGGCGGCCGGTACACCATCGTCACCGCGGGCTATCCGGGGATGTCCGGCAGGAAGCCGTACGACGGGAGGGACCAGCTCTGGTGCCGGGCCAGGACCCAGCCGGCCCGCGCGATCGCCGCGGGAACGACCATGCTCGCCGCCCGGGCCGCCGCCGTCACCTCGAAGCTGCAGACGTACAACTGCCACCTGGCCAGGGGGCACAGCGGCGGGCCGTGGGTCCTCGAGGGCACCCGAGACCTGATCGGCGTGCTGTCGGCGGGCGCGGAGGACGGCCAGGCCGGCGGCTTCTCGGTCGCCAACGCGCTCAACGTGGAGGGCTACGGCGCGATCGTCAAGAAGGCCGACCCGGGCGGCGTCTACGACGCGCTGTCGATCCAGGTCGCGGGCCCGGCCCGGCCGGTCACGCCCGGCAGCGCCGCCACCGTGACCGCCACCGTCACCATGCGAGGCCTGATGGCGGCGTCCCAGGTGCCCGTCACCCTCACGGCGCCGGCGGGCGCGAACCTCGGCGCGGTCAGCGGCGCCGCGTGCGAACGCGCCGGGCAGCAGGCCACGTGCGTGATCGACGCCGTCCGGCCGGGCACCCCGGTCAGCCTCTCGGCCCAGGTGAACGTCGCCCGCGACGCCGGCGGGTCGCTGCCGATCACCGCGCACGTCACCTCCACCCGCCTGGACCCGTCCCAGCGCGACAACACATCCGTGTTCACGATCTCGACCGGCCGGTCGGCCACACCCGCCGTCACGACACCGACCCGCCGCCGAACCGCAACCGCCGCCGTCACGACCGCCCGCCGGCTCAACGCCCCTCGGGCTCACGGGCGCGGACCGTGACGTCACACGCGTGCCCGGCCGGGTGGTCAAGGCCGTGGAACGTCAGACGGGCTCCAGTGCGGGCTCCTTGATCGTGCGGGACACGGCCCAGGCCAGGACCGGGAAGGCGATCAGGCAGGCCAGCGCCGTCCGGAGCGAGGCGGCCTCCGCGACCGCGCCCACCAGCGGGCTCGCCAGGCCGCCCACGCTCACCGCCAGCCCGAGGGTCACGCCGCCGGCCGTGCCCACCCGGCGCGGCAGGAAGTCCTGGCCCAGGGTGACGTGCAGGGAGAAGGGGGCGTACAGGGCGATCGAGGAGGCGGCGATGAAGACGTACGCGGCGGGGCCCGGCGCGAGCACCACGCCCGCGACCGCGGGGATCGCCGCCGCGTACGACAGGCGCATCGTCCGCACCCGGCCCAAGCGGGCCGCCAGCCTGCCGCCCAGCACGGTCCCGGCGGCCCCGCCCGCGAACAGCACGAACAGCGCCACCGCGCCCGCCGCCCCACCCCCCATGTACAGGGCCACGAAGGCGCTCAGGCCGACGTACACGATCGACCGGAAGACGATCACCAGCGTCAGCCTGGCGAACGACGGCCAGTCATCACGCCCGGACACCGGCGCGGCCGCCCTGGCCTCCTGCCCGCTCCCTGCCGGCGCGCGGATCGCCGGAAGGGTCACCAGCGCCCCCAGCACGGCCGGCACCACGAGGAGCGGCGAGGCGCCCAGTCCCCACGCCGCCAGCAGCGGCGTCACCAGCACCGGAGCCGAGGCGAAACCCAGGGTTCCGCCGAGCGAGAACCAGCTCATCCGGACGTGGCTGCCCGCACTGGCGATCCTGGCCAGCCGCGCCGACTCCGGGTGGTAGGCGGCCACGCCCTGCCCGGACAGCGCCACGGCCAGCCAGGTCAGCACGTAGGAGTCCGTCACCCCGCCGGCCGCCACCCCCGCCCCGGCGACCACCATGCTCAGCGGGATCAGCCACGGCATCCGCCACCTGTCCGTCAGCACCCCGAACACCGGCTGCACGACCGATGACAGCAGCGTCGCCGCCAGCACGACGCCCGAGACGGCGACGTAGCCGTACCCGCGCTCGGCCACGAGGAACGGCACGAGCGCGGGGACCGCGCCCTGATAGAGGTCGACCGTCGCATGGCCGGCGGCGAGCATGGGGATCCTTTTCACCTCTCGATCATTCCCGAGCCACGACTGGCCCGCTTCCGATAAAATGCCAATCCATGCCGGAAATCCGCCACATGCCCGAGGCGCCCACCGGGCGCCGGCCGCTCGCGCCCGGCGCCGGCATCGACGCCCACCGGCACGACAGCCACCAGATCGTGTACGCCTGCCGCGGCGTCCTCTCCGTCACCACGAGCGCCGGCACCTGGGTGGCCCCGGCGAACCGGGCGATCTGGGTCCCCGCCGGCACCGTCCACGAGCACCGCGCCCACGGCGACACCGACCTGCGCCTGGTGGGCCTCACCGGCAACCCGCTCGCCCTCGACCGGCCCGCGGTCCTCGCCGTCGGGCCGCTGCTGCGGGAACTGATCATCGCCTACACGGACGACACCGCGATCGAGCCCGCCTCCGCCGACGCCCCGGCCGGGCCGGCCACCGGCGACGCCCCCGCCCCTCCGGTCCGCGCCGTCCCCGCCGACGGCGGGGAGCGCGGACGGTTGCTGGCGGTGCTGCTCGACCAGCTCAGGCGCGCCCCCGAGCAGCCCTTCCACCTGCCCGCCCCGGAAGACCCCAGGCTGGCGGCCGTCTGCGCGATCCTGCACCGCGATCCCGCCGACGACAGGACCCTGGCGCGGCTGGCCGCGGAGGCGAGCACCAGCGAGCGCACGCTCGCCCGGCTCTGCCGCCGCGAGCTCGGCATGAGCTTCCCGCAGTGGCGCACTCAGCTCCGCCTGCACCACGCGCTCGTGCTGCTGGCCGACGGCACCCCCGTGACCGCCGTCGCGCACCGGTGCGGGTGGGCGTCGGCGAGCGCGTTCATCGACGTGTTCCGGCGGGCGTTCGGATACACCCCCGGCCGCGCCTTCATCTAGCGGCCTTTACATTGTAGATTCGCTACAATCGTTCCCTGTGAGCAAATCGAAAGGCAAAGGGGGCGGCACCCCGGCGACCATGGCCCTGACCAAGGCCAAGTCCGAGTTCACGCTCCACCCCTACGAGCACGACTCCTCCGCCCAGGCCTACGGTGAGGAGGCCGCGGACGCGCTCGGCGTGCCGTACGAGCGGATCTTCAAGACGCTGGTGGCCGAGGTCGAGAGCGGGCTCGCGGTGGCGGTCGTGCCGGTGTCGGGCAAGCTCGACCTCAAGGCGCTGGCGAGCGCGCTGGGCAGCAAGCGGGCCGCGATGGCCGACGCCGCGAAGGTGGAGCGGGTGACCGGCTACGTCGTGGGCGGCATCAGCCCGCTGGGCCAGCGCAAGCAGCTCCCGACGGTGGTCGACTCCTCGGCGCTCGACTTCGGGACGATCTACTTCTCGGCCGGCAGGCGCGGTCTGCAGATCGAGACCGCGCCCGACAACCTCATCACGCTCACCAGGGCCGTCACCGCCCCCATCGGCAGGGCGGGCTAGCGCCGCCGCCGGTGCGGCGGCGGCCACTCCCGCGACGGCGTGCCCGGGCTCTCGCCGAGCAGCCATCTGACGAGCTTGCGGTGCCGCCTGACGAAGGCCCGGTCGCCGCGCCTCTTCTCGCGCCGCTCCTCCTCGGCCTGGGCCTCCTTCAGGCCGGGTGTGTAGCCGCCGCCGAAGCGCGCCATGTTCGGCCCGGGGAACCCCTTGGGCTCGATGCGCTGCAGCGCCGGCCGCATCGACTCCACCCAGATCGGCCCCGGCAACGACGCGCCCTGCACCGAGCCGTAGTAACTGTCCCCGATTTGCACGCCCTGCAGCGGGAACCGGTACGACCCGCGGATGTCGCCGACGCTGACCGCTGCCGCCAGGTTTGGCGTGTAGCCGGCGAACCAGGCCGAGGTGTAGCCGTTGTTCGTGCCCGTCTTGCCCGCGGCGGGCCGGTCGAGGCTCTGCCCCTGCATGGTGCCCTTGTCGAACACCCCGGTCAGCACGTGGTTGACCGCGTCCGCGACCGGCCGTTCGATGACCCGCTCGCAGGACGGCGGCACGTGGGTGCGCCGCCCGTTCCTGCCGACGATCTCCACGATGGCCAGCGGCCGGCAGTGGACCCCGCGGGCCGCGAACGCCGCGAACGACGCCGCCACCGTCACCGGGTCCATCTCGTTGACGCCCAGCGTGAACGTCGGCACCTCGCGCAGCGGCCGGCCGTCGGCCCTGACGGTGCCGAGCTTCCTGGCCGTCTTCACCACGTTGCAGAGCCCGACCTTGCGCTCCAGCATCATGTAGAAGATGTTCACCGACTTCCAGGTGCCGGTCTCGATGCTGTGCGGGCCGCCCGAGCCCTCGCCGCTGGCGTTGAGTATGCGGGTGTTCGGGTCGTTCACCGGCCGGCCCGCGCAGTTGCGGTAGCCCCGGTCCGGCACCAGCGAGCCGGGCGTCTCGAAGCCGTCGCCGAACCTCCACCCCTGCCGCAACGCGGTGGCCAGGGTGTACACCTTGAACGTCGATCCGGCCTGGAAGCCCTGCCCGCCGCCGTGCGCCACGTCGGCGGGCAGATTGAAGGTGGTCTTGGGGCCGTTCTTGCTGTTGCCGGGGTTGCGGCCGAACCGCTTGCTCGCCGCCATCGCCCTGATCCGCCCGGTCCCCGGCTCGACCATGGCCTCGGCGGCCACCTCGGTGTCCTCGGGGTGCACGTGGCGGCGGATGGCCCCCTCGGCGGCGTGCTGCGCGATCGGGTCGAGGCTGGTCCTGATCACCAGGCCGCCCCTGGCCATCCTGGCCCGCCGCTCGCGTGCGGTGTTGCCGAACGCCGGGTTCGACAGAAGCTCGTGTTTCACGTACAGGCAGTAGAACGGGTATGAGCTCTGCTCGCACCCGCCGGGCTCAGGTCTGAGCCGCAGGCCGAGGGGCGAGCTCTTGGCGGCCGCCGCCTCCTGCTGCGTGATCAGCTTGAGCCCGGCCATGCGGTCCAGCACGAGGTCCCGCCGCTCCCTCAGCCGGCCGCGGTGCGCCGCGCCGAGCGAGGGATCGGTCGAGTACGGAATCCGCACCGCGCCCGCCAGCGTGGCCGCCTGGGTCAGCGTCAGCTTGGCGGCCGTCGTGGAGAAGAAGCGCCGGGCCGCCGCCTCCACGCCGTGCGCGCCGGCGCCGAAGTAGGCGATGTTCAGGTACCGCTCCAGGATCTGGTCCTTGCGGTACTTGCGTTCGAGCGCCAGTGCGTACCGCAGCTCGGTGATCTTCCTGGCCAGGTTCGGGGCGCGGGCCCGGTCGCGCTCGGCGTCGGTGCGGGCGCTCTCCACCAGGATGTTCTTGACGAGCTGCTGCGTCAGGGACGAGCCGCCCTGCCTGATGCCGCCCGCCTGGGTGTTGGTGAGCAGCGCCCGGAACGTGCCCCTGACGTCGAGGCCGCCGTGCTCGTAGAAGCGGGCGTCCTCGATGGCCACGATCGCCTTGCGCATCACCGGCGCGACGGCGCCCAGCGACACGGCCGTCCGGTTGGCCTCGTAGAACTGGGCGAACTGCCTGCCGTCCTTGTCCAGCAGCCTGGTCACCTGCGCGAGGGGCTCCTCGCGCGGGGCGGGCGGCAGGTCGACGAAGGTGTTGGCGACGCTCTTCGCCGCGAGGCCGCCCCCGCTCACCACGGGCATGGCCAGCGCCGCCGCCAGCACCCCGCCGAGCGCCCCGGCCAGCCCGAGCCCGCCCGCGGATCTGAGTACGCTCACTCAGACGATCTGCGACGCCAGGATCATCGCCAAACGCCCGATTTCCACGTCTTTACCTATCCCTACGGATGTTCAGACCGAGTGACGCGAACTGCTCGAACGGGCGGTGGTAGCCGCGCTCGATGTGGTGCACGCCGCGCAGCGTGGACGGCCCGTCGGCCACCGCGGCGGCCAGCACGGCCGAGAAGCCCGCCCTGATGTCGGGCAGCGTCACGTCGGCGCCCTTGAGCTTGGACACGCCGCGCACGACGGCCGAGTGCCGGGCGTTGGTGTCGTGGTAGCGGCAGGCGGGGCCGCCCAGGCACTGGTCGAACACCTCGATCTCGCAGCCCATCTTCTGCAGCGCGGGCACGTACACCAGGCGGTTCTCGAAGACCGTCTCGTGCAGCACCGACATGCCCTGGCTCTGCGTGAACAGCACCATGAGCGGCGTCTGCCAGTCCGTCATGAACCCGGGGTGGGTGTCGGTCTGCACGGCCGCCGAGCGCAGCCCCTCGGGGGGAGCGGTGGCGCACAGGTATTCGTCGTTGATGTCGAACTGGGCGCCCATCCTGGCCAGCGTGGTGATCGCGGTGACCAGGCGGTCCTGCGGGCAGCCGTGCACGCGCACCTCTCCCCCGGTGACCAGGCCCGCCGCCAGGTACGAGAACGCCTCGATGCGGTCGCCGTTCAGCCACGTGGAGGCGCCGCGCAGCCGCTCGACACCCTCGATGACGATCCTGCGGTCGGGCGACAGCTCGATCCTGGCCCCCATCCGCTGCAGGAACAGGGCCAGCTCGACCACCTCCGGCTCCATCGCGGCGTTCTTGAGCACGGTCTTGCCCTCGGCCAGCACCGCCGACATGAGGATCGTCTCGGTGGCGCCCACGCTCGGGTAGGGCAGCTCGATCCGGGTGCCGTTGAGGCGCTTGGCCTTGGCGTAGATGCCGGTGTCACCCACCTCCACCTCGGCGCCCATCGAGCGCAGGGCCTCCACGTGGAAGTTCACCGGCCGCCGCCCGATGGGGTCGCCGCCGACCAGCGGGACGAACGCCTCCCCCGCCAGGTGCAGCAACGGTCCGAGCATGAGGATGGGGATGCGGTTGAGCCCGGTGAAAGCGTCGGGCACCCGCGGCTCGATCTCCGGGCCGCGCTCGATCCTGATCTCCGTGCGGGAGATCTGGACGTGGATGCCGAGCGCCTCCAGCATGGCGGCCGTGATGCCGACCTCGCCCACCTCGGGCGCGTTGTGGATGCTGCTCTCGGTGCTGCCCAGCATGGCGGCGACCATGTGCTTGGACACGCCGTTCTTGGAACCGCGCACTTCGACGTCTCCCCGGAGCGGGCCGGAGGGTTCTATCAGCCAGACCTCTTCTGCAATCACGAAGCGAGCCTAACCGGGGGATACCATCGAGCTGATTCAGACGTAGATATGAGGGGGAGTGGCGTGACGAGGGAAGTACGCGCTTTTGCGGTAACTGTCCTCACACTTGCCACTCTCGGGGCCGCCGCCGGGCTGCTCTGGTCCGGGGTGTCGCCGCGGGCTCCGTACCAGGTCACGGAGCAGGGGACGGCGCTGGCCGACCCGTCCACGCAGGCGCTGATCGCGGCCGACGGCTGGTTCGCGGTGATCACGGGCGGGCTGGGGCTGCTCTCCGGCGGGGTCGCGTGGTTCGCAGGGCGGCGGTGGATGCTGGGGGTGC
>NZ_VCJS01000378.1 GCF_005893125.1 Nonomuraea basaltis | reverse complement strand
GCTCGTGGAACCGGCACCATCGGCGTGACCGCCGACGCGGGTGCCTGCCCGAAACCGCAGATGAAGATCAATAAATCACTCAGCCATCACGCTCGGCGAAGCCACCAGAACGCGTGAACTATCGAGGCTTGTGTCGCCATGGCTTTTCCTTTTCTCGTGGGTTACCGGATGTCACCCCCGATCTCGCCGCCTCCTTTTCGAAAAGACGTGTTTCCCTTTTCGGTTTCAACGATCGTCGTGTTTGACGGCATTCTGGTATCTCCAGCTCACCTCGCTGTCAGCGACAAATCAACCCACGGCGGAAACAATTCACCTGACCATTCGTCAAGGCGTTACAGAGGAAGCGGGGCGCAGCGCAGGGAGCGTGCCGAAGCGCTGCCGCGCGACCCACATCATTTGCGAAATCGGCTTTGTCTCGCCTCTCTTGTCCATGAGCGGCGCGATTCCGTCACACCAGTGCGCCTCGTTTGCGGGGCAGCAGTGCCAGGGCGCCCAGGTACAGCACGGCGGCCACGATGAGCAGGCCCTTGTAGCCGATCACCAGGGCCGCGTATTCGAGGCAGCCGCCCACCATCGCCCCCAGCAGGTTCGCGCCGAAGGAGGTGGTCGCGTCGGCCGTGTCGGCGAAGCGCTTGGCGAACACGACGTTCGCGGCGAAGATCGGCAGGAACGCCACCGTCACGGCCGCCACCGCGCGCAGCGGCAACGGCAGCGACAGCAGCCACTCGTTCGGCACCAGCCAGGCCAGCAGCAGGCCCGCGAGCAGGACGCCGTACATGACCGGCAGCGGCGGGACGCGGAAGCGGCGGGTCACCTCGACGGCGGCGAGCACGGCGACCAGCACGCCGGCGAAGACGATGGCGTTGACCACCCAGGTGGTGCCGAACAGCAGGGCGAAGCCGGTGACGCTCTTGGTCTCCAGCAGCATGAAGGCCACGCCCAGGAGGAAAAGGTCCGCGTACGGCCGCATCCGCTGGTACGGCCCCGCCACGACGCGGACGGCGAGCAGGCTGACGATGAGGATCAGGCCGAGCGTGATGATGTAGATCGGCGGGATCGTGGCGTCCTTGAGGTAGAGGAAGGGCCGGTCGTCGTTGGCGGGCTGCGGCGTGCCTGCGGCGGCCCCCGGCCATTCGGCGGCGCAACGCTGGTCGGCCGCGGTGACGCCCGCGGTGATCACGGCCTGCTGGCCCGCGGTGCTGACCACGTCGACGCACGGCTTGTGGCCGAAGGCGCGCTGCATCGTCGAGGCCAGCCGGTCGACGAGCCAGCTCTCGCGGTAGTAGTTGTACATCGAGAACGTGCCGCCCGGCTTGAGGTGGTCGCGGGCGGCCCGCATGGCCTCCTCGGTGAACAGGTAGCTCTCCAGCCGCAGCGAGCTGGCCCCGGAGACGAGGGTGAGCGAGTCGGGCAGGGCGAAGAGGATCAGGTCGTACTTGTCGCCGGCACGCTCGAGGAAGGCGCGGCCGTCGGTGACGTGAGTGGTGACGCGCGGGTCGTCATAGGGCCGGTCGGGATGCACCGAGCCGCCGAGCTCGCGCAGCTTGGGGTCGATCTCCACGGCGTCGACGCGGGCCGCGCCCTTGGACAGCGCGATCGCCACGTCGGTGCCGCTGCCGGCGCCGACGATGAGCACGTCCTGCGGGGGCTTCGTGGTCCGCTCGTACGGCAGCCCGTACTGGCGCTCCCATTGCAGGCGGGCGGCGGCGGGCACGGCCTGCTGGTGCGGGATGCCGTTGACCGCGATGTCGGTGACGGCGATGCCGAGCTGCTGGAGCTGCTTGAACGTGACCTTGTAGTACGGCGACCAGATCGCCCCGGCGGTCAGCGTCTCGGCCAGCAGCAGCCCCACGACGACCAGCGAGGGCACGGTCACCAGCCCCGCGTACAGCGCGCGCGGCCTGGGCACCAGCAGCACGCCGAAGCAGATCGCCGCGATCAGCCCCCAGAACACCGGCGGCGCGCTCAGGAACGACAGCGCCGTGAACGCCGCGATGCCCGTGAGGCTGCCGATCAGGTCGTAGCGGTAGGCCTCCAGGCGCGGCAGCTCGGGAAAGCAGCGGCCGACGAGCTCGGCGGGCCCCATGACCACCAGCGCCGCGGCGCAGAAGATGACCGGCAGGATCAGCCACGCGGGCGGGCCGCTGGTGGACAGGCTCGTCCAGTAGAGGACGCCCTCGGTGTTCCGGTCGACGGTCACCGGGAAGGTCAGCACGACCACGACCAGGACGGCGAGCACGACGGGCGAATAGTACGGCTGCCGCCGCGACCGCCCCACGCGCAGGAAGCCGAGCCCGATGCCCAGGAACGAGCCGAGCAGCACGAAGTTGGTGAAGTAGCTGAGGTGGACGATGTTGGACCCGGTCCACCGGATCAGCGCCAGCTCAAGGAAGAGCAT
Source organism: Nonomuraea basaltis (assembly GCF_005893125.1). Classification (GTDB taxonomy): domain Bacteria; phylum Actinomycetota; class Actinomycetes; order Streptosporangiales; family Streptosporangiaceae; genus Nonomuraea; species Nonomuraea basaltis. Next base: position 5,059 of record NZ_VCJS01000378.1, on the reverse strand, counting down.
GAAGGCGCTGGCGAGGATGAGCCTGGGCCGCACCGCCAGCCAGTGAGCCTTTTCTCCGTCGTCGACCGGCTTCTGCGCCTGGAGCGTCATGTTGCTTCACCGTAGTGAACAGACCGAAAACAAGGAAGCCTGACGAGCCAGAACAAATGTCGTCCGCTTCGTGGCGTTTGAGGTGTTCTTGCAGGTCAAAACCCCTGGAATGCACTGGACGCGCACCGGCTGATGAAGGAATGTTGGGGGGTTCGTTTCCCTCCACAACGTTCGGTGGTGACACCATGCGGGTCCTGATCCAGCTCCGCCCCTCCCCCGATCTGGTCGCGGCCGTGGCCGACCCCGGCCAGACCGCCACCACGGCCGACGTCGCCGACGGCCTGCCGGGCGTCGAGCTCGACGCGGCGTTCGTCCCCGTGGCCCTTCCCCGGCCCGTTCCGGCGGCGGACGGCGATCCCCTCTCGCTCAACCAGCCGCTCGACTTCTCACTGGCCGCCGAGGACGCGTCCGTGCTGGTGCGGGGCACGATCTCGGACGACGAGCTGGCCTCCAGGGTCACGCTGCTGCCCGCGCTCAGACCGGACGTGGCGGGCATTTTCGCTGACCCGGTCATCGAGTCCACGCCCACGTGCGGCGGCGATCCGCCGGTCGGCGACTGGCGCGACGTCGAGCGGTTGCTGAACGTGGCCGGGCTGCACGCTGAGGGGCTCGACGGCGCCGGGGTGGCGCTGGCCGTGCTGGACACCGGCGTCAACGCCGCCCACACGGCCAGGCAGCTCGGCCGGGGCGTCACGCTCGACGCCGATCGGTGCTGGAGCCCGCCGGGCGTGCCGGGCAAGCCGGGCGAGTTCGAGGTGGACCACGGGACGATGTGCGCGTTCGACTCGCTCATCGCCGCCCCGCACGCCTCGCTGATCGACATCCCGCTGCTGCTGTCCACCCGGCCGGGCGGCTCGGCGCTGGACGGGCTGCTGTCGGACGCGGTGGCCGCGTTCGCGCACCTGCGTACCGTGCTGGACGCCCAGCCGGCCGAGTCGCGGGCGCTGGTCGTGAGCAACTCGTGGGGGTCGTTCTCGCCCGAGTGGGACTTCCCCGTCGGGCATCCGGGCAACTACTCCGACAACGCCGCCCATCCGTTCAACCTGATGGTGGCCGCCCTCGACCGGGCGGGCGCCGACGTGCTGTTCGCGGCGGGCAACTGCGGGCAGGAGTGCGCGGACGGCCGGTGCGCCTATCCGAACCGGCCCATCGTCGGCGCGAACTCCCACCCGAAGGCCCTGTCGATCGGCGGCATCGACGTCAACGGCGAGCGGGTGGGCTACTCCTCCCAGGGGCCGGGGCGGCTGACCGCCCGCAAGCCGGACATCTGCGCGTACACGCATTTCCTGGGCTCCAAGGCGTTCGGCGACGACGCCCCCGACTCGGGGACCTCCGCGGCGACGCCGGTGGCCGCCGGGCTGGTGGCGGCCGTGCGGACTCACTGGCCGGCGGCCGCGCTGTCACCGGCCCAGCTGCGGGCGCTGCTGCGGAGGACCGCGGAGGACCGCAGCGAGGTGGGGTTCGACTACGCCTACGGGTACGGGATCGTGGACCCGGCCGGGATCATCGCCGCCCTCCAGCGACGGGCCAAGAGCGCGGCCTGAGCCCTCTGGCTAGGCGTTCTCCCGGTTGAACACGCGGGTGCCGATCGTGAGGCTGACCACGGCGAAGACCGCGGTCACCGCCACGCCGACGCCCACGGTGCCCGTCAGGTACCGCCCCTGGAACAGGTCGCGCAGCGCCTCCAGGACGTACCTGAACGGGCTGATGTGCGAGATGGCGTCGAGCCAGCCCGGCGCCATCGACATCGGCAGGAAAGCGCCGGACAGCAGGACCAGCGGCACCACTGCCGTGGTCATCACCGGCGCGAAGAGGTGCTCATTGATGGTGAGCGCGACGGCGTACGACAGCGCCGCCAGGCTGACGCCCAGCACGACGACCAGCACGAGCCCGCCCAGCAGCCCCGGCACCGGCGCCCGCAGGCCGAACGCGAAGGCCACCGCCAGCAGCAGCACCGTCTGGATGATCAGCGTGACCGCGTTGTTGAGCACTCGCCCCAGCAGCAGTGCCAGCCGGCTGGCCGGGGTGACGCGCATGCGCTCCAGCACGCCGGAGCGCATCTCGAAGAGCACGCCGAACCCGGCCAGGCCCATGCTCAGCAGCCCGAGCTGGACGATCAGTCCGGGCACCAGCGTCTCCCACGTGCCGAAGGTCGTGAAGATGGGCCCGAACAGCACCAGGAACAGCAGCGGCTGGATCACGCCCAGCACGATGCCGAACTTCTGCCGCAGCGTGATCCGCACGTCGTGCCGGAACAGCACCCAGGTGTCGCGCAGCATCACGCGCCCACCTCCTCGCGCAGCGACCTGCCGGTGATGTCGAGGAACACGTCGTCGAGCGTGCGCCCGCCGGTCTTCAGCTCCGCAGGGGCGCCCTCTGCCACGATCCGGCCGTGGTCGATGATCAGCACCCGGTCGCAGAGGGTGTCGGCCTCGTCGAGGTAGTGGGTGGTGAGGAAGACCGTGATGCCCTTCTCGGCGCGCAGCGCGCGGATGTGGTCCCACAGGTGGGCCCGGCTCTGCGGGTCGAGGCCGGTGGTCGGCTCGTCGAGGAAGAGCAGGGCCGGCTCGTGCAGCAGGGCGAACGCGATGTCGAAGCGGCGCCGCTGACCGCCGGACAGCGCCTCGGGGTAACGGGTGTCGAGACCGGTCAGCTCCAGCTCGGCCAGCACCGTCCGGGTCCTGGGGGCGGCCTCCCGGCGGCTCAGGCCGTACAGCATGGCCTGGAGCTCGAGCTCGTCCTTCAGCGGCGTCCCGGGCAGGATCGCGCCGCTCTGGGACACGTAGCCGATGCGCCTGCGCACCTCCCGAGGATCGGCGAGCAGGTCGTGGCCGGCCACCGTGGCGGTGCCCGACGTGGGCTTGAGCAGGGTGGTCAGCATGCGCATGGTCGTGGTCTTCCCGACTACGGGTCTAGGGCACATAATTGAGGTAGAACCACCGAAAACCGGCAAAGCGAAGGGACGGGAACCATGGGCAAGCTTCAGACCGCAGCAGAGCAGACCGCCACCAGCGTGAGCAGGCACGCCACCACCCCCGAGCAGCCGCGTTGGGTGGTGGACTACACGCGTAAGAGCCTGGACAAGGCCAAGACCGGCGATGGGGTGAGCAGCCAGCACGAGGAGAATCAGGAGCTGGCCGATGAGTTCGATCTGGGCGAGATCCGGGTTACCTACAGCGACAACGACGTATCGGCCTACCAGGATGTAGAGCGTCCGGAGTACCTGCGCATGCTGGCGGACATGCAGGCAGGCAGGATCGGGATCATCATCATCTGGCACGCCAAGCGGCTGCACCGCAAGGTGGAGGAGGTCACCCAGTTCATCAAGATCGCCCGCGCCAGCAAGGTCCGGTTGTTCAGCGTGGCTCGCGGGGGTGAGTACAACCTCAACAAGCCTCAGGGCCGCAGGGATCTCATCAACGACACCAACGAAGGCGAGTACGAGTCGGGCGAGCGCGGGGAACGGGTGGCGTTGGCCCGCAAGCGCCAGGCCCGCAACGGTGATTGGGGCGGCGGCGTACGCCCGTACGGGTGGGGCGTGGACACCGGCCGCGTCCGGTCCGTGTGCGTCAACCCCAAGGCCCCGACGCTGGAGCGGATCTACGAGGACCGCCCGGTACTGGACGTGACCCAGCACAACGAGGCGGAAGCAGCCGAGATCAGGCGATGGGCCGATGATCTGTTGGCCGGGGTCAAGATGGCTCACGTGCTGCAAGATCTCGCAGAGCGGAGCGTGCCCACCGTGGCGCAGACCGACGCGCGCACGATGAAGCGCGGAGGCAAGCAGGTCAAGCACGACGGGTGGAACAGCCGCAGCATCCGGCAGATTCTGATGCACCCGCGTACGGCCGGGCACGCCGTCTACCGGGGTGCGATCATCAAGCACGACGCTTTCCCGGCGATCATCCCGGATCTCAAGTGGCGAGCGCTGATCACGCTCTTGGAGGACCCGCGCCGCAGGACCGCGCCGTCCAACACGCCCAAGTGGCTGGGCAGCCTTCAATTCCTGTGCGGGCAGTGCGACGACGGCACGACGACGATGAGCGTGCGCTACACCGACAAGGGCGTTGCGGTCTACCGGTGCCGCACCAAGGGCCATTGCCTGACACCCGCCGTCGAGGCGGACGAGTACGTCACGCAGGCCATTATTGAGCGGCTGTCTCGCGATGACGTGGCCGACCTGTTGCCCGTCAACTCCACCGTCGACCTTGAGGAGTTGCGGGATCGGATCACCGAGTGCCAGAAGGCCAAGGAGTCGGCGGCCCGCCTGCTGGCCCGCCGGATCTTCGACGAGGAGCAAGCCGCTATCGCATCGCAGGAGGCGGACGAGGAGCTTGCCGAGATCCGCAAGCAGATCGACGCCGCCACCAAGAGCAGCCCGCTTGCCGAGTTCGCCACCTCCGACGACGCCGCCCAGACGTGGAAGGGACTGAGCCGGGGCCGCAAGCGCGAGATCATCGCCGAGTTGGTCACCGTCCGGTTGCTCCCCGCCGGACGCGGACACCGGCCGACGATTGAGCAGCGCGTCATGATCGAGCCGGTAGCGGTGCCGCAGGCAGCGTGAGCACACACGCCACGGCCCCGTCGCAGTCGTGACGGGGGCCGGATCATGTTCTCGCCGCTCACGGCCGGGGGCGCAGCAGCAGCGCCAGCCGTTCCCGCTGACGGCGCGTTAACGGTGGCCAGGCCGCCACCATGGCCCGCACGTGTTCGGCCAGCCGTCGTTTCTCCGCCACCGCGCACCGTCTCTCACACATGCCATCCCCGCAGCCGTCCTGATCAGGGCAGACCAGCCGACCATCCGGAGCTGTCTGTCTGTCTCGCACGTCCATCTCTGCCGCCTCACCCGACCGGGCAGGCCACCCCTAGCGGCCCCGCGCAGTCGTCAGCGCAGGCCAAAGCCAGGGCACGGCCGCCCTCGTGATCGTTAATTGGTGCTGTCTGGCAGCGGCCGGGCAGCCCACCCACC
>NZ_VCJS01000377.1 GCF_005893125.1 Nonomuraea basaltis | reverse complement strand
GGGTCGGGCGGGTTTCCGGCGACCGACGGCTGGTACGTCTCGACCACCACCTGGCGGGAGATCATCAAGGCCGCCATGGAGGTCGGCCGCGACGTCACCCCGCACTTGCAGAATCAGCCGCGGTATGCGCACGGGGAACTCGTCGCCCGGGTTTCCCCGCTGTACGCCTATCTCGGCATGCACCCCGTCAAGCCTCAGCACCCCGTACGAGGCACCAAGGGCCGGCGCCTGACCCTGAACCCGGTGTACGCGTATGGCACCGAGCGCAGCGCGAAGAACGCAGCCGCCTACCGGCTGGGTATGACGATAACCGAGTGGGCCTGCCGCTCACTGCTGGGCCTCGGTCAGACCGAGCACCTCGAACTTGGTGGCCCGATCCCCGCCCTGCTCAACACGTTCAAGGATCCGAAGGAGAAGCTGCCCGACCTATGGGGGCGGCACCAGGCAGAGGACCTGTACTGGCTGATCGAGGCCAAGGGCGGCGACGTGGGCCTCAGCACGCTGCGCAAGGGGTGGGCGCAACTGGCCGCCGGCAGCAAGATCCTCGGCTCGTACGCCCACCGCATTGTCCTGGTCGGAGCGTCCGTGCGGCCCGGAGACGACCTCTTCCTCACCATCGACCACGACCTGCACCCCGGACGGCCGCCGCTCACCCCAGCCGGATTCGACATCGACGACGAGTCAGCGGTCGGCCCAGGCAACCTCGAAGACCGTCTCGGCGACAGCGACGACGCGCTCATCGGCGCGGCCCGCGCCCAAATGCTCGCCTACCTGGCGCTGCGCTCCGCTCCCGCCTCGCAACTGCGCACCGTGCCCGTTCCCGTCGACCGCGCGTCCCGTCATCGGCGCTCCGGGCTGACCACGCCCCTGGAAGGCGACGACCTCACCCTCGCCATGCGGGCCGAAGCCCGCGGAGCAGCGCCCCATACCGAGCGGCACATCCTGCGCGCCCGTATCCGTTCCATGGGCCTCGACGACTTCCTCACCTGCCGCATCCCCGGGACCGAGGTTCACCTGGGCATGTCCCGGAAGCTGTTCGCCGCCTGCGAGCGCCTCCGCGAGGAAGACCTCGCCATCGCCCAGCGCACCCCGGGGCTGCGCGCCGAGGACCAGCTGGCCGATGATCAGGAACTCAGCGACGACGCTCAGGAAGAACAGCGACTCACCCAGCGGCGGATCTTCCGCGAGCAGCAGGAGGAAGCCCGCCCCCGGCTGCGCCCCCTGCTCCGCGGCGCCTACGAGCGGGGAGCGACAAGCGACTGGAGTGATCTGCTGCGCCGTCCCCAGGAGCCAGAACTCGACCTGGAAGGCGACGAGGGGCTCCTCGAAGCGGCGACGCCGGAGACGTACCTGGCCGTCAGCCGCTACGGCCTGCCTCCAGCACGCGCCTAGCTATTAGGGCTCGCATTCGATCAGGGGTGACCTCAGGTCAAGTGTCCGGAGTACGGGGAAGTTCCGGGGTGAGGCGGTCGGCGCTGCTGGGGTGAGTCGCGACCGGGCACACCACGGGCCGTTGATGTGCGGGGCGAGTGCTACGGCGGGGAGGCCCGCGGGCTGCGTGGCTGCGATGCGCATCTGATCATCGCAGCCGAGGCCAGCGCTCGGCGAGCGGCTTCAACGGCGAACCGGGCCGGGTCGAACTCCTGCGCGCTCCCCAGACCGGCCCAGCGGACATATTCGTCGTGCTCGTCGTGCTCGGGATAGGCCAGCACCAGACGGAAGTATGCGTAGCCTCCGATGCCGCCGACGTCCTCTGGTGGGCAAGCGCCCACCCCGTTCACCAGCACCGGGTAACGGACCCCTTCCTCCGCGGTGAGGATCTCCTCCAGCACGATGTCATGCCGCCAGCTGTTCTCTACTCTCTCCATCACTGTCGGTTATACCTGTGACGGAGGTGGCAGTGGAGGCCTACGGGTCCTGGTCGCTGGATTTCTACGACTTCACGGTGGGCCTGGACGCTGCCGAGGATGAGGTCCTTGCTGGCTTCGGGGATGTGTACGAGCGGGCGGCACGGAACGGGGCGCGTCAGGGGACACCGATCCTGCTGTCGCCGTCGGGGTCGGCGGACGCACGGATCAATCTGTTCTTTCGGCTGAGCAGAGTCGCGGAGAAGCGGCCTCGCACGTGGCGGCGGTATGCATACTCGCTGGTTGTGTGGTTGGACTTCCTGGAAGGGCTCGGCCGGTCGTGGGACGCGGCGACGACGGCGGACTTCGATGCCTTCAAGTACTGGAGGATGACCGATCATCGCAACGACGGTCGGGTTCGGGCGACGTCGTTCGATGCCGACCGTGCGGCGCTGAACAGCTTCTACCGGTGGGCTGGTGAGCGCTACGGGGTGGTGAACCCTGTGCCCACCGTGGCGGGGCCGGAGGTGGACGATCTCGAGGTGGCGGCGAGGGATGGTCGGCGGGATCCGGCTCGGCCGGCGGGTGCTCCGCGGCGGCAGGTGAAGTGGCTGTTGCGGCCGGCGTTCGAGCAGTGGCGCGATGTCGGGTTGCGTGGGTTCGGGTTCGATGGGCGGCGCCGCCTGGGCTGGCGTGGCTTCAACGAGGATCGGGACGCCGCGTTCGTCGATGGTCTGTACGGCACGGGCCTGCGGCTGGCGGAGTGGTCGAGCGTCCTGGACGTCGAGCTTCCGGCCGAGGATGAGGCTGGCCGTTTCCCCAAGGCGTGGCTGGCTGCGGCCTGCATCAAGGGCGGACGGGCTGGGCGTCATTATCGGATCCCGCGCAGCGTGATGAAGGAGATCGCCGCTTACACCGACCCGGTGGAGGGCTCGCGGGCCGAGGCGATCGGCAGGGCTCGCCGCAAGGGTCGCTACGACAAGGTCCGGGGTATGCGGATCGTGACCGGCTGCAACCGACACAGCCGGACTCTCTACGTCCTTGGCCCGGCGGGACGGGCCGCCCTGTCCCTGGACACGATCACCCCGGAGGAGCGGTTGCGGCTGTTCCGGAAGACGCCCGACGGACTGGAGCCGCTGGCGCTCTGGCTCGGCAACGACGGGATGCCCAAGCAGGCCCACAGCTGGGAGAAGACATTCCAGACGGCCAACGCCCGGGTCGCCCAGGAGTGGGCGTCCGCACACGGCCGCGAGGAGGACGACGACCTTGCGTGCCCGCTTTGGGCCAGGCCCCACATGGCACGTCATTCCTTTGCGCTGCGGTGGTTCTCGATCCTCTCGGTGGTCTGGGAACACAGGCTGGGGGGATTCACCGACGCAGAGAAGCGGGACTTGCGCGAGCAGTTCGGCGACGTGTGGTTCCAGTTGGCCACACTGCTGGGACACAGCAGCCCCGAGGTGACCAGGGACTGGTATCTCGAGCCGTTCACCGGCCTGCAGGTCGACTACATCCTGTCATTGCTGGACGAGGAGGAACGCACCGCGCTCGATCGGCTGGTCAGCCGGATCGCCCAGGACAGCGGCAGAGTCCTGACTCCTGTCCAGCCGGGCACGGAGTCGGTGGAGGGCCAGGAGGGTGCCCGATGAGCGGCAGAGGGCGCCGCGCGTCGCAGCCGCCGAGGGACTGGGAGCCACCGGAACGGCTGGTGATCGGGCCTGGCACCTGCACGGTGCTGTTCGTTGAGGAGCAAGGCCGCAAGAGCCGTATCTTCGACTTCTCCGCATTCCCGGTCTCGGTTGAGCTTCAGCAGTGGATGGCGCGTTGCTTCGCTCGCACGACCGGGCCACGGGGCGGGGCGAAGCGGCTGAACAGCGCCAGCGACTACTACAAGACGCTGGCCAAGCTGGCTGCGGTGTTGAGCGAGGTCGACAACCCGCCGCGTTCTCCGCAGGAGGTGACGCCGGCGCACATCGCGGCGTTCCGGCTGGCCCTGACTTCGGCCTCCCACAACCACAAGATCGTCACCCTGCGGGTGCTGATCCGTAAGAACTCGGAACTGAGGCCGGAGACCCGTCGGGCCATCCTTGAAGGCCGGCTGCCGCAGCAGAAGCCCGCGGAGATCCTCGCCTACAACGACGGGGAGCTGCGGCAGATCCTGGTCACGGTCCGCGGCGATATCCGCAAGGCCCGGGACCGGATCCATGCCGGACGCAGTCTGCTGGCCGCCTTCCGTCGCGGCGAGCTCACCCCTGGCAGCAGAGACGAGCAGGTGGCACAGGTTCTCGACGTTCTTGAGGCCACCGGCGACTTCCCCCGGTTCCCGGGAGGACGGGTCAAGCCGGTGGTGAAGCGGTTGGGCGGGGTCGGGGAACTCGGCGCGATGCTGTCGCCCACGTTGGCCGATGCCGTGGCGTTCGCGCTTCTGCTGGTCGAGATGACCGCGGAGAACTTCGGCACGGTCGCCGGTTGGCCGGCCGTGCACTTCCGGCCCGATGGCGGACTCGGCAACCTCGCGGTGGCGTTGCTGGAGGAGTCCAAGCCACGGCGCGGGCCGTCCCGCGAGCACATGGTGACCGCGGTCGAGGACCTGCCCGAGGGACTTGCTGACGTGATCGATGACGTCACAGTGCAGGAACGGCGCCTGTTCCGCTCCCCGCTGCTGGTCTATCTCCTGCTGCTGGACCTGGGCGCCCTGGCCCGGCGTCATTCGGGTAGCGAGCAAGCGTTCTGCTACGTATCGGTCGGCAAGAGCCGCCGCTGGGGGTCCGAACTGAGCGCGAACTCCGTCGGTGACTGGGCTGAGTCTCGAGGCTTCCCCCGGCCGCCCGCGATCGGCCGTCATCGGCCGGCCCCTGACCAAGAGCAGGCGGATCAGGAAGCATCCGCCGCTGGGATATCCGCCACGCCAGGCGAGGCGATAACGGGCGACGGGAAACCGTACATCCTGGTGCAGCGGCTTCGGCAGACAGCGATCGAACGACGCCGCCACCCCGTTGCCCACACACGGTCAACGATGAACGATCACTACCTGCGCCGCAGCCCTCAGGTGATCAAGCAGAGCGGTGAGATCGTCCGAGACGCTCTGGACGCCGAGGTGACCAAGGCCCGCGACGTCCAGGCCGTCCCGGTGTTCACCGCGGACTTCCTGGCCCGCGCTGCGAAAGATCCGCAGGCCGCGGCAGCGGAGATGGGTGTTGACGCCGACACCCTCAAACGAATGCTCAACCGAGAGCGAGACACCGTGCTGGCCGCCTGCGTCGATCACCACGACAGCCCCCACGCCCAGCCCGGAGACCCATGTGACGCCTCGTTTCTGCTCTGCCTGCGCTGCCGGAACGCCCGCGCGCTGCCGCATCATCTCCCCGTCCAGGTCGCGGTCCATGACCGGCTCGCTGCGCTGCGCTCTGACCTGCCGCCGCAGCTCTGGCTGCATCGCTACGGCGACCCCTACACCCGCCTCGGCTACCTTCTGAGCCACCACCCAGATCGCGATCGCGACCAGGCCCGTGACCAGCTCACGGAGTCAGATCGGCAGCTGGCCGATGATCTTGTGAACGGAAGACTCGATCTGCGATGAGGACCCACAGCAGCGCCGCTCCGAGCACAATGGCAGCCTCTTGGCCAGAGCCCGGCACGATTGTGCTGCGCGGCCGGACCCTGCATCCGACGGCCGACCAGGCTCGGCTGTCGCGCTTCTCCGACGACGTCTGGGACACCAGTCCAGCCGCGATCCACAACGAGCAAGTGGCATCCGGCGCGCATTTCGCTCCGATTCCGGACCGGTTCCGGATCCCGGTCAAGACGTTTGCGCTGGCCGTGCTCGACTACAACATGCCGCCGCCGCTGATTATCGGCTCGGCCGGCGGGGACAAGGCGAGCCTGGTGTCCTTCCACCAGTGGGTCCGCACTATTCGGGTGCTCGCGACCTGGCTGGAGACCCAGCAGATCCAGGCGATCAGCAACGTTACCCACCATGACCTGGACCGCTACCGCGCCCACGTCCTGGGGCTATCGGTGAGCTGCAGCCGCAAGGCCGACTATCTGCAGATCGTCCGGGCGCTCTGGGCCTATCGCGACCACCTTCCCCACGAGTGCCGGCTGCCTCCAGAACGGCCATGGGGCTCGGCCTCGGCCCGGCAACTGGCCGGAGACATCCAGCTCGGCCGGCAGATCTCATTAGGTAGCAAACAGGTACAAAACTCTGTGCTGAGGGCCGGGGAAGGAGACATCCCTTCGTGGGAGCAAGTGAACAGGATCCCCAGATCCCTGACCCACACGTACGCGAGCGAGCCGGCGCTCGCCGCTACACCGCCGCCTATAAGACCCGGATCCTGGAGGAGTACGACCGGCTGGACAAGGCCGGCAAGGGCGCGTTGATGCGCCGGGAAGGCCTGTACTCCTCACTGATCTCCAGTTGGCGGACCGCGCGGGACCACGGCGCCGCCGAGGCGCTGGCCCGCCCGGCCGGCCGCCCGAAGGCCGACCCGCGGGACAAGAAGATCGACGCGCTGCAGGCGGAGGTCGAGCGGCTACGCGCCGAGCTCGGCAAGACCCGCCAGGTGATCGAGGTGCAGGGAAAGCTCTTCGCGTTGCTGGATCAGCTCGCCACCAGCAGCGAGACCCCGCCGGATCGGGGCGAGCAGTGACCGGGGTCATCCAGAGGGCCCAGGCTGAGGCAATCACCGAACTGGCCCCGCTGCTCGGGCGTCGCAACGCATGCGCGGCGGTCGGGGTATCGCAGGCCACCTAGTACCGCAAGAACCGCCAGAGCCCCGCCCCGGTCCGGCCCGTCACGCCCCGAAAGCCGCACCCGGCCGCACTGTCGCAGGCCGAGCGCGACCACGTCCGCGCGGTGCTGAACGAGCGGTTCGCCGACGCCTCCCCGGCGACGGCGTACTTCTCCCTGCTGGATGCGGGCCTCTACCTGGCCTCGCAATCAACGATGTACCGGATCCTGCGCCGGCACGACGAGGTCGGCCGGGATCGGCGACGTCAGGCCACCCACCCGCCCAAGACCATCCCCGAGCTGTTCGCCGATGCCCCCAACCGCGTGTGGGCCTGGGACATCACCCGGACATCACCAAGCTCCGCGGCCCGGACAAGGGCGTCTGGTACTCGCTCTACACGATCATCGACATCTACAGCCGCTACGTCGTCGGCTGGATGATCGCCCCCCGCGAGTCCGCCGACCTGGCCAAACACCTCATCGGCCAGACCACGCGCAAACATCACATCGACGAAGGCACCCTCACCCTGCACGCCGACCGCGGCAGCTCGATGAAGTCCAAGACCGTCGCCGAACTCCTCATCGACCTGGGCGTGGCCAAGTCCCACTCCCGGCCCAAGACCTCCAACGACAACCCACACGTCGAGGCCAGCTACAAGACCCTCAAGTACTGCCCGGACTTCCCCGGCCGGTTCGGCTCGATCGCCGATGCCCGCGCCTTCTGCCAGAGCTTCTACACCTGGTACAACCACAACCACTATCACTCCGGGATCGGCTACCACCATCCCGTCGACGTGCACTACGGCCGCGCCGCCGCCGTCCGCGACCGGACGTGCCGCCGTCCTGGCCGTCGCCCAATCCACGCACCCCGAACGGTTCGCCAGCGGCGGCCTCCCCACCCCACCCG
>NZ_VCJS01000376.1 GCF_005893125.1 Nonomuraea basaltis | reverse complement strand
GGCCCGGGCGGGGGAACGCCGAGGTGACCAGCTGGGTGCAGGAGAACTGCACGGCGGTGGACGGTCAGGACGGTCTATACGACTGCACCGCGTGATCGCGCAAGGGGCGCCGCCGTATCGGCGCCCCACTAATTTTTTCGCTGCGAAATAGGTGTATTAGTCCGGATTTTGTGTCGCAATATTGCCTCTGAGCTGGGGAAACTCTTTTCGGTTTCAGTGTCAGGCGGCGCTCGGAGGGGTATTGTCGACGCAACGAGAAACGAGGAAGACCGGAGATCCCAAATATCCCCGGTCCCCCTCAACCCCCCAAACTAAGGGAGACCACCTTGGGCTACAAGGAAATCTGCTGCACGCTCGGCACCGCGCTGGACAACGACTTCATCCGGACGCGTGCAGACCAGGTCGAGATGGCGCAGGACCTCACCGAGCGGATCAACGGCGTGGCCGACCGCGTCAAGGTCCTCGACGGGAAGGTCACCAAGCTCGATGAGAGGGTCGACAGGCTCGAAACGAAGATCGACGAGAAGTTCGAGCAGATCGACGCCCGGTTCGACAGGCTTGAGGACAAGGTCGACGGGCTGGACACCAAGGTCGCCGCTATGCAGGGCACCCAAACCGAGATGATGAGCATCCTCATCGCCATCCAGCGCAAGCTCGACGTCGACAAGCCGGACGTCGACGCGGCCAGCGTCAACTAGCTCGACCCCATGCCGAAGAGCGGGCCCGTGTATGAGGCGGGCCTGCTCTTCTCAGGAGCGTTTTCGGTCTTGACAACGATGTCAGACCGATTCTTGATGGTGCTATGGCCGCACCTCTGCTCGACGCCCGCGGGATCGTGAAGAGCTACGGTCAGGTCGAGGCGCTGCGCGGGGCGGACTTCACGTTGCTGCCCGGCGAGGTGGTCGCGCTGATCGGTGACAACGGCGCGGGCAAGTCGACGCTGGCGAAGATCCTGTCAGGAGTCGAGCGGCCGGACGCGGGGACGATCGAGCTCGACGGTGAGCCGGTGGTCTTCGGCTCCGTCGAGGAGGCCAGAGCCGCCGGCATCGAGACGGTCTACCAGGATCTCGCGCTCTGCGCCGACCTCAGCCCCGCCGCCAATTTCTTCCTCGGCAGGGAACGCCTCAAGCCCGGCCTCCGCGGCGTGCTCGGCGTGCTGGACAACGCCGCCATGCGCCGCGAGACCCGGGACGCCTGTGAACGGCTCGGCGTGCGGCTCGAGTCCCAGAGCGCGCCGGTGTCCACGCTCTCCGGCGGGCAGCGGCAGGGCGTCGCGGTGGCGCGGGCGGTGACGTGGGCCCGGCGGGTGGTGTTCATGGACGAGCCGACCGCCGCGCTCGGGGTGGTGCAGACGCGGCGGGTGCTCGACCTCATCCGCACCGTGCGGGACTCGGGCGTGTCGGTCGTGCTGATCAGTCACAACATGCAGGACGTGAAGGCGGTGTCCGACCGGGTCGAGGTGCTGCGGCTCGGGCGCCGGGTGGCCCGCTTCGACACCGCGCACGTGTCGATGGAGGAACTGGTCGGCGCCATGACCGGGGCGTTCGGCACCCAGGAGGTTGGCGCGGCCGGGGCGATCGGCGCCCAAGACGACGGCACGCAGGAGGGTGGCGCGCGGGGGAGTGGCGGGTGAAGCGGGAGGAGCGGGTGCGGCTGGGCGATCTGCAGGTCGTGTGGATCGGGCTGGTGCTGGTCGTGCTGCTCGTGGCCTTCTCGCTCCTCGCCCCGCGCACGTTCCCGACCTCGTTCAACCTGCTGAACCTGATCAGCGACGCCGCGATTCTCCTGCTCCTCGCCACCGGCATGACATACGTGATCATCACGGCGGGCATCGACCTGTCGGTCGGCGGCGTGCTGGTGTTCTCCGCCGTGGCGGCGACGAAGGTCATGGACTTCACGGGATCGCCGGCGCTGGGCGTGCTGGCCGCCGTCGTCACTGGCCTGGCGTGGGGCGTGCTGAACGGCGTGCTGGTCGCCCTCGGGCGCATCCCCGCGCTGATCGTGACGCTGGGCACGCTCGGCATGTCGCTCGGCGGCGCGCTGCTGCTCACCGGAGGCGTCGACCTGCGGGCCCCGGCCGAGCTGAACCTCGGGCTCGGGCTGGCCCGGTGGCTGGGCGTGCCGCTGATCGTGTGGATCTGCGCCGCCGTCACCGCCGTGCTGGCCGTCGCGCTGGCCCGCACCCGCTTCGGCCGCCACACGTATGCGATCGGCTCCAACGCCGAGGCCGCCCGGCGCAGCGGCGTGGCCGTGCGCAAGCACCTGATCAAGGTGTACGGGCTGGCCGGGCTGCTGGCGGGCCTGGCCGGGCACCTGTCACTGGCCAAGTACGGCATCACCGGCGTCTCCGCCCACTCCACCGACAACCTGCAGGCCATCGCGGCCGTCGTGATCGGCGGCACGTCCCTGTTCGGCGGCGTCGGGACGGTGGCCGGCACGGTCATCGGCGTGTTCATCCCCGTCGTGCTGCAGAACGGCTTCCAGATCCTCGGCGTGCGGCCGTTCTGGCAGCAGGTGGTGGTCGGCGCGGTGCTCGTCGCCGCCGTGTACGTGGACCAGTGGAGGCGCAGGACCCGCGCCTGATAGGAGGCACACCATGCGCAAGGCCATGGCCGCTCTCGGAGCGCTGCTGACCATCGCCGCCTGTGGCGGGCAGGGCGGTGACGCCGGCGGCGACCAGATCCGGATCACGCTCGTCCAGGGTCTGGCCGGGGAGGAGTTCTACGAGACCATGGCCTGCGGGGCGAAGGCCAAGGCCCAGGAGCTCGGCGTGGCGCTGGACGTGCAGGGGCCGCAGAAGTTCGACCCGACGCTGCAGACGCCGATCGTCAACTCGGTGGTCGCCAGCGGTCCCGACGCCATGCTCATCGCGCCGACCGACGTCAAGGCCATGATCGCGCCGCTGACCCAGGCGAAGCAGCAGAACATCAAGATCATCTTGGTGGACACGGTGGTCGAGGACGAGAGCATCGGGCTGTCCAGGATCAGCACCGACAACCTCAAGGGCGGCGCCGCGGCGGCCAAGGCGCTGTCGGAGCAGATCGGTGGCAAGGGCAAGGCCCTGGTGATCTCCACCGACCCGGGCGTCAGCACCGTGGACGCGCGGATCAAGGGGTTCGAGGAGGAGATCAAGGCGAACCATCCGGAGATCACCCAACTCGGTGTGCAGTACTCGCACAACGACGTGGGCGAGGCATCCAAGATTGTGAATGCGGCGCTGGCCAAGGATCCGGATCTGGCGGGCGTGTTCGCCGCGAATCTGAACACGGCCACCGGCGCCGGATCGGCGCTGCAGCAGGCCGGCAAGCTCGGCCAGGTCAAGATGGTCGGCTTCGACGCGGGCCCGGCGCAGGTCAAGCAGCTCAAGGACGGCGTCGTGCAGGCACTGATCGCGCAATTGCCCGGCGACATCGGCGCCAATGGGGTCGAGCAGGCCGTCGCGGCGGTCAAGGGACAGCAGGTCACCCCGTCGATCCCGACCGACGCCACGATCATCACCGCGGAGAACATGGACCCACCAGAGGTGCAGAAGGTCCTCTACAAGGCGGGATGCTGACAGGGGCCCGCGTGGCCCCGTGGTCAG
Source organism: Nonomuraea basaltis (assembly GCF_005893125.1). Taxonomy (GTDB): domain Bacteria; phylum Actinomycetota; class Actinomycetes; order Streptosporangiales; family Streptosporangiaceae; genus Nonomuraea; species Nonomuraea basaltis. The sequence continues at coordinate 3,936 of NZ_VCJS01000376.1, read as the reverse complement.
GCGGGCAGTGCCGCGAGGAGGAAGGCCAGGCGGGCGGCGGCGGACTCCACGTCTTCCGTCGTGCCGAGCCGGTAGCCCCAGGAGGTGACGTACGCCCCCTCGTCCGAGCACGTCACGGTCTCCGCGAGGGTGGCCGAGAAGCGGTTGCGGACCGACACGTAGGCCGGGTCGCTGGACAGGGCGAGGCTCTGGACCGACAGGTCAGCGTGACGACCCGCGTGCCAGGCGAACCGCTCGAGGCTGAGCGCGGTATCAAGCATCATGCGTCACCTCCGCAACGTCTCGCGACAGAATTGCACGATCTTGCGGTGGGTGGCAAGCAATTGCTGCGGTTAATGTGGGGTTTGTTTTCGGTAGGCGTTAAGAATCCGGATGATGACCTCTCGCCCGCCCTCGTCGAACTCGGCCACCTTCGCGTAATCGTCGAACGCCTGGACGTAGAAGGCGATGTCGTCCGGATCGCGTAGGACCAGGTCTTTCGTCATCGTGGCCACGCCCACCATGGCCTCGTTGTAGATCCAGAACCCGTTGATCGGCGCGGATGGGAGCTCCGTGCCGAAGGGGATCACGCCGAACTCGACGTTCGGCAGCGTGCTGACGGCCAGCAGCCGGTCGAGCTGGCCGCGCATGACGTCGGCCGGGGCCAGCGTGGTGTGCAGTGCCGCCTCCGGCACCACGAACCTGAACGTCCTGCCGCGGTCGTAAAGGATCTCCTGGCGCTGCATCCGCACCCGCACCGCGGCGTCGATCTGGTCGGCGGCGCTGTAGAGGCGCTTGACCTTGCGGAAGACGTGCCGGGCGTACTCGGCGGTCTGCAGCAGGCCCATGATGATGCCGGGCTCGAAGGCGCGGAACAATTTCGTTCGCGCTTCGAGGTCCCGCATGTCCTCCTGAATGGCCGCCAGGCCGCTGCGGTAGCGCTGTTTCCAGCTGTCGTGCCGCTCCACCAGCGCCAGGGCCTGCCTGATCAGCTCGTCGGTCATGTCGGGCGAGGCGGCGACGGCCTGCGCCCACCCGACCACGTCATCCTCGGTGGGGGTCTGCCGGGCGTTCTCGAGTCGCGAGACCTTGGACGGCTGCCAGCGCAGCCGCTCGGCCAGCTCCTTGCCCGACAGATGGGCGGCCTCGCGCAGCGAGCGGAGCTGGCCGCCGAGGTCGATGCGCGCCTGCTGAAAGGACGTCACGCGGCAAGAGGCTAGCCTTGCTTGCGTCGATCATGCCAGCCTCAGGCGCAATTGTGATCAACCGGTTGCCGTCGGTGTTCCTCCGCTGCTCGGGAAAGCGGTTGCCGCGCCGTCGGGCAGCACCCGGCGGGCGATTTCGGTGAGGAGCTCCATGGGGACCTCGACCGCGGTCTCGCCGTCGAGGACGTCGCGGAGATCGGCGAGCGCCTCCGCGTCGGTGACTTGGAGGCCCTGGACGACGATGGTGCCGCGGTCGGTCTCGTACAGGGTGGGACAGGCGCCCGCCTCCGAGGTGGAGCCGAGGAACCGCATTCGCATGACGATCCTTCCCCGAAAAATCAAGGTGCAATTGCGCGCAATTGTACGACTTTTGGGGAGGTATGTGATCGTTTTTCCGGAAATAGTGAAATATGGTCAGGCAAGAATACCGTTCATGAACTCCCGCGCCCGCTCGAACAGCCCCAGCGTCGTCGCGTGCAGCAGGTCTCCGATGTCCTTGGGTGCCTTGCCGGCGAACGCCCGCGCGTGGGTGCCCTCCAGCACGATGCCGAGCTTGAAGCAGGCCATGACCGCGTACCAGTCCATGGCCGACATGTCGCGCTCGGACAGCGCCGCGTAGTAGGCCACCAGCTCCTGCGGCGACGGCAGCCCCGGCACGTGGCCGTTGTTGGATGGCCAGGTGGCCAGCAGCCAGCCCAGGTCGAGCAGCGGGTCGCCGATCGTGCACATCTCCCAGTCCACGATCGCGGCGACGCGGGGGCCGTCGACGGCGAACATCAGGTTCGCGAAGTGGTAGTCGCCGTGCATGATCCCCGGGGTGAACGATCTGGGGAGGTGGCGGGTGAGCCAGTCGGCGGTCTCGTCCAGGCCGGGAATGTCGGGACCCGGGTAGCCGTCGAGGTCGCCGTACGAGTCGAGCTCCTTGAGCCAGCGCGGCACCTGCCGCTCCAGGAACCCCTCCGGCCGGCCGAAGCCCGGCAGCACCGCCGGATCGACCCGCCCCAGCTCGGCCAGCGCGGCGGCGGCCTCGAACCCCATCCGGTGCCTGATCGCCGGGTCGGAGGCGTGCGGCTCGGGCAGGCCCGTCGAGGGGTTGAACCCGTCGACCGGCTCCATCAGGTAGAAGACCGGCTCGCGTGCGGTCTGCGCGGCCACCAGCGCCGGCGCGGGGACGGACGTGTCACGCAGCGCCGCAAGCACCCGCGCCTCGCGGCGCAGCACCTCGTTGCTCTTCTGGCGGGCGTGCAGGGGCGGGCGGCGCAGGATGTACGGGCGGCCGCCGCGCTCGAAGCGGACCATGACGTTCTGCGTGCCGCCCGCGACCGGTGCCACGCCCGTGATCGGTCCGCCGGGCAGGCCCTCGGCGTCCATCCACGCGCCGAGCGCGGCGAAGTCGATGGCGCTGACGTCGATGTGCGTGGAGGTCATGCCCGCCCTTCGACAGAATGAAATTCTGGTGGTGACCCTATGAGAGCGCCGCGCACCCGGTCAACCGAGCGCCTGCATGAACGGCAGGAACTGGCGGGCGGGATCGCCGGGCAGGTCACCGCCCCGCACCATGCGCGCGACCTGCCACGCGTCGCCGATGCCGTGCTCGCCCGCCCAGACGATCACGGATTCCTGGCTCAGGTCGAAGTCCATCCGCACCTCGGTGCCGGCCCGTAGCGCCAGATCACCGATCAGGGCCCGCGCGGTCTCCTCGTCCCGCGCCACGACCGGGCCGATGACCGTGTTGTCGTCGTTGCGCCAGCAGTGGCCGAAGCCTCCGTCGGCGATCCTTACCTCCTGCCCGAACGTGAACATCCGCCGCAGAACCTGGGACCTGTCCGTGCCGAACAGCTCGGCGTCGAGCGCCAGGATCGCGTCGAGGTCCTCCGGCGTGGCCTGCCGCGTCCTTCCCGACGGCTCGCCCTCGAAGACGCCCGTGTGCTTGGCGGCCCTGCCCACGACGCGGAAGCCGAGTCGCTCGTAGAGGGGGCGGCCGTGCTCGGTGGCGTACAGGGAGACGGTCCGGTCGCCGGCGCGCTCCAGCACGTGCTCCATGAGCCGGCGGGCCAGGCCGCGCCTGCCGAACCTGGAGGCCGTGAGGACCATGCTGATCACGGCGTGGTCGTCGCCGTAGCGGGTCAGGATGTTCGTCGCGGCCAGGCCGTCACCGTCGGGGGCGTCGATGCCGTACGGCTCACCGACCTCGAACAGCAGGCGCCACTTGTGCGGTTCGGGCAGCCAGTCGCGATCCTTGGCCAGGCGGGCGCAGGCGTCCAAGTCGTCGGTGGTGAGACGGCGAGGGGTCATAGAGGACATCTTTCTCTATAAGGGATGCTCATCTCAAAGCAATTGTGAAGCGCTGGGGGAGGATGGCGGGATGGGCTGCGTTGTAGCGGTAGATGTCGGTGGGACAGCCATGAAAGGCGGACTTGTCGCCCGTAACGGGACGATCTCCCACTGCGAACGCCGTCCCACACCCCGCGCCGAAGGGCCCGACCGGGTGATCGCCGCCATCTCCGCCTTCGTCTCCGACCTGTCCCGGCCGCGTGCCGGGGTGCGGCTGCTCGCCGTTGGGCTGGCGGTGCCGGGGCTCGTCACAGCCACGCACGCCGTCTTCTCGGCGGCGTTCGGGTGGCGGGACGTTCCGGTTGCGGCGTTCACGGATGTGGACCTGCCGGTGACGCTGGGGCATGACGTCCGCGCGGCCGGGGATGCGGAGCTGGTCTATGGGGCTGACTCTTATACACAGTTTGCGCTGCCGATG
>NZ_VCJS01000375.1 GCF_005893125.1 Nonomuraea basaltis | reverse complement strand
CTCCTCGACCCGCCCCTCCCCCGCCGCCGCCCATGCGGCGTCGCAGGCCGCCCGCAGCCCGTCGATCCTGCTCCCGTCCCCGTCCAGGCGCAGCACGCCGTCCTGCCACCGGGCCCGCCACCCTCCGCAGGCTCCGTCCCGTACCTCGGGATAGGGCAGGAGCAACGCATCCAGCCCCTCGGCGATGTACGTGGGCCGATGCCGGGGCTCCGCCGTCAGCGCGTCCACGGCCGTGGCCACCCCTGTGAGCACCAGCAGGCTCTCGACCCCGGCGTTCGAGGCGCCTTCGATGTCGGTGTCCAGCCGGTCCCCCACGACCAGCGGCCGCCGAGCCCCCGTACGGATCACCGACTCCCGATGCAGCGGCGGATCCGGCTTGCCCGCGTACACCGGCTCGACCCCGGTGGCGGCGGCGATGACCCGCACCATCGCCCCGTTCCCCGGCAGCTCCCCGCGCCCGGTGGGCATCGTGCTGTCCCTGTTGGACGCCACGAACCACGCCCCCTGCCGCACCGCCAGCGCCCCCTCGGACAGCAGCCCGTACGACAGGCCGGGCGCGATTCCCTGGACCACGGCGACAGGAGATTCGGCGGCGGTCGAAACCGGTCGAAGCCCCCGATCCCGTACGGCCAGCCGCAGCCCGGACCCGCCGACGACGAGCACGTTCGACCCGGGCGGCACCCGCTCAGCGATCAGCCGCGCCGCGGCCTGCGCGGAGGTCACCACGTCCGCGGCCGTGGCAGGCGCTCCGAGCTCGCGCAGATGTGCGGCGATGGCGGCGGGCGTCCGGGAGGCGTTGTTCGTGACGTACGCCAGCCGCACCCCCCGCCTGCGCGCCTCCTCCAGGGCGGCCGGGGCGCCAGGCACCGCGTGGCTGCCCAAGTAGACGACGCCGTCCAGGTCGAGCAGCAGGGTGTCATACCCGTCGATCAGCACAGCGCCTCTTCCCGTTTGACTCTCACGCCGCGTGAGACTTTAGCGTCGCCCCTGTACCCAGCTACAGGAGGGATGACCATGTCCACGAAGCTCAACCTCACTCCCGAGGAACGCGCCGGACTGTTCGGCGATTTCAATCCCGACGATCACGCGGCGGAGGCCGAGCAGCGGTGGGGTGGCACGCAGGCCTGGACGGAGTCGGCGCGCCGCACGTCGTCGTTCACGAAGGAGGACTGGAAGCGTTTCACGGCGGAGGCGGCCGAGATCTCCGCCCGCATGGCGGAGGCGATGCGGGCGGGCGCGCCGGCGGACGGCGGCCTGGCCATGGATCTCGCGGAGGAGCACCGGGCCCACATCACCCGCTGGTGCTACACGTGCACGTACGAGATCCACCGCGGCCTCGGCGACCTGTACGTCTCCGACCCGCGCTTCACGACCTCCATCGACCGGACGGCCGCCGGCCTGGCCGCGTACTACCAGGCCGCCATCACCACCAACGCCACCCGCCACAGCGCCTGACACCACCATCACGGAGCCACGCTCGCAGGACCACCAGTTACGGAGCCACGCTCACAGGACCGCCCACAGAGCCCCGCCACGCCTGAAACCACGCTTACGGGACCGCCCATGAAGTCCTGTGAGCCCTCCAGCACCGAGGCCCCAAAGGGGCCGGGAACGCGGCGCGGAAAGGAACGCCAAACCCCCAGCCCTACATTTCCCGACGAGCCCGCAAAGTAGCACGAACGCTCTTCAACGCCGACACGTAATGCCGCTCATCCGGGCGCATGGCGACCGCAATGGCCAGCGGTTCCTGCGCCCCCTCCACATCCCCGGTCCGCCACAACGACAACCCCAGCCCGAAATAGGCATAGTCCTCAGCCGGGTTGGCGTCCACGATCTGCCGAAAGCTGGCGGCGGCCTCGGCGTACTGCCGCGAATTGAACTGCGCCCGAGCCAACGCCTCAAGAATGCTGCGCGATTCAGGCTCGGCCGCGGCGGCGCGCTCGAGCAACGCGGCCGCGGCGGCCGGACTGCCCTCTTGCAGCAGCTTGACCCCGCGCTGGTACCAGTCGTAAACACCGCCCCCGGGGGTGCCAGAGGTTTCACCATGTACGTTTCCGTCATGAGACATGGGTGAGGACTCCCTTCATCGCTGGACGACAGACCCGCCCTGCCCTGCTCCGGACGGGCACGGCTGCAACCAAAGGGGCGACTTCCGGAAGGCGCATGCATTTATGGGAGCATGCCCCGTATGGGGACTCCTGAACTGCCGGTGCCTGATGGGCTGGTGCTACGGCCCTTCCGAGGCGTGCGTTTCGCTGTTGAAGATCCCGCCAAGGTGACCTCCCCACCCTACGACCTGATCTCTGACACGGACGTCGACGCCCTCCTGCGACTTCACCCGAACAACGTCGTTCGCCTCATCCTTCCCTGCTCATCCCGCAGCAACTCCTCCCTCCAACCATCACCCACCTCTCCACCACACCCAACGGAGCCGGGCCCAACGGAGCCGAGCGCAACAGAGCCGAGCGCAACACAGCCGAGGACACCAGAGCCGAGGGCACCAGAAGGGCCAGGAACAGCAACCGCCCAGCCCACCAAGGTCCCGCTCGAAGCCCGATACACCGAAGCCCGGGACATGCTGAGAGCCTGGCTGGACGCGGGCATCCTGGTCGCGGACGACGTGCCGGCGATCTACGTGTACGAGCAGAGCGGGCCGGACCTCCTGCAGCGCGGCCTGATCGGCGACGTTGCCCTGACCGACCCGGGACAGCACATCATCCTGCCCCACGAGGACGTCATGCCCGGCCCGATCGCCGACCGGCTCGCACTCATGAGCACCACAGAGGCCAACCTCGAACCGATCTTCCTCCTCTACGACGGCGGCAACGGCATAGCCACCGGCCTGGTGGACGAGGTGGCGGCCAAACGCCGGCCCCTCGTGTCCGCCGACACGGAAGACGGCCTCACACACCGCCTGTGGGCGATCACGAACGAAGCAGAGATCGCCGCGATCAACGCCGACCTCCACAATCGCCAGGCGTTGATCGCCGACGGCCACCACAGATATGCGACATACCGCATCCTCCAACGCCAAGAACGCGCCACTCACAGGGCTTCACAGGCCGCCCCAACGGCGCACATCGCCGCCACATCGGAAATCCAGCCACCGCAACGCACCAACGCCACTTCAGAGACCAACACCGCCGCCGCGTCGGAGCCCCAGCCACCACGGTCCACCGGCGCCACTTCAGAGCCCGCCCCGCCACAGTCCACCGCCGCCGAACACGCCCACACCGCCGCAGCCGCTCCCGCTGAGGAAGGCCGATCGAGACCGACGGCGGCTAGTGGAACCCTCGTCGCCCCATGGGACTTCGGTCTGGCCTTGCTCGTCGATTCGAGCGCGTACCCACCCGACCTCAAGGCCATCCACCGCGTGATCCCCGGTCTGCCCCTACCCGAGGCGGCCGCCAGGGCCAGGGGGTCGTGGCGGGTTCAGGAATATGAGGACCTGGCCGAGGGCCTCGCGGCGCTCGAGGACGCCCCTGAGCCGGCCTTCCTGCTCGCCGGCGCGGAAGGCGTGCACCTGCTCACCGATCCCGACCCAGTTCAGCTCGCCCATGCCATGCCGGCCGACCACTCCGACCGCTGGAACTCCCTCAACACCTCCATCCTCTCGGAGTTCATCCTTCCCAGGGTGTGGGGCATGCGCGACGACGATCAGGCCGTACAGATCGTCCACCACGACACGGAGGCCGCCGTGCGACTAGCCACCCGCACGGGCGGCACCGCCGTGATCCTCAAGCCGCTCGCGACCGACGAGGTGCTGGCCGTCGCCGCAGGCAGCGAACGCGTCCCACGCAAATCCACCTCCTTCGGCCCCAAACCCAGAACGGGCCTTGTCCTCCGAACGTTCGCGATCGACTGACCCAACCGGCATTCACCTCCCGCAATCAAGGAGACGCACAGCGCACTCCCCGGCCAGGGAGCCGCCATGGACGCATCCACCGACGCCCCTACGCGGACGCTCCCGCCCGCGTTGGGTTCCGTCCTCTCTCGGCCCGACAACCATGGGCAGGCGCGCCTCCGACCAGCTCAGCGTGCCCACCGATCGAGGAGACGCACAGCGCACCCCGGCCAGGGAGCCGCCGTGGACGGCATCCCAGACGCCCCTACGCGCACGCTCCCGCCCGCGTTCGGGCCCCGTCGTCCCCGTCCTCTCGGCTGGATGGCCATGGGCAGGCACGCCTCCGATCAGGTCAGCTTGCCCGCGCCAAGAAGGACCCCTGTACAGGAACCAGGGCGGCAACTGTCGCGGTAGGGCGGTCCGCAGAGGGCAGGTCTGCAGGGGGCTGGTCTGCAGGGGGCTGGTCCCTGGCGGAGTGGCCCGCGGGCAGGCGGTCCACTGTGGAGTGACCCGCGGGGAGGCGGTCCGCAGGCGGGTGGTCCGCGACGGGGTGGTCGTCGTCGGGCTCTGGCAGTGTGGCCGCCGCAGCCTCGACCGGTTTGGCGGTGCTCACCTCCACCTCGTACCTCCAGATCTTGGCGGCCGAAGGGCCGAAGACGCGGCAGCGGAAAAAGCCCGTCACCTCGATGTAGTCGCGCGGCTTGAGACCCCGGAGCACGGCGGCCGTCTCGGGGTTGAACGTGACGCACGGGATGCTGTCCGTCAGGGTGACCCCTCGCCTGTGCGGCCGGCGGCGGCGCACGATGATGCGCCACTTCGTCACGGTGTCGCCGCTCGGCATGGAGTACTCCTCGACGGCCGCGGAGAGCCTCCCCACCAGCAAGACCTCGTTTCGGTCCACTGTCGTCCTCCTATCGATGCTCTGGTGGAGATCACTCTTTACGATGAGGAGGAGGCTGGATCGGCTGGAACGCCGTTCTGGGGACAACGGCTGTACGCTCGGGAGTGCCTGTGGACAACATCACTGCTCTAGGCGGCGACGTCTATGAGATCGACACCAAGATGGCCGGCTACTCGGGCATCACGGCCGGCTACCTGATTCTGAGTGACCGCCCATGCCTGGTGGAGACCGGTACCTCGACCTCCGCTCCCGTGGTGCGTGACGCGCTCGCCTCGCTCGGTGTCGGTCCCGAGGACCTGGCCACCGTCGTGGTGACGCACATTCATCTGGATCACGCCGGCGGAGTGGGAGACATCGCCAGGTTCTTCCCGTCCGCGCAGGTCGTGGTACACGAGAAGGGCGCCCGCCACCTGGCCGATCCGTCACGGTTGATGGCGAGTGCGCGGATGGTGTGGGGTGACCGGCTCGACGACCTCTTCGGCGAGCTGTCCCCCACCGAGGCCGAGCGCATCGTCGCCCTGGGCGACACCGGCGCGATCGACCTGGGCAACGGGCGCACGCTCAACAGCCACTACTCCCCCGGCCACGCGAAGCACCACGTGGGCCTCGTCGACTCGGCGACCGGAGATCTGTACGTCGGCGACGCGGCAGGCGTGTACCTACCCGAGACGGGCGATCTGCGTCCCGCGACGCCGCCGCCGGACTTCGACCTGCAGACGGCCCTCGACTCGATCGCGCTGTTCGGGGCGCTCGGGCCGCAACGCCTGCTGTTCAGCCACTACGGGCCGGTCGAGGCCGTCCAGCAGACCCTCGAACGGTCCGCCGAGGAGCTTCGCATCTGGGTCGATCTCACGCGGCAGGCCCATTCGGAGGGCATGGATCTGGATCACGCGGTCGCGATGGTCAGGGACCGGACCAGGGATCGGTACACGGCTCTGAAGTCCGATGACGCGACGGCCGAGCAGTTCGAGCTGCTGAGCGGTGCCCCGTCGAACGTCGCGGGCATCCTCCACTGGCTCGACCGCGTCTCGCCGTAGCCGTCACTCAGCACTCAAGAACTCACGGTAGCCGTCCCCCAGGTCTCAGGAACTCGCCGTAACTCTCAAGATCTAGCCGTAGCGTCCCTCGGTTATCAGGAGAGACGCCTCGCCGTACGGCGGGAGGGCGAGCGGCTCCGCCGTACCGGATTGCCGGGTACGGCGGAGCGTGGCGCCAGTTCAGCTAGTCGTCGTTCTTCTGCCGGTTCTGGCCGGGATCGTCCTGCTCATCCAGCGTGTCACCGAAGTCCGGCTCGATGAACGCCGGCGTGATGCCCGGAGTGTCCGTCTGCACCACCGGAGCAGGGGCACTCGGCTCGTTACCAGCGTCGTCCGTGACCGGCTCGTCAGGTTCCGCACTGTCCGGAACGTCGACAGCCTCGGCTTCACCGGATTCGGTGCCCGCAGACTCCGCCTCGTCCGAATCATCGCCTGGCACGTCGTCGGACTCGACCTCACCATCCGAAAGCTCGGCCGTCTCCGGCTCGACAGCGTTCAGCGCCTCGGCCGTCTCCGGCTCGACAGCGTTCAACGGCTCGGCCGTCTCCGGCTCGGCGTCCATGAGGTCGCCTGCTTCGGCGAGAGCCGCGGCGTCGTCCACGTCGTCGTCCACCACGGTCCCCTCGCCGCTGTCGGCCAGCCCGGCGTCGTCGAAGTCGTCCTCCTCGTCGAAGTCCTCCTCGACGTCCTCGATGACGGCGCCGGTCAGCTCGGCGTACCGCTCCGCGGCGTCCGTCTCACCGTCCTCGTCGAACGCCATCGCCCTGCCGAACCAGTCCGTGGCCGCCTCCTCGTGCCCGGCTTCGGCCAGCGCGTCCGCGTACGCGAACGCGAGCCGCGCCGACCAGGGCTTGGGCTGCGGGTCGCGCAGCTCGGGCAGGCGCTGCAGGGTGATCACGGCGGCGTCGTGCTGGCCCAGGTCGCGGCGGGCGCCGGACTCGACGATGGTCAGCTCGATGCGCCCGGGCCGGTCGAGGCGTTCGGCCTCCGGCGAGCGTACGAGGTCGATGGCCCGCTCAGGACGGCCCAGACCACGCTCGCAGTCGGCCATGATCGGCAGGTACGCGTCCGACCCCGTCATCCGCCGTGCCGCCCTCAGGTCGCTCAGCGCCTCCGAGAAGTGCCCGGCACGGTACGCGACGATGCCCGCGGCCTCACGTACGACACCGATGCGGGCGGCGAACCGGCGCGCCACCTTCGTGTGCTCGTGCGCCCGGTCCGCGTCGTCGTCCTCGAGCGCCCGCTCGGCGGCGACCAGATGCCTTCCCACGAGGTCCGAGAGATCGCCGGGGAGGGAGCGGAGCTCCTCGAGCACTTCCTTGTCGAGCTCGTCCGCAGTGATGTCGGGCGCGACCTCGGGCAGCCTCTCGCGCGGCGGGGCTTCGGTGTCCTGCTCCGGCCTGCCGAACCTGGCGCGGGCTCCCGCGGGACGTTCCTCACGCCCGCCGCGGTCGTCCCGCGAGAACGGGCGAGATTCCCGATAGCCGCCCTCACGGCGCGGGCCACGGTCATCCCCTGGCCCGCCCTCGCGACGCGGACCCCGATCGTCACGGAAACCGCCCTCACGGCGGGGCCCACGGTCACCCCCGGGCCCGCCTTCGCGACGCGGGGCACGGTCGTCGCGGGACACACCCTCACGACGAGGTCCGCGGTCGTCACGGAACCCGCCCTCGCGCCTGGGGCCACGATCGGCGTATCCGCCCTCACGACGCGGACCACGGTCACCGTAGCCACCCTG
>NZ_VCJS01000374.1 GCF_005893125.1 Nonomuraea basaltis | reverse complement strand
CCGGCGCCACGCCTCCGTGCTCCCGCCGCCAAGCCTTCACCCAGTTATGCAGGGTGGTGTCGTGGATGTCCAACTCCCGGGCGACATGCGACACCGGACGATCCCCATCCAGCACCATGCGGACGGCCTCATCCTTGAACGCCTGCGAGTACGGGCCCTTACGTCGTGCCAACTACTGCTTCCTTCCGGTCACCCCAACCCTAGTTGGGGAGCTGTCCGGAAGATCTAGGGCACCTCAGTTCTCCTGGTAGATGGTCGTGGGTTCGCCGGGCTGGTGGCCACCAGAAATGGCTCTGGCACAAAGATCGTGAAGACGTAACGATGCGTGATCAGAGTCGCGATTTCGTCACAGGCCGGGCATGGAGGCGGCCGCATCGTCAAGATCGGGTTCGACCAAGAATCTGATCATCACGAGCGGCCGTGAGGGCTATTGTGCTGCACATCCAGGCGGGTGGCGAGAGCTCCAGCCTCGACCTTCTTTCCTTCTTGTTCCCCCACCTGACGGAAGTACAGGTAGAGAGGGTGACGAAGGGCCGCAACGGCCTACTGATCAACGCACGCGCGAAGAACACCGAGGCTGGATGTGGCTCCTGCGGCACGCTCAGCTAGCGGATCCACAGCCGATACCGTCGCCATCTGCAGGATGTGACCTGCGGACAGGTGCCCGTGACCATCGAACTGGAGGTGCGACGGTGGTTCTGCGACAACCCTGACCGCCCGGTCCGTACCTTCGCTGAGCAGGTACCCGGGCTGGCGCACAGACACGCGCGGCGGACTTCGTTACTGCGTCGGCTGCTGGAACACATCGCCTTGGCCCTGGCCGGACGCGCTGGGGCGCGCTTGGCCGCCCACCTGGGCATCATCGTGTCCCGATCCCTGCTGATCAGGCTGATCCGGGCGCTGCCCGACCCCGAGGTCGGCTCGGTCGCCGTCTTGGGCGTGGACGAATTCGCCAAACGGCGAGTTATCTGAAGCTGCTGAGTGAGCGTCTTCCATGTTGTTCAGGGAGGGTTGGAGCCGGGCGATCTGCGTGATGGACGTGGTTATCTACCGCCCGTCCATCACACAGAACTCCGGGAGGGAGCATGCTGGTTCAGCGCGTCGTGTCGCCGGTGACACGGCAGGAATCGTGGACGGTGCTTGGGGACGACGATGTGCCGGTGCGGCCGATCGAGCGGTACCTGTCCTACCTGACCGACATCGAGCGGTCGCCGAACACCGTGAAGGCATATGCGATGGATCTCCTGCGCTGGCTGCGGTTCCTGTCGGCAGTGGGCGTGTCCTGGGAGCAGGCGACGCCGGTCGAGGGCCGCGATTTCAGCCTGTGGATCCGCCAGACGCGCAAGCCTCGGTTGGCCCTGCGCGCGCAAATGCGGGTGGCGGACGGGGGCGGGAGTGACCGGCGTCGTCCTCAGTCGCGAAGGGAAGGACCGGCCGGGGGTGGCCTGCCCGGTGAGGTGAACGGGGTCACGGGTAAGCCGTCGCCGGGGATCGGGTACGCGCCTCGGACGGTCAACCACAGCGAGAGCGTGCTGCGGGCGTTCTACGATTTCCACCGGGAGGCCGGGACCGGGCCGATGGTCAACCCGTTCCCGCTGGATCGCGCGCGCCGTGGCGGGCGCGCTCATGCCCATCACAACCCAATGGATCCCTGGCAGCGCGAACGTGAAGGGCGTTACCGTTCCGCGGTGCCGCAGCAGACACCCCGGGCGATCCCGGAGGAGATGTTCGAGTTGCTGTTCGCGGCGTTGCCGTCGCACCGCGACCGGGCCCTGGTGGCGTTCTGGATCTCCACCGGAGCCCGGGCGGCCGAACTGCTGGGCGCCCGTCGTAGCGATGCCGATCCCGGCCAGCAGTTGATCACGGTGATCCGTAAGGGTTCACGGGCGGCTCAGGCGCTGCCCGCCTCACCGGATGCGTTCGTGTGGCTGCGGCTCTACCAGCAGCAGATGCACGGGCGAGTGCCCACCGGGCAGCGGGATCCGCCTGTGGTGGACCTTGCGTCAGCCGTTGGTCGCGCTGTCCTATCACGGTGCGCACCGGATGTTCGAGCGGGCCAATGCGTTGCTGGGAGCGAATTGGACGCTGCATGACTTGCGGCATTCGGCGGCGCATCGGATGGCCAGGGATCCGGCGCTGCCCTTGGCCGACGTCCAGTGGATCTTGGGGCATGCCCATCTGACGACCACGCAGCTGTATTTGAACCCGTCGGTGGAGGAGGCCGTGGCCGAGCTACGCGCCCACCACGCCCGCCAATCCCGCGCAACCACGCCGTCCCCACCTCCGGCTCCGGGCTACGATCCGAGCTCCTTGGACGTGCTGTTCGGGCGGCAGCGGTGAAAGTACGGGCGAACGAGCTAACGTCCCCGCCGCAGAACATTCTCGCGACCGATCCTCGACGGGGCTTCCCGCGCCGCCCCGGCCAGAGCGCTTGGCCGGCGAGCCTGCTCGGCATCGAGGAGATCATCGCGATGGTCGACGCGCCGCCGTTGCGCCCGGCCAACGGCTCGAACTACCGGCGACAGGGCACCACCCGGATCCTGGAGTGGCTGGCGAGCTTCTCCGGTGACAGCTGGCAGCAGCGGTGGAAGGCCAGCGGGGCCGAGGACCTGCCCAAGGAGGAATGGCTGACCCTGCCGATGCGGTGGCGTCAGGCCACCGGCCGATCCGCCGCCCCAAGTAACCGCGAGTGCTACCAGATCGGGCTGTTCGTGCTGGTCTGCGCCGACATCATCCGCCCGGCCATGACCTGGATGGTCCGCAAGACCTCGCCCCGGATCGTGCCGATGATGGCCGCATGCCGAGACCCCGGCGGGTTCGCCGCGCTGCAGCGCCTCATCGATGCCGACCCGGACGGCATCACCGCAGGACAGGCCCGACTGGCCCTGAGCCCGTATCACCATGATCTTGGCCTGCAAGGGCGGCCTCGTCCGGGACATCACCGTGGGCGACTACCTCGACCTGCTGGATGCGATGCGCGATACCGGAACCGGTGGTGCCGGGCGCCTGCTGGCCTACCGGCTGCTGCACACGCTCGGCGATCTGGGCGTCGACGCCCCAGCCACCGGGCGGGCGTTCCTCCTGGCGGCCGGCCAGCGCTCGGTGGAGGACCTGGTGGACCGCTACCAGGTCCGGTGCCGTCCCATCCGGGACTTGTTCGTGGACTACCTACGCGAACGCCAGCCGGTCCTGGACTACAACAGCCTCGCTAAACTCGCCGGCGACTTGGTCGGGCTGTTCTGGGCCGACCTGGAACGTCATCATCGCGGGATCGACTCGCTCCACCTGCCGCCCGAGGTTGCCGCCGAGTGGCGGCAACGCGTCTCCTTCCGGACGAAGACCATCGCCGATCCCGACGGTCACCCGGCAGAGGAGGTTGTGCCCCGCGCGGGCGCCCGCAGCGTGATGATGGCAGTTCGCGCGTTCTACCTGGATATCGCCCAATGGGCTCTGGACGAGCCGCACCGCTGGGCTCAGTGGGCGGTGCCCTGCCCGATCAAGGAGGCCCACTGCAACCGGGCCAAGCAGGACAAGCTGGTCAAGTCCCGGATGGACCAGCGGACCCGGGAGCGGCTGCCGCTGCTGCCGGTGCTGGCCGGCACTGTCAACCAGCACCGTCTCACCAGCGCGGTCCTGCTGGAGGCAGCCCGCCGTACTCCACCCGGCAGCATCTTCACCGTCGAGGAGCAGACCCTGCTTCGTCTGTCCACGCCCACCGCCTACACCGGCAGCATCTGGGCCGCCACCCCCGACGGCGGCCCACGCCTCGATCTGACCAAGCAGGAGGGCGACGCGTTTTGGGCATGGGCCGTCATCGAAGTCCTGCGCCATACCGGTATCCGGTTCGAAGAGTTACGCGAGCTCAGCCACCACAGCATCACCCAATATCGGCTGCCGTCCACCGGGGAGCTGGTGCCACTCCTGCAGATCGCCCCGTCCAAGACCGGCGCCGAGAGGATGTTGCTGGTCGGCCCGGAACTGGCTGACGTGCTCAGCGCGATCGTCTGCCGCATCCGTGATCAGAGCGGCGCCGTTCCTCTCGTGGCCAGCTACGACACCCACGAGAAGATCTGGAACCCGCCGATGCCGCTGCTGTTCCAGCGCGCACTCTTTGGAGAACGCCGCCCGATCAGCGAAGGCTCCCTGCGGGAGATCCTTCAAGACGCGCTGACCGGCTCCGGAATCTACGGCCCCGACGGCAACCCGCTGATCTTCACCCCACACGACTTCCGCAGGATCTTCGTCACCGACGCCGTCCTCAACGGCCTGCCGCCGCACATCGCACAGATCATTTGCGGCCATCGCAACATCAACACGACCATGGGCTACAAGGCGATCTACCCCACCGAGGCCATCGAGGCGCACAGAGCTTTCATCGCCCGCCGCCGAGCAACCCGGCCCAGCGAGGAATACCGCACGCCGACCGACGACGAATGGGACGAGTTCCTCGCTCATTTCGAAAAACGCAAGCTGTCCACCGGCACCTGCGCCCGCGCCTTCGGCACTCCCTGCATCCACGAACATGCCTGCATTCGCTGCCCCATGCTGCGCCCCGACCCCGCACAGCACGCCCGATTCGAGGAAATCCGCGACAACCTGCTCGCCCGCATCGCCGAGGCCGAACGCGAGGGCTGGCTCGGCGAGGTCGAAGGCCTCCACGTCAGCCTCGCCGGAATCCGCGACAAACTCTCCCAAATCAACACCGGCCACCGCCGCACCGACCTGGGAATGCCCAGCTTCGGCGACATAGCAAGCCGAAGCAGTCCCGCACCCTGAGTAACGATGACCAGGATTCGATCTTCACCTGGATTTCAAGATCGTAGTTCAGAGAACCTCCGGTCGCTTCGCCGCCAACGCCGCTTGGCTGACCTGCGCGGCCATCACGCACAACCTGCTGCGCGCCCTGGGCTGTCTGGCTGATGCCTGCCATGCCCGGGCCCGCGGAGCCACCTTGCGCCGTCACCTCATCAGCGTGCCCGCGCGTATCGCCCGGTACGGACGCGGCCGGCTCACCCTGCACCTGCCCACCGGCTGGCCATGGCAGGCCGCATGGCTGAACACCTTCACCGCGACCCACGACCCGCCCTCAGCCCGAGCGGCATGACCCGCCCGAAACTCCTGGTCAACGCATCTCCATAACGACCTTCACCCAGGTCACCGCGCTCACCGGCGCACCCATCGTCTTCGACCCGGGAACCTATGGACAGCCCGTGACCCGCGCACGGAGGCCCTCCCACGCCCGAAAACCGGCCTCCATCTGCGGGAACGAGCCTCATCGAGGAATTGCCTGCCAAAATGATCAACAGAATTCACGCCGTGGATCCAGGCTGAGAGCGCAACAGCCGTTCTAGGCTGGGCTGGAAACTTCGAGATAATTGCAAATGGCGCGAACCGTCGGCAAGATTCGGTAATGTCCCTTTCTGCTCAGTCCCGGGATGCCGGGGCGTCAATGAAAGGAACCCGAAGTGAGCCCAGTGGCCCAGCCCGACCTCGCGGACGACGTGTTCGACCTCGACCTCGAGCTGCTCGTCGACATCGAGGCCGTGCAGCCCATCTACGCGTGCAGCATAGCTACGTCGACCATGCCGGCTAACTCGCCTTCAGGCGGTTAATGCGAGTTCTTCCAGTTCAAGACGGACGAGGTGGCTGGTTCGACCATTGCGCAGGAGGTGGCGGCCCGTGTCGCTGGCCCGGTGGCCAGACATTCCAGCGGCGCTGAAGCACATTTGGATTATCGGCATCCCGCTTCGCTGGCACACGGCGGAGCGGCTTTGTCATGTTGTTTTCGGCGCGCGGCAGAATCACGGCGAATAACGGCTGGAATGAAGCGGGACACCGTTTTCTCGAATCAGCCGTGCGAGCAGGCGTCACGGGGAAGGCCGGCCTTTTCGACGGAGGGATCGCTGGTTTGAGAGTCGCGGCCGCGTCGTTGCGCGGGGACACCGAACGGTATGGCAGGCTGCTGGCCGGCACGGACGCGGCGGTGGCTGCGGTGCCCGAGCACGACCTGGGTCCGGGACCGCGGGGGCCGCGCTCTACCTGCTGCTGAGGCCGCCGTCCGCTAAGCGGGCTGAGGTGGGGCGCGCCCTGGCACGGGGTGGACGGCTGCGTCCGCCCTACCCGATGCCGGCGCTCCGGGTGCCGGCAGGATGGACCGTGGCCAGCGGGTACGCCGACTGTGGTCTGGCACACGGAGCGGCCGGAGCACTCGCCGTCCTGGCATCGATGCACCGCGCCAACAGGGCGGCCGCCAGGGCTGTCGGACAGGAACCCGGCGGGGCCGACGAGATCCGCGCAATCGCCGACTGGCTGCTCTGCCTGGCTCGCCAGGACGAGTGGGGCACCGTGTGGCCCGCGGGCGTGGACACCACCGCGTGTCACCCCCTCACTGCATCTACCGCCAGACCTACGGTCACGCCCCTTCCGTCACGGCGAGGACGATAGTGAAACCGGCGGGAAGACCCCCGACCCTGTGGGCCGGCTGGTATGGGCCTCACCTGCGCTGCCGGGCGCCACCCACGTCGTGGCCCGCCGCGCGGACGGTCGGCCTGACCGGCGCCGGCGTCAAGACCTTCGCGGACAAGGGCTCTCGAGGAGCGGGCGGCACGATCCGCGCGCCGTTCAAGCACCATCTCCACCGGCCCTGGCTGTCTCGCGGACAACGGGACGTCAATCGCGCCCACGCCCGCATCCGAGCCATCGCAGAGCGTGCCGTCGCCACGGTGAAGTACTGGAAGGTACTGACCAAACTGCGCTGCTGCCCGCACCGCGCGACCGCGCTCGTGCACGCGACCCTCGTCCTGCAACTCGTCGAAGAGGGCCGTTACCCAGGATGAAAGGCTCTATCTACCGGCAATTCGCTGAGATCACGCCATTGTCATTCAGAGCGCCGTCACCGTGCCAATACTACGTTCAGGAGCGAGATCCGGCACTGCCGGAAAGCAGATCGAGCGCAGAAGCCGCCGTCTTCGAACCCGATGCGGCGACCACGCGTCTTAGCGGGTGTGCGCCGAATCACGCTACTCGCCATCCTGCTCCCCTGTTTCTCCGTCGGCTGTTCAGCCGGTGTGGACTGCACGCTGATAGGTACCCCTGTCGGCGTGGGCGTGACCGTCGAAGCGCCGCTTGCCGCCGACGCCCAATCCGTCTCGATGGAGGTGTGCTGGAACGGCGGCTGCAAATCCCCCGCCGTCATCCTCAACCCGTCCTCGCGTGCCGGAGAGGAGACCTGCTCGGGCGACACCTGTTCGGTAGGCCTGGCCCCGACCGGCAGCAAGAACGGGTTTGGCACGGTCGAAGACCTGCCCAAGCAGCCTGTGGAGGTACGGCTCGCACTGCGTGACGCTGCATCCCGTTCGGTGCTCCAGCGTGCGATCAAGGTTACTCCTCAAGGGCGCTTTCCCAACGGCCCTCAATCCCGGGTTCCGCAGTTCGTAGTCACACGTGGCGAATGGTTAGCGAGAATCTGCAGGTAGATGGCCTGTAGCGAGCTTCGAGGTGCCGCGAAGGGCCGAGAGTGTAGTAACACGACTTCGAAAATTTT
>NZ_VCJS01000373.1 GCF_005893125.1 Nonomuraea basaltis | reverse complement strand
TTGCCGGCCAAGGGCTGGATGGCTGTGCGGCGGCTGGGCTGGGGCGTGAGTCCGGCGTCGGGCGTGCATGTGTGTGATCGGGTGCTGCGGTGTGCCCAGGAGCAGGCGGCCCGTCTGTTGCGGCTGGCTTTGCACCGGCGTGCTGTGGTGGCGGCGATCGTGGCGACCTGGCCGCGTGACCCGTGCAAGCGCACCGACACCGAATGGGCGGCGTTGCGGGCGGCGTTGCCGGATGGGGTGGGCGCGGCGGAGATCCGCAACCGGACCCGGCAGATCCGCGCCTACAGCGATGCGCACGACGGTGCGCTGCCGGCGGATCTGACCGAGCTGGAGGAGCCTCCCGCGTGTGCGGCGCAGATCGTGCTGGCTGCGGCCGACCGGCAACTGGCCACCCTGGAGCGCACCGGTGAGCACACCGCCCGTTTGCGGGTCAAGCTGCCTCTGACCGCCCGCCCCACATCCGCCAAGGACTGGGCCTGGCACCTGCTGCCGATCGCCCTGCCGCCGACCGTCCCGCCGGAGGCGAAACTGTGCGCCCCCACCCTGCGGGTGTACAACGGCCGGGTACGGGTCGATCTGCCGTTCCAGACCCCGATCGGCTTCGCGCCCGCCACCGGCCACGTGATCGGGTGCGGCTTCGACTGGGGGCTGAACGCCCTGCTCACCGGCACGATCGGACGGCTGACGGCCGACGGCCGGGTCGTCACGGATGGGCGGCCGCTGACCTACGACGCCACCGGCGTGTCGGCCAAGCTGCACCGACT
This sequence comes from Nonomuraea basaltis, assembly GCF_005893125.1. GTDB lineage: Bacteria > Actinomycetota > Actinomycetes > Streptosporangiales > Streptosporangiaceae > Nonomuraea > Nonomuraea basaltis. Next base: position 6,853 of record NZ_VCJS01000373.1, on the reverse strand, counting down.
GCGGGCCGAGCGTGAGCACCTGGCCGCCAAGAAACAGCGTCAGGAACGGCTTATGGAGGGCATCACGCCCGCCGATGCCCGCTTCGCCGAACTGGCCACAGCGTATGAGGCCATTGGGGTGGACCACGAGCGGGTGTGCGCGAAGATCCGGCACTTGAACAAGGCGCTGGCTTGGTCGGCGGCCCGCTGGGCACTCGACCAGGCCCTCGCCGCCGGGGCGACGGTGATCTATCTGGAGGACCTGGCCACTCTGGAGGCGCGCGGGCGCCGGGGACGCGCGAATGCACGGCTGTCGGGGCAGGTACGCGGACAGGTCGTGGAGGCGATCCGGCATCTGGCGGCCAAGAGCACGATCGCCGTGGTCACCGTCCCGGCCCGCGGCACCTCCAAGTACTGCCCCCGCTGCGGCCAGGGCACCTCGATCCTCCAGCACTGCCCGGCTCCCGACCGGCTCACCGAGAAGGGCTGGGCATGGGCGCACTGTCCGGCCTGTGGGCTGTCGTGTGATCGAGACCGGGCCGCGGCCGAACGCATCCTCGCACGTGGCCTGCTCGGCCAGCAGGCCACCCGCACCGACCGCACCACCGGCGCCCGCACCATCGCCACGGTGGTGGAGGGGAACGTGGCCCGCGCCCGCCGACCCCGCAAGGCGACCCGGGCCGCCCGCCGCACCCGCCGCACCCGAACCGACCTGCACCCCCGCCCAGCAGCCCGGGACCGATCCAAGAACCGCCCGACCCCGAAACGATCCACCCGCACCCCGAAGAACCATGCGATGACCTCCAGCCGTGTGCCCGACCGGCGCACGGTGCCCGCCCCACTCCCCAACAGGAATGGACAGCGTCCGGCGGGCCAAGCACGCCAGGCGACCCGCCCATCGGGACGTACAGGGCTTGTACGCGATCCTCAACACCGGACCGGCTTCCACCGCGTCGCGGCCACCCCCGTACTCCCCCTGGGAGTCTACGCAGACGGCCCGCCACGGCAACGCCCGCCCGATTTGCCAGAAATACGTAGGTAAATACAGAGAATCGCAGACGCTGGAAAGGGAGCGTCAGATGGAAGCCGAGCGCGCCAGGATTGCCCGCGACACGCACGAGCGAGTCGCTGCTGGCGCCGGCCGTCACCGGGAAGCTGATCGCCGAGTTCACCTCGCGGCCCGCGGCCCGGCCCGTGGCGTCGCTGGACGGGCTGACCGCGCGGGAGTCCGAGACACTGCGGCTGATCGCGCGCGGGCTGTCGAACGCGGAGATCGCCGCGGCCATGGTGGTCAGTGAGCACACGGTGAAGACGCACGTCAGTAACGTGCTGAGCAAGCTGGGGCTGCGGGACCGGGTGCAGGCCGTGATCGCCGCGTACGAGTCCGGGCTGTCCGTGCCGGGGGCGTAACGCGGGACATGGCGGGTAGGCGGGCCGTATGACTGAGGGCTTTGAGACTGACATGCTCTGGGAAGAGTTCCATCGCGTGGTCAACATGAACTCCGAGGAACTGCGCGCGTACCTGCTGGCCGACGCCTCCAACGAAGAGGGCTTCCCGCCCGACCCCGACATGGGCATCGACGAGCTGGGGCGGAGCGTGCTCCACGTCCTGAGCAAGCGCAAGGGCGACCTGACCAAGACCGACCTCGATGCGATGCGGCGGGTCGTGGAGCTCGTGGAGACCATGGGCGACAAGACCGACGACCAGTCGCGGCGCGAGCTCATGTCCGTCGGGCACGACCCGTTGAGAGGATGAGCCCATGATCGAGCCGCGTCCGTGGATCGAGGGATACGTCCGGGCATGGAACTCCAACGCTCCCGACGACATCTCCGCCCTGTTCACGGAGGACGCCGTCTACTACACCGAGCCGTACAGCGCGCCGTGGCACGGACGCGACGAGATCGTCAGGAACTGGCTCGACCGGCAGGACAAACCGGGCGATGCGGCATTTGAGTGGCATCCGGTGTGCGTGACGGAGGATCTTAGCGTCATCCAAGGAGTCACGACATACCCGGACAAAACGTACAGTAACCTCTGGGTGATACGGTTCGTAACCGACGGTCGATGCCGGGAATTCACCGAATGGTGGATGCGGCACGACGCCAGATGATGCAATGGGCCGAACCGTCTTCATCCGAGGAGATCCGTTGAGAGACAACCTCGACCTCGCCGCGAGCGCCCAGCAGCTGGCCGACGCCGCCCCGACGGGATCGATCGACCGCGCGGCGGCCTCGTCCGTGGCCATCACGCTGGCCACCACCCGCGACATCACGCACGCCAGGAAGACGCTGGACGGGCTCGCCCCTGACGACGTGCGCAAGGCCGCTCTGGAGCTCTTCGACCGGCTGTCGGCGAGCTAGCCGCCTCGCACGGTTCCGGCCGCTGGGGACGGTTCCGGCCGCTGGGAAGGGTCCGCGCGACTCTGGTCGCCCAGGCGAGCGCGTACGGCGCGGGGCGCCGATGCTGCTGTTCGGCTTCGGCGGCAACCTGTCCTACGCGGGGATGGTCGTGCGCTGCCCTTGACCGGCGTGCGCGGCGAGCACCGCCCGCATGTCCTTGATGGCCCGCAGGGTCCCCCGTACGGTGCCCGTCACCTTGGAGCGCCCGGCACGCGGGAAATACCGCACGTCGGTCTCCGTGATGCGCCAGCCGGCGGCCGCGGCCCGCAGCACCATCTCCAGCGGGTAGCCGAAGCGCCGGTCGGCCAGCCCCAGGTCGAGCAGCGCGGTGCGGCGGCAGGCCCGCATCGGGCCGAGGTCGCGCACCGGCACCCCGGCCGCGCGCCGCAGCCGGCGCGCCAGGACGGCGTTCGCCAGGCGGGCGTGGACCGGCCAGGCCTTCGCCACCGTGGCCACCCTGCGCCCCATCACCAGATCGGCCTCGCCGGCGAGGACCCGTTCCGTGACGAGCGGGAGCTCGCGGGGGTCCATGGAGGCGTCGGCGTCCATGAAACAGACGAGCTCGCTGGTGGCGGCCAGCAGGCCGGCGTGGCAGGCGGCGCCGAAACCGCGGAGCGGCTCGCGTACGACCAGGGCTCCGTGGTCGGCGGCCACCTGGTCGGAGCCGTCGGTGGAGCCGTTGTCGACCACGATGGGACGGTAGCCGGGCAGCATCCGCTCCAGCACCCACGGGAGCGCCTCGGCCTCGTTCAGACAGGGCAACACGACATCGATCACAGGTCCGACGCTAGACCCCGCGGCCCGTTCCAACGCTTACATACTGATGACGTGTCGCGGGCGCGGCGGCTCCTACCGCTGGGCGAACTCCTTCATGCCGTCCTCGAAGGAGATCTCCGCCGTGAAGCCCAGCTCCCTGGCCGCTCTGGCGGGGGAGGCGACGATGTGGCGTACGTCTCCGAGCCGGAATTCCCCCGTGGTCACCGGCGCGGGACCGGCGGTGTGGGCGGCCAGTGCCTTGGCCAGGTCGCCGACGGTGTGCGGGGTGCCACTGGCGATGTTGTACGCCGTCAGCGCGCCGGCGTTCCCCGCCCCGAGCGCGAGGACGTTGGCTCTGGCCACGTCGCGTACATGGACGAAGTCGCGCTGCTGGCCCCCGTCTTCGAAGACCCGGGGCGCCCGCCCGGACAGCAGGGCGGACAGGAAGATCGAGGCGACCCCGGCGTACGGCGTGTCCCTGGGCATGCGGGGGCCGTACACGTTGTGATAGCGCAGGGCCACGACGGTCCCGCCGGTCTCGCGGGCCCAGTTGGCGGACAGGTGTTCCTGGGCCAGCTTGGTGGTGGCGTAGGCGTTACGGGGGTCGAGCGGGGCGTCCTCCTCGATGACCGATGGTGACAGAACGCTGTCGCACAGCGGGCAGCGGGGGTCGAAGAGGCCCTCCGCCAGGTCCTGCTCACGGCGTGGCCCCGGGCGGACGCGGTCGTGGCGGGGGCAGTCGTAGGCGCCCTCCCCGTACACGACCATGGACGAGGCCAGCACCAGCCGGCCCACGCCGTGCCTGGCCATGGCCGCGAGCAGGGTCGCCGTGCCGTACGCGTTGACCGAGGCGTATTCGGGCAGGTCGGCCACGTTGACGCCGAGGCCGACCTTGGCGGCCTGGTGGATCACGGCGTCGACGCCGGGCAGGAGACGGTCCAGGGCGGCCTCGTCACGGATGTCCACGCCGGTGCGGAGGTCGGCGGTGATCACCTCGTGGTCGAGCGCCTCTGCGATGTGGCTGCCGATGAAGCCGGCCGAGCCGGTGAGGAGCACGCGCATGCCGCCGATCCAACACCCGGCCGGGGCCGGTGGATCTTACGAATCGGTGACCTCGGCCAGATGCTCGACCAGTTTTTCCAGTTGCCCGGCGTAGTAGTCGGCGAACTCGGGCGAGGCCGGGTCGAGGTCGCAGGCGGCGCGGACGAGCTGCGGGAACGTGATGCCGGCCGCGGACATCGCGAACAACGCCATGAGCATGGCCGCCGGGTCGACGTCCGCGGGGAACTCGCCCGCCTGCTGCCGCCCGCGCAGCCATTCCAGGTCGCGGCGCACGTCCTCGGCGAAGGCGGGATCGGGCGGGCCGTCCTCGGTCAGGCCCTGCCAGACCATCAGCTTTCCGAAGTCCCGCCGCCGGGCGTTGGCCCGCACGTAGCCGGCCACGAGGCCGCCGAGCGAGGAGGAGCGGTCGGCGAACGCGCTCTCCTCGCTCTGCCAGCGAGTGGTGAGCGCCTGGTAGAGGCCCTCCTTGCCGCCGAAATAGTACGAGATCAGCTGCTTGTTCACCCCGGCCCTGGCGGCGATCTCGCTCACCCGCGCCCCCGCGAACCCCTTGGCCGCGAACTCCTCCAGCGCGGCCTGCAGGATCCGTGCCTTCGTGCGCTCGGGGTCGCGCTGCTTCTCCTCCGGTGCTCGTCTCATGCGCCGACTTTATCATCCATCCGGATGGTTGACAGAATCATCCGAATAGATGATAGTCGGGGACATGACGAAGACGACGAAGAACATCGCGATCATCGGGGGCGGGATAGGCGGGCTCTGCCTGGCCCAGGGGCTGCGGAAGGCCGGCCTCGACGTGACGGTCTACGAGCGGGACCGGACGCCGGCCGACCGGCTGCAGGGGTACCGGGTGCACATCGATCCCCACGGCGCCCGCGCGCTGCACGACTGCCTGCCGGAGCACCTGTGGCGGGCCTTCCTGGACACGACCGGGCAGGGCGGCCAGGACTTCGGCTTCCTCACCGAGCGGCTCGACCTGCTCGCGCTGATCGAGACGCACCACGCGCCCGACCCCGCCGACGACCACCACTCGGTCAGCCGCATCACGCTCAGGCAGGTGCTGCTGTCCGGGCTGGAGGACGTCGTACGGTTCGGGAAGACGTACGAGCGGTATGAGCGCCTGCCCGGCGGGCGCGTGCGGCTCTTCTTCGCCGACGGCACGAGTGAGACCGCAGACGTCGTGGTCGCCGCGGACGGCGGGAACTCGCGGGTGCGCAGGCAGTACCTGCCGCACGCCGAGCGGGTGGACACCGGGATCACCACGGTCGCGGGCAAGTTCCCGCTCACCGCCGAGACCAGGAAGCTGCTGGCTCCGCGACTGGTCGAAGGGCCGAACAACGTCATCCCGCCCAGGGGCGTGGGCCTGTTCTGCGCGCCGCACGACCTGCGGGACCTCGTCGTCGCCGAGGGCGGGATCGGGGCGACGGAGCAGGAGGGCGCGCTGATGGACAACACCGGCGGCTACATCCTGTGGGCGGTCGGCGCGGCGGCCGGGCGGTTCCCGGGCGACATTTCCGAAATGTCGGGTGGACAGCTCAAGGACACCGTGGCGCGGATGATCAGGACGTGGCATCCGGACCTGCGCCGGATGATCGACATGTCGCACCCCGACACCGTCAGCCTGCTGCCGATCCGCACGTCCATCCCGATCGACCCCTGGCCGGCCACGAACATCACCCTGCTCGGCGACGCCATCCACAGCATGACCCCCATGCGCGGCATCGGCGCGAACACCGCCCTCCGCGACGCCTGCCTCCTCCGCAGTGCTCTTACTGAGGCCCTGACCGCCGGGAGCGACCCGGTCCAGGCCATCGCCGGCTACGAGGCCCAGATGCGCGAGTACGGCTTCGCCGCCGTACGCGACTCGCTGCGCTCGGCCGAGCAGTTCATAGGTGACAGCAGGGTGACGCGGATGGGATTCAAGACCTTCCTGCGCCTGGTCCAGCGCGTACCCTCGCTCAAGGCCAGGGTGTTCTCGTAGTCCGGTCTGTTGCACGGGACCACCCGGGCGAACACTGTGTAAGCATGCCAAGTGTCGATACGCTCGACGGCCTCCAGCGGGCCATCGCCGAGTTCGATACGGACGACTACGTGATGCCCGTGGAGGCGTCGGCCTTCGACCGGGCCAGGCGGTCGCTCGACGAGTCCGGGCTGCTGCTCCTCGGCGAGGTGCACGGGGTCAGGGAGAACCCGCTGATCATCCTCGGTCTCATGCGGCTCCTCGGGCTGAGCAACCTGGCCCTGGAGTGGCCGGAGGACCTGCAGCCGCGGCTCGACGTCTACCTGGCCGACGGGACCGGGCTCGACCATCCGCTGTGGTGGCTCGGCGACGGGCGCGTCACCGTCGGGCACCTGGCGGTGCTGAGGAAGATCGACGGGCTGCGGGTCACACTGTTCGACGGGGGGATGTTCACCGGCGACTGGTCGCAGCGGGACGCCTCGATGGCGCGCCGGGTGCTCGAGGCGCACGCGGAGCCCGGGCTGGTCGTCGCGGGCAACGCCCACACGCTGACCTCGCCGACCGACCTGGGGCTGCCGATGGGGGCGTGCCTGGCCAGCGCGCGGCCGTCGGTGGAGAGTGTGCGCATCGAGTACGGGATGGGGAGCTTCTACAACATCGAACCCCGGCACCACAGGGGGCATTCGGCGGGGGCGGGGC
>NZ_VCJS01000372.1 GCF_005893125.1 Nonomuraea basaltis | reverse complement strand
AGAAACAATCTTCATGCCCTGTCCCGGGCGGAGTCTGCGCGGCAGGTTCGCGCGCACCTGGCCTGGCCGTCTACGCGCCATAGGCCTTTCGTCGGTTCGAAGTCATAGCAGCCATCCTCCCAAAGAAGGCCGCAACGATCAACGCGACCCTTCCCCTCCTCCCCACATCCAGGTGGTCACACGAGATCAGCGACAGCCTGCAGCCGGTCGAAGAACCGCACCGGGGCGATCTTCCCGAACCCTCTTGATCTTCCATCGAGAACATGTAAGCTACCTGTCACCGCAGGTCGAAGGCCATCTTTGGACTCCCGCGGTCGGTAAAGTCGATGAGGCGCATCTGCTCAACCACGCCCAACTCGACGCGCTGCGGATGATGACCAACCACGGGCTCGACAGCGGCCAGCCCTTCGCCCTGCTGCTCGGCCAGCCCACTCTCCGCCGGATGATCAAACTCGGTGTCCTGGCCGCCCTCGACCAGCGGATAGCCGTCAGATACCCGATGGCAGGCATGACCGGCGAGGAAACCTCCGGCTACATCCGCCATCACCTGCAACTCGCAGGCCGCTCTGATCCCCTGTTCTCCGACGACGCGATCAACCTGATCCACGAGTCCGCCCGCGGGAAACCACGCACCGTCAACAACCTCGCCATCCAAGCGCTCCTGGCCACCTTCGCCGCGGGCAAGGCCATCGTCGATGAAAACGCCGCACGCTCCGCGGTCACCGAGGTGATCTCCACCGAGTGAGCACCACCGCGACAGCGTGTCCCTGACGGCCTCGCCTCACACTCATTGGGGCGAGGCCTTCGCTTGTCCATCAACCCCACCATCGATGACGCCGTCATGGACACAACGAACGTCGCGCAACAGATGTCCTTGCCGGGTCCGTCCACCGACCGACTTGTGGGCGGACTGGTCCTCCGGCGTAGCGGCGAGGCCGGATCCCCGCGTGCTCATCCGGCTCGACAGCGCCACTCGCAACTCCGAATCGGTGGGCTTCGGCGGATCTGCCTGACGTTGTCGGTCTCCGTGCCTAACATGTGCGCGGGGATGGTGAGGGAATGGAGTTCGAGGAGATCAGTGCGCTGCGACGGCGGAGTGTCGCGTGGCGGTTGCTGCGTGCTGATCATGCGGCCCTGGTGTTGGGCTTCCTCGGGCGGGTGTTCGTTGATGAGAACGCGCGGTCCGTCTCGGCAGCGGATTTGGCGGGCCGGCTGGACGATGAGCTGTACGCGCTGAACGAGCGGCTGGGCGAGGGGACTTTCCCGAAGACGGCCAAAGCGTACCTCGATGACTGGGCTGATCCCCGGGCCGGATATCTGCGCAAGTATTACCCGGAAGGGTCGGACGAGCCGTACTACGACGCGACACCGGCGGTGGAGAAGGCGCTGGCGTGGCTGCGGTCGCTGACGGACCGGTCGTTCGTCGGCACCGAGTCGCGGTTGAACACGATCTTTGATCTGCTGCGGCAGATGGTGTTCGGGGCCGAGGCTGATCCGGAGACCCGCCTGGAGGAGCTGAGGCGGCGGCGTCGGCAGATCGATGAGGAGATGGCGCGGGTGGCAGCCGGGGACTTCGAGCCGCTGGGGCCCACCGCGCAGCGTGAGCGTTATCAGCAGTTCACAAGTACGGCGCGGGAACTGCTGGCTGATTTCCGGGAGGTGGAGGCGAACTTCCGGGCGCTCGACCGGCGCTTGCGGGAGAAGATCTCCGCCTGGGACGGGTCCAAGGGCGCGCTGCTGGACGACATTATCGGGAGTCGGGAGAGCATCGCCGACACCGACCAGGGCAGGAGCTTCCAGGCGTTCTATGACTTCCTGCTGTCGAGTACCCGCCAGGAAGAGCTGGCCGGGCTGCTGGAGCAGGTGCAGGCGTTGGAAGAGATCATCGAGCCGGATCCGCGGATGCGGTACGTACACCATGACTGGCTGGACGCCGGTGAACGTACTCAGGCGACCGTGCGGCAACTGTCGGAGCAACTGCGGCGCTTCCTGGACGACCAGGTGTGGGCGGAGAACCGGCGAGTGGTGGAGATCGTTCGGAGTATCGAGAAGCATGCGCTGACCGTGCGGGCGTACGGGGACCTGCCAGTGACCACGGAACTGGAGGGGACTGCTCCGGAGCTCGGGTTGCCGATGGAGCGGCCTTTGTACGCGCCGCGGGTGCGGCGGCCGATCCACAGCACGTCGATCGAGGCGGGCGGGCAGGAATTCGAGGCCGACGCGCTGTTCGAGCAGTTCTACGTCGATCGGGCGGAACTGGCGGCCGGTGTACGTCGGGCACTGCAGGGCCGCGCGCAGATAGCGCTGGCTGACCTGGTACGCGAGCGACCGTTGACGCACGGGCTGGCCGAACTGGTGAGTTACCTGGCGCTCAGCGACGACACGTTCTGTGTGGTGTTCGATGAGGCGCGCGTCGACGAGGTGGACTGGATCGATGAGGAGGGAACCGAGCGGCGGGCGAGGCTGCCGCGGGTCACCTTCGCCCGTACGGAGGTGAGCCCGTGAGCGCGGAGTTGTCGCTGGCGGTCACTCAGGTGATGAAGGGAGTGGTGTACCGCGACACCCATGAGAAGGCATGGCGGCATCTGCTCGATATGCAGGCTCAGGTCCGCGATCACGTGGCAGTGCTCGGGCTGTTGCTGGTGATCGACGAGGCCGAAGGATATGCGTTCTTGCGCTCGCGGCCCGAGCAGGAGGGAGAGGAAGGGCCACCTCGGCTGATTCCACGCCGGTCGTTGTCGTTCCACGTCAGTCTTCTGCTGGCGCTGCTGCGCAAACGGCTGGCCGAGTTCGACGCGCGCGGCGGTGATATCCGGCTCATGCTGACCAGAGATCAGATCGTGGAGATGTTGGCGATCTTCCTGCCGGAGGGAAGTAACGAGGCGCGGCTGGTCAATCAGGTCGACGCGCACATCAACAAAGTGATCGAGCTGGGCTTTCTTCGGCGGGTCACCGGTCAGGACAACCTGTTCGAGGTACGACGGATCCTCAAGGCGTTCGTGGACGGCCAGTGGCTGGCCGGGTTCGAGCAGGGCCTGGCCACGTACGCGGTTCAGCTGTCGGGGACGGAGGAGACGCCGTGACGGAGGCACTGTTCAGCTCGGTGGAGCTCAGCGGCGACGAGGAGAAGAGCCTGGCGGGGTACCGGCTGAGCCGGCTGGAGCTCTACAACTGGGGTACCTTCCATGACAAGGTGTGGACCTTCCGGATCGACGGGCGTAATGGTCTGCTCACCGGCGACATCGGCTCGGGCAAGTCGACGATCGTGGACGCGGTGACCACGCTGCTGCTGCCGGCACAGCGCATCGCCTACAACAAGGCCGCTGGTGCGGAGACCAGAGAACGCAGCCTGCGTTCGTACGTCCTGGGTTTTTACAAGTCACAGCGCAACGAAGAGACCGGTACCTCTCAGCCGGTGGCACTGCGCGGTGCGGACTCGTTCTCGGTGATCGTCGGGGTGTTCGCCAACGAGGGGTACGAGGCGACGGTGAGCCTGGCGCAGGTGTTCTGGATGAAGGACGCCAACCAGCCGGAGCGGTTCTACGCGATCGCCGATCGTGACCTTTCGGTGGCCGCCGACTTCGCGGACTTCGGCACCGACATCGCCGCGCTGAAGCGGAGGCTGCGCGGAGCCGGTGCCCGTACGTACGACGCCTTCCCCGAATACGGCCGGGATTTCCGACGCCGTTTGGGGATCGAGTCGGAGCAGGCGATGGAGCTGTTCCATCAGACAGTGTCGATGAAGTCGGTCAGTGACCTGAACGAGTTCGTCCGCGACCACATGCTGGAGCCGTTCGACGCCGCCGCCTGGACAGCCAAGCTGATCGCGCACTTCGACGATCTGACCCGTGCGCATGATGCGGTGAAGCGGGCGGAGGAGCAGCTCGCGGCGCTGGCGCCGCTGCTGGCCGAGTGCGAGCGCTACGAGGCGCTGCGGACGGAAGTCCGCGGGCTGGAAGCGCAGCGAGAGGCGCTGCGGTACTTCTTCGCCGACCGTAAGGCCCGGCTGCTGCGGCAGCGGATCGATCAGCTCGGTGAAAGGCTGAGCGACCGGCAGCGCGAAAAGCAGGAACTCGCTGATCGGATCGACGGCCTCAAACGGCGACTGGACAGCCTCGTAGCCGAACGAGACGGTAAGGGCGGGGCGCGGATCGGTGAGCTGGAGAAGCTGATCGCCGAGGCCGAGCGGAACCGGGACGACCGGGCCAGCCGGGCCAAAGTGTTCGCCGACCGGCTAACCCGTGTCGGCCTGGCGCCCGTGGACACCACGCAGCAGTTCGCCGTCCGGCTCCGGGAGATCACCGTCATGGCGGCGGCCACCGAGGAGAAGCGTGCAGAGCTCCAGACCAGTCTCGAAGAGCTGGGGCTGGAGCGGCGGCGGCTCGCAGAACGGGCGGAAGAGCTCAGCAAGGAGATCCTCAGCCTGCGCGGTCGGAAGAACAATCTGCCCAGACGAAGCCTGGAGCTGCGGGCCTGGCTGTGTCGGGAACTCGACGTACGAGAGAGCGACTTGCCGTTCGCCGGGGAACTGATCCGGGTCCGGCCGGAAGAAGGCCGATGGGAAGGCGCCGCTGAACGGCTGCTGCGCCCCTTCGCGCTGTCGATGCTGGTCGCCGAAGACCTGTACACCGAGGTGTCGGACTGGATCAACGAGCATCATCTCAGGACCCGGATCGTCTATTACCGGGTCCCAGCCGCGCTCCCGGCCTGGAGCCCGGACAGCCGAGACAACGGTCCGGTGCTGGCGGCCAAACTCGAGATCAAGGACAGCGAGTTCTACCCGTGGCTGGAGCGGGAGCTGGCGGTGCGGGCCGGCCACCTGTGCGCCGAGACGATGACCGAATTCCGCCGCGCCGCATACGCGGTCACCACTGCCGGACAGATCAAGGGCGGCCGCGGCCGGCACGAGAAGAACGACACCACACGCATCGACGACCGCAGCCAGTACGTGCTGGGCTGGACCAACGAACAGAAGATCGAGGCTCTGCTCCGACAGGCGTTCACCGTCCAGGAACAGCAGAACACCCTGGGCACCCAGCACGACCTGCTGCAAGGCGAACACGACACCTGCCTGGACCACATGAAGGTCTTGGCTCAGCTCGCCGAGACCACTGACTTCACCGAACTCGACTGGCACAGCCAGGTCAACCTGATCGAGGACCTGACCGCGGAACTGGCTCAGCTACGGCAGGCCTCCAGCGAACTCGAACGCCTCACCAGCGAGATCGATGCCGTCAACAGCGACCTGGAGCAGGCCCAGCTCGATCGAGAAGCCTGCCTGAAGAACATCGGCGGCCTGGAGAGCCAGCTGAGGACCGCCGACGAAGAGGTCGGCAAATCTACGACGATCCTCGCTGAACCGGCCGCTGCCGGGGCCGAGATAAATTACGGAGACCTGGAAAAGGCATTCCCCGGCACTGACGACCCGGCAGACTGTGACCCGGCCCAGGCCGAGGCAGGTACCGTCCTGAGCGAGAAGATCGACCGGCGGCTCAAGTCGCAGAACAGCCTCGCCGGCAAAATTGCCACTCAGATGGCCTCCTTCCGCGGCAAATACCCAAACGAGACCACCGATTTCGACGACTCGGTTCACTCCGCCCCCGGTTACCGAGAACTGCACGACCGGCTCGTCGGCGACGATCTCCCCCGGTTCCGCGAACAGTTCAAGACCTACCTCAACACCAACACCATCAACGACATCGCCGGGTTCAGCTCCAAACTCAGCCAGCAGGCCGACCTGATCCGCCAGCGGGTCGGTGTCATCAACGACTCCCTGCTCGCCGTCGAGTACAACCCCGGCCGCTACATCCGCCTGCAGGCCGAGCCGAGCCCCAACACCGACGTACGTGACTTCCAGGCCCAGATGCGGGAATGCACCGCCGGGACGCTGTCGGGCAACGCCTCCGACCAGTACTCGGAAGAAAAGTTCCTCCAGGTCAGCCGGCTAATCGAACGGTTCCGTGGCCGCGACGGCCTGACCAGCGAAGACCGTGTCTGGACCAAACGCGTCACCGATGTCCGCAACTGGTTCGTGTTCTCGGCTTCCGAACGCAATCGCTTCGACGATTCGGAACATGAGACGTACTCCGACAGCAGTGGCAAATCCGGTGGGCAGAAGGAGAAGCTCGCCTACACCATTCTGGCGGCCTCGCTGGCCTACCAGTTCAAACTCGAATGGGGCGTTACCCGGTCCAAGACCTTCCGGTTCGCGGTGATTGACGAGGCGTTCGGCCGCGGCTCGGACGAGTCGACCCGGTTCGCTCTCAAGCTGTTTCGCAGCCTCGGACTGCAGCTCATGATCGTCACACCGCTGCAGAAGATCCACATCATCGAGCCGTTCGTATCGGCCGTCGGCTACGTCGACAATGTCAACGGTCAGTACTCCCGCCTGCAGACCCTCACCATCGAGGAGTACAAAGCCCGTCAGCTCGCCCACGCAGCGGGCCTGCGCCCATGACCTGGACGACGCCGGACGACGTCCGGGCATTGCTCACGAAGCGCTGGTCGTCCGGCAAGTACCTGACCTGGCTCGCCACAGGAGAACTCTGGCAGCCGATCGAGGTGCCGATCCGCGGACCCCGCCCGAGCGAGCTGGCGGCGCGGTTCGAGGAGGTTCGAACCTGGGTCGCCCAATGGGAGAAGCAAACCCGGCTGCGCGTGGAGTACAAGCCGATCGGCGGTCGAACCATCGGCGCGAACACCATCCCGGCCCGCGCCTGGATCGACGACCAGGACACCCTCTGGGCCCTACTCAAGACCAGCAGCGACGTCCGCACCTTCCGTGCCCTCCACGCCAACGCCGCTGGATCGCCTCAGATCGCCGCCTGGATGGCCGCCAACCCCATGAAGGTGCTGGCTCTCGCCGACCCCTGGCCATCGATCGTGGCGACCGTCCACTGGATCGATCAGCATGCTCGCCAGGGCTTGTATCTGCGGCACATCGACGTACCTGGCGTCGACACCAAGTTCATCGAACGCCACAAGGGGGTGTTGACCGCGCTCCTCGACGCTCGACTCGACCCGACGCGTGTCCGCGACGACCTGCCACGTTCGGACTTCGAAGGACGTTATGGCTTCCGCAAGAAGCCCCAGCAGGTCCGCTTCCGTCTGCTGGACGGTTCGCATCTAGCTGGTTTCACCGACCTGACCGTACGTACCGAGGAGTTCACCTCTCGACCCGCCCCGGTGACCACCGTGTACGTCGTCGAGAACGAGACCAGCTATCTTGCCTTCCCCGCCGTGCCTGGTGGCATGGCCATCTTCGGCAGCGGCTACTCCGTCGGTGTGCTGGAATCACTCCCATGGCTGGCCTACACCGAACTGATCTACTGGGGAGACATCGATACCCACGGCTTCGCCATCCTCGACAGGCTCCGAAGCCGGTACCCGCACGTCATCTCCATGCTGATGGACCGGGACACCCTCATGGACCACCAAGCGCACTGGACCCAGGAACCCAGCCAGGCCACCCAGCCCCTCGCCCACCTGACGGCGGCTGAGGCGGGCCTGTGGCACGAACTGCGAGCCCACAGCTACGGGCCCTCGATCCGCCTTGAACAGGAACGCATCCGTTTCTCCGCGATCACTGAAAGGATCCAAGCAATGAATACGCCGTGACACACCCCGCGCGACCCCCAAGCTGCTGGGTATAAAGAGTGCTCGGGCCTGTCCAGTAAACGGTGTAACTCGATCTTGAATTAGTTCTATCGGGTGGTCGGGTTCAGGCGGCCTTCGAAGGTGATGGCGAAGGCGTTGAGAGCGGCTTTCCAGCGGGTGATCCAGCGTTTG
>NZ_VCJS01000371.1 GCF_005893125.1 Nonomuraea basaltis | reverse complement strand
GGCGGGGGCGGTGGCGGGCCGCCGCGAGCTGATCAAGACGCCCTACGAGCGCCTGGAGCACACGATCCGCGACCAGCTCGCCCGGCTGCTGGGCCCCGGCGGCTTCGACCCGGCCGGGGACATCGAGTCGATCGTGATCAACCGGTGGGGCCACGGTAACGCGCCCGAATACTGCCGGCCGTGGCACGCGTTCTACCCCGACGGCCCGTTCCCCGTGGACGCGGCCCGCCGGCGGTTCGGCAGGATCGCGATCGCGGGCTCGGACTCGGTGCCCGCCGCCCGCGCCGACGCCGCCGTCACCGCCGCCTTCCGGGCAGTGGAGGAGCTGGCGCGTCGAGGCCTGTGAAGAGCGCTGAACTGGGCGGGACTCATCGCGATCTCGCTGGTGGCGCGGACCGGCTGTAGATGATCACCGGTTCAGGTGGTCGCAGACGAGAGATCTTGTCCCAATAATCACGGTAATGAACGTGTTCCTCCCACTGCGCCGGACGCATAAACGATGCTAGTCTCCTGTGCGATCTTCCGGAGGTGTATTTACACAAGGTGTGGAAATGCCCCCGACTCGAGGTTGGGACATGGGCTCGCGAAACCGGTCAATTCGGTTCAAGATCTTTCTATTGCTACTGCTACCCCTCCTGTCTCTGAGCGCGCTCTGGGGTTTCGTCCTCAACCTCACCATGGGCGACGCCCAGTCACTGCTCCGGGCCAACACGTTGTACCGGACCCTCGGCGTCACCTCCACCGACCTGGGCCTGCAACTCCAGGCCGAGCGCGTACGCTCCGCCGAGGCGCTCACAACGCGTGAGCTCACCGAGGCGCTCGGCAGCCAGCGCGCCCGCACCGACCGGTCCGTCGGCGAGTTACGGCAGGCCGTCACGGAGGCCGGTGACGCGATCGGCGAGGACCTGCGCCTCCCCGTCGGCACGCTGACGAGCGCCCTCGACCGGCTCGGCTCGATCAGGGCCGACATCGACAACGGCCTCAGCTCCCGGCTGAACGGGCTGAACGAGTACAACGGGATCCTCGACTCGATCTTCGCGCTCTACGACCATCTGGTCACCGTGTCCGACCTGGCCATCCTCCAGCAGGCCTCCTCGCTGCAGGCCATGGGCATGGCCAGGGAGTACATCGCCAGGGAGCACGCCCTCGTCATCGGGGCGCTGACCGACCGGCGGCTCATCCAGCCGGAGGCGGCGGCCTTCACCGAGTACGCGGCCTCCAGGAAGTTCCTGCACGCGCGCGGGCTCGCGGGGCTCGACGTGCCGCTGCGCAGGCCGTACGAGCAGGTCTTCGCGTCGGCGGCGTTCCAGGAATTCGCCATCATGGAGGCGCGGATCACCAAGACCGGCGCCCCGCCCCCGGACGCCGCCGACTGGAACGAGACGATCGACAAGCTGGCCTCCCAGCTCGACGGGCACGGCCTCACGGCGTCCGAGGAGCTGGCCTCCCGTACGTCCGAGGCCGCCACGTCGACCGTGGTGAAGATCTCGATCGCGGGCGGCGTCGGCTTGATCGCCGTGCTCGCGTCGATCATCATCTCTGTACGCTTCGGTCGTCGCCTGGCCGCGGAGCTCGGCGGGCTGCGCGCGGCCGCGGTCGAGCTGTCCGAGCGGCGGCTGCCCGACCTCGTGGAGCGGCTGCGCAAGGGCGAGGACGTCGACGTGCGGAAGGAGGCCAAGGCGATCAAGGTGAGCGGTTCCGCTGAGATCACCGACGTGGCCAGGGCCTTCGCCTCCGTGCAGCGCACCGCGGTGACGGCGGCGGTCGGCCAGGCCGCGCTGCGGCGCGGGATCGGCCAGGTCTTCCTCAACCTCGCCCGGCGCAAGCAGGGCCTGCTGCACCGCCAGCTCGCGCTGCTGGACGGCATGCAGCGGCGTACGCACGACCCCGACCGGCTGGAGGAGCTCTTCCGCCTGGACCACCTGACCACGCGCATGCGGCGGCACGCCGAGAGCCTGATGGTCCTGTCCGGCTCCGCGCCCGGGCGGGCGTGGCGCAAGCCGGTGCCCGTGATCGACATCGTCCGGGCCGCGGTCGCCGAGGTCGAGGACTACACCCGGGTCACCGTCGAGTCGATGCCGATCAGCGCTTTCGACGGAGGCGCCGCCGCCGACCTCACCCACCTGGTCGCCGAGCTGGTCGAGAACGCCACCATCTACTCGCCGCCGGACACCATGGTCCGGGTGCGCGGCGACCAGGTGAGCAACGGCTACGCCATCGAGATCGAGGACAAGGGTCTGGGCCTGCCGGCCGCCGACTACGCCACGTTCAACAGACTCCTGGCCCACTCGCCGGAGTTCGACCTGGCCGACAGCGACCGGCTCGGCATGTTCGTGGTGGCCACGCTGGCCGAGCGGCACGGGATCAAGGTGCTGCTGCGGCGCTCGCCCTTCGGCGGCACGACGGCCATCGTGCTCGTGCCGCGCGAGCTGGTGACCGAGCAGACGGCGCTGACGGCGGGGGACGGCGGCGAGGAGATGGCCGCGCTGCCGAGCCGTACGAGGAAGAAGGCGCTCGCGGTGGTCACCTCGGGCACCCACGCCGGGCTGCCCAGGCGAGTGCGCCAGGCCAAGCCGGCGCCGCGGCTCAAGGAGGCGTCGCCCGAGCCGCCCAAGGAGCCGGCCGAACGCTCTCCCGACGAGGTACGCGACTTGTTCTCCGCGTTCCAAAGGGGAACCCAACGCGCCCGAGAAGATGCCTCTGAGGAGGGGCCATGACTAAGGGGGATGCATGAGTGTGCCGACCACCAACACCGGTGAGCTGAACTGGTTGCTGGACGACCTGACCTCCAGAGTGGCCGCGGTGCGCCAGGCGGTCATCTTGTCGACCGACGGCCTGGCGATCGGCTACTCCAAGGGGTTGGCCCGGGAGGACGCCGAGCACCTGGCGGCCGTGGCGGCCGGGTTCCAGAGCCTGGCCCGGGGCACCGGGCGTCATTTCGGCGGCGGCGACGTGCGCCAGACCATTGTGGAGATGGAGTCGGCGTTCCTGTTCGTCACCGCGGCGGGCCAGGGCACCTGCCTGGCCGTGATCGCCGATGCGAACGTGGACGTCGGCCACATCGCCTACGAGATGGCGATGCTGGTCAAGCGGGTGGGCCAGCACATCAGCACCAATCCGCGCTCTGGGGCGTCATGAGCGATGGCCCGCAGTGGTTCGATGAGGAGGCCGGGCCCATCGTCCGGCCGTACGCCCTCATCCGTGGTCGCACGCATTCCTCCGGGGACGCGTTCGACCTCGTCGCGACCGTGCGCGCCATCGGCGACCCGCCCGGCGAGCTCGGTCCCGAGCAGCAACTCATTCTGCGGGCGGCTCGCAGTCCGATCTCGGTGGCCGACCTGGCCGTCGAGCTCGACCTGCCCGTCGGCGTCGTCCGGGTGTTGCTCGGCGACATGCGTGACCACCGCCTCATCTCGGTGACGTCGCCCTCGGCCGGAGGGACGCGGCCGAATGAGCGCATTCTCAAGGAAGTGATCAATGGACTCCGTGCTCTCTGAGGACCCCATCGCGTTGAAGATCCTCATCGCCGGGGGGTTCGGCGTCGGGAAGACCACCCTGGTCGGATCGATCAGTGAGATCAAGCCGCTGCGCACGGAGGAGGTGCTCTCCGACCGCGGGATCGGCGTCGACGACATCGACGGCGTGGAGGCCAAGACGACCACGACCGTGGCGATGGACTTCGGGCGCATCACGATCCGCGAGGGGCTCGTGGTCTACCTGTTCGGCACGCCCGGGCAGGAGCGGTTCTGGTTCATGTGGGACGAGCTGTCCCACGGCGCGCTGGGTGCGGTCGTGATCGCCGACACCAGGCGGCTGACCGACTGCTTCCCGTCCGTGGACTACTTCGAGCAGCGCGGCACGCCGTTCGTGGTGGCCGTCAACTGCTTCGACGGCGCCGACCAGCACAGCGTGGACGATGTGCGCATCGCGCTCGACCTGGACGACAACGTCCCGGTGATGCTCTGCGACGTGCGGCGGCGCACGTCGGCCAAGGAGGTCATGATCGCCCTGGTCGAGCACTCCCTGAGAACGCTGGCCTCGGCGAACTGAGGCGCTGCCCCAAGCCCGGCGAACTGACGCGCTGTCGAGCTCGCCGGCTCCAGGCGGAGGGCCTCCGAACCCGCCCCGTCGGCCTGGGCTCTAGAGCGCCCGGAGGCCGTTGATCACCTCTCGGAGCAGGCTCTCCGTCGGCGTGGACGACTTGTCGCGCTGCGCCCGCACCGAGACCAGGCCGTGCTCGAGCAGGTCCCCCAGCAGCACCCGCACCACGCCGACCGGCAGGTTCACCTCCGAGGCGACCTCGGCGACGGGCCTGGCCTGGCTCGACAGGCAGCCGATCACCCTCCGGTGCTGGGCGCTGAGCTCGGCGTTGGCCGGGGCGGGCAACCCCGTCGAGACGATGGTCGCCAGCAGGTCGAGCGCGGAGCTCGCGGACCTGGTGCGACCGCGTGCGACCGCGTACGGCCGCACGACGGGCCCCGCCTCCTCGTCAACCCACTCGTGCTCGCGGCTCACGATTGAGACCCCCCATCCTGGTCGCTGTCCTGCCGCCCGCGCTGCCAGCCGGACTGGAGCGAGGAGAGCAACCTCCGGGCCTCCTCGGGCGAGCGCTCCTCAGCGGCGGGCGGGGTGGGAGGCGCCTCCTTGAGCCGCTGCGGCAGGTTGGTCTGCCGCTGGCGGCGGGGCAGACCCGTCTGCTCTTCAGCGTGCGGGAGGCTCGTCCGCTCTTCAGCGTGCGGCAGGCTCGTCCGCTCTTCCGGGTGCGGCACGCCCGTGGGCCGCTCTCGACGCGGGAGGCCGGCAGGCCGCTCGCGGTGCGGGAGGCCGTTCGGCCCATCGCGCTGCGGCAGGCCGGTCAGCCCCTCGCGCTGCGGCAGGCTCGTCGGCCCCTCGCGCCGCGGCAGGCCCCTGTCCTGCTCCTGCTCTGCGGACTGTGCCTGCTGTGGGAGCTCGGGGCCCGCGCCGCGCTTGCTGGTGCGGACCCGGCGCGGCAGATCACCCGGTCCCGTGGTGTCCGGCCTGACGACCGACACGGAGATGGACTCGAACTCCAGCGGCTGCACCGGGGTCGCCATGGGCTCGACCAGCGGTCCGGGCACGAGCACGATGGCCGTGGTGCCGCCGTACGGGGAGGGTTTGAGCGTCACCTTGATGCCGTGCCTGGTCGCGAGCATGCCGACCACCGCGAACCCGAGCCGCTCGGTCTGGGAGGCGTCGAACTCCGGCGGGCTCGCCAGGCGGTCGTTGATGACCCTGCGGGTGGCCTCGTCCATGCCCAGGCCGCGGTCCTCGATCTCGACGGCGAAGCCCCGGCCGACCATCTCGCCGCGTACCGAGACCTCGTTGCTGGGCGAGGAGAAGACGGCGGCGTTCTCGATCAGCTCGGCGAACAGGTGCATGAGGTCGGCCACCGCGCCGCCGGAGACACCGGACTCGGGCATCGGGTAGACGCGTACCCGGGTGTACTCCTCCACCTGGGCCGCCGCGCCGCTCAGCACGTCCTCGATCGGGATGACGCCGCGCCATCTGCGACCCGCCGCACCGCCCGAGAGCAGCACCAGGCCCTCGGCGTGGCGGCGCATGCGGGTGGTCAGGTGGTCGAGCTTGAACAGGCGCTCCAGCGCCTCCGGCTCCTCCGTCTGGCGCTGCATCTCGTCGAGCAGCTTGAGCTGGCGCTGGAGCAGCGACTGGCTGCGCCTGGCCAGGTTGCGCAGCGCCTCCGACAGGCCCTCGCGCAGCCTCGCCTGCTCGACGGCCGCGTCCACGGCCGTGCTCTGCACGCTGTCGAACGCCGCCGCCAGGTCGCTGACCTCGCTGGTGGCGTTGCGGCCCACCTTGATGGGCGGCGCCTCGGCCTCGATGTCCACGCTCTCGCCCTTGCGCAGCTTCGCCACGACGTCGGGCAGCCTGATCTCGGCCAGGTCCAGCGCGGTACGGCGGAGCGCCACCAGCTCGCGGGTGATCCTGCGGCCGACCCGGATCGAGATGAAGACCGAGAAGACGACCGCGATCAGCCCGAGCGCGCCGGCGACGGCGGCCCGCACCACGATGACCACGCCGGCGGGCTCCATCCTGGCCAGCAGCTTGTCGCCGGTGTCCCAGATGGCCTGCGAGTATTCCTTCTGCACCTGGTCGGCGATGCCCCGCCACAGCTCGATGTCCATCGGCTGGCCGCCGAGGTAGCTCTCCACCAGATTTTCCATGGTGACGTACCTGGGGGAGTAGTACAGCTTCTCGAACGGGGCGCGCAGCTCGGTGTCGAGGTTGGCCAGGGCCTTCGGGAACAGGTGCGTCCTGGAGCCGTCGATGCCGGCCAGCATGTGCATGTCCTGCATGCTCGACCGGCCGTTCGAAGCGATGACCAGGGCGTGCTCGCGGCTCAGCAGCTCGCGTACCTCGTCGGCGGCGATCAGGCCCTGCGCCTGGAGCGCCAGCTCGACGTCGGTGCTCATCGTCAGGCGGGAGTACAGGAGGTGGACCTCGTCGGAGATCTTCGCGTACTCCGAGACGAGGGAACCGGGGGTGAGCCTGCGCTCATCCACCTTCCGCCTGATGTCCGGAAGCCGGTCGGCCGCCGCGAACACGGCCTGGAGCTGGTTCTTCATATCCGTCGTGAGCGCGGACTGCGTGTCCTCGGACAGCGCCTGCTCCGACAGCTTCTTCCTGTTCGCGTCGACCTTGGCCCGCGACTTGGCCAGCGCGTCCGGGTCCGTGATGTTGCCGGCGATCCGCTCGGCCGAGGCCTGCCGCTCGGCCTGGAGGTTGCCGACCATGCCGTCGGCGTTGTTGATGACGCCTGTCCAGATGGTCTCGACCTTGAGCAGGTTGAGCGCCTCTCCCGACGTGGTGCTCGCGGCGAAGCCCCAGAGCGCGATCAGGGAGATCAAGGGGATGACGAGCAGCGTCGAGATCTTGAATCGGATGGATCTGCCCGATGCCATGACACCTGCTCCCGCATAGAAGATCGCGGGAGAGAATAGCATCGAAACACATGGCTTTAAGATCGATTAGCGATAAATCCGTGATATGTCGGGAAATTTCAGCCTTCAGCGCACGTCCCGATCCCCCGCGAACCCGTGCCCCTGACCCGCCTCAAGCCGCAGTCGCAGTCGCAGTCGCAACCTTACCCCTGGCGCCGTCGTGAACCCTGCTCCGAGCCTGGACCGGAACCATGGTCCGAGCCTCGCTGGGAACCGTGGCCGTGCTCTGCCCGCGGCCCCCGGCCGTGTCGGCTACTCGCGCCGCGCTCCGGAGCCAGATGAGCCGCACCAGCCAGGCCGCCAGCACTGCCAGCAACGCCACCTCGGCCCCCAGGAGCAGCCTCTCCACGAGCCCGATCATCACCCGCTCGCCCGGCAACGCGACGTACGTGATCGCCAGCAGCCCGAACCCCCCGGCCAGCGCCACCCACTCCACGGCCCGCGCGACAGGCTTCCAGTCGGCGTTGGAGGCCAGCCTGGGCACCAGCAACGCCCCGGCGGCCGGAAGGCTCACGAACGCCGCCACGGACACGTACCGGTGGATCTGGGCCGCCAGGTCGAGGTTCGCGCCGATCGGTGTGGTCGGGATGACCGCGGCCACCACCAGCGCCCCCGACCACACCATCAGCAACCGCTCCGGCAGCCCGCGCACCGGCGCCCCCGCCGACCGCAGCCCCGCCAGCAACGCCAGCGACCCGATCCCGAGCACCGCCATCGCGATCTCCGTGACGCCCCCACGGTCGGACACGGCGTACTCACTCACGGTCACGTTCATGGGGTCCAGGTAGGGGTCGGGGTCGAGCTGCCCGACCACCACCGCGACCACCGCGAACAGGATCGAGCCACAGGCGATCAAGGGGTAAAGCCTCTTTGCTGCGGTCATGGGGCCAACTCTCCCGCCGCACGCCCATTCCCCACATCCGGCCCCACCCCCGAGGCAT
>NZ_VCJS01000370.1 GCF_005893125.1 Nonomuraea basaltis | reverse complement strand
CCCGGCGGGCGGGTTCCGGTCGTGCATCGGGGTGCGCTCCGGCACGTCGGCCCTGCCGCGCTCGCCCTGCGGCCAGGGGGCGGGGGAGGAGAGGTTGGACCAGGCGCCGGAGGCAGGGTTCGGCGGCTCCGCCCACGCGGGCACGGGGTCCGGGACCGGCGGCCGCCCGGTTTGCGGGGAGGCCCCGGCGGCGCTGTGCTGCGGCCCGTTCGGCCATGACGTCGGTGCGCCCTGCGGCGGGGTGTCGGACCAGGAGGGTCCGCCCTGCGGCGGGGTGTCGGACCAGGAGGGTCCGCCCTGCGGCGGGGTGCCGGACCAGGGGGGCCCGGCCTGCGGTGGGGTGTCGGACCAGGAAGGTCCGCCCTGCGGCGGGGTGTCAGGCCAGGACGAGGGACCGCCGTGCGGCGGGGAGTCGGGCCTGGAGGGCGGTCCGCCCTGCGATGACGCGTCGGGCCACGAGGTCGGGACGTCCTGCCGCGGCTGTTCCGGCCAGGCGGCGTCGTTGCGGGGCGGCTCGGGCCAGGCGGCGTCCGGGCGGGGCGGCTCCGGCCAGGAAGGACCCGAGGCGTCCTGCCGGGGGAGGTCCCGGCCGGTGTCGGTGGGGAACTGGCGGGGCGGCTCGGGCCAGGGGCCGTCGTTGCGCGGCGGCTCCGGCCAGGAGGGATCCTGGTAACCGGTCCCCGTCGGGGCCTCCGGCCAGGACATGGGCACCTCAGGGGAGCCGGATCGGGAGGAGGGGGCCTCGCGCCGTGGCGCGTCCGGCCAGGATGAGGGCAGGTGTGGTCCGGAATTATCCGTTGCCATAGCTGCCGGCCCTCCCGAGGTTGTGTCCGGATCAACCGTTATATCCGGATTTGACTTCCCACGCATGATCTCATGGGATTTTCCAGGAGATACAGGTGGTTCCGCAGCGAAACGAGCGAAGCCATGAGGATCCGTGGGCGGATCCTGCAAGGGCAGGCCGTCCTCCGGTCGATCAGGCTCAGCTCGGTACACCATGGCGACAAGGGTATTCTTGAGGGACGAATGAGGTCACAACGGATACATCACCATCAGGTCTCGCTGGACCTGAAGGGCCCATTGTGCACACGGACCTCGATCAGGTGCCCGCATTCGACTAAACCTGCATTCGACTGACCGGGTGCGCTAGGCTTGACACATGCGTTCCGCGACCCTGCTTCTTAGCGGGCCGCGACGGCCCTGAGATATCGCCGTCGCGGCTGGCCCCTCGTTGTGTGCACGAGGGGTTTTCTTATGGGTCCGAATCAAGCCAGAAGGACAGTAGCCGTGAGTGAGTACGACCCGCAGGCGCTGCAGGCCAAGTGGCTGCAGCGATGGGAGGAGCAGGAACCCTACCGAGCCAGCGAAGACGCCGACGACCCCCGCGAGCGGCGCTACATGCTCGACATGTTCCCCTACCCGTCAGGCGACCTGCACATGGGCCACGGCGAGGTGTTCGCCATCGGCGACGTCGTCGCGCGCTACTGGATGCAGAAGGGCTACAACGTCCTGCACCCGATCGGCTGGGACTCCTTCGGCCTGCCCGCCGAGAACGCCGCGATCAAGCGCAACGCGCACCCGGCCGAGTGGACCTACGCCAACATCGAGACGCAGGCCCATTCGTTCAAGCGCTACGGCATCTCCTTCGACTGGTCGCGTCGCCTGCACACCAGCGACCCCGGCTACTACCACTGGAACCAGTGGCTGTTCATCCGCTTCTTCGAGCGCGGCCTGGCCTATCGCAAGGGCGGCCTGGTCAACTGGTGCCCCAACGACCAGACCGTGCTGGCCAACGAGCAGGTCGTGGCCGGCAAGTGCGAGCGCTGCGGCGCCGACGTCATCCGCCGCGAGCTGACGCAGTGGTACTTCAAGATCACTGACTACGCGCAGCGTCTGCTGGACGACATGCAGCAGCTGGACGGCTGGCCAGAGCGGCTGCTGACCATGCAGCGCAACTGGATCGGCCGCTCCGAGGGCGCCGACGTGCTGTTCCAGGTCGAGGGCCGCGAGGAGCCGGTCCACGTCTACACCACGCGGCCCGACACGCTCTACGGAGCCACGTTCTTCGTGGTCGCCGCGGACGCCGCGCTGGCCGACGAGATCGTCACCGACGAGCAGCGGCCCGCGTTCGAGGCCTACCGCGCCGAGATCGCCAAGCTGAGCGACATCGAGCGGCTGGCCACCGACAAGGAGAAGACCGGCGTCTTCCTGGGCCGCTACGCGATCAACCCGGTCAACGGGGAGCGCATCCCGGTCTGGTCGGCCGACTACGTCCTGTCCGACTACGGCCACGGCGCCATCATGGCCGTGCCCGCGCACGACCAGCGCGACCTGGACTTCGCCATGAAGTTCGAGCTGCCGGTGAAGGTCGTCTTGCACACCGGCCTGGCCGACCCGGGCGAGACCGGCGAGGCCACGCCCGGCGAGGGCACGCTGGTCAACTCCGGCCCGCTGGACGGCCTGAGCAAGACCGAGGCCATCTCCAAGATCATCGAGATCCTGGAGACTCAGGGCAAGGGCACGGGCGCGATCAACTTCCGGCTGCGCGACTGGCTGCTGTCCAGGCAGCGCTACTGGGGCACGCCGATCCCGATCATCCACTGCCCCGACTGCGGCGAGGTGCCCGTCCCCGACGAGCAGCTGCCCGTCACGCTGCCCGACCTGCGCGGCGAGGCTCTGGCGCCCAAGGGCGTCTCGCCGCTGGCCAGCGCCACCGAGTGGGTCAACGTCGAGTGCCCCAAGTGCGGCGGCCGCGCCCAGCGCGACACCGACACGATGGACACCTTCGTCGACTCGTCGTGGTATTACCTGCGTTACTGCTCACCCGGCTACACCGAGGGCCCGTTCGACGTCGAGCAGGTGCGCAAGTGGGGCCCGATCGACCAGTACGTCGGCGGCATCGAGCACGCGGTGCTGCACCTGCTGTATTCGCGCTTCTTCACCAAGGTCCTGCACGACATGGGCATGGTGGACTTCAACGAGCCGTTCCTGCGCATGCTGAACCAGGGCCAGGTGATCAACGGTGGCAAGGCCATGTCGAAGTCCCTGGGCAACGGTGTGGACCTGGGCCAGCAGATCGACGACTTCGGCGTCGACGCCGTACGCCTGACCATGGTGTTCGCCGGGCCGCCCGAGGACGACATCGACTGGGCGGATCTCTCGCCGGGCGCCTCGCAGAAGTTCCTGGCCCGCGCGCTGCGCGTGATGTCGGAGGTGACCAGCGAGCCCGGCGTCCCGTTCGAGGACGGCGACGTGGAGCTGCGCAAGGTCACCCACCACACCATCGACGAGGCCACCAAGCTGGTCGAGTCCTACCGCTTCAACGTGGCGGTGGCCCGCATGATGGAGCTGACCTCGGCCGCGCGCAAGGCCATCGACTCGGGCTGCGGCCCCGCCGACCCGGCAGTCCGGGAGGCCGCGGAGGCGCTGGCGATCATGCTGTCGCTGGTGGCCCCGTACACCGCCGAGGAAGGCTGGGAGCGGCTGGGCCGCACCGGCCCGGTCGCCTTCGGCGGGTGGCCGGTCGCCGACCCCGCGCTGCTGGTGCAGGAGTCGGTCACCTGCGTGGTGCAGGTCGCGGGCAAGGTGCGTGATCGCCTGGAGGTCTCGCCCGGCATCTCCGAGGAGGAGCTGCGGGCCCTGGCCCTGGCCTCGGAGAAGGTCGCCGCCTACCTGACGGGTATGCCGCGCAAGGTGATCGTCCGGGCGCCCAAGCTGGTCAACATCGTTCCCTAGAGGTTGCGCAACGCCGGCAGCAGCTCCTTCTCCGCCCAGTCGAAGAAGGGTTGCTGCTGGTCGTGCCCGATCTGGACCAGCGCCACGTGCGTGTAGCCGCTGTCGGCGAACTTCCTGACGCCCTGCACGACGGCGTCCACGTCGTCGCCGCACGGCACGCTCCTGGCTACGTCCTCCGGGCGTACCGTGCCGGCCGCCGCGGCGAAGTTCACCGGCCCGGGCAGCTCGGCCATGACCTTCCAGCCGCCGGCGGCCGCCCAGCGCCACAGCTCGTGCGCCCGCTGCTCGGCGGCGTCGGGGTCGGTGTCGTACGCGATGGGGAGCTGGCCGTAGACGGGCCTGCCCTGGCCGCCCGCGGCGTTGAACTGCTTGACCACGTCCGGCATCGGGTCGTTGACGACGAGCAGGTCACCGTGCTCGGCGGCGATCTCCGCCGACCTGCCGCCCGCGGCGGCGATGCCGATCGGCACGGGCTCCTCCGGCAGATCGTAGAGCTTGGCCGAGTCCACGTCGTAGAACTCGCCCTGACGGGTGACGTAGTCGCCGCTGAACAGCTCCCTGATGATCTGGACGGCCTCGGCGAACATCCGGTGCCTGGTGTCGATGGACGGCCATCCCTGGCCGATGACGTGCTCGTTCAGGTTCTCGCCCGAGCCGAGGCCGAGCGTGAACCTGCCGCGGCTCAGCACGCCCATGGTGGCGGCCTTCTGCGCCACCACGGCCGGGTGGTAGCGCATGATGGGGCAGGTCACGTACGTCATGAGCGGCAGCCGCTCGGTGACCTGGGCCGCGGCGCCGAGCACCGACCAGCAGTAGGGCGAGTGCCCCATCTCCTCGATCCACGGGAAGTAGTGGTCGGAGATGACCGCGTAGTCGAAGCCGATCCGCTCGGCCGTCGCCGCATGGTCGACGAGTTCGCGGGGCGGTGTCTGTTCGGACATCAAGGCGTAGCCGATTTGCACCATGCGTCCGGGCTACCCCAGTTTGTCCAGATTAGTTCGTTGGTCCGGAGATCATCGCTGGCCGAGCTCCTCGAGCACCAGCCCCAGGCCGATGCCCAGGAGCCAGACGTCCTTGGAGACGCCGATGCCCTCCGGGGACCCCGGGCTTGGGCGTTCCCTGGACGGGGCGATTCCTCTGGCGGGAGAATTCTTGGGCTGGGCTTGGGGGTGCGCATTAGTGTTCAGCTGTGACAAATGGCGAATACCTGAGATATCCGCATCTGCACGGTGACGTGGTCACCTTCGTCGCTGACGACGATGTCTGGCTGGCTCCCCTGGCGGGAGGAAGGGCCTGGCGCTTCACCGCCGACCGCGTACCGGTGTCGGATCCGAGATTCTCCCCCGACGGTGCCCGCATCGCGTGGACCAGCGGCAGGGAGGGCGCCCCCGAGGTGTTCGTCGCGGAGATCGACGGTCCCGAGGGCGAGCGGCTGACCCACTGGGGCAGCGCCACGACCGGGGTCCGCGGCTGGACCGACGACGGGAACGTGCTGGCGATCACCTCGGCGGGGCAGAGCTATCGCATCAGGAACTGGGCCTACGCCGTGCCGCTCGACGGCGGCCCGGCCACGCGGCTGCCGTACGGGTGGGTGAGCGACGTCGCCGTCAGCGGCGCGCGGGTCGCCACCGTGTCGGCGCTGTGGCGCGAGCCGTCGCAGTGGAAGCGGTACCGGGGCGGGATGGCCGGCAAGATCTGGGTGGACGCCGACGGCGCCGGGGAGTTCAGCAGGCTCTTCGCCGACAGCACGGCGCAGTACTGGTCGGCCGGCTGGGTGGGGGACAGGCTCGTCTTCCTGGCCGACATCGACGGCGCCGGGAACGTCTACTCCGCCCTGCCCGACGGCTCCGACCTGCGCAAGCACAGCTCACACGAGGAGTTCTACGCCCGGCACGCCACGAGCGACGGCGAGCGGGTGATCTACAGCCACGCAGGGGACCTGTGGCTGCTGGAGAGCCTGGACGCGGAGCCGTACCGGCTCGACGTGCGCCTCGGCGGGCCGCGGCCCGGTCGGGCCAAGCGGCCGGCGCCCATGCGGGTGAGCGCGTACTCGCCGGACGCCACCGGGCGGGCCAGCGCGGTCGAGATCCGCGGGACCGCGCACTGGGTGCCCCACCGCGACGGGCCGGCCGGCGCGCTGCGCGTGCGGCCCGGCGTCCGCGTACGGCTGCCGCGGGTTCTCGACGCCGACGGGCGGGCCGTGTGGGTGTCGGACGCCGGCGGTGAGGACGGGCTGGAGATCGGCACGCCCGGCGGCGAGGTACGCACGCTGGCCGCCGGGCAGCTCGGACGGGTGCTGGAGCTGGAGGCCGCGCCCGGCGGCAAGCACGCGGCCGTCGCCACGCACGACGGGCGGCTGCTGGTCGTCGACCTCGAGTCCGGGGACCTGCGCGAGCTGGACCGCACCACGCAGGGGGACATCAGCGGGCTGACGTTCTCGCCCGACTCCGGGTGGCTGGCTTGGGAGCACCCGCACCACGAACCGCTGTCGCAGATCAGGATGGGCCGGATCGACGGCACCTCGGTGATCGACGTGACGCCGGTGCGGTTCGCCGACTACGACCCGGTGTTCACCAAGGACGGCAAGCATCTGGCGTTCCTGTCGGTGCGGACGTTCGACCCCGTGTACGACGCGCACGTCTTCGACCTGTCGTTCCCCTACGGGTGCAAGCCGTACATCGTGCCCCTGCAGGCCGGGACCCCGTCGCCGTTCGACCCCTCGCTGCAGGGGCGGGGCTTCAACGGCGAGGACGACAAGCCCGCCAAGGACGACAAGAAGGACGACACGCCGCCGCGTACCGAGGTGGACCCCGAAGGGCTCGCCTCCCGCGTGGTGCCTGTGCCGGTGCCCTCCGGGCGGTACGGCAACCTGCGTACCGCCAGGGACGCCCTGCTCTGGCTGCGCTACCCGCTCACCGGGCGGCTCGGCGACGGCACCGAGCCGACGCAGGAGACCGTGCTGGAGCGCTACGACCTCAAGAAGCGCGCCAAGAGCGAGCTGGGCAAGGAGGTGCGTTCGTTCGAGGTCAGCGGCGATGGCACCAGGCTCGTCACCAATGGCAAGAACGGCCTGCAGACCCGCGCCGCCACGGAGGGGGATGAGGTCGTCACCATCGATCTCGACCGGGTCACCGTCCAGGTCGACCCGGTCTCCGAGTGGCGGCAGGGGTTCCAGGAGGCCGGGCGGCTCATGCGCGACCACTTCTGGCGCGAGGACATGAACGGCGTCGACTGGCAGGGCGTGCTCGACCGGTACGCGCCGCTGGTCGAGCGCATCGGCGCCCACTCCGAGCTGATCGACCTGCTCTGGGAGGCGCAGGGCGAGCTGGGCACCTCCCACGCGTACGCCGCCGCCCCCAACGGCGGCCCCGACCCGCGCCGCCGCCAGGGGCTGCTCGGCGCCGACCTGACCAGGGACGCCGACGGGGTGTGGCGGGTCGAGCGCATCCTGCCCGGCGAGACCTCCGACCACGCCGCCCGCTCGCCCCTCCTCGCCCCCGGCGTCGCCGTCCGGGCGGGCGACGCGATCATCGCGGTCGGCGGGCGTCCGGTGGATCCGGTACGCGGGCCGCTCCCTCTCCTGGCCGGGACGGCCAACCAGCCCATCGAGCTGACCGTGCGGCCCGAGTCGGGCGGCGACCCGCGGCGCGTCGTGGTCAGCCCGATCGCGGACGAGACCCAGCTGCGCTACCACGACTGGGTGGAGAGCCGCCGGGCCCTCGTCCGGCAGGCGTCGGGGGGCCGGCTCGGGTACCTGCACGTGCCGGACATGGTGGCGTCGGGGTGGGCGCAGCTCCACCGCGACCTGCGTACCGAGATGGCCCGTGACGGGCTGGTGGTGGACATGCGGGAGAACAGCGGCGGGCACCTGTCGGAGCTGGTGCTGGAGAAGCTGTCCCGCAAGGTCACCGGGTGGGCGCGGGCCCGCGGGTACGAGCCGATGCGGTATCCGGAGGACTCGCCGCGAGGGCCGATCGTGACGATCACGGACGAGTTCGCGGCCTCGGACGGGGACATCGTGAGCGCGGGGATCAAGAACCGCGGCATCGGGCCCCTGGTGGGGACGCGGACGTGGGGCGGGGTGATCGGGATCGACTCTCGGTACACCCTGGTCGACGGGACCCGGGTCACCCAGCCCCGGTACTCGTTCTGGCTCGAAGGGCCGGGGTGGGGGGTGGAGAACCACGGGGTGGATCCGGACATCGAGGTGGTGATCACGCCGCAGGATCGGGCGGCGGGGCGCGATCCACAGCTGGACAAGGCGAT
>NZ_VCJS01000036.1 GCF_005893125.1 Nonomuraea basaltis | reverse complement strand
TGGTGATCGTGGGAGCGCCCCACTTCTTCTCCAGCACGACGTTGCGGCCCTTGGGGCCCAGGGTCACCTTGACGGCGTCAGCGAGCTGGTTCATACCGCGCTCGAGACCGCGCCGGGCGTCCTCGTCAAACGCGATCATCTTGGCTGCCATAAGGCTAGACCTCCCAGATACAGGGTGGCGTGTCCTGGACCGAGCCGACGCCCGCGACGGCACGAGCCTGCATCTCCGTTCGGCAGACCCCATCGTCTCGATCCGAGTTGTTGGCACTCTGCCACACAGAGTGCCAACGAACTGTTTAGCACTCTACCCTGCCGAGTGCAAGCGGAGCACTCCGCCCTAGGGGTTCCCGCCCAGGTCAGTCCGGTTAAGTCGTCTGTACGGCGAGCCGCCCCGTGCGTGCAGACATGTCCCGCCGCAGGTACAGGGAGCTGCAACCTGCGGTGGGCCGCTGGACGCGGCCCGCCGTACCGAGTCGGCGAAAGAAGGTGGCCGGCTCGCACGGACTGCGCTGCCGTGCGATGCGGCCGGTGCATACCAGTGATGTGAATCAGACCGCGCGGACAGACTCTGCCTGCGGTCCCTTCTGGCCCTGCGTGATCTCGAACTCGACGCGCTGCCCCTGTTCGAGAGATCGATACCCGTCCATCATGATCGCTGAGTAATGGACGAATACATCCTTACCACCGTCTACCGCGATGAAGCCGTAGCCCTTGTCCGCGTTGAACCACTTGACGGTGCCCTGCGCCACTTCCGACTCCTCTTACTGGGCTCACAGATCTCGCCCATTCCTCCGCGAGACCCGTAATCGCATGACTTAAGGGAAAATCAGCCAGACGATCGCCCTCGACCATACCTGTGGCACGGGGTTTGGCAACAGAGTCAATCCACAAACGACGCATTTCTTCGCATCGAGGGTCGTTCAACGTTGAATAGGTAGGGAAAAGGAGAAGGCGCCCACATGGGGCGCCTTCAAGGATGTGATCTACCGCACTCAGCCGCCCGCGACCGCCGGGATGATAGAGATCTGAGTGCCCTCAGGGGCGGGAGTGTCGAGCCCTTCGGCAAATCGGACGTCCTCTTCCCCAACATAAACGTTGACGAAACGCCGAATCTTGCCCGATTCATCGAGAATTCTCGCGCCGATCCCCGGGTAGTCGGAGTCGAGCTTGGCCAGCACGTCACGAAGAGTCGCGCCCTCGCCACTGACTTCCGCGCTGCCCCCGGTGTACGTGCGCAGAATGGTGGGAATCCGCACAGAGACGCTCATGGTTATCTTGCCTTTCCTGGTTGTCAGACAGCCGCGCGGAACGCGTCGAGAGAGGGCCGGATCACGGCGGTGGGCTGGGCGGACTCGCCGGTGATCACGTCGAGCGTCTTGAGCCCGTCGCCGGTGTTCAGCACCACGGTCTCGGCCTCGGGGTCGAGCTGACCCGTCTCGACGAGCTTCTTGAGCACGCCCACGGTCACC
This sequence comes from Nonomuraea basaltis, assembly GCF_005893125.1. Taxonomy (GTDB): domain Bacteria; phylum Actinomycetota; class Actinomycetes; order Streptosporangiales; family Streptosporangiaceae; genus Nonomuraea; species Nonomuraea basaltis. Next base: position 80,527 of record NZ_VCJS01000036.1, on the reverse strand, counting down.
CCGCCCGCGGTCTCGGCGAAGATGCCCTCGGTCGAGGCCAGCAGCTTGATCGCGGCCACGATCTCGGGGTCCGTGACGTCCTCGACGGCCCCTCCGGTGCGCCGGGCGATGTCCAGCACGTACGGGCCGTCCGCGGGGTTGCCGATGGCCAGTGACTTGGCGATGGTGTCCGGCTTGACCGGCTGGACGACCTCGTGCCCGGCCTTGTAAGCCGTCGACACCGGCGAGCACCCGGCCGCCTGCGCTCCGAAGATCTTGTAAGGCGTGTCCTCGACCAGGCCCAGTGCCACCAGCTCTTTGAAGCCCTTGTCGATCTTCGTGAGCTGTGAGCCGGAGGCGATGGGGATGATGATCTGCTCGGGCAGGCGCCACCCGAGCTGCTCGGCGATCTCGTACGCGAGCGTCTTGGAGCCCTCGGCGTAGTAGGGCCGCAGGTTGATGTTGGTGAAGCCCCACTTGTCACCCAGCGGATCGCCGATCAGTTCGGAGCAGAACCTGTTGACGTCGTCATAGGTGCCCTCGATCCCGATCAGCTTGCCCCCGAACACGCGGGCCATGGCGATCTTGGCCGCTTCCAGGTTGGCCGGGATGAACACGCAGGCGTCGAGCCCCGCCCGCGCGGCGGCGGCCGTGACCGCGCCCGCGAGGTTGCCCGTGGAGGAGCAGGAAAGCGTGTGGAAACCGAAGTTGCGCGCGGCCTCGACGGCCATGGCGACCACCCGGTCCTTGAAGGAGTGGGTGGGATTGCCGGAGTCATCCTTGACGTACAGGGACTTGATGCCGAGCGTCTGCCCGAGGTTGCCCGCCTTGACCAGCTTGGTCCAGCCCGGGTTCATGTTGGGCTTGCCGGCCACGTCGGCCGGCACGGGCAGCAACGAGCGGTAGCGCCAGATGTTCGCCGGTCCCGACTCGATGTCCGCGCGGGTCACGTTGCCGAAGTCGTAGGCCGCTTCGAGCGGCCCGAAACACTCCAGACAGGCGAAGCTCGGACCGAGCGGGTAGCGGGCGCCGCACTCGCGGCAGGTGAGAGCGACAGCAGGACCAAAGTCGAGCGACATGAAGCGAGGCCTTCCCTCATCTTCGCCCGCGGCCACCTTGACCGCGAACCGGAATTGGCACCTGTCCCGGTCGGCCTCGCCACGTCGCGAGTCACAAGCCGGGAGGGTTGCCGGGGCTTCGCAGGGCCGGTCCCTCCACCCCTCTGGATGAGCAATATTCAGTTGTTGAAAGGGACTCTACCCGCCCCAGTAGCCGAAAAGGCCATCCGTCTCAGCAAGTGAGACGTGAAGTCTCAGCGATAGTCCTCGCCCAGCACGCCCTGCACATATTTGCGGGCCTGGTGAATGCGCGACTTGGCGGTGCCGAGCGGGATGCCGAGCTGCTCGGCCACCTCGTTGTAGTCGAGCTGGACGATGTCGCGCAGCACCAGCGCCTGCGCCAGGTCGGGCTTGTCGGCCTCCAGCGCCTCCATCGCGTCGAGCAGGTCGAGCCGGGAGCCGGCGATCACGCTCACCCGCCGCGCGTCGGGCTTCTGCACCGGCAGCTCGTCCGAGGTCTGCTCGGCCGCCCGGCGCTTGAGCGACCGGTACGTCGTCCGCGCGCAGTTGGCGGTCACGATGTGCAGCCAGGTGCTGAACCTCGCCCGCCCCTCGAACCGCCCGATGTTGCGGGCCACGGCCAGCAAGGTGTCCTGGGAGGCCTCCTCCGCATCCTGGTGATAGGGCAGGATCCGGGCGCAGTGCCGCATCACATCGGGCTCGATCCTGGCCAACAGCTCGCCAAGCGCGCGATGATCTCCAGCTGCGGCGGATCGGGCGAGTTCCTCGGTTAGCTCATCAAGCGCCATAGCTGGGATCCTATGATCGAAGGGAGCCTTCATGAACAGCGTCCTGGTGGCCTCGAACAGAGGGCCGGTCTCCTTCACCGTCTCCGACGACGGCGAGCTGACCATGAGGCGAGGCGGCGGCGGCCTGGTGTCCGGGCTGTCCGGGGTGGCGAAGAAGGACGGCGTCCTGTGGGTTTGTGCGGCGCTGTCCGACGACGACCGCAGCGCCGTGCGCCTGTCTCCCGGCGGCCGGATCGACCACGCCGGTTACGATACCGGGCCGCTGCGGATGCTGGACATCCCGCCGGCCACCTTCCACCGCGCCTACAACGCCGTGGCCAACTCCACCCTGTGGTTCGTCAACCACCTGCTCTACGACATCCCCAACGCGCCCAACTTCGGCACGAGGTTCGCGCGTGAGTGGGAGTCCTACCGCGACTACAACGGCGCGTTCGCGCTGGCGCTGGCCGAGGAGGCCGGGCACGGCGCCCGGGTGATGGTGCAGGACTACCACCTGACACTGACCCCGGCGATGCTCCGGGCCGAGCGGCCCGACCTGCGCATCGCGCACTTCAGCCACACCCCGTGGGCGCCGCCCGAATACTTCTCCCTGCTGCCCGACGAGGTGGCCGGAGAGGTCCTGGAGGGCATCCTGGGGGCCGATCACGCCGGGTTCCTGACCGGACGGTGGGCGGGGGCGTTCATGGACTGCTGCGAGGCGCTGCTCGGCGCCGAGGTCGACCGCGTGGCCCACAGCGTCACCCATGAGGGCAGGACGACCCGGATCGGCGTGCACAGCCTCGGAGTGGACGGCGCGGCGCTGTGGGAGCGGGCCTGCGAGCCGGACGTCGAGTCCCACATGGCCGCGATCAGGGAGCAGGTCGGCGACCGCAAACTGATCGTCCGCATCGACCGCACCGAGCTGTCGAAGAACATCGTGCGCGGCCTGGTGGCCTACGGCGAGTTCCTGTCCGCGCACCCCGAGTGGCACGGGCGTGTGGTGCACCTGGCCTTCGCCTATCCGAGCCGGCACGACCTGCCCGAATACCGTGAATACACCGCCTCGGTGCAGCGCATGGCCCAGGAGATCGAGAACGAGTTCGCCACCGAGGACTGGGACCCGCTGATCCTCAATGTCAACGACGACTACCCGCGCTCGCTGGCCGCGTACCGGATGGCCGACGTGCTGCTGGTCAACCCCATCCGCGACGGGATGAACCTGGTCGCCAAGGAGGGCCCGGTGCTGTCGCCGCGCTGCGCGCTGGTGCTCTCGCGCGAGGCGGGCGCGGCGGCAGAGCTGGGCCCGCACGCGATCGTGGTCAACCCCTACGACATCAGCGGCACCGCCGCGGCCCTGCACGAGGCGCTGGTCATGCCGGAGGACGAGCGCAGGGCGCGCCGCGACAAGCTGTGCGCCGCGGCCACCGCCCTGCCCCCGCAGAAGTGGCTCGCGGCCCAGCTCGACGCACTGGCGTGAGCCTCTACTTCCAGTCGGCGTACTTGAGCGCGTCGGACAGCCCCGGCGTGTTCCACTGGTCGACGACGAGGATCTTGCTCTGCGGCAGGTGCCACTCGCGCTGCGTGAAGCGGGCCCGCACCTTGGTGGTGCTGCCGGAGAAGCTGACGCATTCGGACTTCCAGGCGTTGTAGGCGGCCTTGTGTCCCGCGCCGACCTGGCGCAGGCCGCGCGTGACCTTCGGGCCGATGATCTCGCCCCACTTCTTGTTGACCGGGCAGGGCTGCACGTCGCTCGCCGGGTAGTAGGGCCTCTTGCCCGTGTAGGGGCCGAACCCCTCGGCACCGCGCCTGATGTACGAGGGGCCGAGGACGTAGAAGGCGTCGCACTCGGGCGTGCCCCAGCCCTTGGGCTTGCCGCACTTGCCGGTGACGACCTGGACCACGTCGGCGCCGAAGCGGTGCACCTCCCACTGGATGGGGATGTAGAGGGTCAGGCCGTTGCGCAGCTTCAGCGGCTGGGCGGGCGCGGCGTTCGCGGGAAGGGCGGCTGTCAGGACGGTGGCCGCAGCGACGAAGGCGACGGCAAGGCAACGCTTGGACATGCGCCTGACCCTAGGGACCGCCACTTGCAGATCACTCATGAACGACTGAAACATCGGTCATGAACAGCCAGGAGCCGATCCAGGGTGCGTCACGTCACGAACGGCCGGGAGCCGATCCAGGCGTGCGTCACGTCACGAACGGCGGCGAGCCGGTCCGAGGCGCGCCGGGTCAGGAACGGCTGAAGGCCGACGTGAACTCCTCAAGCAACGCCACGACCCCGTCCGGGCCGTCCACCACGATGTCGGCCCGCTCGGCCAGCGCGGTGACCTCCGCGGACCCGCTGCACACGGTCACGCCGGGCAGCCCCGAGGCGCGTACGGCGTCGAACGCGGCCAGATCGCCCAGGTCGTCGCCTACGAACATGACCGACCTGGCGGCCCGCTCGGCCAGGAACAGGCTGAGCGCGTGCCCCTTGTCCATGCCCGGCGGCCGCAGCTCCAGCACCATGCGGCCGGGCTCGACCACCAGCCCGTGCTTGCCGGCCAGCCGCGCCAGCGGCTCGCGCAGAGTGGCGAGCGCACCCTCGGGATCGGCGCTGCGCCGGGTGTGCACCGCCACGGCGCGGCCCTTGTCCTCGATCGTGACGCCCTGCAGCCCGAGCGAGCCGAGCAGCAGTTGCAGCTCCGCCTCGGCGCGCGGCACGCCGGGCGGGGGCGGCGGCGCGGAGATCCGGCCGTCCTCCCAGCGCTCGAAGCCGTAGTGCCCGAGCACGACGAGCCCAGGCACGTCGGCCAGCCCCGGCCCCAGCTCCAGCGCGGTGGCCGGGGGCCGGCCGGTCACGATGGCCACCGCGAGGACGTGCGCCCCCAGCTCGGCGAGGACCGCGGGCGCCTTCGGGTGGATCACGGCCGTGGCGGGGTCGGGCACGATCGGCGACAGAGTCCCGTCGAAGTCGAGACCGATCACGGCGCCCGCCGGATCCTTCAAGATCGCTTCCATTCCAGGGATGTTCCTCACGCGGCTGCCGTACCCAGCCGGTCAGGGGCGCATGCCAAGCCTTCTTGCCGCGCGGTCGCGCTGACGGGTGGAGCGCAGCCTGCGGAGCCGCTTGACCAGCATGGGGTCCTGCTCGAGCGCCTCCGGCCGGTCGATCAACTCGCCGAGCAACTGGTAGTAGCGGGTGGCGGAGAACCCGAAGGTCTCCTTGATGGCCTGCTCCTTCGCGCCCGCGTGGCGCCACCATTGGCGCTCGAAGGCGAGGAGTTCGAGATCGCGTTCTGAGAGGGGTTGGCGGGACGGTTCCTGGGCAGCATTGTCACCGCTGAGCGGTGCTCCCATGGTGTCCTCCTCGAAAGGGGGCGTGCGACGATCACGTCACACGCACGCGGCCCGTGCCAATCGTAATGTGCCGAGTGCGGCTGTTCACGGCGGATTGGGAGACGTACAGTCACCAAATGTGACCTCAGTAATCACACTCCTCACCGACTATGGGCTTGAAGATGGCTATGTGGCGGCCTGTCATGGAGTGATTGCCGGGATCGCTCCGCAGGCCCGGGTGATCGACGTGTGTCACCTGATCCCCTCCGGGGACGTACGGCGCGGCGCGGCCGTTCTCGCCCAGACCATCCCGTACCTTCCGCCGGGCATCCACATCGGCGCGGTCGATCCCGGTGCGGGCGGCGCCAGGCGCGCGGTGGCGGTCGACGCGGGCGGCCGGGTGTTCATCGGCCCGGACAACGGGCTGCTGTCGTGGGCGGTGCGCGCCAGTGGTGGCGCGCGGGCCGCGTACGAGATCAGCAACGCGGAGCACTTCCTGCGGCCCGTCTCGCCGACCTTCCACGGGCGGGACGTGTTCTCGCCGGTCGCGGGGCGGCTGTCCGGCGGGCTGGAGATCACGGACCTGGGTCCCGAGGTGCCGGTGGACCGGCTGGTCGTGCTGCCCGAGCCCACTTCGCAGCTGCGGGAGGGCTGCGTGGAGGGCGAGGTCGTCTCGGTCGACCGCTACGGCAACACCCAGCTGTCGATCGCGGCCGGTGACCTGCACGCGCTCGGGGTCCAGGTGGGCGACACGCTGGGTGTGTGGCTGGGGCGGCGGCAGCTGTCGCTGCCGTATCGGGAGACGTACGCGGCGGTGCCGCCGGGCGAGCTGGTGGCGTTCGCGGACTCGGCGGGGCTGATCGCGATCGCGGTCAATTCCGGCGACGCGGCGCAGCGGCTGGGGCTCCCGCCTGGAGCACATGTCCGACTTTCGCCGACTCCGTAGTGCGAAAGCCTCAGATCGGAATTACTCCGCGTATCGGTCTGTTTACTGAAGCGTCGGATTACCTCGACGGCTGCGTGTCAGAATGCGGGAGCAGATCGGACGTCCTCTCCTCCCCTTCGAGGTTGACGTGTGCCACTTGTCCGTTGTGCCGCCCTTCATGATGCCCCTCGGGGCACTGACCATGATGCCCCTCGGGGCACTGACCTGATGAGCAGACTCCTCGTCCCGATCCTGCTCGCCGTGCTCGTGGCCGGCATCGCCGCGCCGAGCGCCTCCGACGACGTCGGCGAGGTCGCGCGGGCCCGGCAGTGGCAGCTCGGCGTGCTGCGGCTGCCCGAGGCGTGGCGGGCGAGCAAGGGCGCGGGCGTGGTGGTCGCCGTGCTCGACACCGGCGTGAACGGCCGCCATCCCGACCTGGAGGGCGCCGTGATCCAGGGCCCCGACCTGACCGGCGCCGCCGGGAGCGCGGGGCTGTGGGGGCGGCACGGGACCGCCATGGCCAGCCTGATCGCCGGGCGCGGGCACGGCGACGGGCGCGGCGACGGCGTCATCGGGGTGGCGCCCGCGGCCAAGGTGCTGTCCATCAGGGTCACGCTGGAGAACGGCGACCCGCTGCGCGATAAGCAGCGCTCCGGCGGCGACGCGCTGGCCAAGGGCATCCGGTACGCGGCCGACCACGGCGCCGAGGTCATCAGCATGTCGCTCGGCGGCGGCAGCGGCGCGTGGGAGGGCTCGGCGGAGGAGGAGGCGGCCGTCCGGTACGCGATCGGCAAGGGCGCCGTGCTCGTGGCCTCGTCGGGCAACGACGGCGACGCGGCCAATCGGAAGAACTTCCCCGCCGCCTACCCCGGGGTGATCGCCGTGGGGGCCGTCGACCGGCGGCTCAGGGTGGCGGGCTTCTCCAACAGGCAGGACTACCTGTCCGTGGTCGCGCCGGGCGCGGAGATCGTCACGGCCGACGGCGAGGACTCCTACGTGGTCGGCGACGGCACCAGCTCGGCGGCGGCCATGGTAGCGGGCATCGCGGCCCTGGTCAGGTCGGCGCATCCGGACCTGTCGCCGCACCACGTGCGCGCGGCCATCCAGCTCGGCACCAGACTGCGGCCGGCGGCCGGCTTCAGCCCCGCCTACGGGCACGGGGTGGCCGACGCGCTGCTGGCCCTGCGCGCGGCCGACCGGCTGGGCGTGCCCGCCAGTCCGGGCCCGTACTTCGGCGCGGGGTCGCCGAGCACGACGCCCGCCTCCAGGACGGCCGTGGTGGCGGGCATGCTGGCGCTGGTGGCCACGATGTCGGCCTGGGTGGTCGCGACGCATCGCAGGCGCGGGAGGGATTCAACCTAGCAAGCGCTTGTGTGATACTCCAGGCTATGACATATGCGATCGAGGGCTGGTTCGCCATCGACGCCGACGGGGTCTTCCTGCTGGGCACCAGGTGCGCGGCCTGCGGCACCGTCTGCTTCCCACCCCGGCGCGGGTTCTGCCCCAATCCGCGCTGCGAGGGCGAGGAGATGGAGGTGACCAGGCTGCCCCGGCGGGGGCGCGTCTGGTCGTACACGAACGCCTGCTACCCGCCGCCGGCGCCGTTCGTGGCACCGGAGCCGTACGAGCCGGTGACGCTGGCCGCGGTCGAGCTCGACGGAGCTCACGGAGCGGGCATCGTGGTGCTCGGCCAGGTCGCGGGCCTCACGGTGGACCAGCTCGCGGTCGGCATGGAAGTGGAGCTCACCAGCGGGCCGCTGGCCGACGGGCCGCTGGTGTGGATGTGGAGGCGGGCCTCATGAGCGTGGTGGTGCTGGGCACGGGCATGCATCCGTGGGGCAAGTGGGGCCGTCCCTTCCTCGACTACGGCGTCGCGGCGGCCCGCGCGGCGCTGCGCGACGCCGGGATCGCGTGGACGGACGTCCAGTACCTCGTCGGGGCGGACACGATCAGGAACGGCTACCCGGGATTCGTCTCCGGCGCCTCCTACGCCCAGGCGCTCGGATGGACGGGGGCCAGGATCGCCTCCTGCTACGCGGCGTGCGCGTCGGGCGCCCAGGCCCTGGACATCGCGCGCACGCGGATCCTGGCCGGGCTCTGCGACGTCGCGCTCGTCGTGGGGGCGGACTCGACCCCGAAGGGCTTCTTCAAACCGGTCGGCGGCGACCGCCCGGACGACCCGGACTGGCTCCGCTTCCGCCTCCTCGGCGCCGCCAACCCGTGCTATTTCGGCCTGTACGCGCGCCGTCGCATGGCCCTGTACGGCTCGACCCCCGACGACTTCGCCGCCGTGAAGGTCAAGAACGCCCGCGCCGGGGCACTCAACCCCATGGCCCGCTACCGCAAGCCCGTCACGGCCGAGGAGGTGCTGGCCTCGCCCATGGTGGCCGACCCGCTGCGGCTCATGGACATCTGCGCCACCTCCGACGGGGGCGCGGCGGTGGTGCTCGCCTCGGAGGCGTACGCCCGGCGGCGCGGCGCCACCGGCCTCGTGCGCCTGGCCGCCGTTTCGACCGTCACCCCGACCTTTCCCAACACGGTCCTGGAGCTGCCGGGCTTCGCCACCGACTCGTGTGCCGCCGTACCACCGCCTGAGAGGCCCTTCAGGGCGGCGATCGCGCACGCGGCGTACGAGGAGGCCGGGGTGGGGCCGGAGGACCTCTCGCTGGCGGAGGTGTACGACCTGTCGACGGCGCTGGAGCTGGACTGGATGGAGGACATCGGGCTGTGCCCGCCGGGCGAGGCGGACAAGCTGCTGCGCGAGGGCGAGAGCGCGCTGGGGGGCCGGATGCCGGTCAACCCGTCCGGCGGGCTCGCCTCCTTCGGCGAGGCCATCCCCGCCCAGGCCATCGCCCAACTCTGCGAACTGACCACCCAGCTACGAGGCCGGGCGGGCGCCCGCCAGGTCACGAACGCCCGCATCGCCCTCGCCGCCAACCAGGGCCTCTTCGGCCACGGCTCCGCCATCATCGCCACCACATAGCAGCACGGCGGGCGCGGGGCAGGGGCGCCGGAACGCATGCCCGTAAGGATGCGCGAAGGCCCCCCGAAGAACCCCTCGGAGGGCCTGGCGCGTCAGAGAACAGGCGGATCAGCCGATGTGCACCACGTCGTGCGTCTCGGCGAAGTGGCACGCGCTCTCATGCCCCGTCCCCGGCCGGATCTGCAGCAACGGCTCCTCCTCAGCACAGATCTCCTGCGCCTTCCAGCACCGCGTGCGGAACCGGCACCCCGACGGCGGGTTGGCCGGGGACGGCGGGTCGCCCTGCAGGATGATCCGCTCGCGCTGCTCCCGCCCCTCCGGATCGGGCACGGGCACCGCCGACAGCAACGCCTGCGTGTACGGGTGGGCCGGCTTGTCGTAGATCTCGGTGTCCTTACCGAGCTCCACGAGCTTGCCCAGGTACATCACCCCGACCCGGTCGGAGATGTGCCGGACGACCGACAGGTCGTGGGCGATGAAGATGTACGCCAGGTTGAACTCGTTCTGCAGCCGCTCCAGCAGGTTGATCACCTGCGCCTGGATCGACACGTCCAGCGCCGACACCGGCTCGTCACAGACGATGATCTCGGGCTGGAGCGCCAGCCCCCGGGCGATGCCGATGCGCTGCCGCTGGCCGCCGGAGAACTGGTGCGGGTACCGGTTGATGTGCTCGGGGTTGAGCCCGACCACCTCCAGCAGCTCCTGCACCTTCTTGCGGCGGTCGCCCTTCGGCGCCACCTCGGTGTGGATCTCGTACGGCTCGCCGATGATGTCGCCGACGGTCATCCGCGGGTTCAGCGACGTGTACGGATCCTGCATCACCATCTGGATGTTGCGGCGCATCCGCTTGAGCTCGCCGCCCTTGGCCCGCCCGATGTCCCGGCCGTTGATCTTGACCGTGCCGGAGGTGGGCCGCTCCAGCGCCATCAGCACCTTGGCCAGAGTGGACTTGCCGCAGCCCGACTCGCCCACGATGCCCAGCGTCTCGCCCCTGTGGAGGTCGAACGAGACGCCGTCGACCGCCTTGATCGCGCCGATCTGCCTCTTGAAGAGGATGCCCTGGGTCAGCGGGAAGTGCTTGACCAGGTCGCGTACCTCGAGGATGCGCTCGTTACCGGTCGCCATCGAGGACCTCCCTCCAGTAGTGGCAGGCGCTGCTTCGCGTGCCGCTGATCTCGTAGAGCGGGGGGACGTCGGTCACGCAGTTGTCCTGCCGGAAGGGGCACCGGGGGTGGAACGCGCAGCCGGCCGGCAGGTTGAGCAGGTTGGGCGGCAGCCCCTTGATGGCGTACAGGTCCTGGCCCTTGTGGTCGACCCGGGGGATCGACTCCAGCAGGCCCTTCGTGTACGGGTGGGCGGGCGCCCGGTAGATGTCGTGCACGGGGGCGTGCTCCACGATGCGCCCCGCGTACATGACGGCGATCTTGTCGGCCACGTCGGCGACGACGCCCAGGTCATGCGTGATCAGGATCAGGCCCATCTGGCTCTCACGCTGCAGCTCGGCCAGCAGTTCCATGATCTGCGCCTGGACCGTCACGTCGAGCGCCGTGGTGGGCTCGTCGGCGATCAGCACCTCGGGATCCAGCGCGATCGACATCGCGATCATGATGCGCTGCCGCATGCCGCCGGAGAACTGGTGCGGGTAGTCGTTGACACGCTGCCTGGCGGCCGGGATGCGGACCCTGTCCATCAGCTCGACGGCCTTCATCATGCCCTCGCGCTTGGACATGCCGCGGTGCACCCGGAACATCTCGCTGATCTGCCAGCCCACGGTGAACACCGGGTTGAGCGCGGAGAGCGCGTCCTGGAAGATCATCGCGATCCGCTGGCCGCGCACCTGCGTACGGGCCTCTTCCGAGAGCTGGAGAAGGTTGGTGCCCTTGAAGCGGATCTCCCCCTTGGGGATGACCGCGGGTGGCATGTCCAGGATTCCCATGATCGCTTGCGCGGTCACGGACTTGCCCGAACCCGACTCGCCCAGCACCGCCAGCGTCTCGCCGGGGCCGACCGTGTAGCTCACGCCGTTGACCGCCCGCACGATGCCCGCACGGGTGCGGAACTCCACGTGCAGGTTGTCGACCGCCAGCAGCGGCTCGTCGCCCAGCCCTCCCTCGGCGGGCAACACATATGTCGACGTCTTCTTCACTTGATCCCCCCTTCTACCTGAGCTTCGGGTCGAGCGCGTCGCGCACGGCGTCGCCCAGCATGATGAACGCGAGCACGGTGACGCTCAGGAAAACGGCCGGGAAGATCAGCGGCAGCGGCGCCTCGAGGAAGCGCGGCTGGGCATCCGCGATCATCAGACCCCACGAGATCTCCGGCGGCTGCACGCCCACGCCCAGGTAGGACAGCGCGGCCTCGGCCGCGATGAACCCGCCGAGGTTGATCGTCGCGACGACGATCACCGGGGCGAGCGCGTTGGGGAGCAGATGCCTGAACATGATCCGGACGGGACCGGCGCCGAGCGCCCTGGCGGCGACGACGAAGTCCTGTGACTTGGCGGTGATGACCGCCGCTCGCATGATCCGGAACGTCATCGGCCAGCCCAGGAGGGTCAGCGCGAAGACGACCAGCCAGATGCCCAGCCCGCTGTCGCGGAAGGTCGAGCCGATGAGCAGCGCGCCCAGGATGCTGGGAATGGCGAAGAAGATCTCGGTGATGCGCGAGGCCACGCTGTCGGTGGCGCCGCCGAAGAAGCCGGCGATGAGCCCCATCAGGCCACCGATGATCGCGGTGAAGATCGTGGTGCTGATGCCGATCACCAGCGAGTTGGCCGCGCCGTAGATGGTGCGGGCGTACATGTCGCAGCCCAGGTTGTCGCGGCCGAACGGATGGCCGGCGCTGGGCAGCTGCCTGGCTGTGGACAGCTCGCAGGTCCTGGCGTTGAACGGGTCGACCGAGCTGAACAGCGACGGCCAGAGCGCCATCACCACCAGCACGGCGATGATGACGCACGAGATGATGAAGATGGGCTTGCGCCGAAGATCATGCCAGGCGTCCGACCACAGGCTGGCCGATCTGGACGCCTTGCCCGGCTCCTGCGGCTGAGAAACGAGGGCTTCCTCGGGGGCGATGACGGGCCCGCCCGGCCGAATGTCACTCATAGCGGATCCTCGGGTCGAGCACTGCGTACATCAAGTCGACGGCCAGATTGGCCAGAATGTAGACCAGCACCAAGATTGTCACGATACCGACAACGATGGGCTGCTCTCGGAGATACACCGACGTGAAGAGCTGGAGACCGATGCCCGGCAGGTTGAAGATTCTCTCGGTGATCACCGCGCCGCCCATGAGGTTGCCCAGGTCGGCGCCCAGGAAGGTGACGAGCGGGATCAGCGCGTTGCGCAGGGCGTGTCTCCCGACGACCCGCCGCCGTGGGAGACCCTTGGCGGTGGCCGTCCTGATGAAGTCGGCCCGCAGCGTCTCGGCCAGACTGGTCCTGGTGAGACGGGTGAGATAGGCGATCGACACGCCGGCGAGCACGAAACCGGGCAGCAGATAGCTGCGCAGGCCGTTGGTGATGCCCGCGATCGGGAAGATGTCGAGGCCCGTCCATTGCTTGACCTTGACGCCCAGGATGTACTGCAGGATGAACCCGGACACCAGGGTCGGCACCGAGATCAGCAGCAGCGTCGAGGCGAGGATCATGGTGTCGGTCGCCCTGCCGCGGCGCAGCGCCGCCCAGAGACCGAGGCCGACCCCGATGACCGCCTCGATGATCAGCGCCGTGATCGCCAGGTTCAGCGTGATCTGGAACTTGCCCGCCATGATCTGGGATACGGGGATGTCGGCGAAGGTGACGCCGAAGTCCGCCCGGAAGAGCACCCCGCTGATGTAGTACCAGTATTGGAGCAGCAGCGGGTCGTTGAGGTGATACCGCTCGCGAAGGATCGCGACGATGTTGGGGTCCGCCCGTTTCTCGCCGGCCAGCGCTGCGATGGGATCACCGGGCAGCGCGAAGACGATGGCGAAGATCAGCAGGGTGGCACCCAGCAGTACAGGTATCGACTGGAGAAGACGCCGGATGATGTAACGGCCCATTTAAGCCTCCCGTACATGCGAAGAAGGCCACTCCTCGACCTTATGGGTTTCCGGCCGAAGAGCCGCCTCCTCGCTGGCCCTGCAGGGGCGGGCGCGCCGCGCCCGCCCCTGGGAACAAACTGTCAGGCCTTCTCGACGTCGGCCCACTCAACCTGGTTGAGCAGGTTGATCTTGATGTTCTTGACCTTGGTCGAGTAGCCGGAGTTGTTCCGGTAGAAGTACACCGGGATGTACGGCAGATCCTCGAGCAGGATGTCGTCGGCCTGCTGGTAGAACTTCAGGCCCTCCTCGAGGGTCGGGGCCTGGTCACCCTTGGCGATCAGATCGTCGAACTTCTTGTTGGAGTAGCCGCCGTAGTTCGACCCGGTCGCGATGGCGCCGGTGCTGAAGATCGGCGACAGGTAGTTCTCCGCCGACGGGTAGTCGATGGCCCAGCCCATGCGGAACAGGCCCTTGTACTCCTTGGCGTCCAGGGCGTCCAGGATGCTGGCGAACTTCTCGAACGGCTTCGCGGTGGCCTCGATGCCCAGGTTGGCGCGGAGGTTGTTCGCGATGGCCTCGATCCACTCCTTGTGCGGACCGTCGGCGTTGTAGCCGATCTCGAGCGTCTTGGGGCCGCCCGCCTCCTCGTACAGCTTCTTGGCCTCGGCCGGGTTGTACGTGCAGGCCTTGCAGGCGCCCTGGCGGTAGCCCGCGATGGCCGGGTTGATGAAGTCGTCGGCCGGCGAGCGGGTGCCGGAGAAGACCGTCTCGGCGATGGTCTTCCTGTCGATGGCCATCGAGATGGCCCTGCGGACCTCGACCTTGTTCAGCTCGGGGTTGTACTTGAGCGGAACGCCGATGTAGCCGACGCTGGCCTCCGGCAGGTCCTGGTAGCGATCGCCGAGGGTGGCCTTGGCGGTCCCGATCGCGGCGGGGCCGAGCGAGTCGTGGATGTCCAGGTTGTCGGCCTGCAGGTCGCGGAACGCGGTGTCCGAGTCGGTGTAGAGCTTGAACTGGAGCTTGGTCCAGCCCGACGGCTTCTTACCCGGATACTTGTCGTAGACCGACATGTCGATGGTCTGGTCGGTGCCCTTCTTGTAGGGCTTGTCCATCTTGAACAGACCCTGGCCGATGGGCTGCTCGCCGTACGCCTGCGTTACCTTGCCGTCGGCGCCGAAGGCGGCCTTGGGCAGCGGGTAGAAGGCGGTGTAGCCGAGCATGACCTTGAACTGCGAGAACGGCGCCGCAAGGCTGACCTTCAGCGTCGTGTCGTCGACAGCCTCGAGGCCCTTCATGCCCTTGGCGGTGACCGGCTTGCCCTCGCCCGGGTTGAGGTCGGCGAATCCGTCGATGCGGCTGAAGAAGTAGCCGGCGCTCTGCGCGTTCTCCTGGTTGGCCGCGTAGTTCCACGCGTCCACGTAGTTCTGGGCGATGAGCGGCTCACCGTTGTGCCAGGTGTAGCCGGACTTCAGCTTGACCGTCCAGACCTTCTGGTCGTCACTCGTGATCGACTCCGCCGCGGCCTCGACGGCGTTCTTGTTGTCGTCATAGTTGACGAGAGGCTCGAACAAGGCCGCAAGGGTCTCGGAGCCCTCGGACTCGGTGGTGTTCGACGGCACCAAGAGCTCCTGAGGCTCACCGAGTTCCATGCGAACCGGCGTTTCTGCGCCGCCCGCGGCAGTGCCCCCGTTGTCCGTGGCACCGCCGCCACACGCGGCAACCGCGAGGGCGAGCAGCGCGGTACCGGCGACGATCTGTGCGCCCTTAGTAACACGCATGTGAAAGAAATTCCTCCCTCTACAGTGGCCATACAGCGCTGAGCTGCAGTGATGGTGGCAGCCTGACGGGGGAGTCCTGGTATCCCCCCCGGGTTTGGCCGACATTGTCAAGCCAGCTGTACGACCTGCCAGTCGATCGCGACTATCCCTTACTCCTTGCCACCAGCGAGTCTCTGGCGCGTTGCAGTTCGGTCACACGTGCGCCTATCCAACGTCACAGACATCTAGCGCGATCGGGGCTAAACAGTACAAGCCATCCGGAACGGGTAAAGCCTGGACGTGAACAGTCGATGAAAAATACCCCTTATACGACGGTGCCCGTGCCCTTGCCACCGCGCCCCGCCCGGCTGGGCTACCGTTGACCTGGTCTTTACGACGCCTTGGAACCCGGCGTCCCGAGACTCCGTCCAACCGACTGTCGCCGTCCCGCGCGGCAGGCACCCCACCGATCCGGATCCAATAGAGTCCTTGCCATGAGCCAGCCGGAATCCGCTGTCGCGGACGCCCAGGCGGGCGGCCGAAGCGGGCAGGAGCCGCTGGCCAAGCTCGCCAAGAGATACGGGCTTCGCCGTGCCATCGCACGGCCGAGGTTCCCTGTCTACGTGCGCCAGCTATGGGAGCGGCGACACTTCATCCTGACGTACGCCACCTCGCGCAACGTCTCGAAATACTCCAGCTCGACGCTCGGCCAGTTGTGGCAGGTGCTGACTCCCCTGCTCAACGCCGCGATCTACTTCCTGATGTTCGGCCTCATCCTGGGCGGCAGCAAGGACATCGTGAACTACCCGGCGTTCCTGCTGACCGGGATGTTCATCTTCACCTACACGCAGCGGACCGTCACCGCGGGCGCCAAGTCGATCTCGGGCAACCTGTCGATGATCCGGGCCCTGCACTTCCCCCGCGCCTCGCTGCCGCTGGCCTACACGATCCAGGAGCTCCAGCAGCTCGCCATCTCCATGGGCGTGCTCCTCACGCTCGTGGTCGCCACCAAGGAATGGCCCACCTGGTACTGGCTCATGATCCCGGTGGTGCTGGCCCTCCAGACGATGTTCAACATCGGCGCCGGCCTGGTGATGGCCCGGCTCGGAGCCACGATGCGCGACCTCAACCAGTTGCTGCCGTTCATCACGCGCACGTGGCTCTACGCCTCGGGTGTCTTCTTCGCGATCCAGGACAAGGTGGTGAACTCCGCCGAGCTGCCCCAGTGGGTGGCCAACGTGATGTACCTCAACCCGGCCGCGTCCTACATCGAGTGGATGCGCGAGATCCTGATCAAGACTCATAACCCCGAGTTCGGCCACCACCCGCCGCCAATGGTCTGGATGTCTTGCGTATTCTGGGCGGTGTTCTCACTCGGCTTCGGCTTCTGGTACTTCTGGCGGTCCGAGGAGAGGTACGGGCGTGGCTGAACTGACCAAGGAGCTGTCACAGGTGATGGGCGAGAAGCCCGCCGTCCCCGGCAAGGACGTGAGGGTGCATCCCAACCCGGAACCCTCGGGCAAACGGCCGCTCGACGTCCCCACGGGCACTCCGACCGTCATCGTCGACGACCTCCACATCGTCTACCGCGTCTACGGCGCGGCCTCGGACTCCGAGAAGGGCAACGCGGTCAACGCCCTCACGCGCCTCCTGAAGCGCCAGGGCCGCCCGCAGATGAAAGAGGTCCACGCGGTCAAGGGCGTCACGTTCGTGGCCTACCACGGCGACGCCATCGGCGTCGTGGGCCGCAACGGCTCCGGCAAGTCCACCCTGCTGCGCGCCATCGCGGGCCTGCTGCCGCCGCACAAGGGCGCCGTCTACACCGACGGCCAGCCGTCGCTGCTGGGCGTCAACGCGGCCCTCATGCGTGAGCTGACCGGCGAGCGCAACATCGTCCTCGGCTGCTACGCCATGGGCATGACGCCGGCCGAGGTCAGGGAGAAATACCAGGAGATCGTCGACTTCTCCGGCATCGATGAGTTCGTCCAGCTCCCGATGTCCACCTACTCCTCCGGCATGGGCGCCCGCCTGCGCTTCGCCATCTCCTCCGCCAAGACCCACGACGTCCTGCTCATCGACGAGGCCCTGGCCACCGGTGACCGCGAGTTCCGGAAGAAGAGCGAGCAGCGCATCCGCGAGATCCGGGAGTCGGCGGGCACCGTCTTCCTCGTCGCCCACGACCTCAAGGTCATCGAGGAGACCTGCAACCGGGTGATCTGGCTGCACAAGGGCAAGATCAGGATGGACGGCGACCCGAAGGAAGTCATCGCCGCCTACAACAAGGGCTGACCCCTCAAAAACCTCATCTTTTACGCGTTGCCGTGGCTTGCCACTCACCGCACTTCGGCTGACGGCCCTCCAGGAAACGGCCTCTGACCCTTCAGTGGTGGATCGCCGTCACGCGAGCCCGCGTCGGCCGGCTCCGTGGTTCGGCCAGGCGTTCCAGCTGCCAGGCATTTCGATCTTGTGTGCGAAACCAGCGTGACAGGAGAGCCAAATGACTGACAGCGAGCCTTCCGTTCCGATAGTATTCGAACGTCAATTCGATGCGAGGAACGGTGATGGAGTGGGGGCGCGCGATGGGAGAGCTTTCGGCCGCGATTGACCACCTGGACACCGAGGACGTGTCCGAGATCCCCAAGATACAACTCGCCGAGCAGCTCCTCGAGCTGCACTGGCAGATGGCCAGACTGCAGGCCCAGATAGCCCGCCGCACAGGCGTCCGCCTCCCCTGACCAGACCCTCTTCAGGGCCGCGCATGGCCTGACGTCCGCGAGCGCGGTTCTTACATAGAGGCGCCGCCGACCCATGGGGCCGGCGGCGGGGCTTGGGCGGCGCGCCACCGCCCTGCAGTTAGCGGCGCGGTATGCCCAGCCCGGGCCAGGGCGCGTCCGCCCGGACCCGTCATGAGGCCACCCGCTCTCGCGGGAGGCTCACTCCACGCGCCAGTGCCTCGGACGCCCGGCACCTGAAGGCGCCCTGAAGGCCTGCCGCGTCAGTGCGACGGCGTCCCGGTCGAAGATCCCGACCCTGGGAAATCGCGCCGTCGGGGAACTACTGGGGTGCGGAACGGGACCGCCTCGCCGCCGTCACAACCGGTTCCCGAGCGTCGGCACCTAGGACGCCCGCGAACCGCCATTCCGGCTGTCGGCGAACCACGTTCATCACGCCTCCATCGCGTCTAGTCGCGATCCCAGGAGTCCCGCACCGAGCTCGTCAGAGAGTCGGTGGTCCATCCGAGCGCGGTCAGCAGATCGCCGTAGGAGCCGATGGCCCTGGTCCCGCTGGTGTTGACGAACCCGGAGGCGTCCTCGACGAGCGGGGTGAGCTCGTCCGCGCGGACGGCCTCGGTGGCACCGGGCAGCGCCTCGAGTACCGGCGCCACCTCGGCCGGGGCGACCTGCCCGACCACCGGTGACAGCTCGCCGCCCGCGGCGCCCGGCAGCGCGCGCCTGGCCGCCTGGGTGAGGCCGGCCGGCATAGGCTCGGCGCCCATGGTGGTGTCGTTCATGGTGCCGGAGGTCACGCCCTCGCTCGCGGCCTGGCCGGGGTCCTGCCTGGCGGCCTTGACCGACGGGGTCGCCATGCGGGACGCGCCCGACAGCACGGGCAGCGATTCGGTCAGGCCGCCCCCGCCGAGCAGCACCCCGCCGGCGATCGGCGACATCTCGGCCTCGGTCATCTGGCCGCCCGGCAGAGCGCCGCCGAGCAGCCCGCCGAGCAGGCCGCCGCCGGTGAGCCCGCCCAGCAGGCCGCCTAGCGGGCTCCCGCCGATGCCGGCTCCCTCCCCCAGACCGTGGTGGGGAGCGTGCCTAGCGGTGTTGTCCGGAACATCCGCTTGGGCCGGCAGGGCCAAAGCCGCCGCCAAACCGAATGCTGTGACGGCTGCCGCCGTCCTGACTCTTCGATTCATGATTGCCTTCCGGCTCGTGATCGATCGCTCTCGAATACGGTGGGGATGCGAATCGATAACCCCCGTATGCCGTGGCGTGCGCACTATGGGCACCACACGAAGCGTGCCGTCACGGCTGAGCTACGCCAGCAGTTCTACCACTCGCTGTGATCGGCCGCAGGCGCATGAATACCCATGTAGCAGGGGTTTGCAGCCCGGTTACCGAGTAGAGGGGCAGCGTTGAGCGGGGAGACAGAACGGGAAACAGGAGGGTCTTGTTTCCGATATTGCGCGCATGCTTCTGCGCTTCTCCGTGCAGGCGGAAGCGCGGCCCTCCGGCCCGTGAACAAGGGTCGCGAAAACAAATGTCACGGGCCGGGGACGCGGATTATCCGGTCGATGGCAGACGCGCTCGACCGCTCAGACCGGCAGCAGGGCTTCCGCGGACTCGAACGGAAAACGGTCGGCGAAGGCCGGGCGCAGATCCGTCAGCCAGACGGCCGTCGGGTCGTAGCGCGCGAAGAACGGGCGCCCCACCAGCGAGGGGTCGCGCGCCTGAATGAAGTGGAGCATGAAGACCTGCTCCCCGGCGATTTCCGTGACGCCGTCGATGCACACCTTGCCGGGCGTGGCCGACATGGACGGGCCCCGGACCGTACGGCAGAGCCCGGAGACGGACGAGTAGGCATCCCTGAAGATCTCGTACGCCCGCGCCAGCGGCACCGCGAAGTAGTCCTGCGGCCCGGTGTCACGCTCGACGAACATGTAATAAGGAATCATCCCCATCCTGAGCTGCTGCCGCCACATTTGGGACCACACGGCGGGATCGTCGTTGATGGACCTGATCATCGGCGCCTGGGTCCTGATCGTGGCCCCGCTGCCGAGTATGCGCTTGACCGCGGACTCGACCAGCGGCGACTCCAGCTCGCGCGGGTGCGTGAAGTGGGCCATGAACGCGAGGTTCTTCCCCGCGTTCACCACCTCCTCGAACAGGCCGAGCGTGGCGTCCGCGTCGGGGTCGGTGGTGAAGCGCTGCGGCCAGTAGGCCAGCGCCTTGGTGCCGATCCTGATCGACTCGAGCTGCTCCAGCGCGAGCAGCGGCTCGATATATCGCCTGATGACGGTCTCGCCCATGATCATGGCGTCGCCACCGGTGATCAGGACGCTGGTGACCTCGGGATGCCGGCGAAGGTAGGTCACCATCTGCTCGATGTCGTCGGAGGCGAACTTCAGGTCCGCGTCACCGACGAACTGCGCCCATCTGAAGCAGTAGGTGCAGTACGCATGACAGGTCTGCCCCTGTTTGGGGAAGAACAGCACGGTCTCGGCATATTTATGCTGCATGCCAGGGACCGGCTCGTCGCCCAGCTTCGGGACGTTGAGCTCCTTCTGGCCTGCGGGGTGCGGGTTGAGCTGCGCGCGTACCCGGTTCGCCTCGGCCTGGACCTCGGCGTTGGGAGCCTCCGCCTTCAGCAGGTCGGCCAGCCTGGCGACGTCGGCGGCGGGAAGCATGTCCTCCTGAGGGAAGACCAGCCGGTATATGGGGTCGTCGGGCGCTGCCGACCAATCTATGAGTTCATCCACGACGTAGGCGTTCGTCCGGAACGGCAGCACCGTGGCCACGGCGCGCACCTTCAGCCGCTCGTCGTCGCCGAGCCCCGCACGCTGCAGGAGCTCGTCGAGGTGCTTGGACGTGTACGCCTTGAAGCGCCGCGTACCTGCCTGGTTCAAGATCACTAGGCCTTTCCCATCTTTTTTGTTCGATCGGGTGTAAACCTCACGACCCTGTCGCGCGTCTACGGTCCTTAATACCCGGACGCTTCCAGGCACGTCACCGGTTCCACCGGACTCCAAGTTTTCCTTCAGGTTCACGAACGCTCGCGACATATCGCGACTCGGCATACACTGATTTATCGTGACCGATGATCCGGACCTTCGCGCCTCAGACGCCGACCGCGACCGCGTTGCGGCGGTGCTGGGTGAGGCGCTCGCCACAGGAAGACTCACCAGCGTCGAGCACGCCGACCGCCTCGAGATCGCCTACACGGCGAAGACGGTCGGCGAGCTCGTCCCCGTGACCCGGGACCTGCCCGAGGTGTCCGCGTCCGGCCTGCCTGCCGCCGTCGAGAAGCAGGTCATCAACTCCACGTTCAGCAAGGTCGTCCGCAAGGGCCGCTGGGTCGCCTCCCGGAACACCCGGCTGTGGGCGCGCTTCGGCGCGCTGATCATCGACCTGTCCGACGCGGTGCTCCCCGGCCGGGAGATCACGGTGGAGACGAACGCCCGCTTCAGCAAGATGATCGTCCGGGTGCCGGACAACGCCCATGTGATCGACGAGGGTGCCTCGATCTTCGGCAAGCGCAACGTCACGGCCGGCTCGCAGGGCGACGGGCCGCTGATCCGCATCACGGGCAGATCGGTGTTCTCCAAAGTGATCGTCACGCGCGGCAAGGACGACTGGAACCTGCACTAGGCGTTCCGAGCAGGACTGGAACCCGCCCTCGCGGGAACCAACAGGGCCTGCCCGCCGGTTTAACCTGGCACCTGCCTCGCCTACGATGCGGACATACCGAGCCCGCGTTCCGGCCAAGCCGTGACGGCGGGCTCGATGCCCGTACGAGGTGATCATTGTCCGACAGCAAGCCCATCGCGCTCGACGCCATGGGCGGCGACCACGCACCGCACGAGATCGTGGCGGGCGCGGTGCACGCCGTGCGCGAGCGCGGCCTGTCCGTGGTGCTCGTCGGCGCCCCTCGCGTGCTCTACGAGGCGCTCGCCGACCACGACGCCACCAAGGAGATCCCGATCGTCCGGGCCGAGGAGGCCCTGGCGATGGACGAGGGCGCGCTGGCCAGCCTGCGCCGCCCCCGCTCCAGCATCGCGGTCGCCTGCCACCTCGTACGCCGCGGCGACGCCGGCGCGGTGGTGTCGGCCGGCTCCACGGCGGGCGTCGTGGCCACCGGCAGGCTGCGGCTCAAAGCGCAACAGGGCGTGCAGCGACCCGCCATCGCCGTCGCCCTCCCCACGCTCCCCGGGCCGACCCTGCTCCTGGACGCGGGCGCCAACGCCGACGCCAAGCCGGAGATGCTGGTGCAGTTCGCCCACCTGGGCACGGCCTACGCCGAGCTGGCGTACGACATCGCGCGCCCCAGGGTCGGCCTGCTGACGATCGGCAGCGAGGCCGAGAAGGGCAACAAGCTCGTCAAGCGCGCCCACGAGCTGCTGGAGGGCTCCCCCGGCCTGCACTTCATCGGCAACGTGGAGGGCCACGACCTGCTGACCGGCAAGGTCGATGTCATCACGACCGACGGTTTCACCGGCAACGTGGCGCTGAAGACCATGGAGGGCGCGGTCCGCTACGCGTTCACCGAGCTCCGGCGGACCATCGACGACAGCAGGCTGGCCAGGCTCGGCGCGGTCATGCAGCGCGCTCGCATGCGCGAGCTGCGCCGCCGGCTCGACGCGGAGGCGTACGGCGGCGCCGTGCTGCTCGGGCTGAACGGCACCGTCGTGATCGCGCACGGCTCGTCCAGGGCGTCGGCGATCAGCGCGGCCTGCCAGCTCGCGGCCGACCTGACCGCCCACGGGATCGTGGCCAGGATCGGCGAGAGAGTGGCCGCCACACATCGCTCCCACCGGCTGTGGTGAACCCGTAGTCTGTGTGACCGATCCACAGAAACAGGGGGTTATGTGGACGGGCTCACTTCTGCCCAGGTTGCGGTCGCGAAGACCAATGACGTGCCGCGGCGGTCGAGCAGGTCGTTCAGCGCGATCTTCAGGGCGAACGTCCTCACCCTGTTCAACCTCGTCATCGGCGTGCTCTGGGCGCTGATCCTGATCTTCGGCGAGTGGCAGGACAGCCTGTTCGGGCTGATCATCGTGGCCAACGCGTTGATCGGCATCGTCCAGGAGCTGCGTGCCAAGCGCACGCTCGACAGGCTGGCGGTGATCAACGAGGCTCCCGTCAGGGTGCGGCGCGACGGCAGGGAGCAGGAGATCCCGCCCCGCCAGGTGGTGCTCGGCGACCTGATCCTGCTCGGCTCCGGCGACCGCCTGCTGGTCGACGGCGAGGTGGTCGAATCCGGCGGGCTGGAGGTGGACGAGTCGCTGCTGACCGGCGAGGCCGACCCCGTACACAAGCAGGCGGGCGACCAGGTCCTGTCGGGCAGCTTCGTGGTGGCGGGCTCGGGCGCGTTCGTGGCCACGAGGGTCGGCACCGACGCGTACGCCGTGCGGCTGGCCGAGGAGGCCGGCAAGTTCCAGCTCTCGCATTCCGAGCTGCGCGCGGGCGTGGCGAACTTCATCAAGTACATCACCTGGCTGGTCATCCCGATCGGCGCCCTGCTGATCTACAGCCAGGTCAGCAACTCGGTCGACTTCGGCACCGCGATCACCGGTGCCGTCGCGGGCATCGTCACCATGATCCCCGAGGGCCTGGTGCTGACGACCTCGATCGCGTTCGCGGTCGGCGTCGTACGCCTGGGCCGGCGCAGGTGCCTGGTCCAGGAGCTGCCCGCGATCGAGGGCCTGGCCAGGGTGGACGTGCTCTGCCTGGACAAGACGGGCACCCTCACCGCCGGCGGCATGGACCTCGACCAGGTGCTGCCGCTGCGCGACGACCGGCCGATCGACGACGCGCTGGCCGCCCTGGCCAACCTCGACCACCAGCCGAACGCCACCGCCCAGGCCATCCGGGCCCGCTACCCCGCCGCGCGCGACGGCTGGACCGCCGGGGAGAGCGTGCCGTTCTCCTCTGCGCGCAAGTGGAGCGGGGCCGACTTCGGCGAGCACGGCGCCTGGGTGCTCGGCGCCCCCGACGTCCTGCTCGACGGCGGTGACGGCTACGTCAGGGCCGCCGAGCTGGCCGCCACCGGCGCCCGCGTGCTGGCACTCTGCCGCGCCGACCGCCTGCCCGCACCCCACGGGGCGGGCAGCCTGCCCTCGCCGCCCCATGACGGCGGCGCCCTGCCCGCGCCCCACGACGGCGAGGCCGCCTTAGAACCCGTCGCGCTCGTCACGCTCAAGCAGTGCATCAGGCCCGACGCCCACGAGACCCTCCGCTACTTCGCCAAGCAGGGCGTGGCGGTCAAGGTGATCTCCGGCGACAACCCCGTGGCGGTCTCCGCGATCGCCGCCGAGGCGGGCATCGCGGACGGCGACCGCTGGATCGATGCCAGGACCCTGCCGGACGACGACCAGGACAAGCTCGGCGAGGTGCTGGACTCCCACACCGTCTTCGGCCGGGTCAGCCCGCAGCAGAAGCGGCAGTTCGTCGCCGCGTTACAGGCCCGTGGCCACACCGTGGCCATGACCGGCGACGGCGTCAACGACGTGCTCGCGCTCAAGGACGCCGACCTGGGCATCGCGATGGGCGCGGGCAGCCCGGCGACCAAGGCGGTCGCTCAGGTGGTGCTGCTGGACAACAAGTTCGCGACGCTGCCGCACCTCGTGGGCGAGGGCCGGCGGGTGCTGGCCAACATCGAACGGGTCTCCAGCCTGTTCCTCACCAAGACCTTCTACGCGATCGTCCTGTCGCTGGCCGTGGGCGTGGCCGGGGTGATGTTCCCGTTCGCGCCGCGCCACTCCACTCTGGTGAACGCCCTGACCATCGGCGTCCCGGTGCTCTTCCTCGCGCTCGCGCCCACGTTCGAGCGGGCCAGGTCCGGGTTCGTGCCCAGGGTGCTGCGCTTCGCCGTACCGGCGGGGGTGCTGTGCGCGGTGGCGGTGCTGGTGTCGTTCTGGGCCGCGCACAGCGGGACCTCCACGCTCATCGAGGACCAGACGTCCGCGGTGATCACGCTGTTCCTCACCACGTGGTGGGTGCTCGTGCTGACCGCCAGGCCGCTCAACTGGTGGCGGGTGATCCTGGTCGGCGCCATGGCGGTGATGTTCGGGATCGGGCTGACGCTGCCCTTCATCAGGGCGTTCTTCGCGCTGCAGCCGGGCGACATCGGCAACGACCTGACCGCCGTCGGGATCTCGCTCGTGGCGGCCGCGGCGATCAGCATCGCGGTCAGGGTCGCCGGTACCCTTAGAACATGACCGACCCGCAGATAGTGCTCACCGAGCGCGTCCAGCAGGCGCTGGCGCACGCGTTCGGTTCCGAGCACGCCGACGCAGACCCGCTGATCCGGCCCTCCCAGTTCGCCGACTTCCAGGCGAACGTCGCGCTGAGCCTGGCCAAGCGCCTGCGACGGGCACCGCGGGAGGTCGCCGAGGCCATCAAGGCGGAGCTGTCGGACTTCCCGGGCACGGTCGAGGTCAGCGGCCCCGGCTTCCTCAACATCACCCTCGACGACTCGTGGATCGCGTCCGAGGCCCACCGGATGCTGGCTGACCCGCGGCTCGGCGTCGGCACGATCGCTCCGGCGCAGACCGTGGTGATCGACTACTCCGCGCCCAACGCGGCCAAGGAGATGCACGTCGGCCACCTGCGCACCACGATCGTCGGCGACTCGCTGGCCCGCCTGCACGAGCACCTCGGCAACACCGTGATCAGGCAGAACCACCTGGGCGACTGGGGCACGCCGTTCGGCATGCTCATCGAGCACCTGCTCGACATCGGCGAGGAGACCGCGGTCGCGCAGCTCGAGGCCGGCATGGGCACGGAGTTCTACCAGGCGGCGCGGAGCAAGTTCGACGGCGACGAGGAGTTCAAGCACCGCGCCCGGGTGCGGGTGACCACGCTGCAGGGGGGCGACCCCGCCACGATGCGGCTCTGGCACGTCTTCATGGACGCGACCGTCCGCTACTTCAACAAGGTCTACGAGCTGCTCGGCGTGACGCTGACCGACGCCGACCTCGCGGGCGAGAGCATGTACAACGCCATGCTCGAGAAGACCTGCGGCGACCTGGAGACGTCCGGGGCGGCGGTGATGAGCGAGGGTGCGCTCTGCGTGTTCCCGCCCGGCTTCAGCGGCTCCGACGACAAGCCGCTGCCGCTCATCATCAGGAAGAGCGACGGCGGCTACGGCTACGCGACCACGGACATGGCGGCGATCCGCTACCGCGTCCACGACCTCAAGGCCGACCGCATCCTCTACGTCGTGGGCTCCGAGCAGGCGCTGCACTTCAGGATGGTGTTCGCGGCGGCGCGGCTGGCGGGGTGGCTGCCGGAGACCGTGTCGGCCGAGCACGTCCAGATCGGCATGATGCTGGGCAAGGACGGGCGCCGGTTCAAGACGCGCTCCGGCGAGTCCGTGAAGCTGATGGACCTGCTCCAGGAGGCCATCGACCGGGCCACGGCGGCGATCGGCGACCGGGGGTACGACGAGACCACCCGGAACGAGATCGCGCACGCTGTCGGCATGGGTGCGGTGAAATATGCCGATTTGTCGGTCAGTCATGACAGCGAGTACGTCCTCGACTTCGACCGCATGCTCGCCTTCACCGGCAACACCGGCCCCTACATGCAGTACGCGACCGCCCGCATCCGCTCCATCTTCCGCAAGGCGGGCATCGAGCTCTCGGCCGCGAAGGGCACGATCCTCCTGGGCGAGCCTGCCGAGCGCGCCCTGGCGCTGCACCTGCTCGGCTTCGGCGCGCTCGTGGAGCAGGTGACGACCCAGTCGGAGCCGCACCGGCTCTGCAACTTCCTGTTCGAGACGGCGAGCCTGCTCAGCGTGTTCTACGAGCAGTGCCCGGTGCTCAGGCAGGACGTCCCGCCGGAGACGCGGGCCTCCCGGCTCGCGCTCTGCGCGCTGACCACGGCCGTGCTGGAGACCGGGCTCGACCTTCTGGGCGTCCCTGTCCCCGAGCGCATGTAACAGGCAGTTGGCTCAAAGTCTCCCGTTCCGATCGTGGGCGCGCCTCCACCGGGTTGGCGCGCCCCAACGGCTAGGCTTTACGCGGTCATGAACTGAGGCTGAAATGGGGGAGTTTTCTGCCTTGAGCACGGACCTGACTGCGAGCCCCCCAGCAGCGACCGAGGTGCATCGCTACGCCGAGGCACTGCTGGCGCACTTGGCCGCCAACGGCACCGCGCCGCCCGCCGCACCGGGATTTCGCGACATCCCCGGCTACTGGCTGCCCCCGGCCGTCGAAGCTCTGGCCGCCATACTCTCCGGCGCCGACCCGCTCGAGCCGCTGAGCCGGGCGGCAGGCCGTGACCAGCAGCGGACCGCGCTCTTCCTGTGCCTGGCGCTCGCGGTGTCCGGGCAGGGCAGCCGCATCCACGCCTCCTGGCTGGGCACCGCATTCGGCGAGCTGTCGCTCGACCGGCCAGTCACCCACGGTCAGCGCTCGCTCTGGCTGGCCGCCGCGAGAGGCGCCTACGGCCCCGCAGGCAAGATCTTCGTGCTCCGCAAGCTCGACGCCCTGGCCGTCCCCGACCACGCCCCTCCTGACCAGTGGATCCAGGCGCTGGTGCCCGGGGAGCCGTCGGTCGTGGTGCCGCCGTCGCTGGCCGACTTCCCGGAGATGGCGGAGATCCCGGAGCTGGCCAGGCCGTCCATGGCGGCCGACCGGCTGGCCAGGCTGCGCGGCCGGTGCGCGGAGATCACCTCGGCGCGGCAGGCCGAGCACCGCTCCTCCCCCCCGCTCGACAACCCCTCCGGCACCCCGGCCGCGACCTGGGCCGACAACGAGCCGCTGGCGGTGCTCCGCTCACTGATCGGCCTGGGTGGCCCGGCGGGCCCGATGGCCTCGCTGAGCACGTACCTGCTGGACGACCTGCGCCCCGGCGCCGACCCGCACCTCGCAGCGATCGCGCTGCACGTGGCGGCGCCGATCCTGCGCGGCGTGGCCGAGGAGCTCGAGGCCGACAGCCGCCAGGAGCCGCCGGACACGCTCACCGTGCCGCTGCTCGGCCACCGCATCCACCTGCGGCCCGAGGGGCCCGACCAGTCCTCGCTGGCCGCGGCCGAGAACGCGATCGTCACCGAAGGAGCCGTGCCGCGCCCCCGCCCGTGGGCCGCGATGGCGCTGATCGTGGTGGGCGTCGCCTGCCTGGCCGGCGCGGTGGCGGCCACCAGCCTGCTGGCGGCGGCCGGAGTAGCCATGATCGGCCTGGCCGGCTGGCAGCTCTGGCAGCGCCGCAAGCTGATCGAAGCCGATGCCCGATTCGTGGCCGCCCAGGTCAGCGAGCTGAAGGAGCTGGCCGACGGGGCGGTGTGGGCCCTGCACGCGTACGGCCGGGAAGCGGACGTACGCGCGACGCAGGCCGCCGACGACGCAGCCGAGCTGACCCGGCTGATCCGTCGCGGCCCGCGCGCTGCCTGAGGCCCGCCTAGGTGGTCTCGATCTCCACGTGAGCCGGTGCGAGCAGGAAAACGCGGTCGGCGATGCGCTCGATCCGCCCCTCGCATCCGAAGGCCAGCCCGGCAGCGAAGTCGACCATCCTCGTGGCCTCGGGCATGGCCATGCCAGAGACGTCCATGATCACCGTCTGTCCGTCACGGAAGTGCTGACCGATCAACGGCGCGTCGTTGTACTTGAGCGGCTGGATCATCACGATGCGTGACGAGTCGACGTTCGCGCGCCACCTCCGGGCGGCCCGCTCGGTGGCGGGGACGTACTCGTCCTCGTAGTGCTCGTCGTCGTCATAGCCCTCGTCGTAGTGATCGACCCCGCTCAGGCCAAGGTAGCTCACCACCTTGCGCACTGCCCCCATCGGCTTGTCCTTTCCTCAGGAACTCACCGTAATCGGCACGTCCCCACGCATTGGACGGTAACCGACGATTCCGTATTCGCCACGCGACACGCCCAGCCCTAATTCCATTTTGTACAGCTTGCAGCTCGCTTGCAGCTGGATATCCGAGCCCCCGTATAGCGTCGGCTCACGCATCTGCTCACTCTGTGTGCCCTCGCCGACACAGCTTTCAGGGTAATCCCGCGGCGCTTCGCCTGCTGGACTCTCCAGTTTCTGACCGGCAGATGCGGAGCGTAGCCACCGAGCCGAGCCGCTCCGAGACCTCCTTCCTGCTCGGCGATCCCTGCGCCGGCTCCCTCCACAGTCAAGATCACGCTCCGCGATCATGTCCGCCCGTGTCTTCAATTCGAGGGGGCGGCGACCGGGCCGCTCGAATTGACGCACGGGCAGCGGGACGCCTACCGCGAATCGCCGCCCCTGCGGCGATGTCACCATGGATTTCCCCGGTCAAGGATGTGCCCTCCGCCGCCGTTCCACCCGGGACCGGAAAAGGCACTCGGGGGGCCGGCTGTGCGGGTCGGGAGAAGCAGCTTTGACCCCCTGATCAAGGTGGATTCAGCGGAAAAGTTCCGCTTTCATACGCCTGATATTCCGGCGTTGGCGGCAATCAACGGGGGCCTCATCGTGACAACGCCGGGATCCCAGACAGATTTCGTTTCCCGATTCTCCGCCCCCGCCATGGGGTTCCCAAGGGCCCGGCGACAGGCTCCTCCCCCATTTAGGGGCCGTACCTCGATGGTCGTGGCACAACCCTGACCAGGGGCAGCCCGGTCCACGTCACGGTCGAGGGCGACCGCGCCCCCCGGGGCGAGCCATGCCGTGACCGCGCTCTCTCCGGTACTCTGCTCGACTTCTAGTCCTAATGGGGTAATTGCTCCTGACATCATGCCTTTCGCTCCAAAATTCGGACATTTTCTATACATTCCCTTACGCCGCCACTGTCACGGCGGATCGTCAACATACGGGGAACGATCTGTGAGCATTCGGCAAGGAGGAACCGGGGAAACGCATATCTACCGGCTGACCGCATATAACGGTCTCGTAGCGAACATGTCGCTGGCATTGAGGGCGAAATGTTCGAACAGCCAAGGAACCGTTACGGGGGGCCAAAATGGCACGGAAGATCACGAGACCTATTTTGCTCGCGGCAATGCTCGGGAGCGGAGTCGCATTGGGGACCCTCGGGTCGGCGACGGCCGCGTACAGCGACCCGTACCCGCCGACTCCCGTGGAGACCCAATTCCAGGACCAGGACCAGGAGCAGGACCAGGACCAGAGGCACGCCGGGGAGCAGGGCCAGAAGAACGACTCGACGGTAGAGGTCGACGTCCATCATCGTCAGCGCGATCACCAACACGAGAACAGCGACCACGAGAAAGTGGAGGAGCTACCGGCGACCGGGGCACCCGTGGAGACCCTGGCCGCGACGGGTGCGGGCCTCTTGCTCGCCGGAGCGGTCGGCACGGCGATGGTCATTCGGCGTCGCCAAACCGCCGGTGCGAAGTAGGAGCCGATCTACCAGTGCGAAGTAGGAAGCGCCGCCTCATCGCCCTTGGCCTGCTATGCCCTGCGGCGGGCTTCACGCTGGCCGCGGGTTGGTCGGCACACCTCGGGCTGAGCGTGCGGGGTCACCTGCAGGCGACCGAGGACGCACTGGTGCGGCTGCGTGCGAGCGACCCGGCCGGGGCAGCCGGGTCGCTCGCTGACGCGCAGCGACATGCCGAAGAAGCACGCCGGCTCACCAACGGTCAGGACTGGGCGTTGATCGGTCGCATCCCCCCAGTGGAAGACGGCGCGACGACCGTCCGCGGGCTCGCCGCGGCCGCCGCTGATCTGACCGGCGTGCTGAGGGACGTCCACGGCGTCGTCGCAAAGCTGATCACGGTGAAGGGGCTTTCCATGGACAACGTGGAAACGCTCCCGGCCAGCCTGGAATCGGCGACCCCGGTTCTACGTGACGCCGCCAGGCGCATCGAGCTGATCCGGTCTCGACTGGCCGCCACTCCGGCCGACACCGGTCTGGACGCACTGGACCAGGCCCGTGCCACGGCGCTGCGCGAACTGGACCAACTGCAGGGCTGGCTTGCTGTGGCCAACGACGCCGCTGTGAACGACACTGCCGCCTTGCTGCCTGAGATGCTGGGGTACCACGGACAGCGCCGCTACTTCCTGGCGTTCCAGACCAACGCCGAGGCGCGGGGAACCGGAGGACTGGTCGGCGCGTTCGGCATCCTGAAGGCCGACCGTGGCCACCTCAGCATCGAGCGGCTTTCCAGCAACAACGATCTGGTAGGGGGCTCCGTTCAGGTCGCCGACCATGGCCCCGACTTCCGTGGGCGTTACGGTCCCAGTGCGACTTCCCTGATGTCCAATTCCAATCTCTCCCCGCACTTCCCGTACGCCGCGAAGACTTGGACGGCGCTGTGGGAACGTCAGACCGGCGAGCGACTGGATGGCGCGATCGCAACCGATCCAGTCGCCCTCTCCCATCTGCTGAAGGTGATCGGACCCGTCACACTGCCCAGCGGTGAGAAGGTGACCGCAGAGAACGTGGTCGACCTCACTGAGCGGGAAGCATATGTGCGGTATCCGGATCCGCTGGCGCGCAAGAAATATCTCATCGCGATCGCCAGTACCGTCAGCAAGGCCATCACCCAATCCCACCCGGACCCCCTTGCCCTGATATCCGCCCTGTCGCAGATGGTGGACGAGCGCAGGATCCAGATCTGGAGTCGCAGGAACTCCGAACAGCGACGCTTGGCGGCGACCCCGCTCGGCGGCGTGCTCCCCCAGAAGCCGGGGCCGTTCGCCGGGCTTCTGGTCATCAATTCCGCCGGCACCAAGCTCGACTACTACCTGGACCGCTCGCTCCACTACGAGTTGGGCCCATGCCGTAGCGACGGGATGCGTGCCACCAAGGTGCGGATCCAGCTCAGCAACAACGTGCCGGAGGGAAACCTTCCAAAATACGTGGCGGATCGGCTCGATTACCCCAAGGATCCCCGCCCCGTCGGATCCAACCTACTGTGGGTGTCGTTCTACGCTGCCGTTGGCGCGAAGGCGGACGCCTTGCACGTCGACGGCAGGCCTGCGAAGCTCATCAAACAGTTCGAGCGATCCCACCCTGTCTACTCCAGCGTGCTGGACTTCAATCCCAAGCAGTCGAGGACGCTGGAGTTCAACCTGACGGAGCCTTACTCGCCCGCGCCGCCGGTGGCTCCCGTCCAGCCGCTGGTCCGTCCCCAGCAGACCCGGATCACTCAGGACAATCGGGGCTGCCCGACCGGACCGTCCGTCCGGAACGCTGGGTAGAGGCAGAGATCTGCCCCTGGTGAGAAGGGGCCCTGTCCGGAGTTCCTGAGTGGTGCGCCCGTCAAGGGGCGTGCCGCAGGGCGACCGGGAAAGGTCGGACAGCCGGACCGAACCTCGCCGGCTTCGCTGGAGACAGGACATCTGCCGCTCCTCACCCGCAGAACGGCTGAGGCGATCCACTATCGGCTCCGTCGTTTGTCATCACCAGCGCTGGCACGCGCGCCAAACCGGGACTGCAGTTGACGGAACGCGCGCGACGAGAGCTCCTCCGCCTCGGCGGCAATCCCAGTGGCTTCGACTCCGCCCGTTGATCCCCGAGCTGGCCTCCAACTTGGGGCTGACGGCTACCAAGGGCACTGGAGGACGTCCCGCCGGGAGATCGGTCCTCGATGCCCAGCGAAGATCGCCAGAAGGTACACCACTCCAGGGGACGTCATCAAGGCGGGGCAGTGCGCGGAATCGGTGACCCAGCACCTGCCGGCGGCCACGTGTGCCTTCACCATCGTCGAGTTCGGCGCCTTGGCCAGGGAATTACCGCTGCGGCGATCACCCACTAACGCCGTCGATCGGACCCAACGCTCGTCGAGGAGGCGCGCTGCGCGGGCTGGTCCCGGTGGACCAGCCCGACCCATCGGGCGCTCTTGGTCGGCCTGCCGGACGGTGGCACAGGCGATCGCCGGATCGCCTGTGCCCGCTCCTGCGGCTCAGCCAGACACCGGGATCTTGACCTCTCTCTTGATGCTGGACTCCGTCTCATGCCCGTGACCGTGGCCACTGGCCTTGGCCGGCACGGCGTTCAGTACGGTCCCCACCACACGGGCGTTAGCTGATGACAGCAGTTCCTGGGCGCGAACGAGGTGCTCCTGCCGAGTCTTGCCGTACCTTGCAACAAGCAGCGCACCATCGCAGGCCGCCGCAAGGGTCGCGGCGTTGATGACGGGCAGCAGCGGCGGCGCATCGATGACCACCATGTCGTAGCTTTTCGTGAGACCCTCGAGCAACTGCCGCATACCGCGTGAGCCGAGCAGTTCGCTCGGGTTGGGCGGAGTCTGGCCACTCGGCAGCACGTAGAGATCGAGTTCTCCACAGCGCTGTACAACATCATCCAACTGCGCCTTGCCGATGAGCACGTCCGTCAGACCCACCGCGCCATCGATACCGAAGTAGTCCGGAAGGCATGGACGGCGGAGGTCACCATCGATCAGAATCACCCGCCCTCCCGACTGTGCGAGGGCGATGGCAAGGTTGGATGAGGTCAGAGACTTCCCCTCATTCGGAAGGCAACTCGTCACCATGAGTGACTTGGGCTGCCCGTCGATACCGATGAACTGCAGATTCGCGCACAGCGAGCGATATGCCGCAGACCTCAGCGAACTGCCCCTGTCACGAACGATCAGAGGGTGACGCCGTGCATCCTTCTCGTAACCGATGATCCCCAATGTGGGGCTCTGCGATGACTGCTGAAGCGCCTCGGAGGTCTTGACAGTGATGTCCAAGCGATCACGGAGGAAAATCGATCCGACACCGATGAGCAGCGCGATCAACAGTCCAAACGCGACGTTCGACAGCGGACTGGGACTGACCGGTTCGGTAGGTGCCCTCGGCTGATCAACCACCATGACACTAACGCCGGTTGCACCTTCAATTTCTTGCACCATCTTGGCGAACCGTGCACCAAGAGCGTCGGCGAGGCGCGTGGCGCGGACGGGGTCGCCGTCGGTGACTGTCGCCCGTAGGAGCATGGTTTCCGGTACGGCTTGCGCTGTGATGTTCTGCTGGAGGGCCCCGGCCTCGTCCTCGTTGTCTACGATCTGGCTGATCAAACGTCGGCTGGACAGCAGGCCGCCATAGGACTTCACCTGCTGCAGCGAGACTGGCTGGTAGCGACCGGCAGCGTCGATCTTGGTGCTGTTGACCATCATAGTGATCGTCGCGGCGTACTTTGGCGGCGTGTTCACAGTGATCACGGCCGCCGAGGTCGCTCCGATGATCAGAGAGAGAAGAATGAGCAACCAATTACGACGTAGGAGTCGCAGAGAAGAGAGCAGGTCCACTGGATCAAGGCCGCCTTTCACGGGTTTCGGGAAGCTTGGGTGTTCGATCGGCGCGTAGACGCCCACACCCCTGGAGCAAGCTGATGAAGAGAAGAGCGGCTCCACTCCCGACCACCGCCGTGGCCAGCGGTGATATCCACTGCAGAGCCATCGCCAGGTAGCAGCCGCCAGTCGCCGCCGCCGTCAGGCCGAGCACCACGGCGACGGCCCGCGTCCGCAGACCCATCCCGCGGAGCCGATGTGACACGTGGTCGGTGCCGCCCACCAGGGGCGAGCGACCCGCCCGCACCCGCGAGAGGAACACGACGCCCGTGTCGACGGTCGCCACGAACGTCGGCAGGAGCAGCCCGACGATCGTCGCCTCCGGGCTTTGCCCCGACACCAGGAGAACCGCAGAGCAGGCGAGCACGAATCCGATGAACAAGGAACCGGAGTCACCCATGAATATCTTCGCGGGCGCCCAATTGTGCGGCAGGAAGCCCAGGCTGGTGCAGGCGAGCACGATCAGGATGAGCCCCAGCGACGGCTCGCCGGACACGAAGGCCGTCCCTGCGAGGAATGCGGCAGTGACCATGGCGACGGCTCCAAGGGCGCCGTCCATGTTGTCCAGCAGATTGAAGGAGTTGGCCATCACGACGATCCACAGCATCGTGAGAGAACCGTCCAGCCATCCGCCGATCAGAGTGATTTGGACGCCAGAGGAGACGACTCCGCTAGCCGCCACGGTCTCCACGGTCAGTTTGGTGAACGGCTGCAGCGGCCTGACATCGTCGATCAGGCCGACCAGACCTATGGCCATGGCGGCCAGCAGTATGGCGGTGATCCGCTGATCGGCGAAGCCGAGCACCGCGACCGCGGGGACAAGCATGCCGAGCTTGATAGCGATGCCACCAAGGTAAGGAGTCGGACGAGCGTGCGCCTTCTTCGCACTGGGGCGATCGGTCAGGCCCCAGCGCAGCGCCCAGCGCTTCAGCGGCACGATGACCGTGTAGCTGATCACAAACGCGCCCGCGCCCGCGGCGAAGGCGATCGTGGCGTTCACGGGACGGACGCCAGGAGATCTGCTCGAGCTTCCCCGACGACCTCGGTGAGGATCTCCTCCAGGGCGTGTCGTGGTGCCCAACCGGTGAGCTCGCGCAGCTTGGCGGTGTCGGGCACCCTGCGTGTCATGTCCTCGAAGCCCTGTATATAGGCCTCGTGATACGGAATGAGTTGGATCCCGGATGTGGATCCGGTGTGCTGGATGATCAGCTTTGCCAGCTCCAGGATGCTCACCTCGTCCGCAGAGCCGATGTTGAAGGTCTGCCCGACCGCCGCGTCAAGGTCCAGGAGCCTGAGCAACGCGTCGACGACGTCCGCCACATGCGCGAAACAGCGGGTCTGGCTTCCGTCACCGAAGACCGTGAGGGGAACACCGCTGATCGCCTGCCGTACGAGGCGCGGGAGGACCATGCCGTAGGCCGGACTCTGCCGTGGCCCCACAGTGTTGAACAATCTCACTACGATCGTCGGAAGGCCGCGCTCCCGGTGATACGCATTGGCCAGGATCTCGTCGACGGCCTTCGCCGTGCTGTAGGCCCACCGCACGACAGACGGGCTGCCGAGAATGCGGTCCGCGTCCTCCCGCAGCGGTCCGGAGGAGTTCTTGCCGTAGATCTCGCTGGTGCTCGTGATCAGGACCTTTTTGCGATAGCGATGCGCGGCCTCGATGACGATCTCCGACCCCCGGATGTTGGTCGTCAGGCACCGCAGCGGCTGCTCGACGATCAGTTTGACGCCGACCGCCGCCGCAAGATGGACGACGACGTCGCTCTGGCGGACGAGTTCGTCGACCATGAGCTCGTCCAGGACCGACCCGTGCACGAACCGAAGCCGAGCATGCGGCCTGAGATTGTCCCGCCGCCCGGTCGATAGATTGTCCAGGACCACGACTGAATCACCGCGGGCGAGTAGCGCATCGGCAAGATGCGACCCGACGAATCCGCTGCCACCCGTGATCAGGTACGTGCTCGTTGCTGCATTATTCACAGGCTTCCCCTAGTCACATAAGTTGAGACGTTCATTGCGGGAGGAAGCGCCAAGTCAGACGGGCTCGCTCGAGCCCGAGACCGTTGTCTTTTCGAACCAGGCCGCAGTCATGCGAAGCCCTTCCTCAAGCGATACTGGGTGTACGTCAGGAAACAGCTCTCGCAACAGGTGAGGAGATGCCTGCGACTCATAGATGTCGCCGATCCGGGGAGGCATGTAGCTGGGCTCGATCGGCTGGCCGAGGACCTGCCCTAGGACGCCCATCAGATGGTGCAAGGTCACGCGCGTCCCGAAAGCAAGGTTCACAGCTTTCAAAGATGTAACCCGCCGTATCATCGCCTCGACCAGGACGTTCACTACGGACCCTACATACGTGAAGTCCCGCGCCTGGCTGCCATCGCCGTATACGGGTAGGGGGCGACCTTGCAAAGCCGCTGACACGAACACTGGTATGACAGCGGCGTAGGCGTGATCAGCAGCCTGCATGGGGCCGTATACATTGAAGAAGCGGAACGCCAGGACGGGCAGGTCGAAACTCTGCGCATACGCGATCGCGTAGGCTTCTGTCGCCAGCTTGCTCGCACCGTATGGACTCAGCGGCCGAGTGGGAAGTTCTTCATGCTTGTATGGTTCCGGCGAGTTCCCGTATACCGATGACGATGACGCGAGGATCACATGGGGTTTTCCCATGCGACACGCGTCCAGGACGTGAACCGTGCCCGTGGCATTGACCGTGTGCGAGGCCACAGGGTCTGCCAGAGATCGAGGCACAGAAGGCCGCGCGGCCAGATGGACGACGGTGGTGGCGTCGGCGACCAGACTCGTCACCAGGTCTCGATCCAGGATGCTGCCCAGCACCACATTCACGCCTACACCATCGAGGTTGTCCAGATTCCCGCTGCTCAGGTCGTCCAGAACGGTGATCTTCTCGACCTCTGGCCGCGTCGCGAGCGACGCACAGAGATGCGCGCCGATGAATCCCGCGCCGCCTGTCACAAGGACCCTCATCTCTTGTTCCCTTCAGCGATGAAGCGATGTCCTGTCGATGCGCAGAGCGACCGATAGAGATCTTCGGTATCCGCGACGAGCCGCTCCAAGCCGAACGCGCCTGTCGTCCAAGCCCGGGCTGCCTGCCCCATCCGGATTGCCAGAGCCCGATCTGAAAGCAGCCGGACTGTATGCGCGGCGAGTTCGCCGACGTCCGTGCTTCCCAGCAGTCCGGTCTTCCCGTCCTGCACGACCTCGGCAACACTTCCCACTCGGGTGGAGACGACCGGGACGCCGGCCATCCCCGCCTCGATAAGCGTGAGGGGCGTTCCCTCGTTGTCTGAAGTCAAAAGGATCACGTCAGCGGCGGCGTAGACGTTCTCCACGTCCTTCCTCCAGCCGAGCAGATGAAAGGAGCGACGAAGAGGTTCAGAACGCCTTTCCACAACAGCGGCGAGATCGCCGCCGCCACAAACCACGAATTGGCACTCAGACAGCCGATGGAGCACGGACTCGGCCACAGACAGAAAGCGGTCCGGTCGTTTGACCTTGGTGAGCCGACCCACGTACGCAACGACGGGCACGTCCGGTGGAATGCCCAAACAAGCGCGTGCTGCCTCGCGGTCGGGTGGCTTTACCGGGTGAACACCGGGCGGTATCACGATGTACTGCTCTGGCCGCCCGATCTTTGCAGCCAGCAGATCATCCCGGACTTTGGAGCCGACGGTGACCAGTCGGTCCGACAAGGAAGCGAGCAGTCGTTCCGAAAGTACGTAGAGGTGGCGCTTGGCCGGCGAGAAGTAGCCATGCAAGAGGTGACCATGAAAGACGTGAACGCGTGCCGAGCCGACACCCGCCAAGCGAACGGCCATCCGGCCCAAGGCGCCCGCCTTGGCCGTTCGGGTGTGCACAATGTGCGGGCGGAACTCGCGCATGGCGCCGATCAACCAGACGAGAGCCCGGAAGTCATCGCCAGCCTTGACCGCCCGGCCTAGGCCGGGAACCCGGTGGATTCGGGTCGCCGCGTGCTGTAGCTCAAAGTGGTCGGCCTCGTCTCCATCGACCTGGCCAGCATAGAGGCGATGTTCAAACTCCTCAGGGTTCAGCCGCGCACACAGCCCCATTACCTGTGTGGCAGGGCCGCCGACATTCAGGCGTGCGATGACCTCCATGACCCTTATCCGGCCGTTGGGTTGCATCGCGGGGCCCCTTGCTGTTCGCCTCATCATGTCCGAGAAGCTAACCTGCCACCCGATCTGTTCGCCGACACCGCCCCAGTGGCGGTGGAATTCTTTCCCTATTCCCTACCATCGCCTGAAAGACGGCTCCATGCCACAACCGCGCCGGGGCGGTTTGCCCGAAAAGCATCACTCTGCCACCAAAGGTGGCGTTGCGAAAAAGCGAGATCTATACACCTTCGTCACAGCTTTTCCTAAAATTCATCATCAGGCACGCATTCTGTGCGTTCTTAACCCCAGGTATCAAGCGGTCGGATGGTAGCGGCCGGAAACGGGCACGTGGAGCGGCACTGCTGCGCAAAATCACCGACCGGGTGGGCTGACCGAGGCGCTGGCCGCACCGTGGCCGGCAGGGCAGCAGGCGACCTGGCGCGACCGCGCGCACGTGCTAGTCAGCCTGGCCGCAGCGATCGTGTGCGGTGCGCAGAGCTTGCTGGGGACCTGGCGGCTGCAAGCTCACCCGGCGGCGTTGTTCGGAGCGGCACCGTCGGGCTCCACCACCCACCGTGCGCTGGCCGGCCCGGACGAGCCGATGCCGGCCCACCTGACCAAGATCAGGGCGAAGATATCGCGCCAGGTGTGGCAGTTGCTGCACCTGGGCCCGGGCGGCTTCCCTGGCGGCCACAACCGGCGCACCGGCTGGCCGGGGGGCATGCGGCTGCTGCGCGCCGGGTCCGCCCCTCGGCATGTCATCGCAAGAGCCTCGCCGGGGCTCGCGCTCAAGACCGTCTGGAAGTACTCGCTCACCGCGACCAACATCGGCCGCACGTGGAGCATCGCTGACTTTCATCGTCCGCAGCGACTGGACGCTCTGGCACGCGCGCACGCGGTGGTCGAGGAGCGGGTGCGCGCCCGCAAATCGATGGGCCTGCACAACCCGCCCAGCCAAGGAGCTCACCCCCGGCCCGTGGAACCCGGCGCCCCTGCAGCGACATGCGAGGACCACCCCAACCGCGCTGGACATTGCCTGCAAGCCGCGGACTCCATGAACCCGAACAAGTCTCTGACGAATCGCGGTTAACTGGAAACCTTCGCTCCAAAGACGCAGTAATCAAGAAGTCATCACTTTCCCAGGTAATCGAGTCACACACCTTCCCGGCAGCGATTGACACTTCGATCACTTAGAGTGACCGCATGGAGTACCTTATCGTCGCCGCTCTCGCATTGACGCTGGTTTTTCTTGTCAGGGGCAGCTTCCCCAGCGAGACCGCGCGGCCGGTTCTCGGGGTGCTGCTGGCAGCGTTCGCCGCCCGGCTGTTCATTCATGTCTTTATTGTGCGCAGCGGCTCTCTCGACTACGGCGGCGATAATTTTTACTATGAGCTCAGCGCCATGGAGATCGTAACATACTGGCAGAGCGCCGGCATTCAACTCGTCTCAAGCGAAGTGATTCCCTCCATCAATACGGTGGCCACACCATGCCACATTTTTGCATTCGTGATGTATCTGTGCGGCGGATTCGCACCCATGGCCTGCACCGCAGTCGTGGCGTTCATCGCCTGTGGCTTGTGCATCGTCATGTACAAGTTCGCCCAACTAGTCGGCGCTGATGACCGTTCGGCTTTTCGGCTACTCCTCCTCATCGCATTCATTCCAGGGCTCCTCGTGCACACATCTGACATGTTCAAGGATGGTTTCAACGCATTTTTCGTAATAACCTGCCTCTGGCTCGCCACTTCAAATATGAAACGCTTCGATATTCGCAAGATTCTCGCAATGGCCCCTCTCATTTGGGCTCTATGGAATGTTCGACCGTACATGGTGATCATGTGCGGCCTGCCATTGTTCTTCAGCATTGTCAGCCGGAAAAGAATGATTTCTGTGCGGGTGATGGCACTCTCTGTCGCGGCCATGATGTCCTTCATGCTCCTCTACGAACAGATTTTGGCCACGGGGCCCGCTGGGACCATGCAGCGACAATTGGAAAAAAGTCAAGCCACAAATGTCCGAAGCGAACTTGAGCAAGGCGGCTCAGGTGTGGTCTTCACCCCCGATGGCGCCCCATGGGACGATCTTCCAACGAAAGTCATCTACACGCTGCTGTCTCCGTTCCCTTGGATGGACGGCAGCCCGGCACTGCAGTTGGGTAAGATCGAGGCGCTACTGGTGTGGTACCTGCTCTACTGTGCGGTAAAGGGAGGCCGTCGCCTGTGGCAATATGACCGCAAGATGCTGCTGTTCCTCCTCTTGTTCGTCGTGCCAAGCACGATCGCTTATGCGACGACCATTGCCAACATCGGTCTGATATTCCGCCAGCGTATTCCCATCGTCCTGATACTAAGCCTACTTTCCGCGATCGGTTGGGCTCGCGAACCCGGGATGATAAAACGCTCACAGCCAGTTGACAAAAGGTCGCACGACGAGCCGTCACCGGCTAACGGGACAGCCGGCTCCGGATAACGATCACCGATTACGCGACCTTGCGGAACGGTGGCTCTTCGAAGTAGGCGGGGATGGGATGGGAACGGAGCAGAGGGAGCCAGGCCCAACAGGCCTTCCTTTCCAATTCCACGCGGCAGAATCGGCGTGCTGACCTCGATTCTTCAGCAGGCTGTGTTGTGCAAGTGGCGCCGCGGTTTGCCCGTGATGTCCCCGATGCAGTCGGGCGGGTCGTCGCATGACGCTGCGGTGGGCGCCGGGGTGCTGTCGGCGAGCGTGGGCGGTCAGCCGGGCGGGCAGGTGGGAGAGCCGGTAGCGCATGGTGTCCGGCTCGGCGCGCTCCAGGCCGTCTTTGTCGTGCAGGATCGGCAGGCGGAGCCGGCAGTCCAGGTCGTGTCGGAGGTTGACGGCCAGCATCCGGCGCTGATCGACGGTCCAGTCCTGGCTGGGCAGGTTACGCAGGCCCAAAGCCTTGCCGGTGCAGGCGCGGCCTTCGGCCACCGCGTGCGCGCTGGCCAGGGCGTCCAGCCATTGCGGGCGGTGAGAGCCGGCGATGCCCCACATGCGGCCGATGTTGGTCGCGACGATGGAGTACTTCTTGCCAGTGCGCATCTCGAACGCGGTGAGGTTCTTGCGGTGCCGGGCCGAGGGACGGACCCGGCGCACCAGCAGTCGCATGCCGTCCGGCCACCCCTGCCTCTGGCTGAGCAGTTCGGCCACGTGACGGTCAGAGTAGAGTCGCCCGTCCTGGGGCGAGGGAGTCGGTCCTTGCGCAGCAGCATCGCCAGCGATTCCTGGGTGTTGGCGCACCAGCAGGCCAGCGGGTGAAGGCCGTAGGTCTTCTTGAACGTGACCGCCGCCCCGCTCTTGTCCGAGGAGGCGGCGATGATGGCGTCGATGTCGATGTCGATCCATCCGCGCAGCCGCTTGCCGGCCACGGTGAGCCAGCGGAAAACCGCTCGGGCGCAGGTGAAGCAGTTGCCAGACATGGCGTCGTACTCCCGCCCTGGCCTTGGCGGTGCGGATGAGCATCGCCTCGTCCAGGCCCGCCTGCGTGCGGTGGGTTGGGTGGGAGTCCGACGGCGCCGCCCTGAGCAGCACCATCTGGTGCGCTTGCAGCCGCTCGGCCTCCAGCAGGCTCCGCGGACCGCACGCGATCGCTGCGGCCAGGCTGACCAGCACGTGCGCGCGGTCACGCCAGGCAGAGGACTGCCTTGCCGGCCACAGTGCGGCCAGTGCCTCGGTCAGCCGCACCCGGTCGGCGATTTTGTGCAGCAGCGCCGCTCCGCGGACAGAACGCCCGATCACAACACCAGCGACGTTTACGCCGCGCAACGCCGACCACTCGACCGACAGATCCCACCGCCGGGGGGCCACCCATTCCTGCGTCCCAACCGGCCGATGTTCCTCAGAAACGACCGATATGGTGCCGTGGAACTGTCCGAGACACACCGCTTACACACTCGTGTCCGATCAGTCACTCGTCGTAGTATGGCTCATAGTTCAGAGCTAGCCATACCGTAACCATCCTTCCAGTCTCGTAAGATGGGCCGTCGACATGACCCTTTCTAAACGCTCGCTTTGCGATAGGAAGTGGGCATTTGGTGATGCGTTGCCCAATGCACTGCTGGTCTTATCCAAGGACCGCATGCCTTCTGCCGCTCGCGCTCGATCCGCTTTTCCCGATACGATCCAATTCCGAGGCTCGCTTTGGGCTAGCCATGCCGCCACCGCTTCGGATACCACCGGAAGCAGCATCCGGCCATCGATCTCCTACACTCCGCCTAAACATTTGCCGGAAAGGCCGGGTTGCAACTGTGGCCGCTTTCCACCGCCCCGGCGGTGGGCCTTTCGATGAACCATGTCCGACCCGTGCCAATATTAGTCGAAAATTCTGAGACGATGAAACCATGCAGTTCCTGCCGGCCTTGAGCACTTTAATTAGCTTGTTTCATGGCGCCAGAGGGGGTGGTGCCGTGATTCGCTCCAGCACGACGCCCGCCTGCAGCATTTTGTGACGCGGTGCGGGGCCCATTACGGCCATGTGTTCTACAGTGGCCGGCATGTGGCCCTCGGCTTGTGTGGGTCAGCATTATCCACGCCAGTGCCGACCTCCAAACCGCCTATTGCGAGGACCGCCGCCCCTCGTGGTGCTCAACGGTGAAATCTGTGCGTGCGTCACGCCATGAAGGGACCTCAGGCGGCAAGGACATCGGCTAAGCACGACGGGAGACTCCGAGTGCCTTCGCCACCATCACAAGAAGCACGTCGTGGACATGGTCGATCCCCTCAGGGGGTGCTTGGTCTCGCCATCTGGAACGCGGTCAGAAACGACTGGTCTTGGGATGGCATTGAGGCGGGCCGGAGCCACGATGTTGGCGATCCGATCACGCGTCCATCCGTTCGGATTCAAGCTGAACCCTTTACGAGAGCGTGCACAAGATCCGTTGTGACAACGCGTTCACATGGCTGCGAAGTGGAGCCATTCTGCGCCGCTATTGGCAGCTACATCTCATCTGCGGATAGTGGCCGCTCAGCGAAGGATGAACGAAAGGCTGCACACGGTGATCCATAAGGATACATGGATCCCCCTGAATAGGGGGGTGCCAATCGAAGCGCTTCTTATGCGGGAAAATTGTTTGACCGCAGCAATGACGGCCGTGTCCAAGCAGAGCCGAACCTCGCTCACTGCTGGCAGTGGAGACGGATGTCATATCGGGCATCAGCGCTATTCCCTGATGCGTCCGTTCGTGGCGGCTTTCTCCAGCCCCCGCGCTTTCATGCGGTGGTCTGGCCGCGTCGACGCCGCCATGCTCTGGCACACGGCACACAACGATCATATCCTGACGGACGTCGGATGTCCCGCGCACTAGTCGGGAATCTGGCCGCAACCAGGGTAGTCAAGACGACAGCTACCGACGGGCTACGGCTTGCGATGGCGGCAATTGCGTCAATCCTCATAGCTCGAACCCTGGAGCCCGAGGGGAGGGGCATCTACGCGCTAATCACAACTACGGCTACGACTGCCATCGTCGCAGGCCACCTATCGGTGAACAAGTCGCAGATCGCCATGTGGCTGGAGCCTACACGGCACCGATTTCTGGCAGCAAATGGCCTCATCCTAGGACTGATCTCGGGGGTGGTATCCGGATTCTGCGCTTTCTGCATCTTGGTAGTTGTCGCCCCGGTTCCGGCGCCCAACTTGCTAGTCATTGCGTTGCTCGCGGTGCCGTTCAGCGTGGCGTCGATCAACCTCAACGGTATTGCGCTTCTTCAGTCCCGCACCAGCCTTGTCAACCGAGCGGTTGTGACATGGGCACTCGCTCTATCGCTGCCGGTGCTGGCGCTCAAG
Organism: Nonomuraea basaltis; assembly: GCF_005893125.1. Classification (GTDB taxonomy): domain Bacteria; phylum Actinomycetota; class Actinomycetes; order Streptosporangiales; family Streptosporangiaceae; genus Nonomuraea; species Nonomuraea basaltis. Next base: position 36,805 of record NZ_VCJS01000036.1, on the reverse strand, counting down.
GTCATGGGATGTCTCACGATCACCAATGCGGTGATCTGCTGGACGATGTCCGCGGCAGTGCGCTTCGTCTTTATCGCCGTGTCGCTCGGTTGCTCCGGCCTTCGCGGAAAAGCATTGCTGGCCCGACAGCAGCTCGCCTTGTCGAGCCGCTACCACATTGGCGTTGTGGCCCAGCATCTCCTCCTGACCCTTGACATATTCCTGCTGAACACTCTTGTCACTCCGACACAGGTGGGCCTGTACGCCGTCGCAGGCGGCTTCTTGGCTCTCGCATGGGTGCCGACCGACGCGATAGCCCAGGTGGCGCTACATCGGCAGGCAACCGAAGACCAGCCTGACGCCTGCAAGGTCACCGCTCACGCGCTGCGGTACAACGTCCTTTTCTCCACGCTCGTCGTCGCCGCGATGGCAATCATGTCACCCGTTCTGATCCCCCTCCTGTACGGTAACGCGTATGCCCACAGCGTGACACCCTTGTTTCTCCTTGCCCCGGGTGTTATCGCGCTATCTGTCGTGAGACCAGTCGAACAGTTCCTGATACGGCTCGACCGTCCCCTGACTCTAGCCGTGATTCCCGTCGGCGCCCTCGCGATGAACATCGCTCTGAATGCTGTGCTGATTCCGCGCTGGGGTGCGTCAGGGGCTGCCATTTCAGCCTCTTGCAGCTACATCGTACTGGCGTTTACCGAGGTTCTCTGGTTTGCCAGGGTGACTGGGACTGACCGACAAGCCCTAATGCCCCGGATATCGGACTTGCGATTCGCGGCCGCGTTCTTCCTCCTGATCGTTCGGCGGACACCGAGTTCCTGAAGGATCGACGGCCATGGCGGTCCCCCAGCCGGTTGCCCGTTCCGCGGACGATAGGAGTGCGACCGACCGGGCGCCCAGATGGTGCCGGTGTGATAGTCGCTCCGCACGCCACCTCATCGAGGAAGAAGATGTTCACGCCCTGGCAGATGGCCTCCGTACGGATCTTGGGATACTGCTCCTCCTTCCGACCTTGGCCGTCCGCGGCGGCATCCGCGACCTCGCCGCCGTCGTCAAACATCTTCTCGAGCGCCTGCGGCACCGGCCCGACCTGCTCGCGCCATCATTGCCGGACCGAACTTTATCCTCGAACCTGAACCGCCGTGATGCGAAAAGTCAGCCTTTCAACATCTCTATCCTGACCAGACTTCCATCGGCAAGCGACGAACTTACGACCAGCAAGATCCGTCGCTACGTCAGACGGCTTCACCTCCCGCTCTGCAGGACGCACGAAGGGATCATTGATGGGATGTCCGAGGAGTCCGCTCGGAGTTTGAGCATTGGTAATGTCTCACAAAAGCCTCAGTGTGAGATGATTTGCCCGGAGATTAGTGGGATCCGGCTTGGCGCGTGTCATAATGGCAGCGGCAATTATACGAATGACACTAGAGGGCCAAATGCCGAACACGACTATTAGGTCGGACCTCCTCAAACCTGAGATGGCAGGGATTCGCTTCCAGGTCTAGTTGTCGAGAAACCCCGAGGACGGGATTGATCGATCACCGCAATCACGTCAGTCCAGCCCAGAGGCTTCTGCGAACCGGCTTCGCGGCAACCCCTGTGCGACATTCGTCTCCCTGTTCGCTGTTGACGCAAGTATCGGTGCCATTAAGTAATATAGAGGATTCTGTGGCTGCAAACATGAGGGTTCCGGTTCTCTTTATCGCGGGACTCGGACGTAGTGGAAGTACACTGATATCTCGTACGGTGGGCGCCGTTCATGGATTTTGCTCGGTCGGCGAGCTGTTTCTCCTGTGGGAGCACGGGGTTCGGCGCAACGAAATGTGCGGGTGTGGAGTTCGGTTCCTTGACTGTGATTTTTGGAGAAGCGTCGGAAAAGAGGCGTTCGGCGGATGGGACAATGTCGATATCGATGAGGTGCTGGAGCTACACAATAGTATCGTGCGCACACGATATGTTCCGCTGTTGATTCTTCCGCAAGCGGTTCCCTCGTTTCAGTGTAAGCTGAAACGATATACGGAAATAATGAGCTCGGTATATCAGGCGATCCGCACCGTGAGTGGCTGCGATATCGTCGTGGACTCCTCAAAGACGCCCGCAGCGGCCTACATGATCCGGCACGTTCCTGACATAGACCTGCGGATAGTTCATCTTGTGCGATCGAGCTATGGAGTCTGTTACTCACATACCAAAATAGTCAGGAATCCTAATTATGGTAACGGATTCATGCGGCGTCAAACGCCTACCCGGACCGCGATCGAATGGATGTGCCTCAATCTCACACTAGACGCCCTTGGCTTTCTCGGCGAACCAAGAATGCTCCTACGCTATGAAGACTTCATCGCTCGACCGCGGACGAATCTTCAACGAATGATAACCTTCGCCGGCGAACCGATGGGGACCGAGGAGTTGCCGTTCCATGGGGAGAACCATGTTCAACTGCCCAGAAGCCACAGCATAGCCGGCAACCCCATGCGCAACCGGACGGGATTGGAGCCGCTTGCGGTGGATAATGCGTGGCGTACGGAACTTCCACAGCGGACGAAACGGATTATCACTGCTCTTACCGGCATGGGTCTTGCTCGATACAAATATCCTCCCTTTGATAGAAATACAGCCTGTGCGCGGTGAGTGACGGTGTCTAGTCACATGGCGGCTCTTCGAACTTGATTCGGGATTGAGGTTCCGCCGAAGGCCACCAGAGCCTGCGACGAGACCGTCCGCGACACGCTCAGCACCGCCGGCAACGGTGGCGGCGTCGGAGGACTTTGCGGGCTGGTTGGTGTTCCTGCGCGGCCTGATCTCCCGCGGTCTCACTTCCGGCACATCCGCACGTTGCGGAATCAGGGCGAGTTGTTCGGCTCGATCGCCTCGGCCTCGACGGCGTGGCGGGCTTTGGAGCCGGGCGATGCACCTGGCCTCCTGGACCAAGTTCACCCCGATCATTCAGGGAATGAGCCAGCCGGAAAAAGGGACGTAACTCCACCGGCCACGGTAACCGCTATCTGACCCGCGTACTGGGCGAGGCCGCGCTGGCCGATGGCCAGGGCACCGGCCTTTCTTGGCGGGCGCTGCCGCCGCATCGCTCGCCATCGAGGCAAGAAGAGGGCCGTAATCGCCCTCGGCCAGTCCATCTTGACGATCGTCCGGGACCTGCTGTCCAACCCCGACACCCGGTTGCACGACCTGGGCACCGACTTCTACGACGCCCGGATCAAGCATGACCGAGCCAAACGCAGCCACATCCGTCAGCTCGAAGCCTCGGCTACAACGTCATCCTCTAACACCGCCCGATCAGACACGCTGATCAGCACCCTTGATCCACCACAAACGCCCGAGGGATTACTGCCACCCGCCCACGCGTCATCCGGTCTTCGGATTGGCCCTGCGTGATATATGACAGGCAGCCCTGATTGCACCTCGCCGTTCCATGAACGGCCAAAGCCGTCGCCGAGGAAGCCCACCATGGGCGCGTCTGCACGGCGGGAACGGCCCTCCTCTGTTAGAACAACAGCGCCATGACCTGGAGAAATACGTGCTGACGACCAGGGATGGCGACGATCCACTTCCAGAGCGGAGGAAACCACGGTGCGTAAGGCGCTCCTCGCTGTCCTGTTGGCCAGCTGTCCCGTTCTCGCCAACATCCCCGCCGTATCGGCCGATACGAAATCCGATCGGGTCGGCGATTACATCGTCGTACTGGATGGCGACCAGAACGCGCAGGCCGTCGCCGACAACCATGCCTATGCGCATGCCGCGTCCATCAGGCACGTGTACAGTCATGCCCTCAGGGGTTACGCCGCACGGATGACCAGGTCACAGGCGGCGGCCGTGGCAGCCGACGATCGCGTGCGGTGGGTGCAACAGGACGGCGTGGCGAAGATCAGCACCCAGACTTTTCCCACCGGGATCAACCGGGTCGACGCTGAAACCAGCCCGACCGCGAGGGTCAACGGCGTGGACGAGCTGATGGACGTCGACGTGGCGGTCATCGATACGGGCGTCGACTTGGACCACCCCGAGCTGGACGTCTACGTCGCCGGCGCGAGGAACTGCTCCACCGGCACCAGCGCCGACGACGGCCACGGCCATGGCACTCACGTCGCGGGCACGGTCGCCGCCAAGGACAACCTCCACGGCGTCGTCGGGGTGGCGCCCGGCGCCCGAATCTGGCCGGTCCGGGTGCTCAACAACAGGGGCGTCGGCCTGTTTTCCCAGATCATCTGCGGCATTGATTTCGTAACCGCGAACGCCGATCAGATAGAGGTCGCGAACATGAGTCTCGGCGGCTTCGGAACCGACGACGGCGCCTGCGGCACGGTCAACGAGGATGCCGTGCACCAGGCGATCTGCGCCTCTGTCGCGTCTGGGGTCACGTACGTGGTCGCCGCGGGCAACCAGCACGACAACGCCGCGAATCACATCCCGGCCGCGTACGACGAGGTCATCACCGTCAGCGCGCTCGCGGACTTCAACGGCTTCCCTGGTGGCAGCGGCAGGCGCACCTGCCGGCTCGACGTCGACGACACGATTGCCAACTTCTCCAACTTCGGCGCCGACATCGACCTCATCGCCCCAGGCACATGCATCCTGTCCGCCTGGAAAGGGGGCAGGTACGCCACTATCTCGGGCACCTCGATGGCCAGCCCTCACGTGGCAGGAGGCGCCGCACTCTACAAGGTCACGCACCCGACCGCCTTGCCTGCCGAGGTGAAGTCGGCCCTGCAGGGCGCGGGCACGCTGAACTGGACATGGCCGGCCGGTGACCCTGACGGTGTGCAGGAGCCGCTGCTGAACGTCGCCGCGCTCTGAGCAGCACACGGGAAGGCGGGCCCGCGTAGGCGGTGTCCACGAGGGCTCGCCCAGTCCCTGCTCCGACTCCTCAACACCCGCGGATGCTCGCCGTGGGTCGTATCCGAGTGCGGCCAGTAAGGACCACGCGTCCGCTGAGAGAGTTCCAGCCTGTTTTATCAGGTAGAAGGGGATGGCCTGGCGCATCGGCTGGCCGAGCGAGGCTGGCTGCGCAAGACTGCGGCCGGAGCGTTCGTCCCGCCGTCCTGACCGGCACCCCGAAGGGGATATCTCGCACCCCTGACCAGGGACGACGCCTGTAGACGCCTGTGTGGCCACAACGTGGCACGCCCCCGGCAGGGGCATGGCGGTGTTGTGAGAACAACCAAAGCACTCGCCGAGGCGTGCCGTCTGCTGTCTACCAGTGCCGTCTGCCGCTGTCCACCAAGACCATCACCTTGGTCACCGACCTGATCCGCGGCCAAAGATCGCCACACAGGGCGGCGAGGTGGTCTTGATCGATGGCACCCTGGGTCCGCACAAGACCGAAAACCGCGAGAACAACTTGGGGGAAACGTGATCAGACACGCCGCCGCTACCAGCACGAGTACGTCCCAACCGTGCCAAGCCAGGCCGTTGACCTGCGACTTCAGGATGAAACGATCTCACGTGGCCGTGGTGAAACTTCGAACCTAGGCCCGATGTGTCCGATGTGGTCAAGGTTACGTCTATGTCGACAGGACTGGACATCCGGTCATCATGTGATCCTGAGGCGCTGCGTGAGCCCGGTACCAGAGTTCGAGCTGCAGGAGGGTCCAGATACGCATGCTGTGGTCGGCGCCGCCGATGTGGCGCTGGAGAAGATTGCGTACCACGGCCGGGCGGAACAGACCCCTCCCGCGTGCGGTGGCGTCGGTCAGGACATCGAAGGCCAACTCGCGAAGCTCCCCACGCAACCATGATGCAAGCGGCACGCCGAACCCCTGCTTGGGGTAGTCCAGTATTTCTCTGGGCAGCCATGGACGGACCGCTCGTTTGAGCAGCAGCTTGGTGTGACCATTGCGGACCTTCAAGCCAATGGGGAGGGCTGCCGCCCACTCCATGAGGCGGTGGTCCAGAAACGGCGATCGGGCCTCCAGTGAGTTGGCCATCGATGTGATGTCCACCTTCACAAGCAAGTCACCGGGAAGATAGGTGGCGACGTCGACGTCGAGGATACGGCCGAGATCGGTCAGCGCCCGTGACCGCTCATAGGCTTCCTCGAACAACTGGTAGCTGTCCGTCTCCGCCAGCAGGCCACCGAGTTCGTCACTATAGATCTCGGACTTCCACTTGGGCGTGAAGGAGGACATCAGGCGGGCGTACCGCTGCGTGGGGCGTTCCCCAGCGAACTGCATCAGGCGCCCGAGTCGTCGGGAGAGGGAACCGGCGTCGCTTCGCTCCGCGACAAGGTCGCCAATGCGCGCGAACGTCGCGCCGACCGCGCGGGGCATGCCTGGAATCCATCTGGCCTTCCCCATCAGGATATAGCGCTGGTATCCGCCGAAACCCTCATCCCCACCGTCGCCGTTGAGGACAACTGTGACGTGCTGCCGGCTCAGCTGCGCGACGTAGAAACTGGGGATGGCCGAGGAATCGGCGAACGGCTCGTCGAAGTGCCATGCGATGCGCGGCAGGACGTCAAGCAGACGAGAGGTGACCACGAACTCATGGTGGTCGGTGCCGTAAAGGTCGGCGACAATCCGCGCTTTGTGGCGCTCGTCGTACCGGCTCTCCTCGAAGCCTACGCAGAACGTCTTGACCGGTTGGGGACTCTGCATGGCCATGGCGGCCACCACTGTGGACGAGTCGATTCCCCCGGACAGGAACGCTCCGATGGGGCGCTCGCTCACCATGCGGATGCGCGTCGCCTCCAGTAGGAGTTCGCGCAGCCGCTCCTCCTCTTCGGCCTCGTTCGTCACCTGCCGCGGAGTGCCGTCCAGCTCCCAGTATCGGCGTACGGTTACCTTGCCGCGCTCCCAGATCAGCAGGTGTCCAGGTGGAAGCTTGTGGACTCCCTTGTAGATGGACCAAGGAGCGGGGACGTACTGGTAGGTCAGGTAGTGGTGCAGCGCTACCGGATCCACGTCGCGGCGCAGCCGATTATCCCGTTCCAAGGACTTGAGCTCCGAGGCGAACCATATCGAGTCCTCCTCTGAGCGCCAGTACAGAGGCTTCTTCCCGACCCGATCCCGCGCGAGGAGCAAACGCCCGTGCTCTCGATCCCAGACAGCGAAGGCGAACATCCCCCTGAGGTGGTGGACCATGTCGGTGCCGTACTGCTCGTAAAGGTGGACGAGGCACTCGGAGTCACCTGTCCCCCGCAACCGGTGCCCTTGCTCGGCCAGGTCTTGCCGTAGGTCGGCGAAGTTGTAGATCTCGCCGTTGAACACAGCGACGATCTGTTCGTCCTCGTTGTACACAGGCTGATCGCCAGTGGCCACATCGACAATCGCGAGCCTGCGCATGCCGAGCGCCGCGTGTTCGTCGAAATGGAACCCCTTGCCGTCAGGCCCTCTGTGCTCGATCACCTCACACATACGGCGGACGAGATCTGGGTCAGACAGAGAGGTCGACACCATTCCGGCTATGCCGCACATGTATCCTCCCGGAAACTTCGGAACGGCTTCACGGACTCCCGGTCATGAATTCCACGCCGGGGTCCTTTCAGACACACGCACGTGCCTGGGCTGCGTATGAGACAGTGAACTCTGGATCGTCGAGGGTCCGTTAGGACTTCGTCGCCGATGGATACGGTGCCGGGAGCAGGTCGTTGTCAGGCCAGTCCCTTTGCCGGGTCGTCATTTCGGAGCGGAGTGGTGTTTTCCGTTGATCGCGGAAGACGATCTTCGTGGTCCCGATACCTGCGGGTGCAGACTTCGGAAGCCACGCTAGATTCGGTCAGGACAGGCCGAGGAAGGATCCATCGTCGTGACGCTCACCGGCTTCTGACTCACCGCAGGTGCGGCGAAGACATACTCGTTGCAGCCCAGACGACCCTTGCAGGTTCTGAGGAAGCGCAGTTCGAAGCCGCGCTCCCTAAGGAATTCGAAGATCGCTTCAGGCGCGGCCACCTCGAAGGGAAACCCGCCGATCCAGTCGACCAAGTCGTGCCGCGCCGACATGCCTCGCTGCCGGACTTGGTCACGTGACTGGGACAGGCCGCCGGCCCGCAGCAACGCCCCAACGGCGGTGCGCGACGAGAAATATGCCCTGCCACCAAGGAGGAGCATCCTCCGCATCACCGGACCGGAATGAACATACTGGCGCTTCACCAACCACCAGAGGCGGCTGATCGGGCCTTGATCATTATATATGGCTATATACAATGATCCTTCGGGCGCGACCAGCGCAGAGGCGGCCTCGATCGCACGCCACATGGCACCCGTGTGGTGCAGGACACCCCATGCATAGACGATGTCGTAGGTTCCTAGGCTCTGAATATACGCCTCGTCGATAACCGATCCCTGCTCCACTGTCCAGTCGCTGTCCGGCGCGTACCTCTGGCGTATCTCCATGCAGGCGGCGACGGAAGCCGGATCGTAGTCGAACGCGTGGACTTTCGCCCCCATACGGCTCGCGGCCAGCGAGAACAGGCCGCTTCCGCAACCGACGTCCAGGAAGGTCTTCCCCGTCAAGTCAGTGCGTCCGAGGGCAGCGGCAAGCGATTCCGTAGCGTGTTCGATCCGCTCATCGCGCACTACTTCGATAAAGCTCAGCCAGTTGTCGCCAAAAGAAAATCGATCACTCTCGGTCGCCTCCGCGGATCCCCCCGGCATCACTAACCTCCAAATATGGCAAAGATAATCTGGCAGCGACTTTGTAGTATGCCAAGAATGTCCATCAAGCACCGAATAGACACATTCTTTCCCAGGCAACATCCCGGTCACCAGCAGAATAACAATAAGAACTGTACGATATGCCCTCATCGGTGTCTGCCTGACACGCCGCGCAGTTGCCAGTCGATAGCAAATACAGAGTTATGCCGACGGTATGCACGCTCTACGCGGCGGGCCCGGACGCTTAGTCCAGTTCAATCCGTGGCGTCAAGATCTTACCAATTGTGCCACAATGGAGATTGAGCTAAAGCCGCCATCCAACAAAGTTTCGGTAGTTGTGCACCGACGGATTTATTCGATGAGCAGGTCCGTGACCTTCGGTCGGACCGTTGGAAGCCCCGCCGGTGAGGTGCTGGACGAGCAAATTCCTAAGTCGCGCGGACAGCGGGACGTCAACCGCGCCCACGCCCGCATCCGAGCCATCGGTGAACGTGCAGTCGCGACCTTGAAGTCCTGGAAGGTGCTGACCAAGCTGGCTGTTGCCCGCATGGCGCGACCGCACTCGTGCACGCGATCCTGCCGCTGCAACTCGTCGTCGACGAGGGCCGTTACCCAAGATGAAAGGGCTCACTCGTCGAGGTCGCGGCCAGCCGACCGGAACGGAACGGACGCGCCGACCGGTCGATGATCGACGACCTTTGCCGACCGATGAACTACAGTCGTCCGCCATGGCCGAATCCTCCCCCATCTGACCGCGACGGCGGACGCCTACGACGCCGTCGCCGACCTCTACGCCGACTTCGTCCGAAACTCGCTCGACCGCGGGCCACTGGATCGCGCGATACTCGCCGTGTTCGCCGAACTCGTGCGGGCCGCCGAACCCCGGCCGTCGCCGAGGCCGGCTGCGGTCCCGGGTACATGACGGCACACCTGCGTAACCTCGGACTGGACGCCTTCGGCATCGACCTGTCTCCCGCACTGATCGACATCGCCCGCAAAGACCATCCTGACCTGCGTTTCGAGGTCGGTTCGATGGGCGCCTTCGACGTGGCCGACGGCGAGCTGGGCGGTCTGCTCTCCTGGTACTCCGTCATCCACATCCAACCACCGGAGCTGCCGCCATACTTCGCCGAGTTCCGCCGGGTGCTGGCCTCTGGTGGTTATCTCCTGCTCGGCTTCTTCGAATCCGAGGGCGGTCCGGTGCTGCAGTTCGACCATAGGGTCGCGCCGGCCAACCGGTGGCCGATCGACGACTTGGCCGACCTGGCCCGCAAGGAAGAGTTCGTCGAGGTGGCGCGGATGTTGCGCGAGCCTTTGGAGGATGAACGATTCCGCCGCGGACACTTGCTGATGCGCAGACAAGCTGCCGCCATGTGCTGATGCGCGCGCTATAGGCCCCGGCACCGCACACCAGACGGGCGGGCATGCGGGCAGCCTGGCACGGAACAGGCAAGCCCGCTGCCCGGATGCCGCCACGAAACGCGTCCACCCGCTACCGCAGACCAGACGCCACCTCGATGTGCCGCACCACATGCAGCAGATCCCACGTTGGCAGCCGTTGCTCAAGCTCCCTCAACCGGTCACCAAGAAGTCCGCGCTCCGCCTGCGTGAGCACGTCGCCGGCATCCAGGCACTCTCTTACACATTTACTCAGCTCCGAAAGAGCCGGAGTGTCGGAAAGGGACAGGCGAGGGAAGCGTTGCCGCCACCAGAACCACAACGCTCACGACCCCCGGCGTACCGAGCACGCCAGAGTCTGCCGCCGCGCTCCTGCTTACTCCGATTTCCGGATCAGGCGGATCCCCTGAACGTCACCAGCGGGGCGAAGGGCCTCGCAGCCGTCGCCAAGTCGGCTTCGGGACGAGTGAGCTTCGAACACATAGCCAACGCCGTCGAGCAGCTTGACGACCGGGCTGGCGGCGAACGTCGGGGCGGCTGGCCGAATACCTCGTTTCCGCCTCGAGCGGGCGGAAACGAGATATTGAAGCCCCTATTCGCTCATAGTTCGAAGTCGAAGATCCGGGAGTAGATCCCGAACTGGAGCGTGAAGTTGTCTACATAGCTGACGAATCGGTCAGCCGCAAGGGCGAATCCGACTAGAAGCCTGATGCCACCCAGGCCGGAGGGGTTCACGATCCTGGCATTGGGATTCAGGGCCACGTAATCGGAAAGAGGTTGTGTGGCAATGCCTGGGCCCGCGAAGCTGGGGGCGAACGTGGCGGCGTCCAGGCCGTACCAGCAGTTGTCCAATGTAGCCTCCCAAGTCTGCCACGTGGTGAGCAATGTGTCGGGCTGGCTCGGGTCCGCGCAGGTAGGTCCGCCGTTGCCGGGACTCTGGAACGGAGGCTCGAAGAACAGGAGGTCCTCGGCAACCAGGTCACCGTTCGTGTCGACATGCAGGATGAGATAGGGGAATTGCTGGCCGTTGTTGGAGAGCACGAACGTGGAGTATGAGAGGTCTCTCAGGTTGGCCAGCCTCTGCCCATGGAACGCCGTGTTCCTGAACTCGGCTGATTGGTCGCCCTGAGTTCCCGTCGATAGGTGTGCACTTCCGGTGCCTATGGGTGTCGGGTTCGGACCTCTGACGAACCCGGCTGCGCCGTCCCCAGATGTGATTCGAATGAACCAACTGAAATCTCCGTTACTGTTGACTATCCGCCTCGGTTGTGCCTGCGCCGGGCTGGCCGTGAACAACGCCACTGACAGCAACGCGACAACCGATATAAATTTGCGCATGGTCTTACCTCCCCAAATTCTCTATTACGGCATTCTCGTGTCTCGGCAAGTCGTAAATCCTGGACGGCGTTCAACTACTTCATGCCATTCCGTGCGGTGTACAGCGCAGGAGATATGCCTGCATCTTTCGGAGTTGGATGCCGGATGTCCGAATCTTGCGTTCATTGCGGTCACGAGGATCGCCGATTAATCCTGTGGATCGGCCGGCAGGCCGTATCGCAGATCGCCTAACAGGCCCTACCGCGCGAATGGACTCTAGCCTGTGGCGACCCGCAACTTCAGGACGAATTGTTCAAGACACCGCAAACCATTTCACCTGCCATCTTGGCCGAGGGCAATGTCATCGGCCCCAGCGCACGTCCCGTACCAGCCAGACCACGCCCGGTGGATGCCGAATCGCCTTGGGGTTGCCCGTAGGCCGCCGCCAGCACCTGGACCGCTTGGCCTGGATTTGCTCGGTGGTGCCGAACTAGAACGAGCCCGGGGTGTGCAATCCCATCCCGGAATGGCGATGGTCGTGCCGGTAGTGGTCGAAGAAGTCCGCGCAGAAGGTCCGGGCGTGCTCCAGGGCAGGCCTGAGCGTTCTCGATTGGTGAAGCCAGAGTGAGTCGGACGAGGGTCGAAGGGGGGCCCAACGCTCAAGCAGCCGACCCCTCGTCACCGACCCGAACGTCCTTCACGCACCGGTCGAGGTCCTGGACGCGCCGCCCGACCCCGCGCAGCCGCCGGGGACGCCGCTATCGGCTGGGCTCGCTGCCGGCTTCAGCCCTGATCGCCGTACTCAGTGGGACCACGCGCTGGCGGCGATCACCCAGTTCATCAGCGGATACGACCCCAGCCTGCCCGCCAGATCGTCGCCGCCGGCGGCCACCACCTGTTCATGGTCCACGGCAACCAGGCCACGCTTCACCACCGCCTCAAAGCGCCCCGGCGGCAGGCCTGCTCAGTCCGCCGCACTGATCCGACGGCCACTGGGCCATCACGGCGCTGCACTACCTCCGCGACGACACGCATCGCGAGGACGCCTCGAAGATCCGCGCTGGCACCGCTCCTCGCGTCATGGCCGGCTTCCGGAATCTGGCCGCCGGGTTGGCGCGCCCGATCGGCTGCCCGAAGAAATCCAAGCCGTGCTCCAGATCTGAGAGAACATGGCAGCATGATCATTTAAAGGACGGAAGCCGGGGCGACCGCGACAACGCTGAAGCCCGAGGTGGCCACGCGGTGCGAGGGTCGCGCGATTCAAATCTTAGTAGCGAGTGCACAGAGTTGAGGCTGCTTGAACCGCATTCGTTGATAGAAGGCGGAGGCGGGACTGCCAGGAATTCCGGCGGCGACTCGCGCTAGGTACCGGAGGTTCACGTTCATCACCCCGGGCCACCTGGGAGCTTGATAGAAACCGAAGTGCACCGTATCGATCGTCTTTATCTTGAAGCCGTGATTCTCGATGGTCGTCGCGAGGGTGCTCTCGTTGAACGTACGCACGTGCTGGTATTGATGGAAGCGTGAATCGCAGAAGGGACAATAGACCTTCGAGGACGCATCGAAGTCCTCGTCGTTAGGTGTGGTCAGGAAGATCCAACCACCAGGCCTCGTGACATCCCGCAGGTTCGCGAAGAATTCGCCTTCCTCCTTCGGAGTCACGTGCTCCACGGTCTCCAGGCAGGTGACGAGACTGAACAGGCGACCGAAATAGGAGGCGTTGGGATCGTCGACCATACCTGCGCCACGCCACCCGCGTCTTCCGTCTAGAAGATCATTAGCGGCCTGGACGGAAGCCGCCGACCAGTCGCAGCCCCAGCATTCAGCACCGCCTCGGACAATCTCTCTGGCGAGCGCTCCCGCACCGCATCCGTAGTCCAGGACATCTCTTTTGAGAAAGCCACGACGGCGAAGGTATCGGACGACACCGCGCCCAACCTCCTCAGAGAATGTCGGCCCGCGGTTCTTTTGCTGATACCAGTGGTCCCAGAACGCCTTCACTCGCTCTGGCGTCCAGCGTTCGGGTTCAACCATGTTCGTAGGCACTCTAACTCCCTATGAGTCGCCTGTTGACTCATCACCAGTCAACGGTAACCCGTGCGAGCTTCTCCCCATCTGTGGCACGACGCCACTTTCCTATAATTGGTCTCCTCTTTTGATGGGTACAACCGGTCGTGTCCCAGGAGGACACTGTTAGTCCCGTCGGCTGTTCTCGTCGGCTGAGAGAACGACGACCGCATCCGACAGCATCATGGGATTGCCGCTCAGACGCCACAGGGGCCCCGCAGTGTGGCCAGCCGCCATGGCCGCCTCACCAGTTCGCGATCGTCTCGGTGTTTGAGTTCCTGGAGGATCTCCGATCGCCAACGCCACAGCGGGCGCGGGCCCGTCAACATCGCCGCGCGGATGCATGGCTGCGCCGAGATTCCTCTGGCCAGGTGCCAGAATCTCCCCGTTACGAGGTTCGTCTCGAGTACAAACGCATGACCTACCGGCCGCATCGGTCGTCCAAGAGTCGCTGGTACAGCTTCAAGTGCTCCTCAACGAGGATGGTCCCGTCGAGGTTCTTACGGGCCCAGGCACACGCCGCAGCCGCTAGCGCGTGAGCCAGCTCTGAATCGTCAAGGAGACGGTATACGGCATCCGCCAAGGCCACGGGATCGGAGGGAGGAACAAGGACGCCGCGGCCGTCCAGAAGCTCGGGCGTGCCTCCCACCGCGGTGGCGACGACCGGTCGTCCAGCGGCCATGGCCTCCATGATCGCATTACTCAGGCCTTCGTTGAGCGAAGGCAGAACGACCACGTCGGCGCGGGCAAGGAATGGTCTGACGTCGGTGCGAGATCCCATGACCAGCACGTCGACCTTGAGATCGGACGCGTACCTCTCCAGGCTTCCACGCTCGGGTCCGTCGCCGACGAACACCAGAGTGCAGGGCCGATCCTTCAACGAGAGCATCGATGCGGCCTCGATGAGAAACCGATGCCCCTTTACCGGCAAGAGATTGGCCACGCATACGACCACGGGGAGTGAGGTCTCGATCGGCTCGGGCGTGATCCGCTCGAACGCTGATGCTGGAAGGCCGTTGTAGATGACGCTCAGCTTGCGTCCAGGCACACGCTCCACCATGCGTGCGTCTTCCATGACCGCAACGGCGTTGGCGATGACGTGATCCGTGATGCGAGTCGCCCACCTTTCCAAGGCGAACACCCACCTGCGCCCCTGTTTAAAAAAGCTCTGACTGCGTCGGCCGGCGACCACCACCGGAACCCCCGCCGTGCGGGCGGCAGGCGCCCCCAGCACGTAACTCGCATACAGAAACGCATGGAACACCTGAGGCTTGAGCCGCCGCAACAGCCGGACCAGGCTGATACCACCCTTCAGCCCTTTGGCCAGGGCCTCCGGCCAGGACGTGAAGGAGCCGAGCCGTAGCTCATACACCTCGATCCCGGCCGAACGCAATGCCGGCACATGAGCCCCTCCCTCCTGCAGGAGGATCACGTGGGTATCGATGCCACTGTGCCGTAGCGCACGAGCCAGTAAGCACAGCTGAACCTCTGTTCCCCCCATCCGTTGCAATTCGTTGATGAGGAGGGCAACTCTGCGAAGCGCTACCACGACAGCTCCCATAGGCACTCATCGACACCGAGTCGCTACTCAGCGTGTCCGTTCGGACCCTCATGGTCAAGACAGACAAAGGGTGTGTCGCGCGAAGCCGCGAAGGTCCGCCTCTGCCATACTCGTGTCAGGCCGATCACGCTCTGTAGTAGCGAGCCATCGAAGGGTCATGCCCCCGACACGTGGTCATCCTTCTCCATCTACTGAACGGTCAGTCGAATGACTCTCTCGAAACCCACGCCTGTCGGCATTGATCCAGGGAATCCGTGGTACTCGATGCTGCGCTGCCTCCGCTGCCATGCCGCGCTCCGCCTCCTCCACGGCGAACTCACATGCCAGGCATGCGCGAGCACGTACCCCATCGACGACGGAATCCCGAGATTCGTCCCGCAGGAAAGCTACGCCGAAGGATTCGGTTACCAGTGGAACCGACACCGGCTGACTCAGCTCGACTCCTACTCCGGCATGCCGATCTCCCGTGATCGGGTCATGAATGCCAGCGGTTGGACCGCAGAGGAGTTGCGTGGAAAAACCGTGCTTGAATGCGGTAGCGGCGCCGGGCGCTTCACCGAGGTGCTCTGCGAGACCGGTGCCATCGTGACGTCGTTCGACATCTCCAGCGCGGTCCACGCGAACGCCGCCTCGAATGGCCGCTTCTCCAACCTGCGCCTGCTACAGGCCAGTATTTACGACTTGCCGCTCCCTGAGGAGTCCTTCGACTACTTGATTTGTTTCGGCGTGATCCAGCACACACCTGACGTCGAGCGTACCTTCAAGACGCTCTTCCGTTACGTGCGCCCGGGTGGCCGCTTCTGCATCGACGTGTACGCGGCACCGATTGCCTACCTTCATCCCCGGCATCTCCTACGCCCAGTGACCAGGCGCATCCCGCCCGCGCGGCTCTACGGGATCGTCCAGAAAATTGCGCCGAAGCTCCTCCCGCTTTCCATGATGCTCACTGCAATACCCCGTATAGGAGCCTATCTGGCACGCTTGGTTCCCGTCGCGAATCATCGGCATCTTAACCTGCCCAACAAGAAGGCCAGGCGAGATTGGTCAGTGCTTGACACCTTTGATTGGTTCGCGCCGCGATACGAGCGGCCACAGACACGTAGCCGTCTGCAGCAGTGGACAAAGGAAGTCGGTTTGTCCAAGGTATCGATCGAACGTCACCGCGGACTATATGTGATAAGCGGCATCAAGTAGCCCGGCACGCAACGCATTCAGTTGCTGCGCGGGCGGATCGTCAACCGCCCTGCCGGCGCCTGGCAAGCGCCTGACCTCGGACAACCCTACAACGCTCCCGCCATTGGACATCGTCGTGAACATCGCCGGCGCGCCCTGCTGGCCAAAATGGCGGACGGTCACATACCCATCCGGAAGGTCATGACCTGCCCTCGGCCTGAATGTTGACGCATTCAGGCCGTTGAGCTTTCTTTATCCGTGCCCATCAACGGGTTCTGGGAACAGCCGCAATCAGGCTCAGGGGCTGATGCAACAAGTGAACGGGATGTGGGGCCTTGTGTGCAGAGCAGATGCCTTACGAGGCCGCCTCCGTCCGAGTGCCAATGACGGGCGTCGTGTCGCTGCCGGTGGCGGTGCGCCGCGCTTTGCCGCAGGCCATGGTGAGGGCCAGCGCCATGCATGCCAGAGGGAATGCAGGGAGAAGATAACGGTATTCGGGCCAGCCCGTGGCTACCGCGAGCACCACGAGTGCAACCGCTATTGTCCATGGCATCAGCGACGGGATCGGCAGACGTCTATAGCGGACTGCAAGCACCATGGGTGCCGCCATCACAGCGAACAGGCCCAGCCCAGGCAGAAATATCCAATACTGATACCGTTCGAGGAACATCTGGAACCGATCGATCCCGAGGACCGTATCTCCATATCCATACATTGCCGCCATGTCCACCGCCCGCGGTTGGACTCCCATGTATTTTGCAACAGAGAATAGAAAGACGGAGTCGTTGTCCACCGGTGGGTCGCTCATGGCGAAGGAACGGGCCAAGTCGCGCACCACTACCAGAGTGTAGTCCACAGGCTGGGCGGCGATGGCGTGCAGTGCGAACCGTCGCGCGAGGGAATTGTTCTCCGGGCCGAACGGAGGGCTACTCGTGTGGTAATACCAGGCATTAGGCCCCCATTCGTAGGATCCAGGATCCTTCGGGTGCAGCAACAGGTTCCATGGCCAGGCGCCTGCGGCTTGGTGCGATTTCGGCGGGCAAAGTGGGGCGAGATCGGCCGGGGGCCGTATCTCTGCGCAGTCGGCGAACGACATAGTGCGCGACCAAAGGATTAGCCCGTTGTTCGCGCCGACGGTGAGCCAGCCGTGGTGTACCTGAAACCACAGACCGTAAGCCAAGAGCGGCGCGAGACAACTCGCTATGGCCGCGAGCAGCGTGCGGAACCTGACTCGCTGCACCAGTAGGAGCGCCAAGTACACGACCACAATGGGCATACCTATCGATCTGGTGAGCGCGGCGGCGGCGATAAGGAGTCCTGCCAGTACTGCTGTCGGCACGGTAAGCCGACGCCGCCATAGGGTGACGACGACAGCCCCGGTCAGACAGAAGGTGAACAGCGTCTCGCTGAGCAAGGAGTGCTCGATCAAGAGTTGGCGAGGATCAAGGAAAACGGGAAGAGCAGCCGCTACCGCCAGCATCGGCCGCACTTGCCATCGACGGAGCAGGGCATAAACCATGATCCCGATACCGAGGCCCATGACATGTTGGATCGCCGCTACGAGCACATTGCTATGAAAGGGCAGGAGAGTTCGGAGAAGTATTGAATAACCAAGAGGCTTCGCGGGGTTGGGCAAGAGTTGCAGCGAGTGGGCAACGTAGCTGCCCGAATCTCCAAACCAGAATGCTCGCGGGTAGCCAAGCATGGCTGCCGAACGCAGGAACACAGCGATGGCTACGGCGAGGACGATGGGTTTACGCAGGGCGGTGAACAGACGTGATCCAAGAGGCGCGGCAGCGGAGCCATCTGGCCTCATGTCACCGAACTCTCTTTCCCGGCGCAGTCGATTCATGAGACGGCTATTCGTCATCTGGGCAAATTCCTTCGAACTTCATGGGCACGTGCAGCTCGCGTTACGTCGTCGTCGCGCCAGGTATGGCGGCTCGTCGAGCTTGATCAAACGCGTTTATTGGCGCGGTCGGTGTGCTCGTGCGATCAGTGAGACGCCGGGCCGAGACTTCACCGGCAGGTACCTTTCCAGCATGATCACTGCTGTGAGTCCCATATTGACCAGGCGCGGTGTCTCCATGACATCGGACCCGGAGGTGTGTTTCCGCCGCCGGGCGACGACGGGCCGGAGCAATACGTTCCAGCTCCAGACCCGATCGATGGTCAAGCCCTGAGCCGTCAGCAGTGCGTGCAGGCCGTCGTATGTGTAGCGGCGGACATGGCCTGATGCCACATCATGCGCCGACCAGAGCGCCATGTCGCAGGGTACGGAGATCAACGCCGTTCCACCGGGCCGGAGTACGCGCAGGAGCTCTCGAGCCGCTCGAGTGTCCTCCTCGATGTGCTCGAGCACATCGAGGGCGAGGACGAGATCGAATGATCTATCGGGCAGCGGCAAATCACGTGCGTCAGCGTGGATCGCCTTCAGCCCACGTCCGCGAGCGAGTTCCACCGCTGTTTCCGAGTAATCCGCGACCAACGCGTCCCATCCGTGCTGAACCAGCACCCGCGTGTTGCCACCCCCTGCGGCACCTACGTCGAGCGCCCTGCCCGGTGTGCCGAGGCGGCGCAGCTCACGCGCGAGAATGGCGCGCCGCTCGCGATACCACCAATGCCGGTCCTCCAGCTCGACCGTGCGACGAATCTCCGTGGCTTCCATGATCCCCCTAGGTCAAGCGACGCCACCATGCCTGGTTGTCGCGGTACCACTGCACGACGTCAGCTAGACCTTCGTCGAAATTGACCAGGGGTTCGAAGCCGAGCCCCTGGATCTTGCTGCTGTCGACTGAGTAGCGTCGGTCGTGCCCAGGCCTGTCCAGCACGTTCTCCACCATGCTCCAGTCCATGTCGCAGGCGGCGAGCAGCCGATCTGTGAGCTGCCAGTTGGTCAGCTCGATCCCGCCCCCGACGTTATAAACCTCGCCGCCGGCCCCCTTGGCCAGGACCAACTGGACCGCACGGCAGTGGTCCTCAACATGGAGCCATTCGCGGGCATATTGGCCGTCCCCATACAGAGGAACGCTCCGTCCATCGATCAAGCGAGTGACGAAGAGCGGGATGATCTTCTCGGGATACTGATAGGGGCCGTAGTTGTTGGAACAGCGGGTCACCCGGACATCAAGCCCATAGGTCTGGTAGTACGCGCGGCAGAGCAGGTCCCCTCCGGCTTTGGAAGCTGCATAAGGGGAGTTGGGCAGGAGCGGCTCGGATTCGACCCAGGATCCGTCATCGATGGATCCGTATACCTCGTCCGTGGACACCTGGATCACCGTACGGACGTCGGTGTCCAAAGCCGCCTGCAGAAGCTGTTGCGTGCCGTACACATTGGTGACCACGAAGTTTCCGGGACCGGCTATCGACCGATCAACGTGCGTCTCCGCAGCGAAATTGAGTAGGACGTCGTGACCTGGCAGCACCTCGGCGAGGAGTTGGCCGTCGGTGATGTCCCCGTGGACGAAAGAGAGGCGTGAGTGCCCAGTGACCGGACGCAGATTCGCCAGGTTGCCGGCATACGTGAGTTTGTCCAGCACCGTCACATGTGCGTCCTCGAAGCCGGCGTAGCGGCCGGATATCAGCGATCGCACGTAGTGAGAGCCGATGAATCCCGCACCGCCTGCCACGAGGATTCTCATGCCCGCACCTGCACCTTGCTGTGGTCGCCCAGCATCAGTTGATGCGTGTTGGGAACTCCCTCTGCCCGGGTGACCTCGACGTTCCGCCCAATCAGCGAGTACGTGAGCCGGGACACCCCCTTAATGGTGGAGCCCTTCAGCACGATGGCATATTCCACCTCTGCGTCCTGCAACAGGCAGTTCTCCGCGATCGAAGTGTAGGGACCGACATATGAGCTGCTGACCTTGGTTCCAGCACCTATGACCGCAGGTCCGCGGATCACCGATCTCTCCACCGATGCCCCGGCCTCGATGATCACATTGCCGGTGACTTCGGAACGCGTGTCCACCATTCCCCGTACTCCCGGAGCGATCATCTCCAGCACGATGCGGTTGCACTCCAGCATGTCCTCGAGTCGCCCCGTGTCCTTCCAGTAGCCGGTGACGAAGTGGGAGTGGACACTGAAGCCATTGTCAATGAGCCATTTGATCGCGTCTGTGATCTCCAGCTCGCCTCGCGCAGAGGGCGTGATCGCTCGGACTGCTTGGTGGATGGCCGGCGAAAAGGTGTAGACGCCGACAATCGCAAGATCGCTGCGTGGGCACTCGGGCTTCTCCTCCAGCCGGAGGATCTTCCCCTCGGGGCCGAGTTCGGCGACTCCGTAGAACTGGGGTTCGGTGACCTTGGTGAGCAGGATCTGGGCGTCGTAGTGCGCCATGCGAAAGGCATCGACGAGGTCGGCGATCCCGCCGATCAGGAAATTGTCGCCCAGGTACATCACGAAAGGCTCGTCCGCCAAGAAATCCCTGGCGATCAGCACGCAGTGCGCCAGCCCCAGCGGTGCTTCCTGGGGAATGTAGGTCACGTGGAGGCCGAAACGTGAGCCGTCGCCGACGGCAGCCCGAACCTCGGCCCCCGTATCGCCAATGATGATGCCGACGCTGATGATGCCCGCATCCCGTATGGCCTCGAGCCCGTAGTAGAGGACGGGCTTATTCGCAACGGGAACCAGTTGCTTCGCCGATGTATGGGTCAGCGGGCGAAGACGTGTCCCCTTACCACCCGCCAGAACGAGCGCCTTCATCGTCTGCTGAGTCCTTCCGCGAAGAGCGCATGGCGGTAGTGACCACCATGCACTCGATCGTGCTGAAGAACTCCAACGTGGAGCCTTCCGCCACTCTGCGCTTTGTTCAAAATTGTTACGCGCCTTGCCGTGACCAGACTTTTCCGTGATTACGACATATTCCCGGACGGCGTGTCACATGGCCTATCAGCAGCGTCGTGATGATGATAAGAGCCAGGACCAGGACGATTGAAATTCCGACAAATCCGACAAAAATGGGAATCGATGGCGTTCGGTCGATCCGACAGACGGCACTGGCCCACAGGTCGGGGGTCACCACCCGACAAGGACAGCCGGCCTGCGCCAGAGGCGATCAGAGCCACGAGTAAGGCGGCGATACACAAGCACAATTTGAATCGACACCTAAAAGCTAACGCTGATAATCGAGGGACCAAATGTCGGTGTCTGTGGTCATACCATGTTATCGCTCTGCGCGTACTCTTCCGATACTAGTGGACAGACTCACATCCGTCCTACATGATCTGTCCGTTCCGCATGAGGTGATCCTCGTCGTCGACGGAAGTCCAGACGATACGTGGAAGGTCGCCGAAGAGTTGGCCCACCGGGTAGGGCCGGCTCGCGCAATCCTGCTGTCGCGTAACTACGGACAGCACAATGCTCTCGTCGCCGGCATAAGGGAGGCGGCATTTCAAGTGGTCGTCACGATGGACGACGATCTGCAACATCTGCCAGAACAGATTCCCCTCCTGTTGGCCGCCATCGAAGGCGATCACCTCGACCTGGTGTACGGCGTCCCGCACGACGAGGAGCACGGATTTCTTCGCAGCCTCGCCTCCAGGACGGTCAAGGCGTGCATGGCCCGCGCCCTGGGGATTCGAAGTGCACGGACGATTAGCGCCTTCAGGGCCTTCCGCACGCACCTGCGCGACGGCTTCGAAGAACTGACCGGACCACACGTGTGCGTCGACGTGGCCCTGTCATGGGCCACCACGCAAGTCGGCTCAGTCGAGGTGCGGATGAACAAACGCGTCGATGGGCGGTCCAATTACACACCACGCCTTCTGCTCCGGCATGCGGCTAACATGCTCCTCGGCTACAGCGCCGCTCCCCTGCGCGCGGCGAGCTATCTAGGATTCCTCGTCGGAGTTTTGGGACTGCTCTTGGGCGGCATTGTGCTATGGCGATTCGCAAGGGGCGACACCACGGTGGCCGGGTACACCACGATTGCCTCGATGGTGGCGCTGTTCTCATCGGCGCAGTTGACGGCTATCGGCGTGCTCGGAGAATACATCGGTCGCATTCATGGCAGCGGCATGGGACGGCCGGCCTATTTGGTCTGCAAGCGCGTGGGGTCGTCCGGCTCCGTGGAGGTTCATCGACCGCCAGACGGCGCTATGCTCCGCACCCGGGCAGGAGTGGCCGCCGGATCAGGTGAACGGTGAGCAGGGTCTGTACCGGCACGAACCCGTACCTCGTCCAGGCCCGCTGCACCCGTGTGTTGTGCCCCTGGGTGGAGATGACAACTTCTGCCGCACCACGCCCGAGCGCGCGATCCTCAACCGCTCTCAGCAAGTGAGCGTAGAGCCCATGCCCTTGTACCGCGGGGACGACACCGGCCAGCAGAATCTCCGTCGTTGATTCGTCCTCCTCCAGCGTGGCGATGCCGCAGACGCGAGAGTCGTCAGTCAGCGCCAGGCACTTCCCAGCAGCGGTCGATCTCAGTGCCCATTCCTGATAGCCCTCCAGAGCCGCGGCGGCGCCGAAGAGAGGATTCGCCAGATAATGATTTCCATATCGCACAAATATCTCAGAGACAAGCGCTCTGACCATGGCCGCGCTGGTCAATTCGGTAGCGTGTATATCCCCTTCCGGTTCCGGTCGGCGGCCTTCTCCCGCGGGCAAGCGCCAGTACACCAGGGTATCGGCGAATACGGCGGTCCTGTCGAGCGTGGCCAGTTTCGCGAACCATCCGACATATTCCGCTGGATATCGCAGCACGATAACGTCTGCAGCCGAGCCCATGACGGCTTCGCGGACGGCCGGAAAAGAGAATCTCGTCTCATCGACAACAGTCAGTCGCTCCACCGAATACCCGAATCGGGCGGACTCGAGTGGAGACGCCTCGGCTCGCATGGCATTCGCCTCCATCACCGTGCGCTGCGCAATCAGTTCAGCTTGTAGGTCCGGGCGGCGTCAATGACGTGCGCCACGTCATGCTCATCCAGATCAGCGAAGAGCGGCAACCGGACCAGCCGATCGGCGATCTGCTCCGTGACGGCGCAGCCCCCGGGGGCTTGCCGCCCGTGCCGCATCCCAGCGGGCGCTGAGTGCAGGGGCTGGTAGTGGAAAGCCGCCTGCACACCTCGCTCGGCCAGGTGGGCGATGAACGCCTGGCGATTCTGCAGGTCGGGAAGCAGAAGGTAATACAGGTGAGCCGGGTGCTTGCAGCCATCCGGAATCATGGGCTGTGGAATCCCATTGCTCGCCGCCCAGTCAGCCAAGCCATCATGATACGCCTGCCATACGGCGTGACGGCGCAGCTGGATCTCGTCGAACGATTCCAACTGCGACATGAGTAGTGCCACCAGCACGTCGGACGGCAAGTAGCTCGAACCGATGTCGAGCCAACGATATTTGTCCACCTGGCCCCGGAAGAAGCGGCTACGGTCAGTGCCCTTCTCCCGCACGATCTCGGCTCGCGCGACCAGCGCTGGATCGTTGAGGAGCAGCGCGCCGCCTTCGCCACACTGAACGTTCTTGGTTTCGTGAAAACTCTGAGCAGCTATGGAGCCGAACGACCCCAGAGGCTTCCCGTGGTAGGAACCACCCAATCCGTGCGCGTTGTCCTCGATCAGCGCAAGACCGTACCTCTTGGCGACCTCGCCGATGACCTCCATCGCGCAACCGACGCCAGCGTAATGAACGACCACGATCGCGCGCGTGCGATCGGTGATGGCCGCCTCGATGAGCCGCTCGTCTATGTTCAGTGTGTCCTGCCGGCAGTCGACGAACACGGGTACCGCCCCCCGCAGCGCGTACGCATTGGCCGTCGACATGAATGTGTACGACGGCATGATCACCTCGTCGCCGGGCCGGAGATCAAGCAGAATCGCCGACATTTCAAGGGCGTGCGTACAGGAGGTCGTGAGGAGAACGTGGCGCGCTGCGGTCATCTCGCTGAGGAGGCTGGCGGCCCGGTGCGTGAAGGGGCCGTCCCCGGCCGTTGTTCCAAGTCGCACAACCTCCGCGACGTAACCCAGCTCGTTCGCTGAGACGTGCGGCTTGTTGAAGGGAACAGTTCTCAACCTAGCTGTGCTCACAGTCGCGAGTGAACACCGGTGGGACCGTTGACGCGCACACTGCCGCCGCGTGTTGGGAAGCCCTTGCGGAGGTCTTACCCGCAACCGACCGGTAGATCGCCGGCTCGGCGGAGATCGATCATCGTTCCGTCCGCCCTGTTCCAGGGTGCGCCCCTATTCGAGTTGCCTCGATGCTCCAAGATAGTTGTCAAGCGGCAACTGGAGATCATTGAGGGTTTTCCATCCTGAAGCCGGGCGTTTGATCCACGCGCCCCGTGTTTCCCGTTCGATCACCTCACCCGGCCCTTGCTGACGCAGCATGACCCCGACCCGTATTACTGGCGGACTATTTCTAGTCGCGGCTGTCGCCCGGTATCCGGTATACAGAGTAATTACCGCAGCGGAACATGAGCGGGGCGACGTCCTCCATCTTTGAGCCCAAGCCCATTCTGCGTTCGTCGACAAACAGCCAGGTCACTCCGTAATGCTTTTGCAGGTGACGGACAGTGGCCCATGACGATGCTTCGAACGCTTGCCTGTTCGCCTCGAACCGGCGAGGATCCCAGAACTGAGGATCGATATTCCGTCCCGGTTGCCAGCTTTGCTGTCCCCGCGGTGTGTACCCCCACCCCTCGAGGAGGACACGACGCTCGGTGAACGCAGACACCCAAAGTCGGATGTGGTTGCACGGAGCCTCCAGCCGCCAGTCGCAGTGCGCGTTCGTCGCGATCAGCTCGTCCGGCCGTGACTTCGCGCGCAGCCACCGCAGCGCCGTCAAGGCGGTTGAGGGCATCGCCTGCGTCTCCTCCGGGGTGTTCGGCAAACGAAGAGCTCCGTCCCTAACAGGCACACCAATGACGGCGAGTCGCTCGTATATCTCGACAGGCAGGCTCATGGCCATGAACGAGACGATCGCAACTGCCCCGGCGCGAACCCATCCCATGGATACCGCCAGGTAGGCGATCACCAGGACGGCGGCGACCGCGAAGATGACGTACGGCCTGAATAGATCAACCTCCGCCTTGCCCGGTCCCAAAGGGACGCCGACTGCGAAGAGGACAGGCAGCGCGAAGGCCGTCCCGGCTCCAACGATAGCCGCGAAGGCCGTCGTCCCATGCGGCAGATTCGCGCATGACAGGGCGACGAGCAGGCCGTAGACCGCGACGGTGGTCAGGTAGGGAAGGGCGCCCATCAAAAAGTAGAGCTCGCCATGCCCGGGATGGCCGAACATCAGCGCCACGCCGAGCCCTGCGGCACCGATGCCGAGCATAAGGGTCACATCGGGGCTGGTGAACAACCCCGGCCGACTGGCCAGTCCCGCGATCCCTGACCAGGCCAAGGCCCAGCACAGCAGATACACCATCGCGAGACCGAACAGCGCGACAGGCGCGGGCTCACTGTTGGTCAGCTGCAACCAGGCCACACGCATGTGAGCGAGAGGAGCGAAGACCATCCCCAGCTTCACCTGACCGAAAAGCACGAGGTGCGAAAAGAGCAAACATAGAGCGGTCATCATCAGGATCGCCAACGCAGCCCATGGCATCGGACGTCTTTTGACGACTTCGACCACGATCACGGCCATCAGCCCCGCGAAGAGCAAGGGCAGAAATATGGCCTTGGCCCCTGTGATCGCGATAAGAAAGATTCCCAGTAGGAGCCACTTGACAAGACCGGAGCGTGCGCGCCGGACAAGGTCCAAAGTGAGAAGGACCACCGGGGCGAACAGGAGGGCGCCGAAGGTCTGGCTGGGGCTACCCCACGTGACGTCCTGAATTCCGCCATAGGTGAATCCCCAGTTAGGGCCTTGATAGAGATTCGGTGTCCGCAAAAAGAGAGTTCCGGCGACGGCGAGCAGCGCTCCCGTCCAGGAACGAGTCAGGCGCCGCCCCGTCATCGCCACAAGTATGAGCAGCGCGGCCAGCATCGGCAGCATGCCTAGCCGCAGGAGCAGGACCATCGGTTCCACTCCGGTGATCCAGCTCGCCGCCGCCAAATGCGCGTGAACGAACCAGTGGTAGTGCAGAGGTTCGCCGGCGACGAAAGGGAAGGTCGGCGGAAAATGATGTCTCAGCTCACCGAGCAATGCCAGGTGAAAAGTCCGGTCGGCACTATGGCCCCAAAGTTCCGGGCGGGCGACATCGAAGGTCCGGTAAAAGGTGACCGCACTGAGAGCGATCATGTAGGCGATGATGAGGGCCATGGACCACGACCACCATGCGGGGGCCTTCAGGTGACGCTTGCCCTTCCAATGCCGGCGCAGCCCCGGCACCGCCAGGAACAACGCATACGTGATGACCGGCCAAGCGATCACTAGGAGAGGCAGCCCGATCGCGCGTGCGGGAATATAGGCGAGCACCTCTATGGCGTATCCCAACGCGGTTCCGAGCGCGGCCTCTTCCGCGAAGGTCCTTTTCCCGCCGTACGTGGCACGAATGAGCAACGTGCCAGGAAGCGCCAAACCAAATATCAGATAGGCTGCAAAAGCAACGATGTCCAGGACGGAAACGTCATAAAAGACGAGCACCACCGCGATAAAGGTCGTCACCACCGCTGTGGGCAGCCACCCCGATATCGCTATTTTTCGTTCCCCCCAGCGTCGGCCGGCACGCTTCTCGTGTTGCGACAGGCGATTCGGCCGAATGGCTTCCTGACATTCGGTTTGAATCGACGAAGGGCCTGCGGGCGTGGGGACCTCATTCATGTGCGCAATTCTCGCTGGGAACGGCTCCGGATGAGGGATCAACATCCTTTTCCTGGCGATAGCTTTGCCGGTGTCTGCCCAAGGTAACAACGAATATTCGGAAAGGATGTATTCACCACGCCGCGCCCGATTTGAGGATGTCCCTGAGCGGCAGATCCAACCGCGGCCGACGTAACGCTTATCGGCAAGCATGACCAGGCCGATGGCCTGCAGCGGCGCAGGATGCCCCAGATCCGAACGGCTTTGAGGTCGTACTCCTTGTGCTTGCCCAAGTGCGTGCCGTTGAGGCGCTCACTGTTCGAGCGGAGGTGAGAGACCACCACCGCTGTCCTGTCGCAGCAGGGCGGCTGCAGATACTCGCCGTAGCCACCGACACCGGCCGACCCTGCAGACACGTGACCTCTGTCTGGCCCTGGACCTGCTCATCGTGCCGAAGAACACCGAGAACATCCGCTCCAAGCTCAACCACTTTCAGCCGCGGCATTCTCGTCGAGACGAGCAAGGTCTGTTCGCTCAGCCGCGCTCGTGAACCGGTAACGAGCCTCCGACCAGCCCGCCTCACCCGATCCCAGTGACGAAAGGGACATCGAGAACCGTCCTCTCACGTCGACCATTCGGCCTGAAGCCGTCAGGACACCCCAACTGCTCGCCGACTATGAAGATGGAAGAGGACCCCTGTGTGGTGCCCTACCGCGTCTTGCGGAAGACACGCATGTCCTGCGCATACACGACGCGATGCACAGTCTTGGCGACCTCCCTTTCGAGCCCGTTCTCCATCGCCCATCCCTCCACAGTCGCGATGGGAACGGGATGGATCCACTCCCTGGCAACGATCACATCGTGCAGGCGGCTAGCCGCGTTCCGCCACAATGGCCGGGCACTCATGTCCCTGTAGATGTACACACCCCCCACCCGGACGGACGCGCAGGCCTTGTCGAACACCATCCGCTGCGCGGGAACCGGCACGTGGTGGATGACGTCCTGCATGTGGACCACGTCATAGGTGCGATCCGGCCACGGGGAGCGGGCGTCACGGCATTCGAACAACAGCGTTGAGCCGGTGTCACCGAGCCGCTTTGCCATCCCGTTCGCCAACCCGATCGCGACCGAGCAGGAGTCGAACCCGTGTCCCTCGATCCGCCTGCCATGGGCCGCCAGGAGCCCGAGCCACAATCCTGACCCGCAGCCGAGGTCGAGCACGCTGGAGCCCTCCGGAACTATGCTGAGCGCCTCCTCGAACGGGCAGACAAGCACGCGGAGCCGCTGCTTGAGTCGGAGCGCGATGGGCGCGCCCGCGTAGAGCCGCCAGGCATCCCTGGCCAGCTCTTGCCGTTCGAGTACGCCTTGGTGGTTCTCTGCTGTGTCCATATGTGTATCGTCATTTCTTTGAATGGCAGGAGGCCTAGGCCAAATGCCATGAAACGGAGCAGGAGTGCAGGAAATAGGCAGGCACGAGCGCCGACCTCCAGGAAGGCTGCCAATCGCCGCTGGGCGTTCCGCTCCGCTAGCTGCGGAGGGTCTCGCCGAGGTGCTTTCGCGGCCTAGTCACCACCGAGTCCGAAGTCGTCGGTGCGAGCTCGGCCAATCGGCCACGTCCATCTGGGTCATGCCTGTGAGATCCACTAGGCGACTCTGGCCAGACCTTTTGCGGTCGTAGATGGCCGTGCTCACCACGGGGCCATGGGCCGAGGTCCTCAATCCAGTTCGTCGGCGCTGAGTTCAACGGAGAGATCGACATCCATGAAGGCGGGATGTCGGCAAGGCTGTCCCGCCAGGCTGCCTTCAGCGCCGCGCCCCCGCCCCTGATGTTCATTCTGTGGAGGTGGATTCGGCTTACCTTCCCGGCCATGGCGATGGGCCTCACCTGGGCGGTATCCACGATCGTCATCATCCAAGGCGGGAAGAAGTCATCGAGGAACGCATGCACACAGCTGGGAGCCTCACGTCCTTCATAGAGCACGATGTCAACGGTCACCTGCCTGGTGGCACCCTGGAGGACGGCGCTGGTCTGGGTTGGCTCCACGGCTGCCTGTGTGTCCATTGAATCCCCTGATCGCTCGTGGCCGTGGGCCCGCCAATGCCGTGCCCTTCACGGCTATGGTGCGCTGGCAATATCCGGTGAGGTGCGTGCTTTCTGCCGTGCCATGCCCAGAACGGAGAATTTCTTTGCCTCTGGGTGAGTTCCACCCACAGTCGGAGAGTCCCCGCCGTCGTTGACAACCGGCGCACGCGACCTGCTCCCGTCGTCGTGTCGACCAGAGAGCGATGCAGAAGGCACACTTTCGTTGAGGTATCCGGCCTAATGATCGGATATTGCCGCCGGAGCGTCGTGGCAGACCAGCTGCTGCGGGCGCTCGCACTGCGATAGGCAACCGCACGGGTCCCTGCCTGGCCGCACGTCCGGCCATAGCGGTGAGCCGGATTGCGCCGATCAAGCTAAGCTGTGCCCGGCACTAGAGGCAGCCCTGGCAGTGCTGGGTGTCGATGACCTCGCACTGCGTAACGGGAGCATCTACGGGACAATTCGTGGCTGAAGCTCCGCGAAGCGGGATGAAAACGTCCAGTGCCGAATTCCGACAGTGGCGGGCCGGCTCCGGGGTCTACTTCATGATCGCTGAGAAACATTCAACCGATCCCGACGGAGGCGGCATGCCGTCCTCTCTGTCGACGACGGCGAACTCGGACTCAGGCATGCGTTCCTCGTCTCTTGATTGTTTTGACCGGTTGATGTGCCCTTCGACAGGGCCGGAGCTGTACGGCAGGGTGCGGCCGGAGGTGACGGCGTCCTGGTCACCGTGTAGGCCGGTGACGAAGGAGGCGCCTGACTGACGGCTGGCGGCGCATAGCGCGTCGAGCCGGCGCTGCTCAGCGGGATCGAGGCTGACGGGTTGCGCAAGAACCAGCGGGCCGCCTGCCGGACCGTCGGAGGCCCATGCGGTGTGGTGCGGTGGGCAGGCCAGACCGCCACGGCGGGACGTACTGGCGGGCCGTGGCATGCCGTTGGCGCGTGCGGACTGCAGCTCGACGCTGTAGACGTGGCTCGCTTGAGGATTCCCCCGTTCCTTCACATTTCTTTCATACTCCCGGGTCTAAGGCCCCCAGACCCGTAGGAGCGGCGACGGTACGACACGCCACGCCACGGGTGCACTGAAATGGGTGATATGGGGGCACCGAGCGCTTACAGTTAGTCACATCTCACTCTAAGTGACGGGGGTCCGGAAATGAGAGAGAAACTGGTAGTCATCGGACAGGGTTACGTGGGCCTGCCCCTGGCAATGCGCGGGGTCGAGGCGGGGTTCGACGTCGTGGGGATCGACGTCGACGAGTGGCGGGTCAAGCGGCTGAGCGCCGGTGAGTCCTACGTCGAGGACATCAGCGACGACCAGGTGAAGGCCGCGCTGCGCGCCGGCCGCTACATGGCCAGCGCCGATTACGCCGACGCCAAGGAGTTCGACATCTGCCTGATCACCGTGCCGACCCCCCTGCGTGAGAGCGCTCCGGATCTGCGTCATATCGCCTCGGCCGGCCGTTCCATCGCGCCGCTGATTCAGCGAGGGGCCACAGTGGTCCTGGAGTCCACCACCTATCCCGGCACCACCGAGGAGTATCTTCGCCCGATCCTGGAGAAGGGCTCCGGGCTGCGCGCGCCCGATGACTTCTTCCTCGGCTACAGCCCGGAACGCATCGATCCGGGCAACTCCCGATGGCGTCTGGAGAACACGCCGAAGGTCGTGTCGGGCATCGACGAGTATTCGCAGAAGAAGATCGAGGTTTTCTACCGGCAAATCGTCCGGGACGTCGTTCCCGTCTCCTCTCCCCAGGTGGCGGAGCTGTGCAAGCTCCTAGAGAACACCTTCAGGCACGTCAACATCGCGCTGGTGAACGAGCTGTCCATCTTCGCGCAGCAACTCGGGATCGACGTCTGGGAGGCGATCGACGCCGCCTCCACCAAACCGTTCGGCTTCATGCGCTTTACGCCGGGCCCCGGCGTCGGCGGGCACTGCCTGCCCATCGACCCCTCCTACCTGTCATGGGCGGTGAAGCGGGGTCTGGGACACAACTTCCGGTTCGTCGAGCTGGCCAACGACATCAACAGGAGCATGCCAGACCACGTCGTACGGCGGCTGGCCCTGGCCCTCAACAGACGAGCCAAGCCGATCAAGGGCAGCCGGCTGCTCCTGCTCGGACTCGCCTACAAGAAGAACGCAGGAGACTGCCGCGAATCCCCCGCGATCGAGGTTGCCAAGTCTCTCTGCAAGCTGGGGGCCCGAGTACGAGCCGCCGACCCGTACGTGAAAGGTTTCTTGGCTTCACCGAACATCGAGATCGTCGAGGCGAGCCGCCAAGAATTCGAGCAGGCTGATGCCGTCGTCATTCTCACCGACCACGACTGCTTCGACTACGAGATGATCGAGCAGGTGAGCCCGTTCATCTTCGACACGCGCAACCGGTGCCGGGGACCCAACGTCGAACGACTCTGACCAAGATCAACGACGGGACAGCTATCTCGGGTGTTCCACTGCGCCGCGGGTCTGCTGTTCCCGCTGCAAAGACATGGCCATGTTGCCTCTCTGTTTCCTGTACCGGCCGATTTCCCAGTTGGCAGGACGGCGACGCTGGTGGTTCACGATATGGGCGCCGACGCGTAGTTCTCTGCGGAGGGACACGTCTCCACATGGTCCAGCAGCTGATCCAAAGATCCGTCGTTCAGTGGACAGGCGGCAGCGGAGGCCAGCAGGCGCGGGCGTTTCGAGGCGATGCGGGATCAGTTGGCGGGTTCGACAGTAACGCTGTAGCCGAGGGCTTGGAGCCGGCGGGTGTGGCGGCGTTTCTCGCGTTCGGGATCGAGACGGTTGTCGTAGAAGCCGGTGCCGCGGTCGATGAAGCGGGCCGTGGGGTCGGAGAGCAAGTGCCAGATGATGGTCAGGATGGAGATGCTGACAGCGCCGATAGCTTTCTTGTTGCCGCGGCGATGGGCGATGCGACGGTAGCGCTCGACGAGGAAGATCTCGGCCCGGTCGGTGGCCACGGCCGCCTCGCCCAGGACCCGGGCCAGGTAGGCGCTGCCGTGGCCGGTGGCACCTTTACCCTTCTTCTTGCTGGCCAGATTCCTTGACGCCGGGGGCGAAGCGGGCCCAGGGCCTAGGTGCTTGGCGGTGGGAAGTGGCTCATCTCCAGGCCGATCTCGGAGATGATGACGTGCGCGACGGTCGGGACCGATGCCAGGATCTCGTAGCACCGCAGACGTACACCCCTGCCGCCAAGACGCGGCCACGTTGCTGCCATGTCTCTCGTGCTTGCCCGATTTCCGAATTCGAAGTTGGCTTGTTGGTGCTGGGTGTCTACGACATGGTCGCGAAGGCGACCATACGTACCTCGTAGGGATCACGGACGCACGAAGGGGCCTACCTATCGGCAGACCCCTCGTGGGCTGACTAGAAGTCGAACTCTCCCTTGGACATGCCGTCCTTGAAGGCGTCCCACTCGGATTTGGTGAATATCAGGGCAGGTCCTTCCGGGTGACGACTGTGCCTCACCCCTACCCGCCCTCCGCTGAGAGGGGCAACCTCCACACAGTCGCCGCCGGTGCCTCCGCTGGCCTTAGCCTTCCGCCAGGCAGCAGTGGCCAGCTCTTCCTCGGTCATAGTGACTCCATCACCCTCATAGTGATCTTCACGGTTTCGTAGGTCGGCTGGGCCAGGCCGGAGAGTCGCTCCCATCTCTGATTCAGCTTGTGGATCATCTCCGCCTGTTGGATGACCTCTCCAGTCTCGGCGTTCTCCAAGAACGCCGCGTTGGCCTCGTCATCGGATGCCAGTACGAACGGACCGATCAGGCCCGCAGTGCTGCACGACGAAAGGGGGACAACCCGCACGGTAACGTATGGGCGGGTCATCATGTCTAGCAGATAATTGACCTGTTCCTTCATCACCTCCGGTCCGCCGATCTGGCGGAGGAGGACGCTCTCATCAAGGATCACGGAGATGCTCGGCGGATTGGCCCGAGACAGGATGGCCTGACGTTGGAGCCGAGCATTGACGGCCTTCTCTACCTCGCCGGGGATGGCTCCCGGTTCTCCTTCGAAGACAGCACGAGCGTAGGCGGGCGTCTGGAGAAGGCCAGGGACCAGCGCCAGTTGGTAGATGCGAATGCTCTTCGCTGCCGCCTCAATAGCTGGCCATCTGCGGAACCACTTGGGGCTGACGTCCCGGATTGCCGGCAGCAGCTCAAGCAGCTCCCCATCCAACCCGAGCACCTTTTCTAGCCCTCGGGTGAAAGGCTCCGTGGGTGGCCTGGTGCCACGCTCCACGGCGCCCACGAGGCTTTCACTGCAGGGAATCAGCGGCGCCAAGCGTGCATGGGTTAGACCGGTCGCCGTCCGATAATTGTGCATTCGTCGCCGATATTCCTCGCTGGCGGATTTCCGATGCTATTCCCGTCTTCCTCCATATCGCACCTTCCGGCATTGCCCTACGTCCGTACGCACAAGTGAATCACATGTTGTGAAGATTTTGGATGGGCCTTTCTGGCGACATTGCCCAGGTGAAGGGTCATGCTTAGGCCTGTAGTCACACAGATCCAGAGGAAAATGTACGCCCCCGAGGTGACCATGCAGGTAGACGTAATAGACCAGCCATACGCAGGCATCAAAGAATGGCTTACCGGCGAGATCGGCGACGGTGCCCTACTTCCCGGGTTGGCCCGTCGAGAGCTTCGGAAATGGGTGGGCGATCACCCGGCGCTGGCCGACCTTCAGCTCATCGCACCCGAGCTCGCGACCAACGCGCTGGTCCACGGTGCTGGCGCTTGGGTGCGGATGACGCTCCGGCCGACGGACGAAAGGGAACGGCGCTACTGGCGGTTGACTGTGGTGGATCCTGGCCTGTCGACATGCGTCCCGCTGCCGCACATGCCGGGGCCGGATGAGTCGCGGGGTCGGGGCCTGTGGATCGTGGACGCGCTGACCTGCGGCTGCTGGGGCACCGACCGCACGCAGGCGGGGGAACGAGTCGTGTGGGCACTGCTACCGCGGGATTAGGAAAGGAGATTGCTGAGCATACGCGATGAGGTCGGGCGCGGCGCCCATAAGGCGGAAAAGGTTGCAGATCGACGGGGACCGCTGCGCTTCGACCCCCTGGCTGCGCTTTCAGACCTTCGCGTGCCTTAGTACGGCTGCCGCCATTCGCTGTGTGAGCTGGGATGATGCGCTCTGGGTCGATGCGATCTTGTGATGGCAGTCCCGCACAACGAGAACAGCCGCTCGTGATCATGTCTGTGTGAGAAGTACAAGATCAGAAGCGGCTGCTGCGCTTATCGTAGAGGCCCTGCGCGTGCAACGGAACCTGGACGAATTGATGTCTGGGCTGGCACCGGTGTTCGCGCGGATCGAGCCACGGCTGCAAGCTGCCAAATACGTTCGGGCCGTGATGTCGGACCTGCCCAAACGCAACGGGTGGACGATCGCCGAGTGGGTAGGTGACGCATCTCCCGATGCCACCCAGCGGCTGCTCAACCGGGCCAGCTGGGACACGCTGGGCGCGATGAACGTCGTGCGCCGCTTCGCCGTCGCGCCTCTGGACGCCGCCGCCCGGCCAGGCAGCCTGAGCGTGGGAGCGCTGGATGAGTCCGGCCAGGAGAAGAAGGGCGTCGCGACGGCCGGGGTCAAGCGCCAGCACATGGGCTGCGCGGGCGGCATCGATAACGGCATCAACATCGTGTATCTGGCCTATGTCCGCGCCAGCGCGGGTCATACGCTGATCGCCGCTCGGCAGTGGATCCCCGCCGAGCAGATCAGCGACCCGGTCACGGCGCTGACCACCGGGCTGCCCCTGGACCTGGCCTTCGCCACCAAGGGCGAGCTGGCCATCGGCCTGCTCCGCGATGCCTTCCGCGACGGGGTGCGCCTGGACTTCGTGGCTGGCGATGAGGTCTACGGCGCGTGCACGAAGCTGCGCGCCTTCCTGGAAGAGCACGCCCAGGCCTACGTGCTGCGCATCCGCGCCACCTTCACCCTCACCCTCGCCGCCGGCACCTTCCTGACCTGCGAACAAGCCGTGGCCCGGCACTGCAAGCAGAAACGTAAGTGGACCATCCGCTCGGCCGGGGACGGCTCCAAGGGCGAGCGCACCTACGCCTGGGCCTGGATCGCCACCGCCAGCCCCGTCCACTACCTGCTGATTCGCAAGCACCGCACGACCGGCGAGCTGGCCTTCCACTACTGCTTCGTGCCCGACGGACAGCCCGCCACCCTGCCCCGGCTGGTGTCCGCCGCCGGGCTGCGCTGGCCGGTGGAGGGCACTGAGCGCGTACAGTTATCTCTATCTCACTCTAAGTGACGGGTGTCTGAAAATGAGAGAGAAACTGGTAGTCATCGGACAGGGTTACGTTGGCCTGCCACTGGCAATGCGCGGGGTCGAGGCGGGGTTCGACGTCGTGGGTATCGACGTGGACGAGTGGCGGGTCAAGCGGTTGAGCGCCGGTGAGTCCTACGTCGAGGACATCGGCGGCGACGAGGTGAAGGCCTCGCTGCGCGGCGGCTGCTACATGGCCAGCACCGACTATGCCGAGGCCGAGGACTTCGACATCTGCCTGATCACCGTCCCCACCCCTCTGCGCGAGGGAGCCCCGGACCTACGTCATATCGCCTCGGCCGGCCGTTCCATCGCGCTCCTGATCCGGCGAGGTGCCACGGTGGCGCTCGAGTCCACCACCTATCCCGGCACCACCGAGGGGTATCTTCGCCCGATCCTGGAGAAGGGCTCCGGGCTGCGCACGCCCGATGACTTCTTCCTCGGCTACAGCCCGGAACGCATCGACCCAGGCAACTCCCGATGGCGTCTGCGCAACACACCGAAGGTCGTCTCCGGCATCGACGAATATTCGCTTAAGAAGATCGAGGCGTTCTACCGGCAGATCGTCCGGGACGTCATTCCCGTCTCCTCTCCCCAGGTGGCCGAGCTGTGCAAGCTCCTGGAGAACACCTTCAGGCACGTCAACATCGCCTTGGTGAACGAGCTGTCCATCTTCGCGCAGCAACTCGGGATCGACGTCTGGGAGGCCCTCGACGCCGCCTCCACCAAGCCGTTCGGCTACATGCGCTTCACACCCGGACCCGGCGTCGGCGGCCACTGCCTGCCCATCGACCCCTCCTACCTGTCATGGGCCGTCAAACGCGGCCTCGGACACAACTTCCGGTTCGTCGAGCTGGCCAACGACATCAACAAGAGCATGCCGGACCACGTCGTACGCCGGCTCGCCAGGGCCCTGAACGAGCGCACCAAACCGATCAAGGGGAGCCAGCTGGTCCTGCTCGGACTCGCCTACAAGAAGAACACAGGAGACTGCCGTGAGTCCCCCGCCATCGAGGTGGTCAGATCTCTGTGCAAGCTCGGCGCTCACGTACGAGCCGCCGACCCCCACGTCGACCGCTTCCTGCACCCACTGAACATCGACCTCATCAAGGCCACACGCCTGGAGCTCGCGCAGGCTGACGCCGTCATCATCCTCACCGACCACGACTGCCTCGACTACGAACTCATCGAACAGGTGAGTCCCTTCATCTTCGACACCCGGAACCGCTGCCGCGGCCCCAACGTGGAAAGGCTCTGACGTCACGTCCGACGGAAACAGAAAGGGCCCCGACCATGACGGTCGGAGCCCTTTCTGTACCAAATATTTGTGCGGCGGTGACCTACTCTCCCACACCCTCCCGAGTGCAGTACCATCGGCGCTGAGAAGCTTAACTTCCGGGTTCGGAATGTAACCGGGTGTTTCCTTCCCGCCATAACCGCCGCAACCCTGCCAGACACACAAACATCCCTGTTTGTTGCCTCAGAATTGCGTAGTGGACGCGAGCAAGAATGCTTTGTGGTCAAGTCCTCGGCCTATTAGTACCGGTCAGCTCCACACGTTACCGTGCTTCCACCTCCGGCCTATCAACCCCATCGTCTATAGGGGGCCTTACCCACTCTCGTGGTGGGAGACCTC
>NZ_VCJS01000369.1 GCF_005893125.1 Nonomuraea basaltis | reverse complement strand
GGGCGGCGTGGGTGCGGAGCAGGCCGATGCGGCCAGGACGGCCAGTCCCGCGGCGACGGCCAGGAGGTGTCTCATCGAGCGGTCCTCACTTGTGCAGCAGGGTTAGGGCCTTGGCCAGGGCGGGGTCGCGCCCGGCGGCCGCGTCCTTCGGGGTCAGGGGCACGTGGTGGTCGGGCGGCACGCCGATCCGGTCGATCACCTCGCGGTTGGGCCCCAGGTGGTGTTTGGTGGGGAAGCCCAGCGTGGTGTTGTTGCGGAGCAGGTACGGCTGCGCCGGGCCGGAGATGACGCCGGCGGTTCTGGTGCCGACCAACTGGCCGATGCGCAGGTCCTTGACCGCGGAGCTGACGTGCTCGCAGGCCGAGGCGCAGCTGCGGTCGGTGAGCACTGCCAGCGGCAGGCCGATCAGGTCGACGGTGTCGTCGGTCCACGAGGTTTCGCACTTGCCGTCCACGGTGCACTGGTAGGCGGTGACCTTGCCGTGGGCGAACGCGCTCACCAGCCGGATCGCCTCCGTGGGGCTGCCGCCGCCGTTGCCGCGCAGGTCCAGCACGACGCCAGTGAGCGTCCGGCCGGTGCGCAGCCTGGAGATCGCCTTGAAGACCCTGGTCGCGGAGTCGGGAGCGAAGCCGCGCAACCGTACATAGGCGATGCTGCCTGCCAGCAGCTTCGAGGTCACCACTTGCAGGGTGGTCAGATCCCGCTGGTAGAGGCCGGGCTTGAGCGTCACGCTCCAGCTGCGGCCGGTGCTCTGCCGCAGGAGCCGCAGCTGGACCGGGCGCGCTTCGGGGTATTGCGGGTTGAGGGCGGCGATCGCGGGGGTGGGCTTCCCTTCGATGAAGGGCGCCGAGCCGTTGATCGATTCGATGATGTCGCCCGGGTGCAGCCCGGCGGCCTGCGCCGCGCCGCCCTGCACGGTGGTGACGAACAGCGGAGGGAGGGCGACGCCGGGGTTGCCGTTCGCCTGCGGGCCGTTGACGTTCGCCTGGAGACCCAGGCCGTAGCCGTCGCCGTCGTAGTAGTCGGGGTGCCGCCCTGCGGCGTCGTGCGCCCAGCGGGCGTGGTTGTCACCGAGGCTGGCCACGATGGCCTCAAGGGTGGCGACGGCCAGCTTGTCGCGCAGGTCGGGGACCTGATCGGTGATCGTGCGGTAGACGGCCTCGAACGCGGCCCAGTCGGCTTTGCGGTCGCCGGTCAGCGCCGGCATGGTCGCCTCGGGCAGATCGCGTCCATTGCGGTTGAGCTCTTGGGTCAGGGCGATGAATCCGGCGCTCAGCAGCGAGCGGGTGTCCAGGGTGGCGCCGCTGTAGTAGGTGCCGAGGATGCAGAAGTACGCCTGCTCGATGACGTCGATCGTGGTGGCCGTCTCCGCCCCGGGGGGTCCCTGGGGCTGCGCGCAGACCGTACCGGCTGCCGTGTTCGTCTGGCTGCGCGGCGGCGCCGGGGCCGTGCAGGCCGCCGCCAGGAGGAGGGCGAGAGCGGCGGTCGCGGTTTTGATGATGGTCATGACAGGCGCCTGCGGATCCACCAGAAGGACAACCATGTCAGGCCGAGGGTGAGCAGGGCGTAGATCCCGGTCTCGATCCACTGGAAGGGCCAGAAGCGCTCAAGGGGCTGGTAGGTCACCTGCTGCCGGTAGCCGAGCCGGTTGATCTCGACCAAGCAGCCCTCCCCGGGGCCTGCTGACGGTGCGCAGGGGCCCGATGTCGTGGAGACCTTGATGGCGGCTCCTTCGCCGCTGGCGGGGATCAGGCGTCCGGATGGGTCGAGCAGGTTGCTGGACAGGACCCAGGAGCCCAGGTGGCCGGGTACGGCCGGATCCAGGGAGAGCCGCGGGGGCGCACCTCCGTCCCGGGGGATGTTGAGACTGTCCACGTTCGTTCTGCCGAGCTCGAAGGTCGCGGTGATCGGGGGCATCAGGTGGGCTCGGACCAGTAGCGGCATGGCGAGCTGGATCGCGGCGAAGACGGCCAGGGTGAGGGCCATGGCGGGCAGCGTGCGGCGCACCAGCATGCCCACGGTGATGCCCAGGACGAAGGCGAAGGCCGCGTACCCCATCGGGGCGATGCCACGCGCGCCGAACACCAGCGGAGCCATCAGGGCCAAGTCCGCAGCGGCCGATTTGTCCAGAGGGTCGGACCACCAGGTCACCATGAGGCCGCACAGGCCGGCGAAGGCCACGGCGGTCAAGCCCATGAGCCCGAGTTTGACCGCCAGCCAGCGGCCGCGGGTGATGCTCTGGTTCCACACCATCAGGTGCGTGCCCGCCTCCAGCTCGCGGGTGATCAACGGTGCTCCCCAGAACAGCCCGGCGAGGGCGGGCAGGATCAGCACGACGAGAGTCAGGGCCATGAACTCGGTGTCGTGCCCGTCGAGGAATTGGTCGTAGAAGCGGTCGCAGGTGTTGTCCTGGGTGCAGGCGGCGATCCCGGCGGAGTAGTCGGAGGCCAAGCCAGGGCCGGTCAGGGCCAGGGCGGTGGCGAGGATGACGAGCAGGGCGGCCATCATCGCGGCCGAGCCGCGGAACTGGCGCCAGGTCAGCCAGATCATCGCCGCACCTCCAGGGCCACTCGCCGGTCGGCGGTGTGCTTGTCCATGTAGGCCAGGACGAGGTCTTCCAGGTTGAGTTGGGTGATCGTCCAGGCGGGGTCGTGGATCGGGGCGTCGGTGCGGATCACGTACGTGCTCTGCCGGTCGGTGTGCCGCGCGGAGACCACGTGCTGATCGGCGGGGAGCCGGTCGGGGTCGCGGCGCGGGCCGGTGAGCCGGTGATGGGTGGCCAGCAGCTTGTCGACCTCCCCGGCCACCTGGACGCGCGAGTCGACGAGCACGATCAGGAAGTCGCACACCCGTTCCAGGTCGGAGACCAGGTGGGAGGAGAGCACCACGCTGAACTTGTGCTCGACGGTGGCCTCCATCAGCCCCTGCAGAAACTCCCGGCGGGCCAGCGGGTCGAGCGAGGCCACGGGCTCGTCGAGGATCAGCAGCTCGGGCCGCTTGGCCAGGCCCACGGTGAGGGCGAGCTGAGCACGCTGGCCGCCCGACAGCTTGCCCGCCCGCTGGGCGGGA
The DNA here is from genome assembly GCF_005893125.1 of Nonomuraea basaltis. Lineage (GTDB taxonomy): Bacteria > Actinomycetota > Actinomycetes > Streptosporangiales > Streptosporangiaceae > Nonomuraea > Nonomuraea basaltis. The sequence continues at coordinate 5,109 of NZ_VCJS01000369.1, read as the reverse complement.
TCGAGGCCGAGTTGGGCGATGCGTTCGCGCGCCATGCCGTCGTCCCAGCGGGGGTTGAGCCGCGCTCCCAACTTTAGGTGCTCGGCGATGCTGAGCCCGGTGTAGACGGGGGTGTCCTGGGCCACGAAGCCAACCTTGGCCAGCTGCGCCGGGCCGCCGGCGGGTCGGCCGCCGAGCACGGTGATGCCGCCCGCGGTCGGCTCCAGCTGGCCGCTGGCCAGCTTCAGCAGCGTGGTCTTGCCGGCTCCGTTGGGGCCCACCAGTCCGACGACGTGGCCCGCCGGGATGTCGATGGTGCACTCGCGCAGCGCCCAGCGTTTGCCGTATTTCTTGCCCAGTGCCTGGGCCTGCAGGACCGAAGTCACGCTATGTCCTCCTGAGCGGTGGTCCGAAAGGTGGTCATGAACAGGGCCTCGATGCTTTCGTCGTCGAGGCCGGCCCGGCGGGCCTTGGCCAGCCAGCGCCGCAGCTCCAGCCGCAGCGGGCCGTGCGCGGCCAGCGAGGCGTCGGTGAGCGTCGCCGTCACGAACGTCCCCACCCCTGGCCGGGCAGCGACCAGGCCCTCGTGCTCGAGTTCCCGGTAGGCCTTAAGCACCGTGTTGGCGTTGATCGCCAGCTGCGCCACGGCCTCCTTGACCGTCGGCAGCTGGTCGCCCTCGCGCAGCACGCCGAGCCGCAGCGCCTGACGTACTTGCTGGACCAGCTGCAGGTACGGCGAGACGCCGGAGCGGCCGTCCAGATGGAACTCGATCACCGGAATCCTCCATTTATCTAGACTCATAGGACTATAGATGCCTAGGCGTTAAAGGATCATAAAGGATCGCCGTGCCACCCGGCACCCGAAGCGGTCCATCGCTCTTCAGCCCGACCTCAGCCCTACACCGGGGGCAAATCCTTCCCCTGCCTCGCCGAATGACTGCCGCAGTAAATACCGGGTTTACTGCGGCAAGCTCATGATCGCGCCCATACTGACCTGGACCGCTGTCCCGTCTCTTTGATCTCGGCCCGTTCTCACTGAATTCGGCCCGCTCGTAGGGTTCGTCTCACTATGGTTGGCCCGTCGATCTTGTGACGACGGGTGGTGATCTGGGTGAGTGCGGAGTTGGCGTACGCGGGTGTTGCCCGCTCGCAGTTCGAGGTCTCGTACGTTGATCTGCATGGCACCCAGGTATCCGGGCCGTTGAACGCGTGCTGGGACGCTCTGTTCGAGGATGCGTTGCCGGTCAGGTCGTTCCCGTCGTTCAAGGGGCAGCGGAACTTTCCGGGCTGGTGGTGGTCGGCGACGTCCGGGCGGCACGTTGGCCACGAGTCGTGGCTGGAACGTGATCATGCGATGCTGCTGGACTTCGACCCGGAGGTCGTGGGGTTCTCCTCTCAGCCGTTTCGCTTGGCTTGGCAGCAGGAAGCGAAACGCCGGGAGCACGTTCCCGATTACTTCGCCCGGCAGGCGGATGGCACGGGCGTGGTGATCGACGTGCGTGCCGATGAGCGGATCGAGGCTGTGGATGCTGAGGCGTTCGCGGCCACGGAGGCTGCCTGCGCCGAGGCGGGTTGGTCCTTTCGGCGGGTGGGCGCGCTGGATTCGGTGCTGGGGGGAAACGTTCGGTGGCTGTCGCGTTATCGCCATCCGCGCTGTGGTCGGCGCGTTGATGTCGCTGCTCGGCTCCGCGAGATCTTCAGGGAGCCGACGCCACTGTTCGCGGGGGCCGTGGAGGCGGGAGAGCGGTTGGGAGTGCTGCCGGTGCTGTTCCACCTGTTATGGCGTCAGGAGCTGACAGCCGACCTGGAGGCCGCGGTGCTGTCGTCGTCCACCCTCGTGACCGTCAACGGGAGGGCTGGATGAGCGCGCCACGGCGGCGCGGAACGCTGCGGATCGGGGATCGGGTGCGGTTCGAGGGTGCGGTCCAGACCGAGGTCGGGTTGCAGGGGACGCTGGTCAGGCTGGCCGATGAGCGTGGTGTCGGCATGGTCGAGCTCGCCTATCTGCTGGGCCAGGCGGATTTCGAGATCGTGGGTGCTCGGCGTGGACGTCCGATCCCGGCCGATCGGGTGGTGGACGGGCTGCCCACCCGTGTGGTGGAGGAGGCCCGCTGGTGGGAGGGCCACATCCTGGAGGTGCTGTTCGGGCTGCCTCCCGATGCGGACCCGGGTGCTCGTCCTCGGTCCGAGTACGACCCGGCCTGCTGGTCGCTGACCAAACGGGAGGAGGCCAAGGCCGCAGAGCTGACCAGGCTGGGGCACGCGGTGAAGACGAGCACGCTCAAGCATCGCCGGCAACGCTATGAGGCACGGGGCCTGGCGGGGCTGGTGGACGGGCGGGCCGGCAAGCGGATGTCCCGATTCGGCCGGGTCGATGAGCGGGTGGTGCAGGCGATGCAGGCCGCGATCGAGGAGGCCACCGACGCCTCGTCGCGGACAGCCGGTTATATCTTCTGGCGCACGGAGCAGATCCTGGACGATCGTCACGGTCGCGGCGTGGTGACGATGCCGTCGCGCGCCACCTGCTACCGGCTCTTCGACAAGCTGACGGCCAGCCGTCATACGACCGGGTCGGCCCGCACCCGCCGGTCGCTGGCCAACCAGCCAGCGGGGCCGTTCAGCACGGCGCAGGTGTCTGCCCCGGGCGAGCTGATGCAGATCGACTCCACTGCGCTGGATGTGATGGTGCTGCTGGATGATGGGGCGCCGGGGCGGGTTGAGCTGACCGGCATGATCGACGTCGCGACGCGGACCGTCTCGGCGGCGGTGCTGCGGCCCACGACCAAGTCGGTGGACGCCTCGGTCCTGCTGGCCCGCACCGTCACTCCCGAGCCGATGCGTCCGGGCTGGCCGGAGGCGTTGCGGATGTCGCGGTCAGTGCTGCCCCACACCCGGATGCTGGAACTGGACGCCCGCCTGGAACACGCCGCCGCCAAGCCGGTGATCATCCCTGAGACGATCGTGTGTGACCACGGAAACGCGTTCCTGTCCCGGAACTTCCGCGCCTCCTGCGCCTTCCTGGGGATCAACTTCCAGCCCGCGCATGAGGGCACCCCGACCGACAAGCCACACATCGAGAGGATGATGTCCTCGGTCGGGACGCTGTTCGCCCAGTTCGTCGCGGGTTACACCGGCTCATCGGTGGAGCGGCGCGGCCGCGACGTGGATGCCGAGCCGCTGTGGTCACTGCTGGAGCTGCAGGACCTGCTGGATGAGTGGATCGTCGCCGCATTTACCAACCGCGGGAGTCCTTGGATGGCCTTCGACCTGCGATGATACGTAGCTTACATGTTCACGACGGAAGATCAAGCGGGCAGCGGTTCGTTGATCCTCAGGTGCTCATCGAGGACAGCGATGAGACTGTCGGTCAGGCCGGGGGCGATGTTGGGGGCCCATCGCTGAACGAGCTCGAGGAATCCGCTGAGCTGCTGTTGCGCTGAGATGAGCAGTCTCTGCAGCTCGCTGAAGGTGAATTCGATGGCGTGGACCGGGAAATCGTCCTGGTCTCCTTGCCGGAGCCGGATGGTCTGGCCCTGGTGTTCAAGCTGGGCTGTCGGGGCGTGTCCGAGCCAGGTTTCCTGACCGAGGGACACGTCCCACCAGTCGCGCCAGTTCTCCAGGCCGAAGCAGCAGCCGGGCGCGACCTCGACGCCTGTGGCGGTGTCACGGAAACGAAGTCCGCCTGGAGCGATCAGGGCTTCGGCTTCGGCGAGGTGCTGTTCCAGGTGGGCCCGGGTCAGGCCGGCGACAGGTTCGGCAGGGAGGCCGTTGTAGCTGAAGATGACGGCCATCGCGGTCCCGACTTCAGCCGGGGACATCTGGCCAGAGAGCGCGAGAAGCCGATCGCTGGACGGCTCGGCGATTGGCCAGGCAGTGAAGTTCACCGCGTCGTAGGTCTCCAGGACGACATCGACAATGACCATGTCCACCAGTATCGGGCTGCCGGTCGGCTCCTGTGGCGAGTGGGATGCGGGGGTCTGTTCACCCTAATGGGTCAATGAGCTGGTCTCGGCTGACATGGAACTCGGTCTGGCCTTCCTCGGATTCGATGGACCAGGGTGTTCTCGTTGAGATCGAGAGGATCTCTCGGCCGTCGGTCCAGATCTGCGTCCCGGTCACCACGCAGGCCAGACCAGCCTCTTGAGGATAGGAGGCCTCCGGGGTCAGCTCTGCTTCGTTTTCGAAGATGGGAGGCTTGTCGAAGAAGGTCCATCGACGGCCATGCGCATCGGTGAATCTGGCCTCCACCCAGCCTGGTTGCGGCTCGTCGCTGACCCAACGAACGACTTGGCACCTCAACGTCACCACCCGAACAGCCTGGCAGTGGCTGCCCGACGTAACAAGTCGGGCAGCCGCTGGCAAGCCGGGGGTCGTGTATCAGGTCGCCGTGCCGGGGTCGGCGAGCTGTGCTTCGAGGTCGGCGAGGCGACGGTCCTGGAACCGCAGATTCGCCCGTGCGGCCTTCAACCGCTCCTCCAGGGTCCGGTTGTCGGTGGTGAGTTGCCGTACTCGCTGTTTGAGAGTGGTGTTCTCGGTAGCGATGCGCTGGATGGCCTCCTGGGTCCACTCGGCCTCCAGGTCGCGGACCTGCCCCATGAGCTCGCCGATCCGGGACCGCTGCTGGACGATTTCGGTGTGGGCGGCCTTCAGCGCGTTCTCGGCGTTGAGGGCGCGTTCCCGCCAGGTCGCTTCCTGTGCTGCCTCTTGGTCGTCCCGGGCTTGTGCGAGCCGTGTCCGCGTGTCGATCTGGGCTTCGGCCACGGCTGCTCTGGCCTGCGAGTTGGAGTAGAGGAAGGTTCGGGAGACTTCAGCTCGACGGCTGACGGAGGCGATGCTGATCGGGACCTTCTCGCGTCGCATCCGCGCGATGGTGTCGTGGACTCGGTCGAGGGCAGCTAAGGCGCTGTGGCGGCGGGCCGCGACCGCGGCGGCCGTCTTGTGACTGTCGCGGCTGGTCATGCGGACGCCTCTGCAGGGTCGTGGTCAGCGCGATGCCCGGGGAGCCGGAGTGGTCGAGCCCGACGTGGTGGAACCAGTTGTCCTCGACGAGGACGTCCTGCCCGTCGCTGACGGAGATGGCCGAGGCCGAGAGCGTGTCGAAGTCGCACCCCCGCACGCTCAGACCCGACC
>NZ_VCJS01000368.1 GCF_005893125.1 Nonomuraea basaltis | reverse complement strand
AGAGGTGTATAAGAGACAGGCCCCCGGCCGGTCGGCACCACCGCCCTGCATCTGACCGACACCTCCCGCCCCGATCCGTGGAACCTCGACGTCGACGCCAGGGAGCTCAAGGTCACCCTGTGGTATCCGGCCAAGCAGCGGGACGGGCAGCGGGCGCCGTACATGACACCGAAGGAATCGGAGCTCGCCATGAGGCGCTATCGGATCGCGGGCGTCCCGGACGACACGCTGAGCAAGACGCGCACGAACGCCATCAAGGACGCCGAACCCACGGGGCGGAAGCTTCCGCTGGTGGTGCTGTCCTCCGGCTTCACCAATCCGATGAGCACGCTCACGTCCCTGGCCGAGGATCTGGCCAGCCGAGGGTACGTCGTGGCCGGGATCGACCACACCTACGAGAGCTACGCCACGACCTTGGCCGACGGGCGGGTCGCCGAATGCCTCGCCTGCGACAGCGACACCGACCCGGGCTTCGGCACGGGGGTGGTCGCGGGCCGGGCGGCCGACGTCTCCTTCGTGCTCGACCAGCTGACGACGAAGTGGGAAGGTTCTGACCTGATCGACCGCTCCAGAATCGCGATGGTGGGCCAGTCGATGGGCGGGGCCAGCGCCATGGCGTCCATGGTGAAGGACTCCCGGGTGCGGGCCGGCATCGACATGGACGGCACCACCTACGCCCGGATCCCCAAGAGCGGCCTCTCCCGGCCGTTCATGTTCCTGGGCTCGCCGCAGCACGTCCCCGGCGGCCGCGACACTTCGTGGGACCGCGACTGGAAGCTGCTGACCGGGTGGAAGCGCTGGCTCGTGCTGACGGGCGCCGAACACCAGTCCTTCACCGACGGCCCGCTGATGGCGGGCGCCCTCGGCGTCAAGCCCGCCTACGGCGTTCTGCCCGCGGCGCGCGCCGCCGAGCTCACCCGCACGTACGTGGCAGCCTTCCTCGACCAGCACCTACGGGCCAAGCGCCAGCCCTTGCTGGACAAGCCGTCATCACGCTACCCCGAGGTCAAGTTCTGCCCCGCGACCTGCGGTCAGTCCTGAGGGCCGGCACGCTCCCTGAAGCTGTCGGGGGATGCTGACCGCAGCTCGCCCAGGCGTTCAGAAGATGCGAGACGAGGGCGACACCGTGCCGCCCGCCCTGACGGAACTCCTCGGGCAGGAGCTCTGAGGCCCCACCACCCGACCACCCGGAGTGGGACGGCCTCCATCAGGCCCTGCAGGAACTCGCAGTGGGGGAGTGGGTCGAGTGAGGCGGCAGGCTCGTCCAGGATCAGCAGCTCGGGCCGTTTGGCCAGGCCCAGGGTGAGGGCGCGCTGGCCGCCGAACTGCTTTCCCGCCCCGTGCGCGGGCCCCGTTGGGGCCCACCAGCCCGACGACGTGCCCGGGCGGGAAGTCGATGGTGCACTCTCGCAGCGCCCATCGCCTGCCCTACTTCTTGCCCAGTCCCTGGGCCTGCAGGACAGCGGTCACGCCATGTCCTCCTGAGAGGCGGTCCGAAAGCACCTCGCGCTTGTCAGAGCGACCTCATCTCTGCCGCGACCGCCCGTTCCCGCAGCTGAGCCGCCTCCGCCCGCGCCGCCTCCAGCTCGGCCCGCATGTCCTCGAGCCGTACCCGTTCCAATCGCAGCTCCGCTCGTACCTGATCGCGCTCCTTGACCGCGGCGTCAGCACGCGCCTTCTCCCGATTGACCAGCTTCTGCTCCCGGGCCAAGGCGGCCGCGCCCTCCTTTTCGGCCGCGGCCACCTTGGCCGTCAGCCGCTCCACCTCGGTCGCCGCCCGCGCGGCGTCCTGAAGCGCCACCGCGCGATCGCGTCCGGCCTCGGCCGCGGTGCGCTCAGCCGCAACGGCCCGCCCCACGGCGCGCTCCCGCTCCTGCGCTGCCGCCTCCTCCCGGGCCCTGGCCGCGATCACGTCGCGTTCGGCCTGCTCACGCGCCCGAACGGCCGCCGCCGTCTCATCTCGGGCGCGGTCCCTATCCTCCCGCGCCTGGCCGGCCTCCTCTTGAGCCTGTACGGTCTGCGCCCGCGCCTCCGCGGCCCGCCTGTCCGCCATCTCCACCCGTTCGGCCAGCTCCTGAACGGCCTGATCCCTGGCCTGTTCGGTCAGCTCGACCTGGCGTGCCGCCTCCTTGGCCCGCTTCTCGGCCAGATCCGCGCGCCGCTGCGCCTCCTCGGTCGTCTGCAGGGCCTGCCGTTCGGTGCTGGCGGCCTCCCGCAACGCGGCCAGCGCCTGCTCGCGCGCCCTCTCGGCATCGTTGAGCGCGGTCTCCCGCTCACTTTCCGCCTCCTCCAGCTTGGCCCGCATCTCGGCCGTCTGCCTGCGGGCGTGCTCGGCGGCCTCACGCGCCAGCCGTACCTGCTCGAACGCCTGCTCACGCTCGGTACGTGCGATCGCGACGCGCGTGTGCGCCTCCGCCTGCACGGCGCTGAGCTTGGCCTCCACCCCTGCGGGGCTCAGCTCATCGGCCAGCGCCCGCGCCAGCGGCTCGATGGCCGCGGCCAGCCCGTTCTCCATGCGGTCGTACAGCTGCTCGGCCCTGGCCAGCGCCCCTTCCAGCCCGGGAGTGGCGCGTCGTAGTTCGCGTTCCCGCTTGGCGACCGCCTGACAGTCCTTCTCGGGACAGTACGCCTTGGGCCGTCCCCGCCCGCGCCGTTGCTCGATCGACGCCCCGCAATGCTTACAAAGCGTCACCACGCTGGTCTCTGCAGTCACAGAGTCAGAGTACCATTATTGATTTTCCAGAAATTAAAAATCAGAAATCGAGATCTGTTGCGTCGGCCAGAGCTTCGCCCAACTTGCGAGAAGGCAGAATTCCCGCAAGTATGCACAGGGGCGGCCCGGATCTCCGCCGAGCGGCTGTGAAGCGCAGGTGGGACTTGTGAAGCGCAGGTGAGACTTGTCACCTAACTGTCCTGCGGGTTCGTCATCACCTGTCACCCAATTGGTCACCTCTTGTCACTCCGACACCCCTCTCATGTGCGTAAATTGCCCCATTTTCTGCACGCTTGACATGATTATCATGCCATTGGCGACGCACTGCCGTAGTTTTATTTGTAATAGCAGAATTTTAAGTGGATGCAAATACAGCTTCCTTTCTTTATATGATGCACACTGCGGCCAGAGGGAAAGCGTGACGCGCTTCGTGTCCCGCCTCTTCGGCGTGGATCGCATTGCTGGTCGGCAAGATTTGAGGGCCTCTCCGCTTGTCGCTATGAGGCAGATGCGACTCCCTGACCTGCGGCTTTGTCCGATGCTGATCGCCAAGGCTCGCCTGAGTGTCAGAGGTGCGGTGCGGCAGCGTACGGCTTGCTCGATCGTCTGAATCTTGCGCTCTTCCTATAGCTCCTCTGATCGCGCGTGGGCGAGCTGTGGCGTTTCAGGCGGAGGACAGGTGATGACCATCCCGAGGACAGCTTGGTGACCAACCAGCGTCCGAACAGCGGATTCGTCATGTACTGTCCATGTCTTTGGTCACCGATGTCCCCCGCCCTTATCGCCTCTTGAAGATCGGAAGATGGCACTTTCCGCGCTGCCGACCGGCCGACGGCACCACGGCGCCCTCGACGCGCACAGAGCCATTCGTGGCCCAGGCCTCCTACTCCGTGCGGAAAGTAATCGCAATGTAACGCCAAGTGGCTTGACCGGCCCTGCCAACTCGCTGGTACCGTTCACAACGATTCCCCTACCCGCTTCGGTGGGTAGGTGCGGGCCCCGCCTTCAGGCGGGGCCTTTGCGTTATCACGACATGCTCGAGGCGGCCGCGCGCTCAGGCGCCTGAGGGATCATGAGCGTTCGCCGTCCGGCGTGGGCATCTCCCGTCGGGCGGCCCGCCTGGCGAGCACCTCCTCCAGCGGGACGCCGGGGATCTCCTCGCCGCGCTCGATCTTGCGTTGGATGTCGTCGACCGTGTCCCACGCCCGCTGCCGGTCCTCGGGGTCCTGCATGCTGACGCACGCGATGATCCACCAGGTCTGGGTGAATTCCTCGACTCCGCGCCAGTCGCCGGCGGCTCGGGCCTGCTCAACGACCACCGGCAGCCCGGCGTCGAAGCCCTCCCGATCGCGCGGATGAGACAGAGCCTCGCGGATCGTCGGCAGTGTCTTGGCCGGCCTCGGCTCCGGTGCGATGATCACTACTTTGGCCTCCTCGCCGATCGGTTCGCGCGAAGGCAGGTTAACGCCTGGTCGGGAGATTCCCCGTTCGGGGGCGGCCCGGTCAAGCGGACGCCTTCGTCGGGCGGTACGCCGCTTGGGCGCCGTAGCTTTCGGGCTGTGCCAGGGTCGGAATTGCCTCGCCTGGTCTTACCTGCCCTCCACAGTCGTTTCCAGTGTCCGCCAGTCCGGCGGCCACAGCCTCGATCCGCTCATCGGCACGCACGTCGATCACCACGCCCGTGCCGTCCGCCTGCCGGGCGAAGTAATCGGGAACGTGCTCCCGGCGTTTCGCTTCCTGCTGCCAAGCCAACGGCTGAGAGGAGAACCCAACGACCTCCGGGTCGAAGTCCAGCAGCATCGCATGATCATGTTCCAGCCACGACTCGTGGCCAACGTGCCGCCCGGACGTCGCCGACCACCACCAGCCCGGAAAGTTCCGCTGCCCCTTGAACGACGGGAACGACCTGACCGGCAACGCATCCTCGAACAGAGCGTCCCAGCACGCGTTCAACGGCCCGGATACCTGGGTGCCATGCAGATCAACGTACGAGACCTCGAACTGCGAGCGGGCAACACCCGCGTACGCCAACTCCACACTCACCCAGATCACCACCCGTCGTCACAAGATCGGGCCAACCATAGTGAGACGAACCCTACGAGAGGGCCGAATTCAGTGAGAACGGGCCGAGATCAAAGAGACGGGACAGCGGGTTCGCTGGTCGGCGCGTCGTCATGATCGCTCATGTACGTGATAACAGTCCATTATCGCGTACATGATTTGCCGCACATGAGCAGGCGATGACAGGACGCCAGGGACGCCGACATAACGCTCAGTTCCCTGGCCCTCGCCGATAGCCGCGAGAGATCATGACTGGCGCCCGACGTTCTGGTCGGCCTGGCCCTGCTGCCACTGCTCCATGACCTGCCCGAGGCTCGCGTTCACGAGGAGCAGGAACTCAGCAGCGCCGCCGAAGCGCGCGCCGGCCGGGGTCGCGGGCCCGAGGACATCCGCCGCGCGCTGCGATGCGGCGATCAGGGTGTCGTTCATTTGCAGAGCTGCAAGGGTGGAGCGGACCCAGAGCTCGTCGTCCACCCTCCCACGAGTGCGATTTCTCGATCACGCTCGGCGTGCCGTACCGGGAATCCCGCTGGTTCCGCGGCCGCGAGACCGTCAGCCGCACCAGATCGTCCTGCCCCGGCGTCGACGAGGCGGACGTCTATTCCTCCTTGAACGGCGCGCCACCGCCCGCGGTCGTTCGGATATACCGCGTACATACCGCCGCAAGTTACTTTCGCGTACGCATCGACGCGGCACGACGGAGAACCCTCCGCGTGTCGGGCCTTTCTCCGAACCCCCTGTGAAACGGAACGGAACGACGTGCTCAAAAAACGCTTAGCCGGCGGTGCCCTGCTCCTCACGACCGTGGCCGGCAGCCTGGTCGCGACCTCGACCGCCGCCACCGCAGCCGCACCGAACCTCCAGCTGCCCTTCTCGTGCGGGCAGAAGTGGCGGCTGGACACCTGGGGCCACGCCCCCGCCCTCGACATGGTGAAGGAGCCCGACCAGCACGGCACCGAGGGCGCCACCTTGGTCGCCGCGGCCGCCGGGAGGGTGGACAAGGCCTTTTACCACGAGAACGGCGGCAACGTCGTACAGATCGATCACGGTGGCGGCTACTTCACCACGTACATCCATCTGCAGTCCCGTGGCGTCTCGGCCGGTGACAGGGTGCAGCAGGGAACGGTGATCGGCAAGGTCGGCAAGACCGGAGGGGAGTCCAACGGCCACCCGCACCTGCACTTCGAACTCGCCTACGACGCCGACGGCAATGGGGACGCTTCTTGGGGGTTCGCCGGCTCCGAGCGGATCAAGCCAACCTTCAACGGCGTCACCTACGGTCAATCGAACTCCCAGACCTGGCGCAACGTCGAAAGCTTCAACTGCCCGTCACGTTCCCCTGAGGGGCCCGCGTCGGTGTACGGGGTGCTGCCGAACGGGCAGCTGACGTACACCGAGATCGACGCCGCGACCGCGAAGCGTACGCGTGGCGCCGAGGTCTCGACCGCCACCCTGGGGTTCAAGCCCAAGGCGATGGCCACGCTCGACTACAACACCCTGCTGGTCACCCAGGACGAGTCCGGCGGCAAGCTGTATCGGGTCGACATCATCTCCAACCGAGGCACTGTCACCTTCGAACCACCGGTATTGCTCGGCAGCGGCTACACCCACGAGCTGCTGGCCTACGACGGCAACAGCCACCTGTTCGGCATCGCCAACGGTGTGCTCCGCCGCTACAACCTCACCAAAACGAAGCCCACCCTGGCCGACATCACCGGCAACACCCTCATCGGCAGCGGCTTTGCCCTGAAGACACTCACGACGACCGGGCCGGACTGGATCCTCGGCACCACCGCCGCCGGACAACTGATCTCCTACAAGATCAACGGCTCCGACTCCTGGCAGCGCTACCAGTTGCGCGACACCACCTGGCAAGTCTTCGACCACCTGATCTCCCCAGGCGGAGGCGTCTACTACGGCCACCGCCCCGAAGGATCCCTCCACGGCTACTTCGACGCCAACCCCTACGACGGCCGAGACGACGACCTCGGCAGCCAGGGCGCCATCGACCCCGACGGCTGGACCCAGACCCTCCTGTCCGCCCAACCCGGCACCGTGACCAGCTCGTGAACGGGCGACTCTACGCGTTCCTGTCGCACGCTGCCGTCGCGGCCACGGCCGTGATCTCCTTGTGCGCCATCGCCTCTCCCTCGGCCGCGGCCCTCGATCCGCAGCCGGAGGTAGACGCGTCTGACGTCACCGCCGCCTACCAACTCGCCGCGTGCGATCCCGGCGGCACGACATCGACCGACGCGGCCCTGGCCACCCAGCTCAACAGCACCCTCGACGACAAGATGCGCGGCTACATGTCCGCATACCGCGTGTCCTGCGCCCGCATGGTGATCAAGGCCGTGCACGACCGCGGGCTGGAGCCGCGGGCGGCTGTGATCGCGGTGACCACGACCATCGTGGAGACCAGCATCCAGAACATCAGCGAGGAAGTCGACCACGACAGCCTGGGGCTTTTCCAGCAGCGCGCCTCCTGGGGCAGCAGGTCCCAGCGGCTCAACCCGACGTGGGCCACCAACGCCTTCCTCGACAAGATGCTCCGGGTCTACCCGAACAACAGCTGGCGGACCGCGCCGATCGGAGAGGTGTGCCAGACCGTCCAGGTGTCCGCGTATCCCGACCGCTACCAGGCCCAGGCCGCTGACGCGCAGCTCATCGTCAACGCCATCTGGCCCTATGTCAGCGGGCCGAAGGGGCCGGCGTCGGTGTACGGGGTGCTGCCGAACGGGCAGCTGACGTACACCGAGATCGACGCGGCAACCGCGAAGCGTACGCGTGGCGCCGAGGTCTCGACCGCCACCCTGGGGTTCAAGCCCAAGGCGATGGCCACGCTCGACTACAACACCCTGCTGGTCACCCAGGACGAGTCCGGCGGCAAGCTGTATCGGGTCGACATCATCTCCAACCGAGACACCGTCACCTTCCAACCACCGATACTGCTCGGCAGCGGCTACACCCACGAGCTGCTGGCCTACGACGGCAACAGCCACCTGTTCGGCATCGCCAACGGTGTGCTCCGCCGCTACAACCTCACCAAAACGAAGCCCACCCTGGCCGACATCACCGGCAACACCCTCATCGGCAGCGGCTTTGCCCTGAAGACACTCACGACGACCGGGCCGGACTGGATCCTCGGCACCACCGCCGCCGGACAACTGATCTCCTACAAGATCAACGGCTCCGACTCCTGGCAGCGCTACCAGTTGCGCGACACCACCTGGCAAGTCTTCGACCACCTGATCTCCCCAGGCGGAGGCGTCTACTACGGCCACCGCCCCGAAGGATCCCTCCACGGCTACTTCGACGCCAACCCCTACGACGGCCGAGACGACGACCTCGGCAGCCAGGGCGCCATCGACCCCGACGGCTGGACCCAGACCCTCCTGTCCGCCCAACC
>NZ_VCJS01000367.1 GCF_005893125.1 Nonomuraea basaltis | reverse complement strand
TACCGGTCATGCACCCGAGCCGACGGTGTCCCACAGCCGCGGCAGGCCACCCCCTCCGAGCCCGTACGGGCCGCGATCCTCAGGCGGTCACCCAGATCCTCCACCTGGTCAAGGACCAGGCCCCTCAAGTGCGGGAACAGCATGTACAGCAGACCGACTTCCCTGCCGATGAGCTCGTGCAGCACAATGGCACCCCTACGGCCGTTCTTCATGATCAGATCTTGGCGATCCAGATCGTGACAGAACGGCCGTTCTCACGCGCAACGCGTTACGCGATCGCTACCACCCTCCATGCAGCCCCGGCCTCACTCGCGCCTGGAAGTCGCACTCCGTGACCGCTCCCCAGCAAACGCACCAGACCCAGGGGGACATGGAGAACCGCAGCGGGAGCCGCTAGCGCGAATCTCGCTCCGCTGCCTCAGCGATGCGCTTGATGTTCGCCAAGCGCCGATCCCAGTCGGCCGCGAGCGCGGCCATCCACCGCGCCGTGGCGTCCAGCGCCGCGGGCCGCACCGCGTACCGCACCTCGCGTCCGACCCGGCTGCCGGAAACCAGCCCGGCGGCGTCCAAGACGGCGAGATGCTTGACCACCGCCTGCCGCGAGACGGGAAGTCGTTCGGCGAGCGTCGTCGCGGTGGCCTCGCCCTGTGCGGCGAGCAGATCAAGCAGCTGACGTCGCGTCGGGTCGGCCAGCGCGACGAGGACGCTGTCGACCGCCGCGCCGACGCCGCGACGTTCGTCCGTCACACGGATGACTGTTCGGCGCGCGTCTTGAGCGCGTCGAACACCTGGGGCCAGCCGCCGGTGTTGTCCTTCACCGCCTTGCTGCGCAGCTCCTCGGACCCGGCCAGCGCCGCGAACCCGCTCTCGACGACGCGAAGCCGCGTCTTGTCGCCTTCCTGGGTCAACGTGAACTCCACGAGGGTGCTGTTGTCCTCGCGCAACTCTTCTCCGGGGAACGCGCTGGCCCAGCGGTACGCCACGTACGTCGGCGGCTCTACCTTCTCCACGCGCACCGGGAAGTCGCCGTACTCGGCGTTTTTCGCCACCGTCGACTCGCCTTCTCTGGCCGTGGTGCCTGACAGGCTCGCCTGGTCGGCCACCCAGAACCCGGGTTCGGTCACCAGCGACCAGACCCGCTCCACGGGTGCCGCGATCAGGGTTTCGCGTTCGATCCGATCCTCGCTCATGAGGGGACTCCTTCATCGCCGCAATTGGATGCAACTCCAGGGTTGCACATCGCCCCCTCCATGCGCAACCCGAGGGTTGCACTCCGATCGAGCGGAGCCTCACTCGGCCACGGCAGCCGTGGGGTGCCGCTCGACGAACGACTCGTCGGCGACCCATTCCGTGAAGCAGTCGACGCCCATGCCGGCGATCAGCCCGCCCGTCTGGGTCTCCTGCGCCGCCAGGGCCCGGACCTTGCGGGCCGCCGTTGCCGCGTCCAGCACGAGGTCTACCGCCAGCCGATGTTCGGGCGTCGTGATCGGATAGCCCGGTGGGAAGATGCCCAAGCTCTCGTTGAGCGCGCTCCAGCGCGGCGTCCGCCGCTCCGGGAAAGTGGCGTGCAGCAGCCGCGCCCCGGACGGGGCGGCGTGGTCGAACGCCGCGGTGGTCCAGGCCGAGACCGTCTGATGGTCCAGGTGGCCGGTGATGCCGTCCGGGCCGAAGGTGAGCACGGTGTCAGGTCGTACGCGTCCGATGACGTCGCACAGCCGCGCGACCGCGTCGGACATGGGGACCGCCGTGCATTGCCCGTCCCGGTAGCCGAGCCAGTGATGCTCGTCGACCCCGAGGATCTCCAGGCAGCGCGCCAGCTCGCCGGTACGCGCCGCGGCCAGTCGATGCGGCGGCCACTCCACCGGATCGGCCGTGCCGAGCTCGCCGCGGGTCGCGGTCACGCACACCACGCGCGATCCGTTGTCGCGAGCCGTCGCCATCAAGCCGCCGGACAGGTAGGCCTCGTCGTCCGGGTGCGCCCAGATCCCCAGGATGGTGCCCAGCTCAGCGACGTCAGACGCAGACTCGATCACGCCCGGACCTCCCTTCGAGGATCCCGTGGACGGTCAGCGCGGCGCCACAGCAGGCGACGATGATCATCCACAGCCGGCCCCCTCCGCCGGTGTCGACCACGAGACCACCGGGCAGCGCACCGGCCGTGACGGCGGCCGGTACGCAAACCGAGCGCCGCGATCAAGAGCCATCTGCGCCGGTCCGGTTCCGGTACGGGGGTTGTCCGGTCCAGCACCGCTGTGCCGACCACGTCATCGTCCATCTCGTGCTCCACGTTCGTAGTGATCCGATCGTCGGAGAACGACCTCTCAACCGACTTTCGCGGCGCTGTCACGCGCGGCCGGTCCCTTGACCGACGAAGAGCGACCGGTCCCCCTTGCTGGGCACCGGCAAGTTGAAGCAAGACGCGGCGCGGCCGTCGCTAGTGCGGCACGTCCTTGATGTCGTACTCGCCCTTGATGTCGTCCGCGGCCAGCACAGGGGCGCCGCTGCCGTCATCCGGTGCGGCCATCGCGCCCCAGGTCACGACGGCGGCGACGGCCAGCGCCGCCGTCAGGATGATCTTCTTTGTCGTCATGCCCACCACTCTGACGGCGGCCTCTTGGCGATCACTTGCAAACGGCGTGCCTGGGCCGCGACGCCGCCGGTGTCGTGGAGGCCGTCGGAGCCGGGGTCGAGCACGTGGTGCGTTCAGTCGAGGTCGGCGGGGTTGATGGCGTCCATGCCCTTGGCGTGGGCCATCTGGATCAGTTCGCGAAGTCCCTCGATGACCTGGCCGGTGGAGACGTCGGGGTAGGGGGCCAGGATCGGGAAGGGGGTGCTGCCGCCAGTTCGCCGATGCCGATGTCATTGATGCCGGCCAGGATGATGACCGTGCGCACGCCGGGCTGGCCGAGGACGTCGCGGCGGAAGCGGGCGGTGGCCTTTGCCCCGAGCCAGGCGGAGTCGACGGTGACGCGGTTGCCGGCGATGCCTTGGTTCAGCACGGCGTGGGGCTGGCCGGCGGTGGCCAGGCGTTCGGCGAGTTCGTCGGGGTAGCAGTTGTTGGCGTCGGTGCTGCTGCCGGCTCCGTCGGTGAGGGAGTCGCCGAAGGCGACCACGCCGCCGGGGGGCGCCGTGGTGATCACGTCCACGCCGCTGAGGTAGTACCAGGACTGTGAAGTGTCGGTGAATGCGGCA
Source organism: Nonomuraea basaltis (assembly GCF_005893125.1). Lineage (GTDB taxonomy): Bacteria > Actinomycetota > Actinomycetes > Streptosporangiales > Streptosporangiaceae > Nonomuraea > Nonomuraea basaltis. Next base: position 5,120 of record NZ_VCJS01000367.1, on the reverse strand, counting down.
GCGCCGGTGTCGGCGGCGTGATCGCCGGCGGCCCGGTAGGTGGTGGCGAGGGCTTGGGCGTGGTAGGTGGCTGGGCCGGTCGGCCGGTTCACGAAGAACGTGATGGTGACCGCGTCCAGGGCGGCCAGGCGCAGCGGCACCGGGTCGGTGGCGAGGTCGGCCTCGGCCGGGAGGGTGAAGGTCCGCTTCCCGTGGACGGTCAGGGGGCGGAGCGACCCCGGTTCGATGGCGGCGCCGTGCGAGGTGCGGGCGATGGTGGCGCGGTCGATGATGAGCGGGGTGGTGCCGTAGACGTTCGATACCCGGATGCGGGCCGCCTTGCCGCCGGCGCTGATCCGGATGATCTGGCGCACGGTCTGGCGGGCGAAGCCTTGTTCCGACCAGTTGGGGGCGAAGCTGGTGCTGGGACGTTGTGGCGCGGCGGTCCAGGTCGCGCTCCAGCCGAGCTGGGTGGCGGCGGCGGGCTGCTGGGAGGCGCTCGGAAATGCGGCAGCGGTGCCGGGCAGCAGGGCGGTAAGGGTGATGGCCGCGACGATCAGCAGCCGTCGCGTGGCGGATGACATGGCTCTCCTGATGGGTCAGCCGTTGGCGGCGTCGAAGAAGGCGTAGAGGTGGCGGATGCGCCCGTCGGCGAAGACGGCGACGTCGGAGCCGGTCGCGGCGGGGGCGTCGGCTTCGGGGTCGCCGAACTGCCAGAAGAAGCGGGCCTGGTGGTGGTGCACGTCGACCGAGGCGGTCTGGCTGAAGCGGAAACCGGGCGGAATCCGCTGCTGCAGACCGGCGAACGCGGCATCCAGCGCGTCGTGTCCTTCGACGGCGATTTCCGGGTCGGTGTAGGTGCAGTCAGAAGTGAGGATCTTGTCGATGGTGGCGCGGCGGCGGGCGGCGTCGGTGTCGTTGATGGCGCCGATGAACTGGCCGATGAGGTCGGCGTAGGTGGAGTTCATGAAGGTGTCTTCCTTCCCTGGCGGTCAGTGCTGGACGGTGACGACGATCTTGCCGACCTGGGTGTTGGACTCCATGTAGCGGTGGGCTTCGACGATGTCGGTCAGGTCGAAGGTGCGGTCGATCACCGGGGCGAGCGCTCCCGCGCGCAGGCCGTTCGCGATGAAGGCCTCGGCCCGGCGGGTGCGCTCGGCATCGGCGAACAGGTGGAAGATGGCGTAGCCGTACACGTTGATCGGCCACCACATCGGCAGCGGGGTGGGCCGCCCGTCCAGTGAGCCGTAGACGATCAGCATGCCGTCCGGGGCCACGGCCTGCGCCAGGTCGGGCAGGCCGGGACCGGCGAGGCCGTCGAAGACCAGCCGCGCGCCGCGGCCGCCGGTGAGGGCGTGCACCTGCTTGACCACATCGCCGTCGTCAGCGGCGATCACCTGCGCGGCGCCCGCCCGCAACAGCCGGTCGGCCTTGGCGCCGGTCCTGGTCACCGCGATGGGCGTGGCGCCCAGATAGGCGGCGATCTGGATGGCCGCCAGGCCGACGCTGCTGGAGGCGGCTGTGATCACCACGAGGTCGCCGGGCCGCAGCCGCCCGACCTCGACCAGGGCGCCGTAGGAGGTGAACGCGGGCACCCAGATCGCCGCGCCGGTCACGGCGTCCATTCCGTCCGGGCGGCTGATCAGCCGCCGCGCCGCCACGATGGCCCGGTCGGCGTAGATGCCGTGGATGGACATCCCGTCGTCATTCGGCTTGGCCACGATGCTGACCGCGTCTCCGACGGAGACGCCTGGGACAGCGCACAGACTGCGTTGACGAGAACAGCCGTGGTGTGCGTGATATCTAGCAGTGCCGACCTGAACGTGCTGGTGCCAAAACACGCGCGCCGGATCGGTCGGACAACGCCGTGAAGTTCCCTGGGTGGCCATCCCGCCCGCCATGTCCGCCATACGGGTGCTGGATCGCCTCGCCCCCGAAGGACCTGACTCGCTGCTGTTCGACTCCACCGCTCACGACTTCGAAAACCAGCGGACCGATGGTCGCTGCTGCGCGCCTGGCCGCAGCTACGCGAGCGGCTGAAGGGCGACCAGGCAACGCGACAGTTGAATAGGTGACTCCACCAGTATCGAACCCGGGCCTGCCGGAGGTACGCGCGTCCACGCCCGCGTCGAGGACCGCATCCGATGTGGAAAATCGACCGGGCTCGGGCATCTGCCCAGCAAGTCGATGCAGGTCAACCATGCCTGGTGCGCCGCCGCCGCGATCGCCATCGACCTGCTTGCCTGGCTACGGCTACTCTGCCTGGCCGCACCCTCGCCCACGCCGAGCCCAATACCCTGCGCTACCAGCTCCTGCACACCGCCGCCCGCCTGGTGCGCGGCCAGTGCAAACGCAAACTCAAGATCCCCGAAACCGGCCCTGGGCCCACGAACTGGCCGAATGTTTCACCTTCGCCCTGGCGCTGGACCCCTCCGGCTGACCAGCGCCATCACGCCCATCTGACCCCGAACCCGGAGGAACCTCACCGGTCGGACCGTGGACCCGACGCCCACCCGGCGCGACAGCCGGGCGGACACGCTGCCCGACAGCGTTGACAACCGCATCGAGATGATCGCCGAACACCGCGTTGGCCACCGGATCAGACAACGCGATCTACCCGTGACCGATCAATGCAGACAAGGGGGCGCCCAGCCTACGGCGCGGGCCTCGCCCTCACCGGACGCCCCCCAGCTACGACAGTCGTCCCTCGCCCGAATCTACCGGTCGTATGGTGGCTCGCCGAGCGCGTGAATGAGACGATTGATTACTTCCTCGACAGTGAAGTCCCATCCAGTTAGGCGCTGTCCACTCCAGTTAATCCCTACCCGGAAGTCATCCTTGGCTAGATCCGGCAAAGCCGCGCTTCGCCAATGATCCAGCGGCATTGAAACAGCACGAAATTGAGGACCCCAAAGCTGAGCGGCGCGCTGCGCCCGGGCCTCCGACGACCAATAGGGAAAAGCTGGTCGCCCAGAACTTGAGACCGGGGTCGGACTGCCATCGTCGTCTCGAACCCACCAAACGGTACGAGTTTGAACGATCTCACGGAAGAAGGCCGCTGCCTGAGCCCCGCTTACGCTCACCTGATTCCTCCTAGATCGTCCCGACTTAAGCATCACGCGCATCCGCCAGTTGGATGGACCTCTCGACGATCCATCGGCGGGCAGCCGCGGCCAACCTACTTGCCTTACATGGCTTACATGCCTTCAAGCGCCTGACCAGCTAGCCCCAGGTATTCAACCGAGGCGGTAGCTCTGCTTTAGAACATGAGAAAAGGTGCCCCTGAACTGCAAGGATTTGGGTGTCGAAGCCATATCCACTGCAGAAGCAGGTGCACCTTTCTGGTGAGTGAGCGTACCGGATGGGACCGGCGGTTGTCTGTCACCGCCGATGGAAAAGGGCTGGTCGGTCACGCAGGCGCGGTGCTCTTGCACAAGATCGCCGACCGGGTGGGGCTGACCGAGGTGCTCGGAGACCTGTGGCCCGACGGACAGAGTGCAACCTGGCGCGATCGCGCACACGTGCTGGTCAGCCTGGCCGCAGCGATCGTGTGCGGCGCGCGGAGCCTGCTGGAGGCCGAGCGACTGCAAGCCCACCAGGCGGCGTTGTTCGGAGTGGCGCCATCCGACTCCACCACCCGCCGTGCGCTGGCCGGCCTGGACGAGCCGATGCTGGCCCGCATCGCCAAGGCCCGGGCAAGGGTACGACGCCAGGTCTGGCAGCTGCTGCACCTGCGCCCCGGCGGCTTTTCCCTGGCTGACGGTGGCCGGCAAACGGTCCACCAAGGCTGGATCCTGGCCGCCAACCTCGGCCACGATCTGGACTGCTGGGTACGCCTACCCGCTCTGCACGATCAAGACGGCCTGGAGAGAGCCGAACCGGACACCATGCGCTACCGGCTCTACCACCTGCCCGCCCTCGCCTGAGAGCTGGACCTCGCCGCAACGATCAGGAAGGAGCCCAGCCCCCGGGCCTGTGGAACTCGGCGCCCCCGCAGCGACATGCGACGCCCCACCCCAACCCATCGGGGACATTACGGGCAAACTGCGGAGCCACTCACGCAACACAGCCCGCTGACGAATCGAGGCTAATGGCACGGCGATCACGTGCCGGACCTCTGCCTTCGTCCCGTACCGCGCATGTTGGTGAGTTCAGCCAGACAGGACCGACGGTTTACCTTGGGGTCACCACCAGCCTGTCTTGCCCACCCTCCAGTCGTTGCCGTTGCTAAACGTCACGATTGCACGGAACTTGACCTTGGACGATGCACTTTCCGGGTAGGCACCCGACCATGCTGGGCCGCCGTTGGACTCGCTCACTCCCCGGCTGCACTTCACCTCGCCGGTTTTCCCGCCGTCGAAGGACACGAACAGGGCAGGAGTGTCGCCCTTGCGGGTGTGACCGCTCCACCGTGCCCAGCCGTACCACTTGCCGTTGATCTTGCCCCGGCGCACCTCCAGTTTGAGCGGCTTGTTGGTCGTGCCGAACAGGATGGATACCGCCGTGGACGAATTGGTAGCGCGCTGAGGGTCGGCGCAGGCCGCGGCCGCGGCTTCGGCCGGCGATGCCACCCAGGCCACGCTGCACACGGCGACACCGAGCGCGCTACAGAGGATCCTTTTAACCATTTCGATCTCCCCTCGTAGTGGTCCCCTCAGCAGGTCTACCAAGGACCGATAAGATTCTGCTTGCCTCGTTGGTGCATGAACGGTTCCCCTTTGATCGCGAGATGATCTCCTTCGCGGGGAGTGCAGTGACAGTTCACAGGTCTGGGAAGCGTCGTGTCAGCATGTTTCGACTGGGAGGAAATCACCGAGGTCACAGCCGTGCGCGTGATTAATTCGGGCGACTGGGCGCGAACGATCTCGGTGCCGAGCGGGGTCGCCTGGTGCAGCATCAGGTAGACCCGGCGGGGGCTGGTGCGCCCACCCGGCACCTGGACGCCTTGGAGTACCTGCAGCGCGAGAACGCGCACTTCACCACCCACGCCGGCGAAGCCTTCGGCCTGCCGTCGATCTGGCAGGCGATCCAGTGGTGTGGCGCCGACCGGCTCGGCCACGGCGTCCGGATCATCGACGACATCGCCTTCTCCTCCGACGGCGAGGCCGAGCCCGGCAGGTTGGCGGCGTACGTCCGCGACC
>NZ_VCJS01000366.1 GCF_005893125.1 Nonomuraea basaltis | reverse complement strand
GCGGAGGTGACCGCGGCCGACTTCGTGGGGGCCGGTGCGGCATTGCCCGTGCAGGCGGTCACCGCGGCCAGCACGCCGGCGGCGAGCGCCAGCACCTTCCGCCGACCGTATGCACGCACCTCGCCATGTTATTCGCGGGCACGAGGAGGCGAAGCCTCCGAGGCAAAGTAGCGACCGCGAAGCGGTCGATGCTTTTGGGGGGTGCTCGGGGGGCGTAGCCCCCTGAGGGGGCGAAGCCTTCGAGGCAAAGTAGCGACCGCGAAGCGGTCGATGCTTTTGGGGGGTGCTCGGGGGGCGTAGCCCCCTGAGGGGGCGAAGCCTTCGAGGCAAAGTAACGATCGCGAAGCGGTCGATGTTTTTCGGGGGGTGCTCGGGGGGCGTAGCCCCCTGAGGGGTCGCGTACCCTAAGGAGGCGTGGCAGGCATCGATCCGGCAGAAGAGATCAACGAGCTCGCGGGCACGCTCCGCAGCATCCAGGACGTGCTCGACCTCGAGGCGATGCGCAAGCAGATCGCGGAGCTGGAGCAGCAGGTTGCCGCGCCCCACCTGTGGGACGACCCCGAGCAGGCACAGAAGGTCACGAGCAAGCTCTCCCATCTCCAGGGTGAGCTCAACCGCGTGGAGGGTGTCGCGCGACGCCTGGACGACCTGACGGTCCTCTACCAGCTCGCGGCCGAGGAGGCCGACGACGACACGCGCGCCGAGGCCGACAAAGAGCTCCAGACGCTCAAGTCCGACATCGGGGCACTGGAGGTGCGCACCCTGCTCGCGGGCCCATACGACGCCCGCGAGGCGCTCGTCACGATCAACTCCCAGGCGGGCGGCGTCGACGCCGCCGACTGGGCCGAGATGCTGCTGCGGATGTACCTGCGGTGGGCCGAGCGCAAGGGCTACGCGACCGAGGTCTACGACACCTCCTACGCCGAGGAGGCCGGCATCAAGTCGGCCACGTTCAGCATCAAGACGCCCTACGCGTACGGCACGCTGCGCGGCGAGCACGGCACCCACCGGCTGGTCCGCATCAGCCCGTTCGACAACCAGGGTCGCAGGCAGACCTCGTTCGCCGGGGTGGACGTCGTGCCGGTCGTCGAGCAGACCGACCACATCGACATCAACGAGGACGAGCTCCGCATCGACGTCTACCGGTCGAGCGGTCCCGGTGGACAGGGCGTCAACACGACCGACTCGGCCGTGCGCATCACGCACCTCCCGAGCGGCATCGTCGTCTCCTGCCAGAACGAGCGCTCGCAGCTGCAAAACCGTGCCAGCGCCATGAACGTGCTCCAGGCCAAGCTGCTCGAGCGCAAGCGGCAGGAGGAGGCGGAGAAGATGTCGGAGCTGCGTGGCGCGACGACCACGTCGTGGGGCACACAGATCCGCAACTACGTGCTGCACCCGTACCAGATCGTGAAGGACCTGCGCACGGGCACCGAGGCCGGCAACCCGACGGCGGTGCTCGACGGCGACATCGACGAGTTCATCGAGTCGGAGATCCGCTGGATGCGGCGGCAGGAGTCGGGAGCGGAGTAGGGGCGCCCGTCGCTAGAGGCCGCTCAGGTGCTTGAGCGCCAACGTCACGAAGAGCAGGGCGACCAGGAGCAGGACGATGAGGGCGGGCGACATCCCGGCGAAGCCGTGGCTGTGCATCCGCTCTTTGTTGGCGCGGCAGAGGGGGCAGCGCGCCTCGATCACGGGGTGCGCGCACTGCGCGCATACGAGGTGTTCACAACTCATGACAGCCCCAAGTCTAGCCGCACAATCGTTTTGTTTCCGTTATGGACGTTCCATGCCAGTCTTCCCCCTAGACTGTGCTCTGGCCAATCGGAACGTCGATCATCAGTAAACATGACGCCCCCGATGGGCCGGTGGCGGGAAGTGGGCATGTGCCACCCTCGCTTCCGTCCTGACCCCTAGACTGGCATGCCGTGATGCTCTCGTGATCCATTTCGATAATGTCACCAAGGTCTACACGAACCAGAACCGGCCCGCTCTCGACCACGTGTCCGTAGACGTGGACAAGGGCGAGTTCGTGTTCCTCGTCGGCCCTTCGGGGTCAGGCAAGTCCACGTTCCTGCGTCTGATCCTCAAGGAGGAGCGGCCCAACTCCGGGGCGATTCACGTCGCCGGGAAGGACCTGGCCCGCCTCTCCAACTTCAAGGTGCCTCACCTGCGCCGCCGCATCGGCTGCGTGTTCCAGGACTTCAGGCTGCTCCCGAACAAGAACGTCTACGAGAACGTGGCGTTCGCGCTCGAGGTCATCGGCAAGCCCCGGCGGTTCATCCGCAAGGTGGTGCCCGAGGTCATCGAGCTGGTCGGCCTGGAAGGCAAGGCGCACCGCATGCCCGACGAGCTGTCCGGCGGCGAGCAGCAGCGCGTCGCCATGGCCCGCGCGTTCGTCAACCGGCCGATGATCCTGCTGGCCGACGAGCCCACAGGCAACATCGACCCCGCGACGAGCATCGGCATCATGAAGGTGCTCGACCGCATCAACAGGACTGGCACCACGGTCGTCATGGCCACGCACGACGCAGCCATCGTCGACTCCATGCGCAAGCGTGTCGTGGAGCTGGAGGACGGCAAGATCGTCCGTGACCAGTCGCGTGGCGTTTACGGCCAGGCGTACTGACAGGGAGCTGCAGACAGAACATGCGGGCGAATTTCATCTTCTCCGAGGTCTGGATCGGCCTCCGTCGCAACCTGACCATGACGATCGCGGTCATCATCACCGTGGCGGTCGGAATGGCGATGCTGGGTGTCGGCCTGATGATCAACGCCCAGGTCGGCTTGATGAAGGGCTACTGGGACGACAAGGTCGAGGTTTCGGTCTTCCTGTGCAACAAGGGAACGGCCGTAGAGGAGTGCAACGGCAAGGCCATCACTCCTGCGCAGGTCAAGGCGCTCGAGGCGTACATCGAAAAGGTTCCCGGGGTCAGGCCTGGCGGGGTCATCTACGAGGACCAGGCGGCCGCGTACGAGAACTTCAAGACCGCGTACGCCTCCAACGAGGCTCTGGTGAAGGCCACCAAGGTCGAGGACATGCCTCAGTCGTTCCGGATCAAGGTTGTTGATCCGGACAACTACCAGTCCGTGATCCAGGCCGTCCGGGGCCAGCCCGGCGTCTCGCAGGTGACCGACCAGAAGCAGCTGATCGGCCCGTTCTTCGAAATGCTCGACAAACTGGCCTTCTACGCGCTCGGCGTCGCGATCACCCTGGTGCTGGCGGCGGCCCTGCTGATCGGCAACACGGTCCGGCTGTCGGCGTTCAACCGGCGCAGGGAGACGGGCATCATGCGGCTGGTCGGGGCGTCCAACCTGTACATCCAGCTGCCCTTCATCATGGAGGGCGTGATCGCGGGCCTGATCGGCGGCGTGTTCGCGGCGGTCATATTGATCGCGACGAAGGTGCTGCTGTTCGAGGAGCTCGGTGCGTTCCTGGGCGACGCGACCGCGCAGCTCGGCTGGGACGCCGTGGCCCAGACGATCACGTTCACCATGGCCATCGGCGTGGTCATCTGTGTGCTGGCCTCGTTCGTGACACTCCGCCGCTACCTCCGTGTCTAGCGGATCCTCAGGTTGCGGTGGATGGCCGGTAAAGTCGAACCATGCCACGTGAGACCGGGCGGAAGGTCATCGCCCAGAACAAACGTGCTCGGCACGACTACTACGTCGAGGACACCTTCGAGGCGGGCCTCGTGCTGCAGGGCACCGAGGTGAAGTCGCTACGCGAGGGCCGCGCCTCGCTCGTCGACGGCTACGCCAGCATCGACGGCAACGAAGCGTGGCTGCTCAACGTGCACATTCCCGAATACGCACAGGGCACGTGGACCAACCACGCCGCTCGCCGAAAGCGCAAGCTGCTGCTGCACCGCAAGGAGATCGAAAAGCTCGCCGCCAAGACGAAGGAGGGCGGGCTGACGATCGTGCCGCTGGCGCTCTACTTCAAGGACGGCAAGGCCAAGATCGAGATCGGCCTGGCCCGGGGTAAGAAAGACTGGGACAAGCGGCAGTCGCTTTCGGAGCAGCAGGCCAAACGGGAGATGGCCCGGGCCCTGCGCCATCGCCACCGATGAGAGCGGCGGCACGGCAACCGATGAGACGCGCCCGCCGCACCCTGTCCGCGACCGTCACTCTGGCGGTCGCGTGCACCACGCTGACCGGCTGCTTCGAGGAGCCGTCGCCGCACGACGCGGTGCGCGACTTCCTCGTGGGCTGGCAGACGGAGGACTACGACCTGGCCGCGGGACGCACCGACGGCGACCCGGCGACCGTACGCAAGGCCCTGTCCGACGCCAAGCTGGAGCTCGACGCGGCCTCGTTCCGCTTCAAGATCAAGAGCGTCAGCATGAACGGCGGCGAGTCCAGGGCCGACTTCCACGCCGAGGTCGACCTGGGCGAGAACAACCCGCTCTGGCAGTACGACGGGATGCTGCCGCTCCATCTGGTCGGCGACACGTGGAAGGTGCGCTGGTCGCCCTCTGTGCTGCATCCCGAGCTCAAGGAGGGGCAGCGGTTCGCGGTCGACACCGAGCCGAAGCCGCGCCAGCCGGTGGTCGACCGGACCAGTGACCCGCTGCAGACCGACACCGTGCTCTACGTCGCAGGCGTCTACCCGTCGAAGCTGGGCGACCAGGCGGAGGAGGTCGTCGCCGAGCTGTCCAAGGTCACCGAATACGCCCAGGACCGGTTGCTGAGCCGCATCCGATCGTCACCACCGGACAAGTTCGTGCCGCTGGTCACGTTCGGGCGCCAGCGCTATCAGTCGATGAAGTCAAAGCTCGACGCCATCTCGGGCATCGAGACGAAGCCGCAGCCCCAGCCCGTCAGTCCTGACGCGCCCCGGCAGATCGTCGGCAGCGTCAGCGCGCTCACCCCGGAGACCGAGCAGAAGCTCGGTGGCCCGCAGCGGGCCGGCGACTCGGTCGGCAAGACCGGCCTGCAGAAGGCCTACCAGGACTACCTGACCGGTTCCACGGAGACCAAGGTGATCACCCTTGACCTCAAGACCGGCAAGGAGGTCGCCCTGCTCAAGGAGTGGCCGGGCCGGCAGAACGTCTCGGTGAAGACCACGATCGACCGCGCCATCCAGGCGGCGGCCGAGCAGGCGGTGGCCGACACCGACACGAGCGCGCTGGTGGCGGTGCAGCGCGACACCAGTGAGATCCGCGCGGTCGCCACCAAGGGCATGCACCAGGAGAAGGACGCGCTGGCCGGCAAATACCCCGCGGGCACGGCGTTCTCGATCGTGGCCGCGGACGCACTGATCAAGAACAGGATGGACACCAAGCAGCGGCTGTCCTGCCCGCAGGAGCGCACGGTGGGCGGCGCCAAGTTCGTGCAGACCGGCCAGTCCACCGGGACCATGTCTTCGGGCACGTTCCAGGACAACTTCGCCAAGGGCTGCGTCACCGCCCTGGCCTCGCTCGCCCGCCGCGTCAAGGCCGAGGACCTCGCCAGCAGCGCCAAGGCGTTCGGCGTGGGACAGCCGTGGCGGCTGCCGCTGAAGTCGTTCAGCGGCTCGCTGCCCGAGCTGTCCAGCGACGCCGACAAGGCCAAGGCCATCGCTGGGCAGAACGTCGAGGTGAGCCCGCTGGGCATGGCGCTGGTGGCCGCGGCGATCTCCTCGGGCACCTGGCACCCGCCCGTGCTGGTCACCGAGCCGAAGTCACCCGATCCGGCGGCCGAGACCGTGCCGGTCACCCAGCCCGCCCCCGTACCGGTCAATCCGCAGGTCCGCGCGGCGCTGCTGCCGATGATGCGGGCCGGCGCGGCCGGCACGCCCGCCCAGGCGGGCAAGGGCAAGGTGTCCGGCGTGACAGCGACGGCGGGCAGCCAGTACACCTGGTTCGTCGGCTGGCAGGGGGACGTGGCCATCGCGGTGCTGTCGAAGAACTACGACGCGGCGGCGGTGGCGGGCGGCTTCTTCTCGGCCCTCGGGAACCCTGCGTGAAAATCTCGTGCCGCTGAGCAACCATTCGAGGCCTCGGCGGCGTCTTACTGAGTGACTGGGCCCGCTCGGGGGGTTGCGGAACCAGTCGCCGTGATGAGATCAGGACTTCATCTCGGGGGAAGTCCTGCCGTCCGGACCGGCTCGACCCTGCCGGTCGGCCCCCGGGAGCGCGAGATGCTGTGCCACGCTCCCGGGGGTTTCGTCACGGGAATTAAGTTGGCGTCGAGGGTGTTCTCCCCTGTAGATTCTTGTTGCTCACCCCTCACGGGGGGTGTGTTGACAACTGCACAGGGGGTGACTGGCTTCGACTTCGATCTTGCAAGCCAGGTGAAGCGGGCCGAGGACTGCGGACATAACCTCGTTAATCCTGTGACCGCAAACAACAAGTGCCAATTCCAAGCGCACTGTGGTAGCCCAGGGTTCCCTGGGCCTCGCTGCCTAAGTAGCGAAACCACTGTCAGCCCGGGAGTGCCTTCGGCCCGGTGTCTGGCATCGTTAGAAGGCTCAACCGCTCAACCCGGCCACGGGGGAGAGCGGGAAATCAAACAGTGGCTGAGCCCGTCGGCGACTCGCCTGCGTGATCGCCGGGGCTGAGAAAAGCACAGCAGGCTGCGCCCGGAGAAGCCCTGACTTGGGGTTGAAGGACGCGGGTTCGATTCCCGCCACCTCCACAAGATCAAACCGTCTCTGACCTGGCGAAATTTCGACAGGCAGGGGCGGTTTTTTGTTCGTGGGGGCACCATGGGGGCACGGGCCTGCCGGAGCAGGACGATAACCCAGGTCGCCGCCTACGTTCACGGAACCTCACCCGGCATGAAGGGACTGGTGGTTCCGTGTCAGCAGGACCTCGACGCACCGAAGGTGTCGAGTACCGCAGGAAGAAGAATGGGAAAGTGTCCTACCGCGTCCCATGGCGCGAGGGCGGACGCCGGACAGGTCCTCGTAGCTCTTACACCTTCGACGATTTGGAGTCCGCGAAGATCTTCCGCGGGGCGCTCGTGGCCAACGGCTACCGCGACCCGTACAAGAACCCGGCGTTTGCCGAGACGCTCGGCTTAGCCTCTCAGCCGACTGAAGTCCTCACCTTCGCGCAGGTCGCCAACAAGTACCTGGCGACACTCGTGGACGTCGAGCGGCGAACCGTTGGCCAGTACCGAAAGACCCTCGACGACCACGTCTTTCCGGCCGTCGTCACGCTGCCGGACGGCACCAGGGTCGGACCGCTGGGCCGGTTACCGATCGACGAGTTCACCGGGGACATCATCCAGGCGTGGATCAACCAGATGCGGGAGAAGCAGCACGGCAAGAAGGTTCTCCGCCCCTACTCGGCGAAGACGATCCTCAACATCCACGGGACGGTCATCTCGCCCGTCTTCGACTACGCCATCGATAAGGAGTACACCTCCCGCCAGCCCTGCCGGAACGTCAAGCTGCCTGAGCGGAAGGGAAAGGCGGTCAAGGCCAACAAGGTGATCACCGGCTTGGAGATTCCGGCCTGGATCGAATGCGCTTACGAGGTCGATGAGGACACCGGCGACATCACGCTGGTACTCCTGGCCTCAGGGCTGCGCTGGGGCGAGCTGACCGCGCTGCGGGTCTGCGATGTGGACTTCGATGCCGGTACGCTCACTGTGGCTCAGGTCGTCCGCGAGGATGAGCATCGCCGGCCCTACATCGAGTCCACGGAGGGCAAGAGTGCGAACGCGTTCCGCACTATCACGCTGCCCCCGAAGGCCCTGGAGGTGCTTCGTCGGCGCGCCGAGGGCAAGGGCAAGCTGGCGCTTCTCTTCCCCGCCCCGGGCACCCGCGGCGGCACCCTGTGGCGCAATCCCAACTTCAATGAACACCGCTGGCAGAAGGTGAAGGAGTTCGCGGCGCAGCGCGGCCTGATCAAGGAACCCACCCCGCATGGGCTGCGGCACAGCCACGCCAGCGAGCTCATCCCCGTTGTGGGAATCGAGCCCGTCTCCAAGCGGATAGGCCACGCCAACGTCACCGTTACCAGCGCGGTCTACTCGCACCTCACCCCCGACGCAGACGCCCGGATGGCGGGCGCCATCGACTCGACCCTCACCGGAGGCAGAACTCTCGACACTGCGTCCGCGGCGCCGGCCGCCGCGGAGCCATCGAACGACGCGTCCGATCTGCCGCCTGAACTGGCGGCGTTGCTGACCAAGGCCATCGGGCAGGCCCTAGCGGACGGCACCGAGCTCGGTGCCCTGCTGCGGGCGGGCCGATCCGGGTAGGTCGGCAGAAGACAGTAAGAGGGGGCGGCAGCCGATCGGCTGCCGCCCCCTCTCGCTGTGCTAGGGCGTGTCCCGTGGATCTTTGATGGCAGTTTGGTGTAGATCTTCCGTGTGGATGAGGAGCGTCTGAGTCGTCATGATCTGACGGATGAGGAGTGGGAACGGCTGGTGCCGCTGTTGCCGGTCA
>NZ_VCJS01000365.1 GCF_005893125.1 Nonomuraea basaltis | reverse complement strand
GCCACCCGACGCAGTAGCGGGCCTGCTGACGCCCACCCCCGAGCAAAAAAGCTTCGCCAGGGCGCTTCGCGCTCGGGGGCTCAGGCGCCCTTGCGGGGTCATGACCCGGGCATAGCGCGGCCAGCGGAGGAACGAAAGTCAGGCATGCCGAGATGGACGGTGGGGTGTGCCTGGCCGCCAGACTCGCATGGCCTCAAGCTTCTGGCCGGCTGCGGCGATATTCAGCCGATCCAGCGTGACGGCTGTCCAGTGAGGCGGGAGATGGTGTCGAAGTCACCGTCCGCGTGGAGCAGGGTCAGCTTGTGATGCCGAGCTGTCACTGCCATGAGCAGATCCACCGGGGAGGCGCATTGGTGCCATCCCTTGTCGGCGAGCTCTCGCTGCAATTCGCTCGTCTCATCCCAGGCCGAATCTGGGATCACATAGTAAGGAAAGGTCTCATGGAGAAGGCTGTCGGCTTCGTAGAAGGCAGGTCGACCACCGACGGCGCGAAGATATTCCTGCCGTACCGGCTCACAGATGCCCACAAGGCCGGCAGAAACTGTCTGATCCCATTCGGCGCCAACCTGTCCCCGGTAGAAACGGACCAAGGCGCTGGTGTCGATCAAATAGAGCTCGGTCACGCAACGGCCTGATTCGCGTCGTCACCCTTCTCGATGACGGAGAAGTCGATCTCCCCTGCGGCCACCATCTCACGCATGCGGGCTACAGCCGCTGCCCGTCTGCGCCGATCCACGATCTCCCGGAGAGCAGCGTTGACCGTATCCTTCTTCGACGTAGTGCCAAGCACCCTCGCGGCCTCGGCCAGGGCTTCGTCGTCGAGGTCGATCACAGTTTTGGCCATCACACCCACCTATGTATACGTCTCTCAAACAGTATATACGCAAGGCGGTAGGGCACCCCGCCCGTGCTCACCGTCAAGGCACTGATCACCTGAGAGCCGCAGGCTCGCCCCCGCGTCGACGTGATGCGGGGGCCGGCGTGAGACGTGATCGCAAGGGCGTGACCTGCACACCCGATCGCGATCTTTACGATTCCCGTATAGGAGATCTTGGTGACCGCCTGATCCCGTACGGCCGCCGGAGTGCCGTACGGGATCGGCCGGCGCGGCTCAGAGCGTCGGAAGCAACTGCTTCATCTGGGTGAGTTCGGTCCGCAGGCTTGTCTGAATGGTCTTGGCCATGGCCTTGGCCTTGGGGTTGTCACCCTTGGCGACCTCGTCCTTGGCCACCTTGATCGCGCCCTGATGGTGGCTGATCATCATCTGGACGAACATGCGGTCGAACATGGCGCCCTTCATCTTCTTCATCTCGGCCATCTCGGCCGTTGACATCATGCCGTCCATCGATGTCATCATCGGGTCGTCGGCCGCCAGCGGCTGCTTGTCCCAGGCGGTGAGCCAGCCGTTGAGCTTGTCGAGCTGCGGCTGCCCCTCCATCTGGATCTTCATGGCGAGGTTCTTGACCTCGGCGTTGGAGGCGTTCGTCCGGGCCCACTTGGCCATCTGCAGGCCCTCCTGGTGATGCGGGAGCATCATCTGGACGAACATCACGTCGTCGTTGTTGAAGTCCGCTGCGGGCTTCGAGGACGACATATCCATGTCATCCATGTTGTCGTCGTCAGGCGCCGATGCCGACTGGTCCGTGGTGCCGTCAGCCGAGTCGGCGGGCTTGGGCGACATGTCCATGCCGTCCATGCTGTCGCTGGCCGATGCCGCGGGCGCGGCGCCTGCGGTCGTCGCGCCGGACGAACCGCCGCAGCCGGCGAGCAGGGTGATGGCGCCGATTCCGGCGACCGTGGCCATGGTGACACGGTGAACGGTGGTCATGGTGAATCTCTCTTTCGGAATCTGGGATTGGATGAGGCAGACCGAAGGTGATCGGTCGGTCTAGATCCGCAGAACCGAAAGGACAGCCAGATCGGGAGCCGGCGACGACGGCGGTCCCCTCCCCCGCCAGGACAGCATCGCAACACGCCCCTCCCCGGCGTCGCTTCGCAGCCCGGCCGGCAGGGTCAGAGCCGGCGGCAGCTTGACCACCGAGGTCGGCGCGGCCAGGCCCAGCAAAGGTGGATCAGCCGCCATCGCACAGGACACCACGTCGCTGGGACCGCCGGACGTCGTCTCGTACCCGGAAAGGGTGACCCACGAGGCGGACTGCGCGGCCGGATGCCCCGACGGGCCATGGCAGCGCAGAATGTGCACGGCCGCCACGCCGAAACCGAGGGTGACGAGGAGCAGCCAGACCATCCGTTGCCGCTTCATCCCGCTCACGCCACCTCCCGAGGCTCTCCGACTCCACGTCCGTGCCGGACGCGCCCGTGTGTCCCCCGACCGGGCAAAAGAGTTCCGTGCAGGCCATGCGAGGAACGGGCACCACTAGGTACGCGCGTTGACGCCCCTGGGTTCATCGGATCCGGAAGGCGAGCAGCGCGTCGAAGGAGCGCAGCGGCACTGAAGGTTACGGATGGCTGGATGAATTCAGCAGTGCTTGCGCAGAGACATACGCTCGATCAGCGGGAACAGGCTGGGGTCGAATCGGCCCTGGGCGAACCACCGGTAGCGGCTCCAGGCGCGGGGCAGGTTCTTGACGAACTTGGTGCTGGTGCTCCCGGACACCCGGATTTCGCCGAGTAGCGCGCTGTTCCCGTCCAGCAGCTGCGCCCGCATCAGCCAGGCGTCGTTGCCGTCCGTGCTGGAGACCGTGCCGTCGAACTGCGCCCTGCCGTCCGAGAACAGCGTCCATGTCGCACCGCGCATAATTTCGCAGTCACCCGAAGTGATGAAACCGTTCCAGGTGAACGTAACCTTCTCCGGGGCGGACGCGTTGGCCGTCCCGGTAGTCGGGAGCGCCAGGCCAAGGGTGAGAGCACCCATGGTCGCGGCCGTAGCTATCATCCTGCGGATCTTCATGACACGTTCCTTTCGTTGGAGACTTTCGCTTGCCGATCAGGTGGATCTTGATGGTGGGGTCTTCCCCCAGGACCGGGGGTTGGCTTTCTGCACTGGGGGATGAGCGGTGTGTGCGATACGTGCTCCGGCGCCGCTCTGACCATCGGTGATCGCCGTTCGCCGGACACCATTGACATCAAGGAGCCGGGAAGCCGGTGGGCAGAGCGCTGGCCACCCGCATGGAGAAGGCAGGCCCAGCGAATTGGAGGGCCGGCACCCGTAAAGGCGCCGGATCGGCCGCCCCTGGCCTGACCCCTACGCCGAAATCGGTCAGCGACGGGCGGTGTGGTTCACGGGCGTGGTCCCGCCCCGAGCGGTCCGGTGACGGGAGAATGTGCAGGTGTCACAGGGTGAGGCCGAGGTCGGCGATGAACCTGGCCAGGCCGATGCGCTTGCGGAACAGCTCGTGCAGGGAGGGAGTGACCGGGTCATCGAGTCGCTCCAGGGGGATCGCGGTGAAGGCGCTGCGGAGCACCAGGGTGGTCAGGTAGCCGGTCGTCGCCTGGTCGGCCGGCATGCCCTCATCGGCAAGGCCTTGTGCGTACGCCGTCTCGATCGTCCGGTGGATGGCGGGCAGCTCGCCGGGTTCGATCGCACCCTGGTGCGCGAGACCGACCAGCAACTGGCCCAGGTCGAAGCCGACCGGAACCGGGTCCTGCCAGCCCCAGTCGATGGCCACGAACTCGCCCGGCGAGTCCGCGGGCACCAGCAGGTTCTCCGGGCTGGCATCGCCGTGCGCCATCGACTTGGGCAACCGTTCTGCCGCATCCAGCAGCGCGGGAATCCTGCGGGCCAAGGCGTCCAGATCCATGCGCAGCAGGGGGTCAGCATGGTCGGCGATGAGAGGGTGCGACCAGGTCTCGCTCTCGCGCAGGGCGGGTAGTGCCCCCTGGACCACCCGGCCCATCACGTATGTCCGCAGCGCGACGCCAGAGGCGGGCGGGTCCACCCGGCGCAGAGCGGCGAGCCGGCCCAGCGCCCTGGCCGCTGCGGCGTACCTGGTCAGGTCCCATTCCCCAGATGCGGTCCGAACGTCCTCGAGCCACAGGTCGAGCCGGTCGTCGCCCAGGTCGTCGATCAGGTAGAGGCGCGGGAGCCGCATGCCTTCAGGCATGGGCAGGCCGGAGCGGTAGATGTCGGCCTCGACCCGCCAGGGGAATTCGGCCGCGAACTCCGCCCGGACCGGCTCGGGGAGCATCCCGAGGCGCGGCCAGTGCCGGGCCGAGTGAAGGGACTTCACGATGAACGACCATTCGCGGCCGCAGGTCGTGGTGCCCGCCACGCGTCGCAACCCGCCCGTGGACGGCGTACTGGACTGGTGGTCGATCGGCTCCACGCGGACGACATCGACCTCCACATCGGGCCGACCTACACATTTTCGGACCAGCGCGGTCAGGTCGACGTTTGCGATGGTGGAGGAGATTGCGGTCATGCGATGACTATCTCGCCCGCTAGGGCTGTCTCGCATGAGTACCGCCTACTCTAATCCCGCTGCAGGGCCTTACTATGCCTCTGTGCAACCCCTCTGGCCTTTCATGGGGAGATCGGCTCAGCTCGCGGCGATCCGGACGGCGATCGACGCCGGAGGTGTGGTCGTGGTGGGTCCGGCGGGCGTGGGAAAGAGCCGCCTGGCGGCGGAGGCCGTGCGGGGTATGCCCGGTCTGGTACGGATCCTGGCGACGGTCGCGGCGGCGGACATTCCGCTGGGAGCGATGGCGCACCTGTTGCCGCCGCAGCTGCCGGCCGGCAACGTGATCGGCTGGGCGGCCGATGCCATCGGTCGTGAGCGTCTGCTGCTGGTGGACGACGCGCACCTGCTCGACGCAGTGTCTGCGGTGCTGGTGCACCACCTTGTGGCGAGCGGGCAGGCGCGCGTGCTGGCGACCGTGCGTAGCGGGGAGCGGGTGCCGGATGCGGTGACGGCGCTGTGGAAGGACGATCTCGTGCCGCGCCTGGATCTCGGGCCGCTGGGAGCCGAGGAGAGCGACCGGCTGCTCGCGGACGCGCTCGGCGGTCATGTCGAGGCGATCACCGCCAGGCGGCTGTGGCGGATCAGCCAAGGCAACGTCCTGTTCCTGCGCGAACTCGTGCTGGCGGGTCAGGCCGGCGGCGCCCTCGTCGAGCGTCATGGTGCGTGGAACTGGCAGGGCGACATCTCGGTGACCATGCGGCTGAGCGAGCTGATCGAGAGCCGCATCGGCGACATCACGCCCGGCGAACGTGAGGTGCTGGACTTCGTCGCCTACGGCGAGCCGCTCAGCGCCGGCCTGCTCGCCGGCCTCGCCCCCGCGGACAGGGTATGGCGGCTGGAGGACCGGCAACTCATCGTGGTGTCACCGGAGAACCTTTCCGTGCGGCTCGCGCACCCCCTCTACGGCGAGGTGATCCGCGCCCAATGTGGGGTGTTGCGCGCCCGCGAGGTGCTGCGCAAGCTCGCGGAGGCCGTGGAGGCGAGCATGGAGGCGGCCGGATCGCGCAGCCGGGAGGACGTGTTGCGGACGGCGGTCTGGCGGCTGGACAGCGGGACGGCCGACGATGTCGCATCCCTCATGGCGGCCTGCCGTACCGCCCGGAATGTCCGCGACCTGGAGCTGGCCATCCGGCTCGGCCGCGCCGCGGTCGCGGCCGGGGGCGGCGTCGCAGCCGCCGCCCTGCTGGCCAGCGTGCTCCACTACTCCGACCGGTACGACGAGGCCGAGACCGTGCTGCTCGCGGTGGCCGGCCAGCCGATGGACGACCAGGTGCGAGCCGAATTCGAGACGGTGCGCGCCCTCAACCTCTTCATGGGACTCGGCCGCGTGGCGGAAGCGTGCGCCGCGCTCGAGGCCGCCGCCGAAGCCATGACCGATCGGGAACCGCGCCGGGGCGTCCTGGCCACGAGGACCTCGTTCGAGCAAATCCTCGGCAGGTTCGCCCAGTGCAGGCGGATGATGGAGGAGGTTCGCCGCATCGGCCCGCTGACCCCGCTCGTCGCCATCGGCGTGTCCTCGATGGAGGCCAACATGCTGCCCTATGAGGGCCGCGGCACGCAGGCGCTGGCCGTCGTCGACGAGACATGGATCGTGATCGAAGGGCAGCCCGAGGGTCTGCCCTCCTTCGCGGTGGAACTGCTCAAGGGGGGCGCCATGGCCGCCGTGCTGACCGGCGATCTCGCGGCGGCGCGGCGATATGCCGACCTGGGATACCGCCTCGGTGAGGACCACGCGGGGTGGAACCGCGCGATCGCCGAATTCGCGGCGCGGCGGGCGCAGGTGAGCAGGCTCGGTGGCCGGCTTGCCGAAGCGATCCGGCTGTGCAGGCAGGCCATCGTACGGCTCCGCGGCCGGACGATTCATGGCGCCCTGTGCCTGGCCGAGCTGGCCCACGCGTACGCGCTGCGGGGTGACGCGGCCGCCGTACAGGCGACCATGGACCTCGCAGACGAACTCGCCTTGCTGCACGTCGAGCACCGGGTGGAGTTCGCGTTCCGGCTCGCCCGGCCCTGGGCCCTGGCGGCCGAGGGCAACGTGGCCGGGGCGATCGAGACCGCGATCGAGACCGCCGACGCGGCGCGCGGGCTGCCCGCCTACGAGCTGTTCGCGCTGCACGACGTCGTCAGGTTCGGCGCTCCCGGCCTGGTCGCGGACCGGCTGACCGGGCTGGAGGGAAAGATCGACGGGCTCCTCGCACCGCTTTTCGCCCGCCACGCGCGCGCCGGGGACGACCCCAAGCAGTTGGAGGCGGTGTCGGCGTCATTCGAAGGACTGGGCCTGCTGCTGCACGCGGCGGACGCATCCGCCCAGGCTGCGGCGGGCTACCGGCGCACGGGGATGATCAGGGCCGAGCACACCGCCCAGACCCGGGCCTGGACGCTCGCCCGTCGCTGTGACGGCGCCCGGACCCCCGCGCTGACCGGCCTCGCCACCCCCGAACTGACCACCAGGCAACGGGAGATCGCCCACCTCGCGGCGTCCGGCCTGAGCAACAGAGAGATCGCCGACCGGCTGGTGATCTCCCCCCGGACCGTCGCCAACACCCTGGTCGCCGTCTACGAAAGAACCGGCGTCAACAACCGCGACGACCTCGCCGAAATCCTCGGCGTCCTCGACTAGAACGTGCTCGGGGGCCTGGCCTGAAGCCGGGCACTCGTTCGCTGGTGCGCATCAGGCTTATTAGTAGCCAAAGCCGTGGCCCACTACCAAGGAGTCAGCGGTGGCGCGGGGGCGCGGTCGACTCGCGTACGATCAGGCGCGGCGGCACCAGCGAGATCTCCGGCTGCGACTGCCCGCCCAGCTCGGCCAGCGCCGCGTGGAAGCACGCCCGCCCCAGCCCCGCGAAGTCCATCCGCACGGTGGTCAACGCGGGCGTCCAGAACGCCGAGCCCGGGATGTCGTCGAAGCCCACGATGCTCATGTCGCCGGGAACGTCCTTGCCCGCGTCGTAGAGCGCCCGCCGCACCCCCTGCGCGATGTCGTCGTTGCCGCACAGGATCGCCGTGACATCAGGCTCGCGGGCCAGCCGCCGTCCCGCGTCGTACGCGGACTCGATGTCCCACCCGCAACCCAGGACCTCGGGGATCCCCGCGCCCGCCTGCCCCAGCGCGTCGCGCCATCCCGCCTGCCGGCCACCGGCCCGCCCCTCGGACGGGATGGCCACGTGGTGCACGGTCCGATGCCCGAGGTCCAGCAGGTGCTGGGTGGCGTCGGCGGCGGCCCGTCGTTCGTCCAGCGTGATCGCGACCCGGCCCAGGTCGTGTGCGACCGGCTCGGCGGCCACGACGGCCGGGACGTGCGGCGGCAGCGCCTCCAGCACGGCGGTGCCCAGCGGATCGAACGCGATGATCACCAGTCCGCCCGCGCTCGGGTCGCTCACATAGTCGACCGTCTGCCTGACCTCGGCCGACTCCACGACCCTGATGCCCAGCGCCACGCCCTCCGTCCTGGCGGCCTCCTCGATGCCCTGGAGCGTGGAGGCGTACCCGTAGAGCATGGTGTTGGAGGTCACGACGGTGACGCCGCTGGCACGGCCGAGGCCGAGCGTCCGCGCGGCCCGGTTGGGGCGGAAGCCGAGCCGGTCGATGGCGGCCAGCACGGCGGCGCGGGTGGTGGGCCGCACCCTGGGTGACTCGTTCAGCACGCGCGAGACGGTCTGGTGCGAGACGCCGGCCTCGGCGGCCACGTCGCGGATGCTCGGGACGGCCCCTTTACGGACATGTCGGGGGCTCGTGTTCACGATCACATCGTAGTCGCGACCGTAGGAGAGAGGTTGAGCGCCAGGCGACCCACCTGCCCAGAAGCGAACGCAAGCGGCCTGCGCCACATCCAGTGCGGTGCCGACGAGGGCTGAACCTATAAGGTCAAAGCGCCTGAAAATGATCAGGGGTGACAAAGACGGACATGTGCCCGTCCCTTGATCCGCCGGATCGCACGACAGGAGAGACGATGACGTATCCCCCGCCCACCCCAGGGCCGGGATTTCATC
>NZ_VCJS01000364.1 GCF_005893125.1 Nonomuraea basaltis | reverse complement strand
CAGGGTTGCGGCGGTTATGGCGGGAAGGAAACACCCGGTTACATTCCGAACCCGGAAGTTAAGCTTCTCAGCGCCGATGGTACTGCACTCGGGAGGGTGTGGGAGAGTAGGTCACCGCCGCACAAATTTTTGGTACAGAAAGGGCTCCGACCGTCATGGTCGGGGCCCTTTCTGCGTTGAGAAATGGCAAAGGTGGCATGGCCTCTTCGTCCGTCTGCAGGTGTCTCGACCGGCTGCCGCTGGGGCGTAGGTGGTAGGCGGGGTGGTTGTGGATCGGGCCGGGTCCGGAGCGCTACGGGTTGTCAGTAGGGTTGAGGGTGTGGATTATCGTGCGGTTGAACGCGCGGTCATGGAGCGCGGCGTCGAGTGGGATTTCGAGCCGACGCTCGACAGGATCGCGGCCCTCCTGGATTTGCTCGGCTCGCCGCAGGCGGCGTACCCGGTCATACATATCGCCGGCACCAACGGCAAGACGAGTACGGCCCGGCTCACCGAGGTGCTGCTCAAGGAGCGCAACCTGCGGGTGGGGCGGTTCACCAGCCCTCACCTGGTGTCGGTGCGCGAGCGGATCACCGTTGACGGGCAGCCGCTGAGCGAGGAGCGGTTCGCCGAGGTCTACGAGGAGATCATCCCGTACGTCGAGCTGACCGACGCCCAGGGGCGGCGCATCCAGTTCTTCGAGCTGCTGACCGCGATGGCGTTCGCGGCGTTCGCGGACACCCCCGTAGATGTGGCGGTCGTCGAGGCCGGCATGGGCGGGTCGTGGGACGCCACCAACGTCGCGGACGGCGTCGTGTCCGTGATCACGCCTATCTCGCTCGACCACACCGATCGGCTCGGGCCGGACATACCGAGCATCGCGTCCGAGAAGGCGGGCATCATCAAGCCCGGTACGACCGCCGTGCTGGCCCAGCAGGAGCTGGCCGCGGCCGAGGTGCTGATGCGCCAGGCGGCCGAGGTGGGCGCGGTCGTGGCGCGTGAAGGGCTCGAGTTCGGGGTGATGAGCCGCGAGGTGGCGATGGGCGGGCAGTTGCTCACGCTGCGAGGGCTCAAGGGTGTATATGAAGATGTCTACCTGCCGCTCTACGGATCGCATCAGGCGAGCAACGCGGTCTGTGCGCTGGCCGCCGTCGAGGCGCTGACCGGCGGTGACGATCCGCTCGACGCCGATCTCGTACGGCAGGCGTTCGCGCAGGCGACGTCGCCGGGACGCATGGAGGTCGTGCGCCGTACGCCGACGGTCGTGATCGACGCAGCGCACAACCCCGGCGGGATGCAGGCGACGCTGGAGGGGATGCATGAGGCGTTCGACTTCCCCAAGACCATCGGCGTGGTCGCGGTCATGCGTGACAAGGACGTCGATGGCCTGCTCGAGCTCCTGGAGCCGTTGATCGACGAGATCGTCGTCACGCGGAACTCCTCGCCTCGATCGATGTCGCCCGAGGAGCTGGCGTCGCTGGCCGAGCCGCTCTTCGGCGAGGACCGGGTGCATGTCGTCGACCGGCTCGACGACGCCATCGACATCGGCATCGGGATCGCCGACGCGCAAGGGGAGTTCAGCGGCACGGGGGTGCTCATCACGGGGTCCGTGGTCACGGCGGGCGACGCGCGGCGGCTGCTGAACGTGGATGGGCCCTCGTGATGAGGGGGTATGTCGTACCGGTGGTGAGGGTGAGTTTCGCCCGGCCGCCTGTGCCGATGATGGTGGGTGGTTCGCGATGAACTTTGAGGTCACGCCGGGGATGCGCAGGCTCGGGGCCACCGTGCTCGGCATGGAGGCCATCGTGGCCGGGCTGATTACGCCCGTCGCGATCGGCGTCGGCGGGGTCTCGCCCGCACTGGCGGTGACCGCCGGCATCGGGCTTGCCGTGCTGTGCGTGGTCGTCGCGGGCCTGCTCAAGCGGCCTTTCGGCTACATCGCCGGCAGCGTCGTACAGGTGCTGGCGATCTGCACGGGCTTCCTCGTACCGGCCATGTTCTTCCTCGGAGCGATCTTCACGGCGCTGTGGATCACGGCGATTATCGTCGCTCGCCGTGTCGAGGGCGCTACTTCCCGCTAAAGTCGGCCTACATGGCCGTCCCCCCGATCCAGCGGTCGCCTCATCCGGCTGGCCTCAGACACCCATGGCTGCTCGACATGGTGCTCGGGCTGCTCATCGTGGCCGCGCTGCCACTGGCGATCATCACGATCCCCAACACGCTCTCCGTCGTCGCCGGGCTGCTGCCCGGCGACATCGACCAGGTCGGCTTGAGGCGTACGCACGGGCTCGCGCTGCCCGCGCTCATGCTGACCGTGCCGCTCGCGGCCGTGGCGCTGCGGCGGGCCAAGGTGGCCCACGTCATCCTCGGCGGGCTGGCGCTGGTGGCTCTGTCCGACGTCGCCGGCGGGTATGCCGCCTCCGAGCTCGTCGTCGGAGTCGTACGCGTGCTGCGCGGCATCGGCGCCGGGCTCATCGTGCCCGCCACGCTCGCGGCCGTCTGGGACCGCGTGCCGGCGCTGCGGGCCCTGTGGGTGGGGGTGCTCAGCCTGAGCCTGCTCGCGGCCCAGGCGTTGGCGCTCTGGCCGCTCGACGACGTGAGCAGCTGGAAGGTGACGCTGCAGCCGTACCCGCTGGTGACGGGGGTGGCGCTCGCCCTGGCCGCCGTTTACCTGGTCGCCTGGATGTTGCTCGGCCGTCCCGTCTCGCCCGGTCTCGATGTGCGTGAGCGCAGCCGGCTGTTGCTCGCCGCCGTGCCGGCGGCGGGGATCGCGGTCGTGGCGATCAGCACGGCGACCGAGGGCTGGCGGGCCACTCCGGTGATCCTGCTGGCGGCCACGGCCATCGTCGGGTTGCTGGCCCTGGCCTCGATCGGGACGGCCGAGAGCCGTCCGCTGGCGTATTCGATGGTGGCGGTCGGCGTCGTGCTGCTGCCCAGCGCGGCGCAGGTCACGCTGGTGGAGATGGGCGGTCTCGGCGGGCCTGGCCTGCGCGGGCTCTGGATTCCGTATGGGGTCGCCGGGCTGCTGGCGGTTGCCGCCTCTGTCGTGGTGCGGCTGTTCGCGAGGGCCGCCGGGCGGTGGCTCGCGCCGTTGGGGCTGTTGTCGATGGTGGTGGGGCTGTGTTCGGTGCGGCTGGTGGTGCCGTCGGCGGATGGCCTTGTGCTGGCGGTGCCGTTCACGTTGCTCGCGGTGGGGGCGGCGGTGGCGTTGACGGCGACCCTGCAGGAGGTGGGGATCGGGACGGCGGCGTTCGGGCTGTCACTGTGCTTCGCCGGGGTGCTGGCAGGCTTCCTGCTCGGCACCGGGGTGCAGATGAAGATGCTGGATGGGGTGCGGTCGGCGCAGGAGCTGGTCGACAGCTTCGTTGGCGCGCTGCACTGGTGGGCGTTGATCGGTGGTTTCCTGACGGTGGCGATCATCGTGCTCGCCGCCGTGATGGCTCGGCGGCCTGGCCAGGAGACGACGCCGGCCGGGCTCGACGGTGGTCCGCCGTGCGCCGGCACGGATTCCGGCGCTCGTACGGTGCCGCCGTCCGGTGAGCAGCGCGGAGACGTGCTGCTCGTGCGGGCGTCCCCTGACGACGGCGCCGGCTCTTCGCGGGACGGCGAGGGCGGTGTCGGGATGGAGCACAAGGGGGTGAAGTCTCCCGGTGAGCCGGACGGCGGTGGCAGCGCGGACGGCGATGTTGTGCTGCCGGTGTCCTCCCAGGGAGCCTTCGACAAGCTGAAACCCCGGCGCGACAATGAGGAGCCGGCTGATCCGGCGGGGGCGCTGCCTGCGGTGCCGCCGCAAGGGCATTCGCCCGAGGACGCCGCATCCCCGTAGGAGCCGCCCCCATAGGCAACTAGGGTATGGGCGCGGGACGGTAAGCTGAGGCCCAGCTACGGCGACGCGCGGGCCCATGCCCCGCGAAGCGTCCTCGCGGTGAGGCCGGGCGCCGGTAGCCGCGACCCCATTCTGTTCGAAGGAGAACTTCAAGTGTCCGAGCGCACTCTTGTCCTGATCAAGCCCGACGGGGTTAAGCGTGGCCTCATCGGTGACGTGATCGCCCGTGTGGAGCGCAAGGGCCTCAAGGTCGTGGCGATGGATCTGCGCACCCTCGACGCCGACACCGCCAAGTCGCACTACGCCGAGCACTCCGAGCGGCCGTTCTTCGGCGAGCTCGTCGAGTTCATCACGTCGGGGCCGCTCGTCGCCATGGTGCTCGAGGGCCCGCGCGCCGTCGAGGCCTTCCGCGCGCTGGCCGGCGCCACCGACCCGGTGAAGTCGGCGCCCGGCACGATCCGCGGCGACCACGCCCTCGAGATCGGCGAGAACGTCGTCCACGGCTCCGACTCGCCCGAGTCCGCCGCCAGGGAGATCAAGATCTTCTTCCCGGACCGGTTCTAACCGACTCCGCTCCGTCCGCGCCCGTGCAGCCTCCTCGGCTGTGCGGGCGCGCGCGTTTTCGTCGGTCGGGTGCCGTACGGTTCCGGAGTCGGAGCGCACTCGGGCCGGGGTGCGGGGGCGCAGATTTATGTCGGTGGCCCGGCGTACGGTATGAGGCACAGCGGTTGCGGTGAGTTTTCTGGGCATCCTGGAACGTTCCAGGAAGCGATCGGATGTTGCGGGCAATCCGGGCAAAATTGCGGTTGAGTTTGGGGCTGGAGATTTTTGAGGGGCGCAGGGGCTCATCGCGCCCGACGGTGGGTACGTCACGTTACGATTCGAATTCGATCCGTAGTCATTCCCGAACGACGTTACGGAGGGCTCCGTTCCCCATGGGCAGCAAGCTCGCGTTCCTCGGCCGTGACATGGCGGTCGACCTGGGCACCGCCAACACGGTGGTCTACGTGCGTGGCCGGGGCATCGTGCTCAACGAGCCGTCAGTCGTAGCGATCAACACCACTACGGGAAAGATCGTGGCGGTCGGCATCGAGGCCAAGCGGATGATCGGCCGTACACCCGGCAACATCATCGCGGTCCGCCCGCTCAAGGACGGCGTGATCGCCGACTTCGATGTCACCGAGCGTATGTTGCGATATTTCATCCATAGGGTGCACAGGCGGCGGCATTTCGCCAAGCCGCGCATCATCATCGCCGTTCCCAGCGGCATCACCAGCGTCGAGCAGCGCGCGGTGAAGGAGGCCGGCTACCAGGCGGGCGCCAGAAAGGTCTACATCGTCGAGGAGCCCATGGCCGCCGCCATCGGGGCGGGGCTGCCGGTGCACGAGCCCACCGGCAACATGGTCGTCGACATCGGCGGCGGCACCACCGAGGTGGCGATCATCTCGATGGGCGGTGTGGTCACCAGCCAGTCGATCAGGGTGGGCGGCGACGAGCTCGACCAGGCGGTGATCGCGTTCGCCAAGAAGGAGTTCTCGCTGATGCTCGGCGAGCGTACCGCCGAGGAGATCAAGATGGCCATCGGCTCGGCCGGCCCCAACGGCGAGGAGTCGCACGCGGAGATCCGCGGCCGCGACCTGGTCAGCGGGCTGCCCAAGACGATCATCGTGTCGGGCGACGAGATCAGGAAGGCCATCGAGGAGCCGGTCAACACGATCGTGGACACGGTGAAGACCACGCTCGACAAGTGCCCGCCCGAGCTGTCCGGCGACATCATGGACCGCGGCATCGCCCTCACCGGCGGGGGCGCCCTGCTCAAGGGGCTGGACGAACGGATCAAGGCCGAGACGGGCATGCCGGTGCATCTCGTCGAGAACGCCCTCGACTCGGTCGCCATCGGCTCGGGCAAGTGCGCCGAGGAGTTCGAGGCGCTCCAAGAAGTGCTGGTGCCGGAGTCGCGACACTGATGAGAGACTCGCGCCGGGCCCGGCTGATCCTGGGAGTGCTGCTGACGGTGGCACTGGTCATCCTGACCGTCGACCACCGCGGCGGCGAGAGCTCGCCGCTGCGCTCGCTGCGAGCGGTCGGGTCGTGGGTCTTCGGTTCGGCCGAGCAGTTCGGCGGCCTGCTGGTGCGGCCGGTCGCCGGGTTCGTACACGCCATCCTGACCGCGCAGAGTGCGCAGGAGCGCATCCAGGCGCTCACGGAGGAGAACGCGAAGCTGCGGACAGGGCTGCTGACGGGCAAGCTCGACGCGTCCCGCTCCAAGGAGCTCAAGCAGTTGCTCGGCCTGGCGGGGGCCGGTGGATACAAGGTCGTGACGGCCAACGTGGTCGCGAGGCGCGGGCAGCCGGGCTTCGAGGACGCCGTGCAGATCGACGCGGGCACCGGGGACGGGGTGCGGCCGGAGATGACCGTGCTCAACGGCGACGGGCTGGTCGGGCGGGTCATCCAGGCGACCACCCATTCCTCGACGGTGGTGCTGCTCAGCGACCCGGCCTCGGCCGCCGGGGCGCGGCTGGAGGGAGGCAACGAGATCGGGGTCGTACACGGAGTGGGGGAGCAGGGGCGGCTCGTGCAGTTCCGGCTCCTCGACTCCACGGCGCCGCTGACCAGGGGCGGGCGCATCGTCAGCTTCGGCTCCCAAAACGGCCGGCCGTACGTGCCGGGGGTGCCGATCGGGGTGATCGAGCGGGTGGAGTCGACGCCCGGGGAGCTGACCCGCATCGCGTACGCCAGGCCCTTCGCGGATCTGACGGCAATCGACGTGGTGGGTGTGGTGGTGGAGGCGCCCAAGCGGGATCCGCGTGACGCGGTGCTGCCCGCCAAGGAGGGATCGCGATGAGGGTCGCGCCAGGTGGGGTGGCGGAGATCGTCGCGGCCGGGATGTCTGTGGCTGATTGCGGTGTGGGTCGGTCGTCGGTCGTGGTGCGGTCGGCTGGTTGCGGTGTGGGTCGGTCGTCGGTCGTGGTGCGGTCGGCTGGTTGCGGTGTGGGTCGGTCGTCCGTCCTGGTGGAGTCGGCTGCATGCGGTGAGGGCCGGCTGCCGGGCGCGGTGAGGTCGCCTGGACGTGGTGGTGACCGGTCGTCGGTGCCGGCGGAGTCAGGCGGATGTGGTGTGGGCCGAGTCTTGGTCTCGGGGGAGTCGGCTGGAGGTGTGGGCACGGCTGTGGTCTTGGTGGCGTCCGCCGGCTGTGGTGTGAGGCCGGCGTGGTTGGTGGAGACGGGCGTGGAGGGGGCTCGATGATCGCAGGAGTGTCTGTGCTGCTGGCTCTGCTGGCGCAGGTCATACTGGTCAATCGGGTGCCGTTGCCGGCCGGGGGCTCTCCTGACCTGGTGTTGCTCGCCGTGGTCGGTGTGGCGCTGGCGCGGGGGGCCGCCTCCGGGGCCATACTCGGGTTCTTCGCCGGGCTGCTGATCGACATCATGCCGCCGACCGCGCACCTCTTGGGGCAGTACGCGTTCGTGCTGGCCCTCGTCGGCTACGTCGCCGGGCGCGGCGCGGGCGGCCCGGTGACGACCGTGGTGCTGTGCGTGCTGCTGGCGCCGCTGCTGGCGGCGGGCGTGGGCGGGCTGATCTCCGACCCCCGGGTGACGATGGCCACGCTGACCGGGCAGGTGCCCGTCTCCGTCGTCTACACGCTGCTCGTGTCCCCGATCGTGATCTGGCTGACCACGCGGGGCAGACGGTCGAGGTTCGCGACATGATCAGGATGCGGGGACGGCTGCTGGTGCTGCAGGTCCTGGTGCTGACGCTGCTTGTCGTGCTGGCCGTGCGGTTGTGGCAGGTGCAGGTGGTGCGCGGGCAGGAGTTCGTCACGAGGGCGACGGAGACCAGGACGCGGACCGTGATCGTGCCGGCCGTGCGCGGGCAGATCCTCGACTCGTCGGGGCGGCCGCTGGTGCGCAACAAGACCGCGCTGGTCGTGTCCGTGGACCGGGCCAGGTTGTCGAGGATGCCCGACGGCGGCGTGAAGGTGCTGCGCAAGCTCTCGTCGGTGCTCGGCAAGCCGGTCGCGGACCTGCAGCGGCGGATCACGCCGTGCGGGCCGGGGGTGTCGAAGCCGTGCTGGACGGGCTCGCCGTACCAGCCGGTTCCGCTGGACGAGAAGGTCGACACCAGGGAGGCGCTGCAGATCCTCGAGCGGCAGGAGAAGTTCCAGGGCGTGACCGCCGAGATCCACTCCGTGCGGCAGTACCCAGGCGGCCGGGCGGGGGCCCAGATGCTCGGCTACCTGCAGCCGGTCACCGAGCAGGAGCTGGAGAAGCGCGAAGGGCTCAAGGCCAGCTTCTCTGGCGTGGACCTGGCCGGGCGCGACGGGCTCGAGTACGTCTACGACGACGCGCTGCGCGGCAAGTCGGGGCTGCGCCGGGTCCAGGTCGACCGGATGGGCAAGGCGCTCGGAGTCGAGGAGCAGGTGACGCCCGTCCCTGGCGACCACCTGGTGACCAGCATCGATTCGCGGATCCAGGCCGTGACCGAGAAGGCGCTGGCCAAGGCCATGAAGTCGGCGCCCGCGGCCGACGGCGGGGCGGGGGTGGTGCCTGTGTCTTATACACATCTCCGAGCCCACGAGACCCTAAGACAACTCGTATGCCGTCTTCTG
>NZ_VCJS01000363.1 GCF_005893125.1 Nonomuraea basaltis | reverse complement strand
GGCCTGACCCGACCGGCGCCTGGCTGCGGAGGGCGTAGGCACACGACCCTCTACGGCCCTGCACGCGTTCCCCCAGGTCAACCCTCAATTCCGGGCTCACGTGTGACTACCAACTGCGGAACCCGGGCATCGAAAGCGGGGTGAATGTGACCCCGGGATCCCCCGTGACCGCCCGCCAGGCCGCCGAGCGCCTCGAACGGGAGCCATGCACGATCCGCAAATGGGCGTCCCGCTACCGGGCACGGGTCCTCGGCCGGGCCGGGCGGGAGACCGTGTACGACTACGCCGACCTCGCCACCATCGAATGGTGCATCTGGGCCGGCCACCCCGTACCCGCCACGCCGTATGACCGCGACGAGCTACGCGCCGCCCGCCGAGCCGCCGCCGCGGCGTGACCGCTACACCGAAGGAGCACCCTCGTGCAGATCAGGCCCCGCGTCCGCATCGTCGGCGCCGAACGCCACCAGCTCACCCAACTCGTGGCCGGCCGCTACCAGGCGGGCGAATCCATCCGCGTCCTCGCCGAGTCGATCGGCCGGTCGTACGGGTTCATCCACAAGCTTCTCGAGGAGGCCGGGGTGGATCTGCGGCACCGCGGCGGCGACCACTGCCCCAGAAAGCCCGCCCCCGCTGGGGGCGCGTAGACGTGCAGGGTTCCCCGGTCATGGGTCGCACCGTCCGGGGAACCCTGCACCGATCTGCGCTCGCACCTATTTTCCGGCGCAAAGGCAGTGGGACAAGATCGACCCGACGACTACCACGACCTGACAGAGTGCGACCTCGGGAACCTCCAGATGCTCGGCGACTGCTCGTGTAAGGCGCCCGAGCAGATGCGGCCTTATCACGGGCATTTGCCGTTGCACTCCTTGGTCCAGAAAGTCCCGCATCCCGACGGCTTATAGTCGCAACCCGCTCGCATGCACCCGTACCTCCAGCAGTAGTCGTCGTACCAGCAGCAGTTGCAGGTGTAGCTGCAACCGCAACCGTCGTCGGGACCGAGGTTTGCCAGCAGGACTCCTGCTTCGGACGTGCCGAACGCGTCGACAACAACTTGGCGCACCGCTGTGGTGTCCCGCGCCTCGCCAGTCAGGTCGAAGACGGACTCGTCCGCGATGAATTCCTCTGCAAAGGTGAGTGCCTTTTCTTGATCCGCCGTTAAGGCGGGGTGCGCATTGCGATAGTGCTTGAGATGCGTTCTCCACAACTCCGCGCGGCTACGCGCAGGCAGGTTACGGAAGATCTCCCGCCGGTATTCACTCTGATATCTGGTGAAGGCCTCGTAAGCCTCCGGCAGGCGGTCCTTGTTGGCGTTGACCCACGCCTCGGCGGCAACCTGGCGCTCGGCGGCGAACGCTGGAACATTCCCGCCAATCAGCAGGCCACCGGCAACTACGGCCCCGAACCGCAGGAACTGAGTACGCGAGACACCAGACTCCGACGGCCGGGCGGCTGGCACCAGCGGTTCGCTGACCTCGGCGCGAAGTCGACCGAGCGCACTCAGTACACCCATCGCTTTCCGTACACCCAGATGCCGCAGAAGCGGCAACGCCATCCGCCGCGAAGTCCACCCTCTGACCTCTTGGTCGTCTCGACGAACACGGAGGAGCGTCGGAGCGAAGGGTGGCTCGGCGCCAAACGCGGCCGAGCGCCACTTCAAGACGCTCGGCTCGGTGAGAGCGAGAACTTCGAGCCGCCCCTCGGCGACATCGTCGACAGCATGTGCGATCTCGTGACAGGTGCCGCATGATTCATCAAAAGCGAGAATCCAACGATCAGAACGGTCAGACATACCAACCCTACCTTCCGCATCACTGCGATGTGCAGAAACTTACGGAGCCGCGACTCGGGACTGCGCACCCGCCCGCGTCTCGTTCGGTCGCAGGTAAAATAGGATGGATAAGCGTGTTACCACAGAGCTTTGCTTCGAGTAAACCGCCCCATCCCAATAGAACCCTTGGTCAAATCGACCCTGACATGGCCGCCCCTGAATAGCAATCCCATATCCGCAACGTCTGTTTCGTTTTCTGGATAGGATTTTTCCATTTCGAACACAACTTGCTACCCGGAATTCGCTGAGATCACCTCAGTGTCCCATTTAGAGCAAGAATCGCTTTTTTGGGTGCAGATTGACCAAGGGTAGGCGTGGCGTACCACCCCCGAACATGGCGGAGCCCGCCGACAACGCGGCGGGCTCCAGGCTGATCTATCGGACGTAACAGCTCACTCTGGCCGCAGCCACGCCTGCGGCTTGCGCTCCCTGCTGAGCGTTGATCTCGTCGGCGGGACACGGGTCCGAGTCCCGGCCCAGGTACAGGTCGGCGTGGTCGGCCACGAGCGCCATGGATACGTCGTCGTACAGGTCGCTCTCGTCGGTCGGCCAGTCCGGGTACTTGGCGTCGGCGCTCCCCCAGATGAGGAGACGGATCGCGCCATCCGCGTCCAGGTCGGGGCGTTGCTCCAGGAGGGTGGCGACCTGGTCGAGCACGAAGGCCACCTGAGCCCAGTCGGTCATGGGCACCTCGCCGGTTCGACGCCGTGCGGCTGCTCCCACATCAGCCGAGCCACCTTGTCCAGATCGTCGCCCTCCAGATGAGCTCGGCCGCCGACCTGGCGGAACAGGCGAGCCATCTCGCGGGCCGCGCTGCGGGCACTGCCCCGGGGGATGTCGGACAGGTACGTGACGAGGTCCGATTCGATCATGTGGCTGTACTGGACCTCGACCACGTGGGCTGCTAGCTGGTACCGCTCCTGTTCGCCGCAGTCTCCGCACGGCGCAGGCTGGTCACCCCAGATGGCCCGGATGAGAGCCTGGTCCGGGGTGAGGCTGAAGTCACCGAGCATGATGTCGGCCGCTCGCTCCAGCACGTATGCGATGCACGCGAAGCTGGCCATCACGCGCACCTCGTTCCTATGGCACTGATCTCGCACGCGGTCACGTACGCCCGAGCGAGCGGGATCGTCACCTGGTGCGTGGTCCGGCCGTCGAGGGTGCGGTGCACGTCGATGCCGTGCTCCTCCACGTAGAACGCGAGCAGCGGGCTGTCGTCGTCCTCTCCGAGCGAGATGAGGAGCGTGGTGCCGGGCTCGGGCGCCGCGAGCAGGTCGATGACGCTCACGACGGCCATCGGCGCGAGCCGGATCGGCTTGCCCGACACGTCCAGCACGACCGTGCCGAGCGGGGCGTCGGCCGGCGCGGGCTGCACGTCGAGGTAGGTGCCGTCCGGTGCGGTGTAGGTGGGGTTCGTCGTTTCACCCACCGCGGGCCTCCTCGATGGCCGCGCGCACCACGGCGCACTGATCAGCCGGGACGGTCACCCGGTACGTCCGGCCCTGCCGCCGGTCGAGCGTGAACTCAGCACCCTGGTCGCCGATCACGACGTGGAAGAACCACATGAAGGGCTCGATCGTCGTCTGCACCCCGCGGCCGGGCTCCAGGGATCGGAGCACGCGCACCAGCGAGCCCGCGAAGTCAGAGTAGAGCCCGACCTTGAGGCCGGACACGGTCAGATAGAGCGACCCTTCGGGGGCGTCGGTCGGCTTCTCCACGTGCAGGTATGTGCCGTCCAGTTCGGCGTAGAGCGGGGTGAAGGTGTTACTCACCGCGCGTCGCCTCCTCGATCGCCGCCCGAACCTCGTCGGACCGGTCGTGCGGGATCGTCACCGAGGCGTTGGTCTGGCAGGCCGGGAAGGCCACCGCCAGCGCCAGGCCATCCGGCCCTGAGTGGGCGGTCAGGTCCAGATGGCCGTAGCCGTCCGGGTCGGGGATGCGGAGCTGGATCGCGTCGTAAGTGGCGTCCGGGCCGAGCATGCCGAGCAGCAGGTTGAGGTAGTCGGGCTCCAGCCCGAAGAGGATGCCGGAGACATTGACGATGACAGAGCCGGGCGGGGCGTCCGGGAGAGCGTCGATCACGTCGAAGTACGTGCCGTCCGTGCCGACGTAGATGGCTGTGTCGATGAACATGGTGGCGTTCCTTTCGCGAGGAATGTGGACGCCACCGTACGACCGGCACCTACCGCCTGTTGGCCATCCGCTCAGATTCGCCGGATCGGTTCAGAGCCGGATTTCGTTCATGCGGCCGGCGCGGCGGGCTGGAGCGACGTGTTCCCCAGCAGAGACAGGCACTGACACCCACTGCGACCCGTCATCGCCCAGTCCACAGTCAACAATTCCTCAACCGATCCTCAACGGCTCCCGCCGCAGCATCAGTCCTGAAGGACGCGATTCGCGCGGACACTCGTCCGCCAATCCTCACAGGAAGGGAGCGCACGTGCACAAACGAATCAGCCTGGGGCTGGTCGGCCTCCTCACCGGCCTGATCCTCTTCGCAGCCTCGCCCGCCGTCCAGGCCGACGCTCATGCAGCGTCGGCGACCACGACAGCGATCACTGCCGCGCCCGTGAGCGCGGCGCAGAAGCTCGACCGCTGGATCACGTACGCGCACTACCCAAGCAAGGCGGTGTGCCACGCGCAAGGCAAGTTCCTCACCTACAAGAAGAAGCTCGCCAAGGCGTACAAGTGCGTCCGGAAGGTGAAGATCGGCCCGTTCAAGACCTACCAGCTCAAGCTGCTGGTGGGCTGGCTGTAGCCGATGCGTAAGGGCGCCGCGCTGGCTGCTCCAGAGCCGGGTGGCGCCCTTCAGGGGACGAGCACGTTGATCAGTACACCGATCGGGATCGACGCGGCGATGCCCAGTGCGAAGAACTTCCACTGCTGGCGCCGCTCTTCTTGGATGGTTGCTTTCGTCTCGCCGACGAGGATCTGCCGGATGTTCTCGGCTTGCGCCTGGTCGATAGCCAGGAGGCGCTGCTGCTCCTCGGCCTGGGCGATGAGTCCTTCGCGGGCCGTCTGCTGCGCTTCAAGTTCGCGGCGCAGGTCGTCCATCAGCTTGGCGGCTTCGGTGAACGCTTTGTTGACCTGGCGGATGCGCTCACGCAGCAGGTCGCCGGGGTCCATGACGTCCGCAGCCTCAATCCGGCTGGTGGTCCGCCGCGCAGACCGTACGACGACGAACACAACCATGCCTAGGCTCAGGCCGCCAAGGACGATGAGCACCCAGAGGGGCACGACCTCGCTGAGGGTACGTACGCCTATGATAGCGATCATCGCCAGCACGATAAAGACGAGTCCTGGGCCGTCGGCTCGACGGCGTCGAACGTAGACAGATCGGTGCATGAGCTACACGTCTCCGCTCTGTAGGTGATGGGGGCACTGCGGCACGAACGGCAAGCGCGGCGCGGCCCTATGCAGTGATCTCGCGGGCGGTCGCTGCGGCGCGCAGGTCCTTCAGGTCGGGGATGTGGTTGTACAGGGTGCCGACGCTGACGCCGAGGAGCTTGGCGATCGACGTGATCGAGTGCTCAGGGTTGGGGAGCATGTCCTTCGCGGCCCGGATCAGGTCCTCGTTCACGACGGTTGGCCGGCCGCCGACCCTGCCGCGCGCTCTGGCGGAGGCCAGGCCCTCGCGGGTGCCCGCGATGATGAGTTCGCGGATGAACTCGGCGAGCGCGGCGAACACGTGGAAGACCAGGCGCCCGCCCGGGGTGGTGGTGTCCAGATTCTCGTGCAGGCTGGTGAACCCGATCTCGCGGCGGCGTAGTTCGCCGACCATGGTGATGAGGTCGGCGAGGGACCGGCCGTACCGGTCCAGCGAGGGGACGACGAGGGTGTCGCCCGCGGTGAGGAAGGCGTGGCAAGCTTGGAGCTCGGGTCGCTGGGCGGTCTTGCCGGACTTCTTGTCGGCGAAGATGCGGCGGCACCCGGCGGCAGTGAGCGCGTCGATTTGGCGTTCGAGGAGTTGCCCGGCGGTTGAGACGCGGGCGTAGCCTATGCGGATCTCGGTGGGCCGGGCGGGGAAGGCGGCCAGCGAGTCGGTGGGGAGTTCGAGAGCCTTGGTCACCCTCGGATCCTCTCAAGAAACGGTGTTTCGGGGTTGTTGAACGCCCGAGGTTATTGAAGAAGTTTTTGAGGGGTTTCAGGGCCGCTGTCAGGTATCGATGATCATCTTCAAAAACGTTCGTTTCTTGAAGGCTCGAACGCCTGCCTGATCATGGTCGGCGCGCTAGCATCGCGAGTGAATCCTAGTTGGCGGTTCCGCCAACAAACTCTCCTCGCGAAAGAGATGATCATGAGCGAAGCTCACACCACCCCCGACACCGGGCTCGTCACGCCCGAGGTCGCCGAGAACGTCCTGTGGTCCAAGTACCCCGCCACGCGCCGCACGGCGGGGCCGGGTCACTTCCTCGAACTGCTGATGGAAGCCATCGGTCGGGCCGACCTGGAGAACCAGGCGAGGCTTGCTGCCGGGTTCCCGGAGTACGTGGCTGCTTGGGGTCTGTCGTTCGATGACCTCTACAGCATCGCGCGGCCGGGTGAGGTGCGATGAGCACCTACGAGTACGGCGTCCGGTACACCAACGACACCGGTCAGTCGGGCATCGCCTACGACCCAGACAAGTTCGACCCGCGCGACCGTGCGTTCGCCGACATGCGCTGCCGGGGAATGCACACGGCGCAGGAGGACCGCGACATCCCCAAGGACGCCACCCTCATGCGCCGGCTGCCCGGCGGGGAGTGGGAGGCGGACCCGCAGTGGGCGGCCGAGATCGGCGCCTGGAACGAGTACGTCGTCCAGGTCGAGGCGCTCTGGGACGCGGGGCGCGACGACGAGGCCAGGGCGTTCCGCGACAACGCCGAGTCGTGGCTGAGCGCGCGGCAGGCCGAGCTGCTGGCGGCGGCGGGTGAGGCCCGATGAGGCTGCCCGCCGACTGGGAGACGGAGTCGGGCTCCGGCTACTGGAGCCACCTCGCCCACCTGATCCACAAACCATGCGGGTTCCGCACGAACTTCGCGTACGACCTGATCGCCCAGTCGAACAACCTCCAGTCGCCGCGCGACGTGGTGTATGGGCACAGGTGTTCCGAGGGCGAGGCCGACGAGGAGCCGACGAGCGACCAGGAGCCCGTCTTCCTCAACGTGGACCTGCCGCTCACGCAGGCCCAGCTCGACAACCTGGAGCGCGCCGCCGCCGATCTCGGGATGCCCGTGCACGAGGTGCTGGCGCTGCTGGCGGGTCGGGTGCAGGTGGAGTCCGCTGGCCGGGTCTACCTGGCGGGCGAGGACGAGTCAGGCGGTGAGGCCCGATGAGCCTCGTCGTGTTCAAGACCGCGCCCGACCGCGACTGCTACGTGCTGTTCCAGACGGTCAACGACTGCCCGGTCTTCATCGGCGACCGCGCCAAGACCGCTGTCCGGCTCTGCATCGAGGCCGAGACGGCGGTTGCGGAGGCCGCTGTCGCTGGGAAGCTCGACCGGGCCGACCAGACCGGCACCTCGTACAGCGATGGCGAGGGCGGCTGGGGCGCCGAGGGGGTCATGGTCGGTGAGTACATGTTCCCTAGCGACGTCGGTTCCCGGTTCCTGCCGCGTGCCAACCTGGAGGAGTTCGTCAGGGCGGCCGCGGTGGGCGACGTGGAGCGGATGGTGGAGCTGTCCGTCGAGATGGAGGAGTCGGGCTCGGTCGGGGGTGGCGTGTGAGCGACACCGTGCGGTTCCGGGTCTGGTCCGAGATCCGAGACATCAGCAACAGCCACGACGAAGCGATCGTGGACTCGGAGATCACGCGCGAGGCGTGGGCCGCCATGACCGAGGACGAGCAGCAGCAGGTCCGCGATGACCTCTACCAGGGGTACGTGGACAATCGTGTCGAGGGCGGCTGTGAGGCGATCGAGGACAAGGACTCGGTCGGGGGTGGCGGCTGATGGCGCTCACCGAAGCCGAGCGGCTGGAGCGGATCGCGCAGTTGGTCCCGCCGTGCCCGCCGCCGAACGTGTGGGACGGCTACGACCTGTGCCCGAACCATGGGGGCAGGTGGCCGTGTGCCCAGACCGAGGCGTACTGGCTCGCCCGCGGCCTCGACCTGGGCGAGGCGCAACGGGCGGCGATCGACGCGTTGCCGAAGCCCGCCGACTTCTACGCCGGCCCGGAGGACATGGAGTACGACCCGGCCGAGGACGGCGCCTGATGGATCGGCGTACGGCGAAGCGGGAGGCGTGCTTCCGTGCGGCCTTGGCCCTGGACAATGCGTTGTCTGGGGGCTGGGAGAGTCTCGACGAGAGCTATGGCAAGGAGGACGCCGACAAGATCCGCGAGGCCATCAACGAGATCGTGGCCGAGCTCACCAAGCGCGGTGGTCGGGTGCCGTTCGACTCGTGATCGCTAAAGATTGATCTTCGCGTGCTGGTCGGTTTCGGGACCTGCCAGCACGCGCGGAATGCTCATCATGGTGACCGCTCGCGGCCTAACTGACCTGGCCTGAGGCCAGTGTCACTCGCAAGGTGATGGGTTTCCCCTCGTATCGTTGAGGCATCGCCTAAGAGGAGGACCAGGCGATGGCAGAGACACGACGAAGGTTCGATCCCGACTTCCGGGACGGCGCTGTCCGGATCGTCGAGGAGACCGGCAAGCC
>NZ_VCJS01000362.1 GCF_005893125.1 Nonomuraea basaltis | reverse complement strand
GACAAGGGAGGGCGGGCTCGGCGCGTCGGCGCCGCGGGTGGCCCGCTGGCTGGGCGACATCCGGACGTATTTCCCGTCCACCGTCGTCCAGGTCATGCAGAAGGACGCGATCGAGAAGCTGAACCTCACCCGGCTCCTGCTCGAGCCCGAGATGCTCGAGGCCGTGGAGCCGGACGTGCACCTGGTCGGCACCCTGCTCGCGCTCAACCGGGTCATGCCCGACCGGGCCCGCGAGTCGGCCAGGGCGCTGGTGCGCAAGGTGGTGGCGGAGCTGGAACGCCGGCTCGCGCAGAAGACCAGGGCCGCCGTGACGGGCGCGCTGGACCGCTCGGCCAGGACGCACCGCCCCAAGCGGGCGGCCGACATCGACTGGGACCGGACGATCCGGGCGAACCTCAAGAACTACCTGCCCGAGCGGAGGACCGTCGTCCCGTCGCGGCTCGTCGGGTACGCCCGCCGCCAGCGGTCGGTGCAGCGCGAGGTGGTGCTGTGCATCGACCAGAGCGGATCGATGGCGGCCTCGGTGGTGTATTCGAGCGTGTTCGGGGCGGTGCTGGCGTCGATGCGGTCGCTGAAGACGTCGCTGGTGGTGTTCGACACGGCGGTGGTGGATCTCACCGACCAGCTGCACGACCCGGTGGAGCTGCTGTTCGGCACCCAGCTCGGCGGCGGCACCGACATCAACAGGGCGATCGCGTACTGCCAGGGGCTGATCGGCCGCCCGGCCGGCTCCATCTTCATCCTGGTCAGTGACCTCTACGAGGGTGGCGTCAGGCAGGAGATGCTGCGCCGGGTGGCCGCGATGACGGAGGCGGGCGTCCAGGTGATCGTGCTGCTCGCGCTGTCCGACGAGGGCGCGCCGTTCTACGACCACGAGAACGCCGCCGCGCTGGCCGCGATGGGGGTGCCGGCGTTCGCCTGCACCCCGGATGCGTTCCCCGACCTGATGGCCGCCGCGATCGAGCGGCGCGACATCGCGCGGTGGGCGGAGCGGCGCCTCATCACGTGACCCTCAGTGCCCGGCCTGTTCGGGCCGGGCCCGGCGCGGCAGCAGGTACGACAGCGCGAACGTCAGCAACAGCAGCCCGACCTCCACCCACACCGTGACCTGCATCGTCGATCCGAAGCTCCACTCCCTGGCGAGCAGGTTGAAGAACAGCGTCCCCAGTACGGCGGCGCCCAGCGCGCCGCCCAGCTGCTGGACCGCGGTCAGCGTGCCGGATGCGGAGCCGGACTCGTGCGGCTCGACCCCGGCGAGCACGATGTCGAAGAACGGCGCCATGGTCAGACCCATCCCGATGCCGACGAGGCCGAGACCGGGGGCGAGCTGCCAGGCGGTGACGTCGACCCCGGCCAGGTTGATGGTCAGCGCGAGCACCGTCGCGCCCGCCGCCATGACGACGCAGCCGAGCTGCAGCAGGCCCCGGCCGAGCTTCTCCTGCAGGCCGGACATCGCCAGCCCGAAGCCGAGCACGCCGCCCACCGCCTGCGGCAGCCCCGCCAGGCCGGCCTGGAGCGGTGTGAAGCCCAGGCCCTGCTGGGTGTAGAGGCTGAAGACCAGGCCGAAGCCCATCAGGCCGGAGAAGAAGGCCAGCCCGGCGACCAGCCCGCCGGTGAAGGCGCGCTTGCGGAACAGGCTGGGCGTGACCAGCGGGTCCTTGCCCGATCTGGCGCGGCGCGACTCATAGCGGCCGAACGCTGCGAACAGCACCATCGAGGCCGCCATCGCCACGAACGTCCACGCGGGCCAGCCCAGCTCGCGGCCCTGGATGAGCGGGTAGATCAGCAGCGCCGCGGCGGCCGAGACCAGGGCGACGCCGCCGAGGTCGAGCTTGGTGGCGTTCGCGAGCCGGAACTCGGGCAGGAACCGCATCCCGGCCAGCGCGGCGGCCAGGCCGAGCGGCAGGTTGATCAGGAAGATCATGCGCCAGCCCGTACCGAAGAAGTCGGCGTCGATCAGCCAGCCGGCCAGGACAGGACCGCCGACGGACGAGATGGTCATGACCGGGCCGAACATGCCGAACGCCTTGCCCAGCTCGCGCGGCGGGAACATCTCCTTGATCAGGCCGAGCCCCTGCGGGATCATCACGGCGCCGAACAGGCCCTGCAACACCCGGCTGCCGACCAGCATCCCGGGGCTCATCGCGATGCCGCACAGCAGCGAGGCGGCGGTGAAGCCCAACGAGCCGATCAGGAACATGCGCTTCCTGCCGTACAGGTCGCCGAGCCGACCGCCGGTGATCAGGCCGACGGCCATGGCCAGCGTGTATCCGGCGCCGAGCCACTGCACGAGGCTGTCGGACCCGCCCAGCTCCTTCTGGATCGTGGGGGCGGCGAT
Source organism: Nonomuraea basaltis (assembly GCF_005893125.1). GTDB lineage: Bacteria > Actinomycetota > Actinomycetes > Streptosporangiales > Streptosporangiaceae > Nonomuraea > Nonomuraea basaltis. The sequence continues at coordinate 6,133 of NZ_VCJS01000362.1, read as the reverse complement.
CGCGGTCACGAGCGCGTCGAGCAGGTCCATGACCTCGGCGGCCAGGATCACGAACAGCGCGACCCAGCGCCATCGGTAGGGCTGAGTCTCGGTTGTCGCCACGGAGGCGGTGACCGTCATGGGGAAACTCCTTCACAAACAGTGTTCTAGACAACGAACGGCGTTCGTTACGAACACCGTTTTAGTGGCGAACACTGTTCGTGTCAAGTACGCTGTTCGCATGGATCCCAAGGAGACCGGAGGCGTGCCCGTGCCTCCGTGGCGCAAGTCCCGCAAGCCGGCGCAGGTCAAGCGGCAGCTCAGCCAGGAGCTGATCGTCGAGACCGGGCTGCGGATCCTGGACGCCGAGGGACTCGACGGGCTGAGCATGAGACGCGTCGCCCAGGAGCTCGACACCGGCCCCGCCTCGCTCTACGCGCACGTGGCCAACAAGGACGAGCTGCTGGAGCTGATCTACGACCGGGTGCTCGGCGAGATCGAGCTGCCCGAGCGCGATCCCGGCCGGTGGAAGGAACAACTGCGCGGATACGCAACGGAGGCGCACCGGGTGTTCGCCGCCCACGCCGACGTGGCCAGGGCGGCGCTGGCCAACGTCCCCACGGGGGAGAACTCCGTCCGCGTCGGCGAGTTCGTCTTCGGGCTGCTCATCGAGGCCGGAATGACGCCGCGTGAGGCTTCCCTGGCGATGGACCGGCTCTCCCTGTACGTCGTCGGCGACGCCTACGAGGGCTCACTGCACTACGCGCGGATGCGGGCGGCCGGGTTGACGGACCCGGGGGAGTATTTCGAGTACTTCGCCGGGCAGATCGCCGCCTACTACCGGGAGCTGCCGCTGAGCCGGTTCCCGCACCTGGTCAAGTACATCGACGAACTGATCGCCGACAACGGCGAGGACCGCTTCGCCTACGGCCTGGAGCTGCTGCTCGACGGCATCGAGGCCCGCATGCCTTAGGCCCAATTGCCGAGGACCTCCTAGGCCCCGCGCCCGATGTGCCGGCCTGCGGTCCCGCCATAGCTTGCCCTGCATGACAACAACTGTGGAAGCACCGGAGACACCCGGCGTGGTGTCCGCTCAGTACCGGGCGCTGAGCGTGGGGCTCGTCGCGCTGGTCATGCTGGTGGCGTTCGAGGCGATGGCGGTGGCCACGGCGATGCCCGTCGTCGCCCGCGAGCTCGGCGGCATGCACCTGTACAACCTGGCCTTCAGCGCCACGCTGGCGGCCAGCGTGATCGCGACGGTGCTGGGCGGACGGTGGAGCGACCGGCGGGGCCCGCTGGAACCGATCTCGGCCGGCGTGGCGACCTTCGTGGCCGGGCTGCTGCTGGCGGGGTTCGCGCCGAACATGGAGGTGTTCGTCGCCGGCCGGTTCGTGCAGGGCCTCGGGGCCGGATCGACGCAGGTGGCGCTGTACGTGCTGGTCGCCCGCGTCTATCCGGGCGCCCTGCATCCCAAGGTGTTCGCCCTGTTCTCGGCCGCCTGGGTGGTGCCGTCCATGATCGGGCCGACGATCGCCGGATTCGTGGTCGAGAACGCCGACTGGCGGTGGATCTTCCTCGGCGTCTCCCTGATCGTCATCCCGGCGGCACTGCTGCTCTGGCGCGGCACCGCCGGCCGCGACCTGCGGGCCGGCAGCGCCGAGTCCGTCCCCGGCCTCGGCCGCAAGCTCGTCTGGGCCACGCTGACCGCCGTCGCCGCCGCGCTCATCCAGTACGGCAGCGCGCTCAAGCTCGCCGGCCTGCCCCTCCTCGCGGCCGGCGTCGTCCTGCTGGCCGTGGCCCTGCCCAGGCTGCTGCTGCCCGGCTCACTCAGGGCCGCGCCCGGCCTGCCGACCGCGCCCGTCCTGCGCGGCCTCGCGTTCGGCTCGCTCACGGCGGCCCAGGTGCTCATCCCGCTCATGCTGATGAACGAGCGCGGTCTCACCCCCACCGGTGCGGGCGTCGTGCTCACGATCGGCGCGCTCGGCTGGTCCACCGGCTCCTGGATCAAGGGCCGCGGCCGGATGGGCCACATGACCGCCATCCGCGGCGGCGCCGCCATGATCGCGATCGGGCTCGCGCTGGTGACGCTCGTGCTGGTCGACTCGGTGCCGATCGCGGTCGCGTACGTGGCCATGGCCGTCGCCGGGTTCGGCATCGGCGTGCTGCACCCGACGGTGTCCGTGCTGGTGCTGAAGATGTCGGCGGAGGGCGAGGAAGGCCAGAACAGCGCCGCCGTGGGCGTGGGCGAGTCGGTGTTCACCGTGGTCGCCGTCGCGGTCAGCGGTGCCCTGTTCACCGCCACCGCCGAGAGCTACGCCGTCGGCCTCGCCTTCACCGTCGCACTCGCGCTCCTGGCCTTCGTCCTGGCCCCGCGTTTTGTTCGATCCGCACAAGCAGGCACTATGGAGAGAACCGCGTCATAAAGGGGGGTACATGCCGCGAGTGCGGGAGCTTGAGGTCTTCCGGCTGGTTCTGCCGTACGGCAAGAGGTCGGAGAGCCTGCTCGTGAAGCTCACCGACCACGGTGGCATGACCGGCTGGGGCGAGGCGCTCTCCCCTCAGCCCAAGACCTGGTCGAGGCTCGAGGAGACGCTGGCCGCCCTGCTGGTCGGCGTCGACTGGGAGCATCCCGACACCGTGCTGAGCGGCGACTCGGCGGTGGACATGGCCTGCTGGGACCTGTGGACGAGGATGCGCGGCGTCCCGCTCGCCGAGGCGATCGGCGGCACCCGCACCTCGCTCATGGCCACCGTCCGCCTGACGCCCGACCCGTCGACCGAGAGCCTCGTGAGCCGGGTCAACCAGCAGGTCTGCGCCGGGTACGGGCACGTCACGCTGGACATCCGGCCCGGGTGGGACATCGAGCCGATACGCGCGGTGCGGCAGGCGTACCCCGCGCTGACCCTGGCCGTCGACTGCGGCAACGCCTACACCGACCTCGGCCAGCTCGTCGCGCTCGACTCCTACGGCCTGGAGGTGATCGAGCGGCCCTTCGCCGCCGGCGACGTCTACACGCACGCCGCGCTGCAGGACGAGGTGGCCGCGTCGATCGCGGTCGAGCTCGGCTCGACCGCCGAGCTGGACGACTACCTGACGCTCCGGGCCGCCCGCGTCCTGCTGCTGCGGCCGACCGCGTTCCCGTCGCTGACGGAGGCCCGCCGCGCGCACGACCGGGCCGCGGCGGCCGGCTGGGACATCCAGTGCACCGGCGGCCAGGGGGCGGGGCTGGCCAGGGCGGCGACGGTGGCGGTCGCCAGCCTGCCGGGCTGCACGCTGCCGTGCGACGTCACACAGCCACCCCGCCAGAACCAGATCGTCACCCCGATCGTCGGCGCCAACGACGGCGTCATCGCCGTCCCGCTCACCCAGTCCGGCCTGGGCCACGACGTCGACGAGACGCGACTGCGGCGGATGGCGAAGGACACTTTCCACGCGTAGGGTTCCCACCCGGTCGATCGGTGGGTGAGTGGACCGCCGGCGTCGGCTGTGGCGATCGGTGTTCTGTGGCGGACGCGCTCGAAAGCTGGAATACTTTGCGTGTCCGTTCGAATACGAAGGGAAAGATTCCATGGTCGCCATGGTGGAAGAAGAGCACCACACGGAATCAATCCAAGCGAGCTTCTCGCACCTACCGCAGACCGCTCGTGAGCTGTTCGATGCCTTGCCCCCCCTCCCCGGTCTCCGGGTTGAGGTCGTCGAAGGGAACCTGCTTGTGAGTCCTATGGGCAGTCCAGAACACACCTGGATGGCAGTAGACCTGCATGATGCCCTTTTCCCCGTCTGCCGAGAGCGAGGATGGCGTGGAGCCCCCGGCGGCCTGAACATCTGTATCGAAGGACCCCGAGATTCTCTCGTGCCCGACTTCGTCCTCGCGCCTCCTGATTGCCCGCGGTGGGGCGCGGGGGAGCTGCTGTCGTCCGGGCTGCTGATGGTTGCCGAGGTGGTCTCCCCCGGCAGCGTCCGCACCGATCGTGAGGAGAAGGTTCGACTCTATGCGGTGGGTCAAGTGCCGATCTACCTGTTGATCGATCCCATCAGCAAGACCCCAGCCGTCACCGTGTTCAGTGACATCAAGGACGACACCTATAGGACGATCTTCAAGGTGGACATGGGAACACCGATCAAGCTGCCCGCCCCGGTCGATTTCGAGCTGGACACCTCGATCTTCAAGGTCTGACCGCAACGGCTCCTATGACTGGTTCAGGGTGGCCTGCGGGTGGTCATTTCCTGGTTTCTCCGCGAGCTCGTCTCTTGCCTGCGCGCGGTCGCGGGGGCGAAGAGGAAGGCGGGCCGGCGTTCGCGCCGCCGTGGCCGCTGACCCCGTCGGAGATCGCGGCGTTCGCGGCGGACGGGCTGGAGACTGGAACGATCGAGGACCTGCGCGACGGGAGCGCCACCGCTGGCGCGCCACTTTCCACCGCCCGGTGTAGACCTGGCTTGGCCGCTCCAAGTCTCCCTTCCGCAGGGCCGTAGGCCGCCACCGTAATGGTGCCGTAAGGAGCCGTAAGCATTCCGGATCTCGTTCGCAGCCGGCACCGATGCCAGGCTCATGATTGTCGCTCTTCGGCACCGAACAGCCCCGTTCCGCAGGGAGGACCTCATGCGCAGCTACATTACGGAGTTCATCGGCACTTTCTTCCTGGTCTTCACGGTCGGCGCCACGGTCCTGGCGATGGCGCCCCTCGCTCCGGTGGCCATCGGCGCGATCCTCATGGTCATGGTGTACGCCGGAGGCCACATCTCCGGCGCCCACTACAACCCCGCGGTGACCCTGGCCGTGCTGCTGCGCGGCCGGATCGGCCTCGCGGACGCGGTTCCGTACTGGATCGCCCAGCTCGTCGCGGGCGTCATCGCCGCACTGCTGGCGAGCTTCGTGGTGAACCCGGCGAAGGTGACGCAGGTGTCGCCCTCGGGTCGCGACCTGTGGGTGGCGCTGCTGGCCGAGGCTCTGTTCACGTTCGCGCTCGCGTACGTGGTCCTCAACGCGGCCACCAGCAGTGACCACCCGGGCAACAGCTTCTACGGCCTGGCCATCGGATTCACCGTCGCCGCCGGGGCGTTCGCCGTGGGCGGCATCTCCGGGGGCGCCTTCAACCCGGCCGTCGCCGTCGGCGCCGCCACCATGGGGCTGTTCGCGTGGTCGAAGATCTGGATTTGGCTCTTGGCGGACCTCGTCGGCGGAGCCCTGGCCGGGGTGGTGTTCCTCGCCCTCAACCCCAAGGAACGCGCCCCGCTGGAAGCCACCGCCGCCTGAGACCCGGAGCCATCACATGACCACCCCGCGCGAAGCCGTCGAGCGAGCGGGCATCGACGTGAACGCCCTGATCGGCCTGCTCTCCTCCGCCGCCAGAGCGGAGCTGAGCTCGGTCTACCGTTACACGGTCCTGGCAGCTCATTCGATCGGCTTCGCGGACGAGGGACTGCGCGAGATCCTCAGGGACATCCGCGCCGAGAACCGCCACCATTTCGACGCGCTCGTCATGCGCATCCACGAATTGGGTGGCAGTCTTCCCGAGCAGATCAGACCGTTCCTCGGAGACGGTGACGAGCGGCAGGACGACGTTTTCGCCGGCCCGGCTGACCCAGCCGAAGCGCTCATCGAGTCCGTGCAGCAGGCCGTCCGAACTTACGCCGGCCTTCGCGACCTCACCGAAGGAAAAGATCAGCGAACCGCCGCGCTGGTCCAGGCCATCCAGAACGAGAAGAGCGAACACGTCGCCTGGCTGGGAGAATTCTTCGGCCGCGGCCCGCGCGGACGCTTCCGCCGCGGATTCCGCGGCGGTTCTCCCCTTCTAGCCCGCCTTCCCGACACCGAGGAAGGGACCCAACCGCCGGCCTGAAGCGCATGCCGTCGAGCATCGCACACACCACGGTAGGCGCCACCCGGAGTCGTGATCTACACCACAAAGCCCCGGCATGTCTGATAAGTCGTGGACCAGCGACCTCAGCAAGCGGGTTACGCGACTGTCTGATGTGACCAGCATCACATTCGCTGCCTGTCCCCCAGAGGCGTTCCGGCCCGTCCTGTGGCTGAATAACCAGCCTCGAGGAGGGCCAAAGTCATGAGTCAAGTGATCGTCATCGAGTTCGTCTCGCTCGACGGGGTGGTCGAAGACCCCGACGGGTCGGAGGGATCGGCGTGGGGAGGGTGGGC
>NZ_VCJS01000361.1 GCF_005893125.1 Nonomuraea basaltis | reverse complement strand
ACCCCACCACTGCCCGCCCGCGCCCTTGCCCACCTACTTCAACCCGCATGGCATCCTCATCGGAACGGCCAGTGACGATAAGACGGGCCCCGCCGGGCTCCTTAACGTGCACTGGCCGTTCGGTTGCCGCTTAAACCCCGGCCCTCCGCAAGCCGGGCACGGCTTGGGCCCAGCTGCCCCGCCCGGTCGGGGCCGACGGCACCAACGGCTGGGCGATCAAGCGGCCAGCTCGACGTCGGTGAAGTCGACCTCCTTCAGCAGGGGGTCGAACGGATCCGGCCGATGACGTAGCTCGTCGGTGGCGTACGCGCCGAAGCGGCTGATGTGGGCCCGCAGGTACGGGGCGATCTGGCCGAGCTGGTCGGCAGTGATGCTCCAGCCCTCGGCGACCAGCTGCCGCACGACATCGGAGATGTCCAGGGCGTTGTGGAAGACGACCAGGTTGGCCAGCAGGGTATTGAACTTCTCCTATCCATGTGGCAGGCGGTCCAGGATCTGGCGGACGACCGCGGTGGCGTCGTTGCTTCGGACCTCCAGCACGAGGTTGCTCCCGCTTTATCCCGGCGGTAATCGACGTGCCACGCTCGGAGCCGAGAAGCTTGCGTATCCATATGGATACAGCCAGACATCTGCTGTCCGGGGTCGAAGCCGGTCGCGCCGAACACCGTCACGGGGACATCCGGCACCCTCCCCCGGTACGCAACTACTCCATACCGGGTCCGACTCCGTAACACCGACATCGACAAGGGCCTGCGGCAGACGGTGAGCGCGGAGGACGTGGCGACGTTCGTGTCACTGCTCGAAGACCAGACCCGGATGGCGGTGAGATCGTGAGGCCTCCGCCGTCGCACTTCGACTATCACGGCCTGCACGTCGCGGCCGCGCAGGCGCAGGCCGTACGGGTGGACTGGGCCTGGAGCCAGCCGCGCGCCGATCGGTTGCGCGCTGATGCGCCGTGAAGGTCTGTACTCCTCGCTGATTTCCAGTTGGAGAACGGCCCGTGGCCATGGCGCCGAGCAGGCGCTGGGCCGGCCGGCCGGTCGTCCGAAGGCCGACCCGCGGGACAAGAAGATCGACGCGTTGGAGTCGGCGCCGCGTGGAGGTCAGCGGCGGGCAGGAGTTTTCGCGGTCGTGCGCCAGGGCGCCTGGTACGCCCATTGCCAGGCCAGTTCGAGCGGGCCGCGGTCGTAGCGGCGCAGCCACAGCGTGGACAGCGTGATGAACAACAGGCAGATGGCGGCCCACGCCGCGGGCACCCACCAGGGACGCAGCGGGTCGAGCTGGGCCGCCAGGCCAAGGCCCCAGCCGTAGCAGAGTGCGCTGGCCGCCAGGTTCTGGAAGACGTAGCTGGACAGCGCGGTGCGTCCGACGTTGGTGACGCCTCTGAGCATCAGGCCGGGTGCTCTGTCGCGCTTGAGCAGGATCGAGGTGATCAGTCCCAGTAGGCCCAGAGCGACCAGTGGCGCGAGGAGGTAGCGGTCGACGGCGAACCAGGCCGGCCCGGCGTACGAGGTGAGAAGGTTCAGTGGCGCGCCGACGCCGAGCCCCGCCACGGTGAGCCTCCTGCGCAGGGCCGCGCCGCGCTCCTCGAACAGGCCCCCGCGCAGCAGCAAGGTGCCCAGAAGGAACAGCACGATGCCCATGGGGATGATGAAGATCAGCTCCACGCGGTACACCGCGGCGTTGTGGAGGCGGGAGAGCACCTGGTCGAGCCAGCTCCCCTGGGTGTACAGGGTCCCGGCGGCGCCGGCGAAGGCCTCGTCGTCCGTGGCCAGCAGGGCCAGCGTGAGCAGGCCCACCAAGGTGATGTGGAGCACACCCGCGGCTATCATCCAAGCCCTGATGGCGCGGTGGCTCCTGCCGATCAGATAGGCGACGATCATGGAGGTGACCGCGTAGCCCATGAGCACGTCGAACTCGAAAATCAGGATGAAGTGTAGCGTGCCCTCCACGAGCAGCAGGGCGGCGCGCCACAGGTAACGGCCCGGCCAGGCCAGCCCCTTGCGCACCGCGCTGCGGTACTGCAGTTCCATGCCGATGCCGAACAGCAGCGTCAGCAGGCCCAGAAACTTCCCGTTGGACAGGAACCGCAGGAATGTCTCCACAGCTCCGGTGTTGTCGAATCCCAGGAAGCCGGCAGGGCCGACGGGATCGGTGAAGATCCAGATATTGGTCCCGAGCGTGCCCATGATCGCGATACCGCGCAGCACGTCTAACGCGTCTATTCGTTTCGCCACACTTTAAGCCTCGTGGGGAGAATCCCCGTCGGCCTCGTCTCACGAGACGAAAACGGCCGTACATCGATCGATGTACGGCCACATTCCTTGGTCGCGAGCCCGGCGATACCTTGGTCGCGAGCCCGTCCCGCTCCCGTTCCATTCGTCCCTTCTCGTCGCCGGATGGCTCAGCCGGAGTAGCGGAGGATGACCGCGCCCTGGGGCGGCCGCCAGCGGAAACCGGCCGCCAGCGCCGCGCCGGTGCCCGGGACGGCGACCAGGTCCGACCAGTGGAATCCGGTGTTCACCGGAGTGACGCTCTGCCGGGTCAGCACGCCGCCCGCGTACCGCAGGGCGTCAATGGACACGGTGGTGTAGGCGTAGGGGTCCTGGCCGTCCGGTGTCGCGGTGATCGACTCACGGGTGGAGGCCACGTGGATACCGCCCGTGCCGTCGTCGGACAGGCTCGTCACGACGTCGCCGGGCAGCCGGACCTGCTCCCATGTCCCGCCGCTGTGGCGCAGCAGCACGGTTCCCGGCTGCGACCAGTCGCCTTGCTGGAACCCGGCGGCGATCCAGACGTCTCCGTTGCGGGCGGCGAGCACCGCGTCGAACCGGAGCCGCACCGGTCCGTAGGCGGGGCTGGGCGCGGTGGGCGCCGCAATGCGGGGCAGCGCCACCGGCCGCCAGGCTGTGCCGTTCCAGCGCAGCACCGCGGATGGCCCCCAGCCCCAGATATCGGTGGCCGTACGGACGCTGATCTCCCTCAGTGAGGCCGGCGCCGGCAGGCTCGTCCACCAACCGCCGTGGAAGCGTTTGAAGAACACTCCCCTCGTGCGGTCGTCGTGACCGACGATCCAGGCGTCGCCGCCGGCGAGGTCCAGGTCGGTGATCGTGGTACGGCCCGACCCCATGAGCCGCCAGCGCGTGCCGTCCCAGCGGGACACGACCGACCGGGTGGCGGCCTGGACGTCGCGTGGTCCCGGGGCGACGGCCGTGCCGGCGATCCACACCTCGGCCGCGGAGGAGGCGTCGATCAGGGAGATGCGGCGGAGCGGGAATCCCGGTGGCCCGGCAGGCTCGGCCATGGCCGTCCAGCGGGTGCCGTTCCAGTGCTTGATCAGGGGAGCCGTGAAAGGTGAGCCGCTTCGCGGATCGAGCTCCTTGGTCCGGCGCTCGCCTGCGGCCCAGGCGTTCGACGCTCCAACGGCGGCGAGATCGTTGAACGACGAGTCGGCCCCGGCGACTGACGTGACCTGCCAACCCGGCGTGACCCCGCTGAGGCCGACGCCCATGGCCAGCAGGACGGCGAACGAGAAGTGTGCCAGCACACACGCATGTTGGCCGGAGGAAGGTGAACGACGGGCGAACGTGCCATTGCGTCCTGGTAGGGGATTTGCTTGTCGAGCATGATGTGGAGGCTTGCGAGGGACGTGTGAGCTGTTCCGGCCCGCCGTCGATGGTCACGCCGGTTTGGGTGTCCACGCGGGGTCGCGACCTGCGAAGCCCAGTGCGCGGTCGAGCTCTGGCGCGTCCTCGGATACCTCGACCACCGGTCCGAAGAGCCCTTCCCGGTTAGCTGCCTGGTCCGGTAGCGCCGACGCGCTGGTGAACGCGAGGACGGCCGCCGTGTTGGCCGGGTTGCACGTGAACGGCTGGCCGGTCGCGCGGGCCAGGTCCCAGCCGTGGCGGCAGGCGGTTCCTTCATCGACGGTGACTCCACTGCGGTCTCGGACATCAAGCGTCTCTCCCTTGATCATCAGATCCGCCGTTAGTTTTACAGTCCCAACCGCCCCCGGTTGAGGTGGCGGAATCTTGAGAATTGGGTGCGCGGCCGGCTCAACAGCAGGTCGACGGGCTCGGGGAAGCCCTGATACGACCGGGGTCATTGCGGCGGGCGCAGCGCGCCGTCGCGTAGATACGTCAGTACGGCGACGACGCGGCGGTGTACCTGTTGCTCGGACAGCCCGAGCTTGCCGAAGATCGAGTTCACATACTTCTCGACCGAGGACTCGGAGAGCGACAACTGGGCGGCGATGCGGGCGTTGCCGTGGCCTTGCGCCATCTCGCGCAGCACGTCGAGCTCGCGCGCGGTCAACTGGGTCAGCGGCGACTCGCGCAACCGGGCCCGGCGGGTGACCAGCGCGTCCACCACCTGCGGGTCGACCACCGAGCCGCCGGCCTTGACCTCGCGGAGCGCGCTCAGCAGCTGCTGGAGATCACCGATCCGGTCCTTGAGCAGGTAGGCCAGCCCGGCCGTGCCGTCGCGGAACAGCTCGAAGGCGTACGCCTCATCGGCGTACTGGGAAAGGATCACCACGCCGACTCGGGGATCGCTCGTCCGGATCCGGTGCGCGGCGTCGATCCCTTCCATCGCCCGCCCCGGTCCGGGCCGCGTGCCCGGCGCCGGCATCCGGATGTCGGTCAGCACCGCGTCCGGCCGTGTACGACCCACCGCGTCCATCAGCTCATCGGCCGTGCCGACCGCCGCCAGCACATCCACCTCGCCTGAGTCCTCCAGCAGGCGCCGGGTGCCCTCGCGCACCAGGTAGTTGTCGTCAGCGATCACTACGCGCAGCGGGTCAGGCATCGCGCACCTCCGGGAGCGGGATCTCGGCGCGCAGCGTCGTCCCGCGTCCAGGCGCGCTGTCCAGCCGCAGTGTCCCGTCGATGGTGGAGATCCGGTCGGCCAGCCCGGCCAGGCCGAGGCCGCCGACGGTACGGGGGTCGAATCCGGCGCCGTCGTCGCAGATCTCGACCGTGAGCCGTCCGTCGGGTTGGGCCAGCCGGACCCGCACCTGCCGGGCACGGGCGTGCTTGACCACGTTCGTCAGCGCCTCGGAGATCACATACCACGCGGTCGCCTCCACCTGCTGTGGGAAGTGCACCCCACGCAACGCGGCATCCGTCTCGATCACGACGCCGAGCGGTAGCCGGGCGGCCTGCGCCTCGATCGCCTCCAGCAGCCCTTTGTCGGCGAGAACCGGCGGGTGGATGGCATGAGCGAACTCGCGTACCTCGTTCAGCAGCGCAATCACGTCGCCCTGCACCTCGGCGAGGAGCTGGTCGGCGGTGCGGTCGCCGCGTTGCGAGCGCTGCCGTGCCATGGCCAGCTTGGCCGACAGCGCGACGATCTCCTGCTGCACACCGTCGTGCAGGTCGCGCTGGATGCGCCGCCGTTCGGCGTCCTGGGCGGTGACGATGCGCGCCCGGGAGGCGGCGAGGTCGTCCGCCTGCCGGCGGATCACCGCGAGGCGCGTGGTCAGTTCAGCGGTGAGATGCAGGTTGCGTACAGCGGTCGCGGCCTGGCGGGCGAGCTGTTGCAGGAGCCGACGCTCCTCATCGAGCAGAGGCCCGTCGTGGCGGGGACCGCACTCGATCCGGCCCAGCTCCTCGCCACCCTCTACGAGCGGCACCACCAGCGCCGGCTCGGCCGGCTCGCCACCGCCGGCGCACGCCAGGCCGGCACGGGGAAGAGAAGCAGGCCCGCCGCCGGCGCCTGCGGCGGCCAGGCCACCGGCGGCGGGTGGCGGGTCGGGCAGATCCAGACGTACGCGGACCCAGGTGAGCGCCAGCCCGTCGCGGACCGCCTCGGCTATCGCCGTGAGCAGGTCCGCCGGCTGAGGGGCGGATTCGAGTGCCGTCCCGAACCGGGCCAGCACCCGGTAACCGTCCAGGCGCGGACCGAACACCCAGCGGTCAGCGATCCGTTCCAGCCGCCGCTGCACCGGCTGGAACAACAGCGCCGCGCCCGCTGCCAGCAGCACGGCGACACCCACAGACAGGAACCGCGCGGCGAGCACGCCCAGCGCGGCCGCGGCCGCCACGTAGAACGCCGCGATCAGTGCCCACAACGCCCGGTAGAGTACCGACCGGCGCAGCGGCTCGTCGACAGCGAACACCCCGTCGTACGCCACGCCGATCACCATCGATCCGAGCATGACCACCAGGATGACCGGCCAGAGCAGCAGGCCGACCATCCGTCCGCCCGCATCCTCCAGCAGCCGCATGGCGGTGAACTGCGCGGCGAACAGGACGATCCCGACTCCCATGCCGAGCAGCAGCAGCCGGATCCGCCGGCGCTGGTCCAGCGAGGCGTGCCGGTATCGCAACGCCAGCATGCCGAAGCCGAGCAGTATCCAGCCCACGTACGTGGCGTCGATCGCGCCGACCACCGGGCCGGCCGCCGCGAGGGCCGGGCGGAACAGTGGGCTCGGCACGGCAGGCGCATCGGGGTTCGGGTACGCCCCAGCCGCCATCATCGGGTTGGTGATCGCGTACGCCAGCGGAAGCAGCGCCGCCGTCACCGCCGCCACCTGTACGACCCGCCGCTCGGCGGGCCGCTGCGGCCGACCGTCCGGGAACCAGCCGAACAGCCCGATGGCGCCGACCCCAGTAGCGTAGTCGGCCCACTGGCGAAAGAGCACGACCAGCCAACGCCCCGGCCACTCGGCCACAGCCGAGAGCACCGCGTCACCGAGGCATACGCTGACCATGAACCCGGTGCCGGTCAGCAAACACCACGTCCCTGCCGGCCGGCCCGGCCGGCGCAGCGCGACGAACAACCCGGCGCCGAAGAACGGCCCCGGCCCGACAAGCACCCATCCGGCCAGGCCCGGATCCCCGATGGCCAGCGCGACGACGACAGCGACCACCAACGCCGCCGCGCCCAGCACACCCAGCACCACCGTTGTCGGTCGCATGCACCCAGTCTGGACCGGCTGTACCGCCGAAGGCATCAGGTAGACCACAACCGCGACTGCGGCCCGCCTCCACGCAGGTCTACGGCCACCCTGGTCGAGCCCGGCCGCGGTCGTCCCTAACGTCGAGCCCATGACTACTTCACCTGTCTCCCGGCCCGGCCTGATCGCCCTCGCCGCTGCGGGACTCCTCGATGCCGCACAACTCACGTCACTACTTACCGTGGACGAAGCCCCGGCCTTCGTCACCGTGGCCACCGCCGTCGTCGGCATCCTCACCCTCGCGGGCGTCGCGGCGGCCTGGCGCGCAAGCCGGGCCGGCCTGCTCACCGCCGTCGTCGCCCGCATCTGCGACAGCCTCATCCTGGGCCTTCCCGCGTTCTTCCTTCCCGCCCCGTGGTTCGCCCGCGCGATCGTCGTCGGCTGCATGGTGCTCGGCGGCACCGGCATCTGGCTGGTAGCGCCTGCCCTGCGCCGCGCCAAACCCACGATGGCGTGAGCACGCCCCCACGCCCCCACGCCGCGGCGCCGCCCCGCATGGGACGTGATACCAGAAATGACGTGACGCCAGGAATCGCGTGGCCGCCGCCCTGCCGCCACCGCGCGGCAGGGCGGGCGGGCCAGGTCGCTGAGGATGTGCTGCACCAGTGCGGACACGGCGATGGGCACGGTGGCCGGTGGGTTCGCCTAGCGGGCCGCAGGCTGCGCAAGGCTGGCGGTGCCCGATCCACTGGCATGGTTCTGGTCGGCCAGCCTGTTGTCGGAATCCGGACCTGTTCCCCATCGGCGCATACCTGTCCATCCTCGGCGTCATCGCGATGCTGTGGTTCTTCGCCGGGCTATACACACTGCTGAAGGAGGACTGGCGGGCCAGAATCGCACTGGTCTCAGGCGTCGTCTTCGTCGCGATCGTGAGCGCCGGCGGCTGGGAGCTCGTCACCTTCCGAGAGTCCGAGGGGGTCGACCCCCAACTCGCCCGGCTCGCCTTCGACCTGGGGAACGTGGGGTTCGCTACCAGCTGGGTAGCCCTCGGCAGCTTCCTGATCGCCACAGGCTGGGCCCTGCTGTCGCTACGGACGCTGTCGGCATGGTCGGGCTGGTGGGCCATCGCCGCCGGCATATGTCTGATAGCGGCCCGAGCCGTATGGACCAACCCGTTTTGGCTGGTTGGCTACGGGCTCTTCTGGGTCTGGGTGCTCGTCCTCTGCGTCACGGTCCTCCATCGGCAACACGCCCTGTCCCGTTGAGGCCCAGCGTGGCACCATACGAACCGGACTGAAAGGCCAACGGCTGTCTCCCGGGTTTGTACTCGGCAGGCATGCGCTCTTTGCGCACGGCGTCGGTCTGCCGAAACAGTGATGATCTCGTGTGCCCCCACCCCGGTGGTCTACGCCTGTCATCAGCCATTGACGTGGCATTACGCAAGAGATGTCCGGCTCGTGTGTCCACTGAGTGGAAACTCGGGAAGCAGGCTGCGCTTAGTCTGAGGCCGACAGCAAGACATCCGACTTGCGAACCCGAATCGCCGGCCAATTGCTGCTCGATAGTTGCTCGTACGCGTTCCATCTGGAGATGTCCCCAGGCGAGACCAATCCGGCCGGACGACAAGCCGTAGTCGGCGCAGGAGATCGAGCGGCAGCGACGTACTATAACTAGTAGTACTACTTATTGTAGAGCTAAGGGGGCTGGCGGTGCGGGTGCTGGTGGTGGG
>NZ_VCJS01000360.1 GCF_005893125.1 Nonomuraea basaltis | reverse complement strand
GAAGCGGTTGAGGGGCCAGGCGTTCTCGGGGTGGACTGGCGAGCGGCTTCGTTGGGTGTCGCCGGCTCGCCGGCCGTGTCGGCGGGCTTGCCGATCGAACCCGGGGCTGTGGCCGGGGTCGCGGCGCGCTCATGGGAGTCGCCGTTGGCGAGCGCGGCCCAGGAGGCGGCCGAGGCGGTGGCGATGACGGCGGCGCCCGCTGCTATGGCGGTCCAACGGCGCCTGCCGGAGGCGGACGGCTTCTGGGAGTGCAGGCCCAAGGTAAACCACGGTCCTAGTTAGGGGATAGAGGAGGGAAAGGCCAGGCCGTGGGGTTTGGGGAGCGTACGGTGGCCGATCCGTCGGCGGGATAGGGGCTCCCGCGCAGTGAGGACGAACATATGCGACAAATAGGAGGTAAAGACAACTTAATGGAACATCCAGTGACATATATCACTTACGTCGCGAGATCGCCCATAGCGTCAAGCGTCCACCATCGATCTTCGGGTTTCCGGGAAACGTGGAAACGCGGATAAGTGGCTTGATCGGCTGGATCCGGCGGTTGAGTCGCGTCGGGGTCAGGGCATATGGGTGCCCATCCCCGGTCAGTGTCAGAACATGAGGGAGCGGACCGTGTCCACCGTGTCGGCGTCCTCCACGCGCTTGTCCAGGCGGTAGCGCAGGACCCGGGCGAAGCGCAGGGCCATGCCGCCGGGATAGCGGGGGGAGCGCTGGACCCCGTCGAAGGCGATCTCCACGACCAGCTCGGGCCGGAGGTTGACCGTCCAGCTGTCCGTGGGCCCCTCGGCCAGCTCGAGGAAGCGCTCGGTCTGCCAGGCCAGCAGCTCGTCCGTCAGGCCCTTGAACGTCTTGCCGAGCATCACGAAGCCGCCCTCCGGGTCGCGGGCGCCCAGATGGAGATTGGAGAGCTTGCCCTCGCGGCGGCCGTGGCCCCATTCGGCGGCCAGGACCACCAGGTCGAGGGTGTGGCGGGGCTTGACCTTGATCCAGCCGGCGCCACGGCGGCCCGCCGCGTACGGAGAGGACGGGGACTTGACCACCAGCCCCTCATGGCCGGCCTTCACCACGTCCGTGAAGAACTTCTCCGCCTCCGCCACGTCGCCCGTGACGAGCCGCGGCGTCAGCAGGCCCTGCGGGACCGTGCGGGTCAGCGCCTCCTGGCGCTGCGAATAGGGCAGGTCGAGCAGGTCGGCGCCGTCGACCCGCAGCGCGTCGAAGAAGAACACGCTCAGCGGCGTCTGCTCGCGCAACTGGGCGACGTTGGTCTTGCTGGTGACCCGGCTCGCCGTGACCTGGAACGGATGCGGGCGGCCGTCGGGACGCAGCGCGATCACCTCGCCGTCCAGCACCAGGTCCTCTGACGGCATCTCCATCACGGCCTCGACCAACTCGGGCACCTGCGGCGTGATGTCGTCGAGCGTACGGGTGAAGACCTTCACCTCGGAGCCGGAGCGATGGGCCTGCACGCGTACGCCGTCGAGCTTCCACTCCAGCGCCGCCGGCGTGCCGGCCTTCTCCAGGGCCGCGGCGACATTGGGCGCGCTGCCGGCCAGCATGGGGGAGACCGCCCGGCCCACCTCGAGGCGGAACGCGTGCAGCGCCGTCACCCCGCCGCTCAGCGCGGCCGCACCGACGGCGGGCAGCCACCCGCGCAACGTGAGCGCGCGCCGCACGTCCGCCGACGGCGCGCCGGACGCCTTGGCCACCGCCTCGATCATGACGCCGTCGAGCGCGCCCTGGCGCAGCTCGCCGTGCAGCAGCCGGCGCATGAACTGCTGTTCCTGGCTCGTCAGGCCCGCGAACAGCTCGGCCACCAGGGCCTTGCGCGCGGCCTGCGAGCCGGGGCCCGAGACAGATTTGATCTTGGTCAGGATCTGGTCGACCGTGGTGAGCGTGGCGGTGGCGGCCAGCTTGGGCTGCGGCAGGTCCTCCAGCGTGCGCCAGCCCACGCCCACCTGCCGCTGGGGCAGCTCGCCAGAGAGGTAGGAGATCGCGATCTCCGCCTCGTCCGGGCCCACCCGGCCCAGCAGCTCCGCCAGATGGCCGATCTTGCCCAGCCGGGCGGACGTGCGTGTCACCGCCTCGGAAACCCGGACCACGTCGATCAGAAGCACACGCCTATCGTGCCTCACGGCGCCGACATTCCGTACCCGATATCGGTGCGGTGTCGTGCCATGTCCGCCCGGCTTTCCGTTGCCCCGGTTCCGTCTCCACGATCCCGCCGGATGACGACAGGTCGCGGCGGGCGGCGCCCGGGTTGGGACCGTCCGCGGGAAACGGCGGCCGGGTTCCGGCGTCCGCGGGAGAACGGCGGGCGGGCCGGTGTCCGTCAGCTGACGGAGACGAAGCTCGTCAGCTGACGGTCACGACGTTCGTCAGCGGACGCCGAGCAGGTCGACGACGAAGATGAGCGTCTCGTTCGGCTTGATGCGGGGAGGCGCGCCGCGGGTGCCGTAGCCGAGGTGCGGCGGGATGACGAGCCTGCGCCGGCCGCCGACCTTCATACCGGCGACCCCCTGGTCCCAGCCCGCGATGACGCGCCCGCCGCCGAGCGGGAACTCGAACGTCTGGCCGCGGTTCCACGACGCGTCGAACTCGTCCCCGGTCGAGAAGGAGACGCCCACGTAGTGGACGCTGACGTTGTGGCCGGGCTTGGCCTCCGGGCCGTCGCCCTCGACCAGGTCGACGATCTCCAGGTCGGCCGGCGGGTTGCCCTCGGGGAAGTCGATCTCGGGCTTCTCGAGTGCCACGAAGTGCTCCAATTGCGATTGTTGACGAAGAGAAATGGACCCGACGACTCTATGCGGTCGGGATATCGTCGTCGTTCATGGCCGCCCTTACTCCCGACGCCATCCTGCTCACCGGGCACGTCGCCGTCGTCACCGGGGCGGCGCGGGGCATCGGGCTCGCGATCGCCGAGGCGTTCGCCGCGTTCGGCGCCCACGTCGCAGCCTGCGACCGCGACAAGCCGCACGCCGAGCTGGCGATGACGCTCGACGTGCGCGACGAGGTGGCGGTGGAGGCGTTCGCCCAGGCCGTACGCGAGCGCTGGGGCCGCGTCGACGTGCTGGTCAACAACGCGGGCGGAACCTTCCACGCCGCGTTCTCCGACACCTCGCCGCGCGGCGAGCAGACCCTCATCGAGGAGAACTTCACGCAGGTCACCGGCATGATCCGGCGGCTGCTGCCGATGATGCCCCCCGGCTCGTCGATCATCAACGTGACGTCGAGCGAGGCGCACCAGGCGGCGCCGGGGTTCGCGGTGTACGCGGCGATGAAGGCCGCTCTGGAGAGCCTGACGAAGTCGCTGGCCCTGGAGCTGGCGCCCAGGGGCATCCGGGTGAACGCGATCGCGCCCGACGCGCTGCCGACCGAGGGCGAGGCGGGCGTGCGCGAGCGCATGCTGGCCGGCCCGCTGCCCTACGACCCGGTACGCGTGCCGCCCGTCGGCCACCTCGGCGAGCCCCGGGACGCGGCGGGCGCGGCCGTGTTCCTGGCCGGCGAACTGGCCCGGTTCGTCACGGGGACGACGCTGCACGTGGACGGCGGGATCAACGCGGCCGGCGGCTGGCGGCGAACGTAAGGCATCACCAGCTCTGGTGCAGCGGCATCCCCTCGGCGTAGCCGGACGAGCCCTGGATCCCCACGACCGCCTGCTCGTGGAACTCCTCGAGGTTCGACGCCCCCGCGTACGTGCACGACGACCGCAGCCCGGCCACGATCGCGTCGATCTGGTCCTCCACGCTGGGCCGCCGCGGATCCAGGTACATCCTGGACGTCGAGATGCCCTCCTCGAACAGCGCCTTCCTGGCCCGCTCGAACGCCGAGTCCTCGGCCGTCCTGAGCCGCACGGCGCGCGCGGAGGCCATGCCGAAGTTCTCTTTGTACTTGCGCCCGTCCGCGTCCGTGCGTGTGTCGCCGGGCGACTCGTACGTGCCCGCGAACCAGGACCCGATCATCACGTTGGAGGCCCCGGCGGCCAGCGCCAGCGCCACGTCGCGCGGGTGGCGCACGCCGCCGTCCGCCCACACGTGCCGGCCGAGGCGGCGGGCCTCGGCGGCGCATTCGAGCACGGCCGAGAACTGCGGCCGCCCCACGCCGGTCATCATCCGCGTGGTGCACATGGCGCCCGGGCCCACGCCGACCTTGAGGATGTCGGCCCCTGCGTCGACCAGGTCGCGCACTCCGGCCGCGGTCACCACGTTGCCCGCCGCGACGGGCACGCCCGGATCGAGGGCGCTGACGGCCTGCAGCGCCGAGATCATCTTCTCCTGGTGGCCGTGCGCGGTGTCCACGACCAGGCAGTCGATCCCGGCCTCGAGCAGCTCCTTGGCCTTGGCGGCGACGTCGCCGTTCACACCGACGGCCGCCCCGATGCGCAGCCGGCCCCCGGCGTCGACCGCGGGCTGGTAGAGGGTGGCGCGCAGGGCGCCCGTACGGGTGAGGATGCCGACGAGCCGCCCGCTCTCGTCGACGATGGGCGCCAGCCGGTGCCGGCCCTCGTGCAGCCGGTCGAACGCGGTCCGCGGGTCGAGCCCGGCGGGCAGCGTCAGCAGCTCGCTCGACATGACGTTCGACAGCTGCGCGAACATGTCCACGCCCTGGCAGTCGGCCTCGGTGACGACGCCGACGGGCCGGTTCTCCCAGTCGACCACGATGACCGCGCCGTGCGCCCTCTTGGGCAGCAGCTGCAGCGCCTCGCCGACGGTCTCGTGCGGGGTCAGCGTCAGCGGCGTGTCGTGGACGAGGTCGCGTTTCTTGACCCAGTCGACGACGTCCGCCACGACGTCCAGCGGTATGTCCTGCGGGATCACGGCGATGCCACCCCGCCGGGCCACGGTCTCGGCCATGCGCCGGCCCGCGACCGCGGTCATGTTGGCCACGACGATGGGGATCGTGGTGCCGGTGCCGTCGTTGGTGGACAGGTCGACTGCGAGCCGCGACCCGACCGATGAGCGCGACGGAACCATGAACACGTCGCTGTAGGTGAGATCGTGGTAGGGCTCGAGGTCATTGAGAAACTTCACGTTCATCCATCTTAGGTGGTGACAGCGTCAACAAGGGGTTTCCCCCTTTCTCGGGGGCTTATGATCGGCCGGGACACATTTGGGGGAGGGAGGGCCTGTGGACATCATCGAACGGGCCGAGCTGACGGTGGTCGGCTTCGTCGTACGCACGACCAACGCCGATGAAATGGATCCGGCGCGGGCCAAACTGCCCAAGCTCTGGCAGCGGGCGGGCGCGCCGGGGGCCTTCGCGCACGTGCCCGGCCGGCTCGACGAGAACCTCTACGCCGTGCTGACCGACTACGAGAGTGACCACAACGGGGCCTACACGCAGATCGTCGGCACTGGCGTGCGTACGGTGCCGCGGTTGCCGGAGGGCATGGTGGCCGTTCGCGTGCCGGCCGGGCAGGCGCTGAAGCTGGAGGCCCGCGGCCAGCTGCCGCAGGCGCTCGTCGAGGCGTGGCAGCAGGTGTGGAAGCACACCGAGTCGGGCGGCACGCCGTCGCGCGCGTTCACGACGGATCTCGAAGTGCACCACCCTGGGGGAGCGGACCTCTACGTAGCCGTCTAGGACAGTCCGAGTGCGGCGGCCGCCGCTTCGACGGCCGTCGGCTTGACCTCCTCCATCGGCAGGTGGGCATACTCCACCGTGCAGTCGGCCATGCCGCCGAGCGCCACCGTCGCCCGGATGTGCTGCGCCTGCGTGAGGTCGGGGCCGAGCAGCAGGACGATCAGTCGGCGCCGCCAGTCGAACATGCGCTGGCCCAGGTCCGTGTAGCCCAGCGTGGCCATCTCCCGCACGATCATGAGGGTCACCTCGCGGTGCCGCCAGATCAACTCGAAGTAGTCCTCGAGCAGCTCGCGGGCGTCGCCCCCGGGCTCCCGCGTGCTCACGAACCGCTCGACGTCCTCGATCATCGGCTGGACGATGCTGCGCACCAGGTCCTCGCGTGAGGAGAAGTGGTAGTAGAGCGCGGGCTTGGTGATGCCCAGCCGCTCGGAGATCTCGCGCAGGCTCGTGTTCTGCACGCCCTGCTGGACGAACAGCTCACGGGCCACGGCCTGGATGCGGGACTTGGTATCGCTCGGTGGCATGTGCCCAGACTATCCCTTACCTATCGTTAAGTAAGTTCGTGTGCTAGCGTGATTTTACCAACCGTTAAGTAAGTGGAGGTCGGCATGAGGATCCTCATCTCCGGCGCGAGCGTGGCGGGTCCGGCTCTCGCCTACTGGCTCAACCGGTACGGCTTCGAGGTCACCGTCGTGGAGCGGGCCCCGTCGTTGCGCAAGACGGGCGGCCACGCGGTGGACCTGTTCCGGCCGGCGATGGACATCGTCGAGCAGATGGGCGTCCTGGAGCAGGTGGTGGCCAAGAAGACGGGCCTGGAGCACCTCACGGTCCACCGGGAGGGCGGCGGCAAGCCCATCGAGCTGGAGCTCGGCCGCCTCATGACGGCCGTCTCCGACCGGCACGTCGAGATCATGCGCGACGACCTGAGCGAGATCTTCTACGACGCCACCCGCGACGACGTCGAGTACGTCTTCGACGACTCCATCGCCTCGATCTCCGACGACGGCGAGGTGACGTTCGACAGCAGCCGGGCGGCCCGCTACGACCTGGTGATCGGCGCCGACGGCCTGCACTCCAACGTGCGCGGGCTCGTCTTCGGCCCCGAGTCGCAGTTCTCCACCTGGATCGGCGCCTACCTGGCCGTCGTCTCGGTGCCCAACTACCTGGGCCTCGACGGCCGCATGGAGGCCGTCGCGGGGGTCGGCAGGATGGCCGGCATGGGCGCCGCGCACATGGACGACGCGCGCGCGGTGTTCCTGTTCCGGACGCCGGAGCGGCTCGACTACCACCACCGGGACGTGGCCAGGCAGAAGCAGTTCCTCCGCGAGCGCTTCCAGGGGATGGGCTGGGAGGTGCCAAGGCTCCTGGAGGAGCTGGAGCGCACGCCCGCGTTCTACTTCGACTCGATCACCCAGCTGCGCCTGGACACCTGGTCACGCGGCCGGGTGACGCTGGTGGGCGACGCCGGCTACTGCCCCGGGCCGGCCGTCGGCGGCAGCACGAGCCTGGCCGTCGTGGGGGCGTACATCCTGGCGGGGGAACTGGCCGCGCACGGCGGGGACCACACGCGGGCCTTCCCGGCCTACGAGGCGGAGATCGGCGACTACGTGCGCCGCAGCCGCACGTTCGCCGTCAACGCGGCCAAGAGCATCGTCCCCGGCAGCGGCTTCGACCTGTGGGCGCTGGCCCGGATGATGTGGCTGGTCGAGCACCTGCCCACCGGCCTGACCAAGGCTGCCGCCAAGCTCGGCAGCAAGGGCGTGCGCCTGCACGACTCGATAGCGCTGAAGGACTACTCGGCCTTCACCGCGGCCGGAGCTCGACAGGGAAGGACGTCACGCCCCTGACGAAGGCGTTGGGCAGGATTCGCGGGCCGAGATCGTCGGCCCAGGCCGCCTCCCGCACCCGGTCGAGCCACTCCTCGAAGAAGATCCGCAGCTCCAGCCTGGCCAGCGCGGCGCCCAGGCAGAAGTGGGTGCCCAGGCCGAAGGCGATGTGCCCGCCCGGCTTCCTGGCCACGTCGAACACGTCCGGCTCGGCGAACACCTCGGGATCCCGGTTCGCCGACCCGTACATGAGCAGGACCTGCTGCCCCTCAGAGATGAGCTGACCGTGCAGCCAGGTGTCGCGGGTGGCCGCGCGGCACATGTTCAGAATCGGCGTCGTCCACCTGATGAACTCCTCGATCGCTCCCTCCATCAGCGTCCGGTCCTCGCGCAGCAGCCGCCACTGAGCGGGGTGGCGGATCAGCGCGTCGATGGCCGTGGCGATGACGGTCCTGGTGGTCTCGGCGCCGCCGTCGAGCAGCAGCAGCGCCTCGTTCGCCAGGTGCTCGTCGTCGTAGTCGGGGCTGGCGCACCACAGGGACAGCAGGTCGTCCTGAGGATGGGTACGGCGCTCGGCGGCCAGCGCCAGCACGGCCTCCCCGTACTCGCCCGCCGCGACCGCGGCCTCGTGCGTCACGTAGCGCAGCCCGCCGCCGGCCACGATCGTCGTCTCCGACCAGTGCTTGAGCCGCGGCCAGTCCTCGTCGGGGAACCCGAGCAGCCAGCCGATCATGCGGGCCGGCAGCGGCGCGGCCAGGTCGGCCACCGCGTCAACCGCGCCGCGCTCCAGCGCCCCCTCGATCAGCTCGACGACGACCTCCCGGATGCGGCCGGCATAGCGCTCATGCACGTAGCGGGGCGTGAAGCGGCGGTAGACGAGGCGGCGGCGGGCGGCGTGCTCGGGGTCGTCCATGCCGATCATCGACGGGTCGGACGGTAGTTGGGGGCGGTAGCCGACTGTGCTGGTCCAGAGCTTCGGATCGCGTTCGATGGCCGAGATGTCGGCGTGGCGGGAGATGCCCCACAGGTCGTTGGCGGCGTCGTGGTAGGCCGGGGCGTGCTCGCGCAGCCAGGCGTACACGGGGGCAGGGTCAGCGGCGTACAGGTCGCCGTCGAGTAAGTCGATCATGCGAGCACCCCTTGGCTGCGTAGCTTGTCCGCCTCCTCCTGGGACAGGCCCCAGCCGGACAGGTCGGCCAGGCGGGTGGCCTCGTTGTCGGCGTGCGAGGAGGTG
>NZ_VCJS01000035.1 GCF_005893125.1 Nonomuraea basaltis | reverse complement strand
GGTGAAGTTGTTCCACACGAAGTTGATCGCTGTCGGCGTGAGCAGTTCCAGGCGCTCCCCGGTGGCGGCCACCGCGAGGTAGAGGTGACTGCCGCGCAGACCCACGACCAGATCAGAGGGCAACAGCGCCGTGTCGTCGCTGCCGCGGAACTCGCCGGCGCTGACCAGCCTCGGTAGAACCTGCGGGGTGCGCGTGAGCAGGTCGGCCTCGACGCGGGAGGGATGGAACGACAACTGGGCCAGTTCCGCGACGGGATCGGCAGTGGGTAGAGTCGCCTGGTCGGGGGCTTGCGGGAACAGGTGCCGGAATCGTCCCGTCATCGTGCCGGCCGCCCTGGAGACGGTGTGCACGCGGACGCGGAAGTCGCCCCGGTCCAGCGCCGGGAGCGAACGGGCTTGGACTTGGGCGCACACCTCGAAGTGCGGGGCCAGGGCGGTGGGTGGCTCGCCCGCGGCGGCCTCCAACTCCTCGAGGAGCGTCTCGGACAGGATCACCGTCCGGCGGCCTTCGACGGCGGCGGTCCCGGCGAGCTCCAACAGCAGCCGGTCACGCCGCGACATCGGCCGGGGCGGCTCGGACACCGAGCCGAACCCGTCAGGCAGGCCCAGCCCGTTGTCGGTGTCGACGAGCTGCTCCAGGCGGACCTCGGCGCCTTCGCCCCAACGGGCGGCGAACTGCTCGGTGTAGCGCCGCCATGCCCCGGTTCCGGCTGGGTTGGGCGCGAGTCTGGCCAGCGCGGTTGCCGCGGTTTCCATCTCGATCGCGACCGTCCCGGGTAGCCGCACCTCGGCGTCCAGCCGTACGTCCACGGACGCCTCCCGCTCGCGGGCACCGAAGGTGCCAGCGGGCAGGGCGGCTGCCGGGTCGACGATCGTGGCGGGGGCGCGCAGCGCCGACCGCAGCAGGCGTAGGTGCAGCAGTTCCGCGAGGAACGCCGCCTGGCGCTGCTCGTCGGCCTGCGGGAACTCTGCGGCGAGTTTGCCCGCGAGCGCCGCATGCCGGATCGGTGACTTGGCCGCCTGGAGCACGAGCGCCAGCGCGGGAGTCAGCGTGAGGGAGAACTCCGACGCGCCCTCGGACGGCACGAAAACGCGGCCGCCACGCACGTACGCCAGGTTATTGACGCACACCTCGACATCCGCCATCACCCCGGCGTCCGCCTCCCGGGCGCTGATCACCTCGTCCAGCGCCCGGGGGTCGGCTCGGGCGACGATCTCGTGCTCCTCCCCGACGAACACGGCGGACGTCTCGCCGAAGTCGATCAGGCAGACGCCCGCGAACAGGCCGAACGGCGTGGACCGGTGCTCATACCTGATGGCGTACCGGGCGAGTGCGAGCGCGGCGCGACGCGCCCGGCGGGCGTTCGACGATCGCCCGTCCAGGACCGCCTCCACCTGGCGGGCAAGGTCCGGGCTGGCATTGGAGACCGTACGCCGGAAGGTGTTATCGGCCCATATCGGGCCGAGCCAGGAACGCCACTGCTCGGTGGGCGCGTCGGGCCTTGGCCATTGCGGCAGGGCGGGGGCGGAAAGGTTCACCGCCGCGCGGAGCATCCCGGCGCCGGTGCGCCGGTACAGGGTCCGCCGTGACCGCGTCATCACGCACACTCCGTTCCTGGGGAAGAGGAGAGCGCGGGCCCGGGTGGACCCGCGCCGTGCGGGCTACGAGGTCGTGCAGGCGCTCGGACAGGAGCTCCCGCAGTTGTCGCCGGTGCTGCACAACAGCACCGTCTCGGCCGCCGGGGTGTTCTCGATGAAGGTGATGTCGAGGTCGAACGGGTCGGAGGTCGCTCCCGCGTCGACCGTGGCGGTCTGCTCGATGGTGGGAGTGCTCATGTCCTACTCCTTGTCCTGTGTTGGGGGTTCCTGACGTGGGGTTTTGCACCGGCGGCCCTGGCCGTGCGAGCAACGGTCTGAGGGCGGAAGCGGCCACCGTATTGCATGTACTACATACTTCATAGTCTGCTCGGCCTGAAGGGGCAACGAGTAAGTAGTACGTACTATCTGTAAGGTGAGAGCGTGACGAGCACGGCAAGCTACCGCCAGGTGGCCGACACCATCCGCCGATCCATCCACGACGGCACCTACCCGCGCGGCTCGCTGCTGCCCAACGAAGACACTCTGGCTGACGAGCTCGGCGTCCACCGGGCCACGGTCAACAAGGCGTTGAAGATCCTCAAGGCCGAGGGGCTCGTCTACGTGCACATGGGCGTCGGCACCTACGTCCACAAGCTGCCGCCCATCTTGCGCAATGCAGCCGTACGGCACAGCCGCGCCCACCGAGAACGCGGCGGAGCCCGCGGATCGCTGGCCAGCGAACTCGAACAGCTCGGCTACACCCTGGACAACCAGACCACCATCGGCCCCGGCCGGCCACCCACCGAAGTCGCCGAGGTCCTGGGCGTTGACCCCGACAGCGACAGCGTCATCATCCGCGCCCGGCGCATGTACGCCGAGGGCGTGCCCATCCAGATCGTCACCACCTACATCCCCCGCTCGATCGCGGAGGGCACCCCGATGGCAGAACGCGACCCGGGCGTGGGCGGGATCAGCAGCCGCCTGGCCGAACTCGGCCATGCCCAGGTCGACATCCAAGAAGACGTCGACGTCCGGCCACCTACGGACGAAGAAGTGCGCTTCCTGCGCATGACGCCCGACCAACGGGTCTATGAGATCTTCCACATGGGACTGACCCGTGACAACCAGCCGGTGAAGGTCAACCTCTACGTCCTGCCGACCTACCAGTGGAGGCTGCGCTACCGCTATCGCGCCGACCCGGGCTGATCTGCTGGCCCAGTAGAGCATCAGATGGTGCCCCGCTCGCCGGCGGAATCTCCTCCGCTGGGGCCCATTCGGTTGAAGATCAGTCGTTGCGCGGCTCGGCGCGCGAGGGTGAAGGCCCGGACAAGTCCAGGGCGGAGGGCCGCGTCGTGGGGCAGGTCGGCGCTCCACGGGTCACCCATGGCAAGGATGATGAGATCCATTCGAGCCGCCTCACGCTGTGCGGGGGCGGGGATCCATTTGGGTGGCGCGGAAGTTGTGAACGAGCGCCTGCTGGTGGGCCAGCGCCGAGGCGAGCGTGATGCCATCCGACTTCTGCAAGACCTCGACGACGCTGGCATCACGCAAGGCCGGGGTGATGTCGGCGCGCAGGCGCGCCTGCCAGCACTCCTCACCGGACTCATCCTTGCCGCGGACGATGTCCCACCCTGGGTAGGTGCGCCGCAGCACGTAGAGCAGCCGGTGAGCGACAGCGGTCGGGTTCGGGACAGGCGTGGTCGGCGTTTGGCCGAGGTACATCGCCGGGGGCGGAATCATAGGTGATCACCATGTCGTGGTCGTGGTCATTGTCTGCTGGTTGGCGGGGGCGGCCGTGGGACGGCGGCGTGGAGGACGCCGTCCCACGGCCTTCGTCGCCCCCGGCCGGGCTGCCCGGGGCGGGAGGTGCTGCGGGCACAGGGACGGGGGTGAGCTGCCCGCAGCAGAGGAAGGCACGGGGCACGCTCCCGTGGGAAGGCGGATCGGCTGTGCCCCCGGCCCGCCTTCCCCGGCAGACTCCCGGCCGCCATGGGTGGGGCAGCGAACGGACCAGGGTCGCCGCAGGGAAGCGACGACGGCCGGGAGAACTGGAACTCGCCATCCAGGCAGCGGCCATCTCTGACGTGGACGGCGGGGGATGGGCGGCGCGGGCAGCCTGAGTGTGATCGTTGACCGGTCTGCCCGCGCCGCGGCGCGAGGCCCGTGAGGAAGGCATGTCGCCCATGGGGTCGCGCCAGAGCGTGGGGAGCGGCTCGCCGGGGCAGGAAGGTTTCACGGATCCTCCCTGCTGCGGTTGCGGTACCACTCCAGGTAGAGCAAGCGCGGCTTGTGCTTGTTGCGTCCCGACCTTGCGGCGAGCGAGGTGAGGAATTCGAGCGCGGCGTCGTCGAAAGGGATCTGGTCGTCGAGCAGACGCCGCACAGCCCAGGCCAGGTGGTGCGCTGCAGTGGCTAGGCGATGCCCGGACAGGTGCCGGCCGTCGTCCCCGGCGTGTGTGGTCACACGGAAGGGTCTGGCCTGGCACTCGGTGCGGGCTGCCTCCAGCAGTTGGGGGTGAAGGGTGGCTCGCCCTAGTCGTCCGATCGGCCGCCCTGTGGCCAGGCGCACGGCCAGACTGCCGGAGATTCGGCTGTCCGTGATCACCTGAACTTTTGTTGTCGCGTCTGGGCCGGACGGGTAGCGAGCCAGCGCGTGCCGGATGGCGTTCAGCTCGGCGAGGTCCGTGATGGTGGCGTCGGCCTCGTACCAGCCGTACTGCGCGCGTCCGTCGCCGCTCACCGTGGCCCAGACAGCGCGGCCCCCATGGGCGCCGCCGTGCGATCCGCTGTCGGTCAGCGTCGCGACGGACGCGTCGCAGCCGATCGTGGTCGTCGGGGCGCTCATGCCATCCAGCCGAGTCGGCAGCTCGAACGGGCCGTGCTCGTGCACGGGGATCGCGAACTCCATCACCCGCTCCCCGCGCGGGACCGGGCATTGTGCAGCAGGACGGTCTGCCAGGCCAGCGTGGACGCTAGCGCGATCGCGTCCGGCTGCCGGATGGACTGTTTGATCCCGGCCGCGGCCATGGCGGCAGTGCACTCACGCACCAGCCTGGCCGTCCACCAGACTTGGCCGGACGCGTCCCGCTCTAGCCCGATGTTCCAGGCGGGGTAGGTGTTGCGCAGCGTGGAGAGCTGACGGGCGGTCGGGTCCAGCGACGCCACCGCGTGAGCTACGACCCGGCGCGCCCGGCGATCGGCTGCCTGGCCGAGGGCGTACGCCTGGTTGGCGAGCATAGGGTTCCTCCCTGGCGTGGGTCGTGGGTGATGGGGTTGGCGCAGGCCCGGCGTCGAGGCTGGGCTGCCCGGCCTGCGCCGGTTGGGGTGCGGCGGGGATGGTTCGACCGGGCCGCACCGCGTGTGGCGTGGCGGCGCAGCGCGGTGCGGGGTTGCGCTGCGTCTGAATCTCCGGGCACGCCACGATCATGGGTCAGCGTCCCTCGCACCCGGCCGGTAACGACATGCCCAGCATGTGAGCCGCCCACTGCCAGTGCGCATCGGCCTTGCGTGCCGCGGCCTTGCGACGCTCCACGGGCCCGGCGTGAATCTGGTGCAGGAGAGGCAGGACCCGCACCGCTGCCAGCCCGGCGACGCCGTCCGCGGGCGCGTCCATCCACGCCGTCGCAGCGGACAGCACAGCTTCGGCTTGCTCCGGGCTGTGCCCCGCCGCGATGAGGCAGGGGCCGAGCATCGCGGCGTTGATCCAGGCGGGGCCGCAGAGCGCTTCGGACCAGTCCACGACGTGGGCCTGGCCGTCCTTGATGAGCATGTTCGAGGCGCCGAGGGTGCCGGGCAGCAGCGTGTCCCCGTCCAGGTACTGGTCCTTGCACGCACCCACCGCGCTCGTGAAGAGGGCGCGTTGCGCGTCAGTGACCAGGTGCCAGTGGCTGGCCATCACGCGGCTGACATACTCGACCGCCGGCTCCTGATCTGGCAGGGGGGACGGGGTGAGCGCCGTGTAGAGGCGCTCCACGACGTCCAGTACGGCGGGCAGGTCTGGCGAGCCGGGCCGCAGGTCGGCGTGCCTAGCGTGGTCGTTGATGAGCTCGAACGCGAGGATCAGCCAGCCGCCGGCGACGGTGCTCCACAGCAGGCGCGGGGCGGGAGCGGGCGGGCGCAGCGGGCCCTCGGGGGGAATAGGCGGGTGCAGGTGGCTGGCGGTCCACTCCTCGCGCCGGTAGACCTCCGCGGCCGGGCTCAGCGCGGGGACCGCTTTGAGGAACACGTCATCCTCGCCCGCGTAGATGCGGGCGGCGAATCCTGGCCGGTCGCCGGGCACGGCTTCGACGGTGCGAATGGGCCCGATCTTGTCCTCGATAGCGTTGATGACGATCGTCGGGAGATCGTCGAACTTCGCGCGGTCGGTCACCGGACCTCCTCCTCAGGTGGCGGGGGCGGGTCGAGCTGGACGATGAGCAGGGTCTGACCGCTCGGCAGCGCCAGGCTCCGGCGGATGCGGAGCCCGGCCTGGCGGGTCAGGCGGTGGTAGTCGTCTTCGGTGCGCACCTGGCCGCCCCGGAAGAGGGTCATCATCCGGATGTCGGTGGCATACCAGCGGCTGGGCACGCCGGCCACGCGCGGCAGCATGCCTTCGACGATCAGCAGCTCCGCGCCGCCGGCGTCCTCCATGGCGTCGCGCACCCGGGCCAGCAGGTCGATGCAGTCGTCGTCGCCGTGGTTGTGCAGCACCGAAGACAGCAGGTAGCGCTGGGCGCCCTGCGGCACGGCCTCGAATAGATCCCCCGGGGCCAGTTTCACGCGGCCGGCCAGGCCCCCTTCGGTCAGATACTCCTGGGCGCGGTCGAGGACGTCGGTGCGGTCGGCGAGGATGCCGTCCAGATGCGGGAAGGCGTCCAGGAGGGCGTCCAGCACGCCGCCCATCCCGCCGCCGAGGTCGGCGACGGTGCGCACGTGCGCCCAGTCGTCGAGGGCGGCCAGGTCCCGGCCGACCGCGGCGCTGCGCGCGAGCATGAACCGGTCGAACTCCTCGCCCAGCGCCGGACGCTGGGCCAGGTACCTGTACGGGGCCAGGCCGTTGGCGGGTGCCGGGTGGCCGCGCCGGACGGTCTCGGCCAGGTTGCCGGCCATCTCCCACCAGTAGGAGGAGCCGGTGACCAGCACCGCGTGCCGCTGCGACCGCTCGGCGTCTCGGGTGAGGACGCGCCCCAGGTCGGTGAGCTGGTAGCGGCCTCTGCTGCAGGCGATGAACTCGCTGGCGTGCAGCCAGCGCAGCAGCCGCCGCATCGCGCCGGGGTGGGCCTCACACGCTTGCGCCAACTCGTCGCTGGTCATCTCCTGGTCCGCGAGCTGCTCGAAGACCTCCAGGTGGACCGCGGCGTGCAGGGCGGCGACATCCGGCACGCTGTCGATCAAGAGCTGGACGAGGTCGAAGGGGTCGATGTCGAGATCCGCGGCGGTGCGAGCGAAGTAGGCGCGGGAGCGGTCGCGGTGCGGCAGCCTCGGCGGGTCAGGTTTCTGATCAGCGCTTGTGCCCGGATCGGTGGGCGCCTGGCCGATCGGGTGGTGTGTGGTCATGAGGCCGACACCGCCTCAGGGGAGGAGGGCAGGGACGGCGGCGATGGCGGCGGGGGCGGCGCCGGTGTGTGGGTCAGCGCCGGCAGTGGCAGCAGGAACGCGCGGACGTCGATGGGGGCGCCGATCTCCCCGTACTCCAGCATGAGGTCGGCTACCTGTTGGATACGGTTGGGGTGCAGGTTGGTGGGGAAATCGCCCAGCGTGATGGTGGCGGCTGTCTCCGCGTCGATCTTCGTGTAGTCGGGCAGGGTGCTTCTGACCAACTGCTCGTTCATGGCGACGTCAAACTGTGCTTTCATCACGGCGCGTGGGAAGCCGGCGACCTGCTCCGGGTTGTTCTTGGCGTAGTCGGTGGGGGTGGCCCAGCCCGCTATGGGCAGACCCTCGGTCTGGCCCTGCATCACGTCATACAGCACCCGTCCGCCGGCCTTCTGGCCGTAGAGAGTGATGTAGGGCTCGGTCATCCACGCCACGTCGCGGTGCCCGTTCTCCAGCGCGACGATCATGTCCGGCAGCGGCGTCTCGGACATCGTGACGTCGCGCTCGGTCAATCCCGCGAGCTTCAGGGCGGCCTTTGTGGTGACGGTGCTGATCGATTTGAAGGTCGCCACTCCGAAGTGGCGACCGCGCAGGTCCGTCAAGCTCCGGATGGGGCTGTTCTTGGGCACCATGAGCGCGAACGTGCCGGGCTTGGCCTGGTAGGCGGGGGCCACGATCTTCATCTTTTCGGGCTTGGCCTGCTCGTACATCACGGCAGCCGGGTAGTTCATGATCGAGAATTGGAGGCTGCCGTTCTCCAACTGCGGCAGCGCGGTGCCGCCGCCCTGGACGGTGACCGTCTCGACCTTGAGCCCCTCGGCTTCGAAGTAGTGCCGTGCCTGGGCGAGGAGGATGGTGGCGCAGTCCGGGATCGGCATGATCCCGACCGTGACGGTCGTGAGGGCCTTGGTGGGGCCAAGGCCCTTGGCGGTGCCCGCATTGGTGGCGGGACTTCCACACCCGCACAGCACCGCGAAGAGTAGCGCCAATATGACTATCCGTAGTCGTCTCATGGAATGGCGAATCCTGTGAGGGAGAGGGATGGATAGGAACAGATGGGCCCCCGTCAGGGCCGTTGAACTCACGAACCGTTCGGCCGCCGGTAGCTGACATCAGCGCCCACCGGCCGTACGGAGCTCACTCTCGGGACACCACTGCCACGGCAGCCCACGCGTGCGGCGCATCCGCGGCATAGATCAGGCCGTCCTCCGGGACGAGCAGGTCCACGGTCTTGGCCAAGCCGGGCTCCCGCAGGGTCCACCCGTCGAGCAGCGCGGCGACCTGGTCATACGACCGCAGAGTGATGCGCGCGACCGCGTCGGTGTACTCCTCCGCTGCCTCCTTCACGCCGGCTTTGGCGTCGTCCTTCGCTCCGTCAGCCGTCGCGTGGGTGAGCACCAGACGGCTTCCCGGGGCAAGAGTGTCCCGGAAGGTCCGCATGATGTCGGCGGGCCCGTCCTCATCCAGCACGAAATGCACTACCGCACCCATGAGAACTGCCGTGGGCCGCGACAGGTTGAGGAACCGCTGACTGTTCGCCAGGATGCGGGCGGGATCACGCAGGTCGCCGAACATCACTTGCAAGCGGTCATCGCCCCGGTCGAGCTCTTGCCGCCATCGCACGAGCACCTGTTGGTCGTTGTCTACCGCTAGCCAGGAGGCTTCAGGCTGGTACTTGCGGGCGATGTCGGGCAGGAGGGGTTCCCCATCGACAGGCAGACCAGGGCCGATGTCAATGAACTGCTGGACGCCGGCCTCCTTGGCGAGGTGTCCCACCGCGCGCTTGAGAAACGCCCAGTTCTGCCAGATCACGTCCTCGAACCCCGGGACCTTCTCGACGACGAGGTCCGCGATAGCCCGATCAGGGGCAAAAGTGTCCTTCCCGCCCCGCCACTGCCCATGAGGGTCTCGGCCTCCCTGCCATCGGCCATACACGCGGGGGATCGACGGCCTGACGGCGGTGAACGGCACTGGCGCCTCGGCGGCTGCATCGGGAGTGGTGGCACCTTCCGGATCATCGGGAGTCATAGGGCGACACTGCGTTCGGCGATATGGTTGTCATGGGTCAGGAGCCTCATTTCCTGATCAAGTCCTTGGGCTGGCGGTGACGTCGTCTGGCCCTGGGGTGGCATATATCCGTGGACGTGGGTGTTGCAGGCAACGGCTGGCCAGAGGCGCCCTCGATGCAACACGTCCCCCACGGGCCGCAGCCGTTTGTTGACCGCGCCGCAGTCGATGCAGGCCAGGCCGTGCAGGCGCGCGATGCTGATCGCGTCGCGCACAGGGATCGGCGCAGCCGCTGTGTGCGCTGCTGGCTCGCTCATGGAGTCGGACCCATCGATGACCGTCGTCTTGACAGTCAGATGCTGTTACTCGGGCAGGTCCACAAGTGACCCAGCGAGGGTTACCACCTACATCAGGTGGCGTGGCACCACTCGGCGAAGCTGGTGAGGCTCTCAGCGTCGGCGCGCTTCAGTCTGCGCAGCGTGGCGGCGTCCTCGCGCACCCACCGATGATCACGGGTGTGTTGCGGCGCGATCTTCCTTGCGACCTTCAGCGACTCGAACGCGTCATCGGGCAGTCCCGACCACAGCTGGGCGCGAGCGAGCTCGATGTAGAAGCCGGACCTGCGCTCGGCGGGGAGCTCGACCGGCGGCGCCCATTGGCGGGCGGCTTCCAAGGCGCGGTGGACGTGCTCGCCGCCGAGGCTCACGGCAACGGACACCTCGTGGATGCGCACGGAGGACGGCCCGAACGCTGTACCCGAGTAGATCGCCTCAGGTATCCGGTCGCCCAGACTGCGAGCTTCGGCGAGGTTGGTGTCGGCCGCGTCCACGTCGCCGGCACGACCTGCGATGACCGCCGCACGCATATGGAGCGCGCCGCGGGCGGCGATGCTGGCCAGATCGTCGGGTGGCGCGGCGGCGTCGACGGCAATCTCCAGCGCGCGCAGGCCGTGCTCGTGGGCGTCTGCGGCGAAGAACGTCTCCGTGCGGACGTAGGCGATGGTGGAGTCCAGGACGAGATCGTCCGCCTGCGGCGCCGCCCAGCGCATCAGGTCGATGAGCCTGGCCGACAGGTCGTAGGCGCCGAACTTGTACGCGACGGCGTCAGCTGAACGGCATGCGGAGATGGCCAGGCGGGCGATGTCGGGCCGCTGCTCGGTCGGCACGACCTGGAGGGCGCGGAAGAGCTCAACGAGCAGGTCCGGGAGGTGGCGGGTGATCTGCACGTACTGGGCGGCGAGCCTCCATGTCACGGCCTCGCCGACGGCCGCGCGCAGCTGAGGCAGGGTCCGGACGGGGCCGTCGCTGGGCAAGTCGTAGGCCGCGATCGCGGTCGACAGGGACGGGATTGCCGCCCGAATGCTGGAGCTGGCCTGCGTCCGGTCGGCCAGCAACAGGGACGGGTCGATGCCGAGGGCGGCTGCGATCGCTTCGATGATGCCGTCGCCCGCGCCGCGTGCCCCACGTTCGATCTTTCGCAGGGTGCCCACATGGATGTTTGCGGCGTCGGCCAGTTGCTGTTGAGTCAGACGGGCGACGCTTCGGTGGTAGGCGATGCGTCGGCCTATCCCGCCGCGGGGGGCTGAAGGCATGGGGGCTCCAGTGCGAGGCGTTCATCTCGGACTGTAGCGACCCGATGACAGCTCTGCCCAGATGTTGGGCGGGGCCTATCCAAGTTACTTGGCGGCGATGTCCGTCAGGTCGGTCAGCGTGGTGATGCGCCAGTCGGCCGCCGCTGCTACCGGCTCGTCGGCCCAGAGATGTCCCCATGGCCCACGCCGAATGTGCGCGGCCCGGAGGCCGGCGGCCTTGGCAGGTGTGATGTCATTGGCCGGATGGTCGCCGACGTAGACGATCCGATCGGGGTCGGCTCCGGCGAACTCGATCAGCCGAGCAAAGAACTCAGGCGATGGCTTGGCGACACCCCACTCGCCGGATGTAGCGATCGCATCGACCGGGAGGTCAAGCGCGCGCAGCAGCTCGGCGGCGCGAGCCGTCTGATTCCCGGCGATCAGCAGGCGATGCCCGGCTGCGCGCAGCGCGGTCAGCGCTGGCCGGACGTCGGGATAGAGATCTGCCTCATCGATGTGCTCGCCGTGGCCTGCGGCCTCGCGCGCTGCGTACTCGGCGGCTATGTCGATGCCGGGGCGGAGCAGGCGGAGAGCGTCGGCGTTGTCCCGGCCCTGCGCGACAACGGCACCCACGAGAGCGGAGAGGGTGTGGCGAGGGACGCCGAGCCAGTCGGCCCACGACGCCCAGTAGCGGTCGTCGCGGACGATGGTCTCTCCGACGTCGAAGGCGAAGGTCAGCACCAGCTGAGCCTATG
Source organism: Nonomuraea basaltis (assembly GCF_005893125.1). Classification (GTDB taxonomy): domain Bacteria; phylum Actinomycetota; class Actinomycetes; order Streptosporangiales; family Streptosporangiaceae; genus Nonomuraea; species Nonomuraea basaltis. Next base: position 71,849 of record NZ_VCJS01000035.1, on the reverse strand, counting down.
AGGCGCGGAAGGGGGTAGTCGCCACGGGGCCGCACGGCCAGAGCGTGACGCCTGGGGGCGTGGAGGAGTGGGGCCGGATCAAGGGTGGACTGGCCGATCTGCCGCGCGACCCCGGACTGCCGCTCCAGCGGCTCACCCCCACAAGCGTGGGGACCGGGAGGGAGATGCTCGTCACGGTGATCGGCGTGGCGGCTCACCCCCCACAAGCGTGGGGCGGGGCTATGCCGGACGTCAGGTCGGCCGACCTGAGCGGCTCACCCCCACAGGCGTGGGGACCGGAGCTGTCCATACCGAAATTCGGCGGACATACCCGGCTCACCCCCACGGGCGTGGGGGCCGGTTGAGGGTGCGGAGGACGTGGGTAGGCGCAGGCCGGCTCACCCCACGGGCACGGGGACCGGTGCACCGCCGACGCCAGCGCCTCCTGCGCCGCCGGCTCACCCCCACGTAGGGGTGATCCGACAGCGAGAGGGGCACGGCGCGGACGGGAGAAGCGCTCCCCACGCCCGTGGGGGTGATCCGGACGTGGCTAGGAGTAGGGATCGAGGCTCACCGCGTTTCCCCACGCCCGTGGGGGTGAGCCGGTCTGGAAGTCCGACCCGCCCGGGTGGCGCGAGCGTTCCCACGCCCGTGGGGATGGTCCCCGGCGTCAACCGCAAGTTCAGCGAACTTCTGCGTGCTCCCCGCGCACGCGGGGATGGTCCCGTTCCGGGCACGTTGCTTACCGGACAAATAGCCCAGCGGCGGAGCAGGATGTCGTTTCCCACAACGGGTGGAGTGGGCTTGGAACGGCCGCGCTCACCGAGCGTACACGGCCTCGACGGCGGCGATCACCCCTTACGCGGTCTCATCGATCACCCTGTCACCTTGACCTCGCGCAACGACCTGGCCAATGCCTACGAGTCGGCGGAGATCTGGACCGGGCCATCCCCCTGCTCGAGGCCACCCTCGCCGACCGCGAGCTAGTGCTGGGCCCAGCCACCCAACGACTCGAGCCGTCCGGCGCAACCTTGAGCAGGGTGCCACAGAAGTGGCCGGAGAGACCCGCTAGGTGGTGGAGGCGGGTACTGCCGAGGCGGGGCAAGCTGGCTGTTGATCTTGCAGTGCGCTGCTGGCAGCTTCATTGAACGATCGTTATCTGGAGCGTCAGCGGACTGCACTCAGCAACAGACGACCCCATGCCGGCGGCGTCGGGCCCACCACGCCTGACGGGTCCTCCGACGTTCCGGAGAACGACATCCCGCGCTCCACCGTTGGGCTGTTTGTCCGGTAAGTGACAATCCGTACTTGTTTGGTAGCAGAAATGGATCTTGTTGCCTGATCATGGCAAAGTTACGCTTTGCCCGTTTGGTCAGTGCTCCAGGGCCGCACGAGTCAGAATCCCTGCCGGGTGGGGTGGAGCGACGTCTGACACCCACGGGTGTCCCTCGTTGTGGTTCGGAGCGTGACGGCGTATGCGTCGGAGTTTGGTATGGGTACGTTCTGGGCGTGCATCTGCCATTGTGGCCGCCATTCTCCTGAGCTTGTTGCCCGGCCTGCTGATGCTGCAGCCCTTACCGGCCACGGCCGATGGCTTGCAGAATCCGCCTGAAACGCCGCAGCAGGCTTTCGGGTCCACGACGACGCTGCCGTCGCTGGTGCGGTCGTCGACGCAAGCGTCCGTCGCATCGACGGCGGCGAGCACCGGTCGGGGGAATGAAGATCGCGAAAAGCCTCTGAAGGGGGCGCTGCCGCTGGAGCAGCGGTCCGACGACGAGCCGTCGGACCGGCGGGGTGAACGGGTACTTCCTGGCGGGACGTTGCGCGCTGAGCTGGCGGAGGCCGCATGTTGCGTGCCGGTGATCGAGGATCGGTTCCCCCTGGATTGGGCGCTGGTTGACACGCTGACGCCGTTGCTGCTGGTAAAGGCCGACAGCGCCAACGGCATGGACTACACCTTCAAGGTCTGCAATGACGGCTCGATGCTGTCGGGATGTTTCTCCTCCAGCGTGCAGAGCGACGTTTACTACTGGCGGGTGCCCGCAGCCAAGCTAATGTGGGGCAGGCAGTACTTCTGGCAGGTGACGGTCAAGGACCGCGGCACCGTGGCCCAGACTTTGTCGAGCGCGATCTCCTTCACCACGGGGGTGCGCCAGCCGGTGGTGAGTTCCCGGCTCGCGGCGCGTGGGCCGGATGGGCAGGAGTTCGACCAGGTCACTGGGAACTACACAACCACGGTGACGGATGCGCAAGTGGCGGTGGTAGGGCCGCCGCTGTCGTTGGTCCGCTCCTACAACACCTTCGACCCGCGCAGCAGCGGCATGTTCGGAGCGGGTTGGTCGGCCCGGTGGGATATGAAGATCGTCCAGGACGATCCGGCGCTGCTGGTGACCTGGCCGGATGGGCGGGTGCTGCGGTTCGGCGCGAACGGGGATGGCACCTTCCAGCCGCCGTCGGGCATGTACGCCACCCTCGCCGCACAAACCGGCGGTGGCTGGCGACTGATGGACAAGTCCTCTACGTCCTACCTGTTCGACGCGAATGGCCGCCTAACCAAGATCACTGATGCTCGTGGGCGGAGCCAGGACCTGGCCTACGACACGGCCGGCAAGCTCTCTGCCGTGACCGCCGGGGGCGATCGCTCCCTGCGCTTTGTCTGGACCGGAAACCACGTCACCAGCGTGTCCACCGATCCTGTCGACGGCACCGCGCTGACGTGGACGTACACCTACGAAGCCGATCGCCTGACGTCGGTGTGCGCCCCTGCCGCCGAGCCGATCTGTACCCGCTACGACTATGGCAGCGGCTCGAACTACCGCGCCGCCGTGCTGGACGCGCTCCCGTACGGGTACTGGCGGCTGAACGAGACCTCCGGCACGCAGGCGGCCGATCTGGGCTGGGGCGCAGGCGCGGGCACCTTGACCAGTGATGGCACGACACTGGCGCAACCAGGCGCGCTGATCGGCACCGCCGACGGCTCGGCCGCTTTCAACGGCGGCAGCATGAAGACGTCGCCCAACGTGGTCGGCCGGTTGGCAGGACAAGCCTCGGTGGAGGCGTGGTTCAAGACCACCAGGGCCGGAACAATCTTCTCGGCTGGCCTGGCCGGATCCGCCGCCTCGGCCATCTACATCGGCACCGACGGCAAGCTGCGTGCCCAGTTCCTGCCGACCGACTCCGAAGAAGACACCGAGTGGTTCACGCCGATCACCACTACGGCACCGGTCAACGACGGCCAATGGCACCATGTGGTGCTGACCGCGGACAACGGCACCGATCGGCTCCATCTGGACGGACAGCTGGTCGGCAGCCTGTCGACGCCACGCACCCTGGAGTGGCAGGAGGAGGCGCGCTTCGCTACCGGTCCGCTCAACTGGCGCATGCCCGCCGGCAGCACCGGCAACTTCGCCCTTGACGGCCAGCTCGACGAGCCGGCGCTGTACGACCGGGCGCTCACGCAGGCCGAGGTCCAGGCGCACTACGCCGCGGCCCGCACCGATGCTCGCAACAAGCTGACCAAGGTCACCTCGCCCGCAGGCAGGGTATGGGCCAGCAACACCTACGATGCGGCCACCGACCGCCTCAAGACCCACGCCGACCAGAACGGCGGCACCTGGCAGATCGGTGAGCCGGTCTACGACAAGACCTCGCGCACGTCCACGGTCACGGTGACCGACCCGAGTAACGAAAAGCTGAGCACCGTCCACGACCCCTGGCGCGGCTACCGACTCGTCAAGCGAACCGATCAGCTGGGCCAGGAGACGACCTATCAGTACGACGTGGGTGGCCTCCTGGCGCAAATATGGGACGCCAACGACAACTCCGCGAAGCTGAGCAACGACAAGCGCGGCAATGTGATCAGTCAGACCACCTGCCGCAGTGCCAACAGCTGCCAGACCAGCTACGCGACGTACTACCTGAACAACAACGACAACTTCGACCTGCGCAATGACCGGTTGACCATTACCCGCGACGGTCGGTCCTCCTCTGCCACCGACAACACCTACGCGACCACGTTCGAGTACAACGCCTACGGCGAGCAGATCAAGCAGACCACCCCGGTCACGCTCGATTTCCCCAACGGCCGCTCCCTGACCATCAGCTACACCGACGGCAGCGAACCTGCCGTCGGTGGTGGGCCCACTCCGGCCGGGCTGGTGAAGACCCGGACGGACGCGCGGGGCAACGTGTGGGAGCAGCGCTACACCGCCGCTGGCGACCTGGCCGAGCAGGTGGAGCCGGAAGGGCTGGTCACCAGGTACGAGTACGACCCCTTAGGCCGACCAACATCCCGCACCGAGATCTCCCAGGCCTTCCCCGACGGGGTGAAGACCGCCCTGGCCTACGACGCGCTGGGCCAGTTGGTGAAGCACACCGGCGCCCCGGTCAAGAACGAGATCACCGGCAAGACGCACACCGTTGAGACCCGCCACATCTACGATCCGGATGGCAACAAGCTGACCGACACGGTGGCGGACCTGACCGGGGGCGATCCGGAGCGGACGGTCACCTACACCTACGACGCCTTCGGCCGCACGGAAACGGTGACCGGGCCGGAGGGCGGTGTGGTCCGCACCACCTGGGACAACACGGGAGCCCCTGCGTCGGTGACGGACGAGCTGGGCTCGGTGTTCGGCTACACCTACACCAAGCGCGGGGAGCTGTACACCCGGACGTTGAAGAACTGGACGGGCAGCCCGGTCAACCCGCAGCCGGCCCGGGAGATCGTGCTGCAGTCGTACTCCTACGATCCCGGCGGACGCCTGGCGGCTCAGGTCGACGCCATGGGCCGCAAAACGTCCTACACCTACTTCGCCGACGACCTGCTGTCGCAGGTGATCGCCGACGACGTCAAGCTCAACAGCGCCACCACGGTCAAGGACGTGGTGCTGGAGGCCCGGACCTACGACGCGGCCGGCCACTTAGCCACTCTCGCCACGCCCGCGGCCCAGACCACCTTCGCCCACGATGCGGCCAGCCGGTTGACCTCGTCCACGTTCGACCCGGCGGGGCTGGCCCGCAAGGTCAGCAACGTCTATGACGCCAACGACAGCCTCGTCAAGCAGACGTTGACGGCGGCGGGGACGACGCGGGCCGAGAGCGTGGAGTTCGCCTACAACAAGGAGAACCAGCTCGTCCGCCAGACCGTCGAGAACGGCGAAACGGACCTGACCACCGCCTGGACGGTGGACGATCGCGGCCTGGTCACCGCCGTCGTCGATCCGCGCGGCAACGTCAGCGGCGTCACGCCCGCCGACTTCACTACCAGTCACCGCTACGACGCCCACGGCCGGCTGGTCGAGGTCCAGCTGCCCACGGTCACCGTCGAGCGCGGCGGGACCACCACACAGGCACGCCCCACCACCCGCTACGGCTACGACAGCGCGGCCCGCCAGACCCACGTCATCGACGCCGAAGGCCGCCAAAGCACCACCGCCTACGACCGGCTAGGACGAGTCACGAGCGTGGCAGGGACCGCCTACACGCCGCCGGGCGGCACCCAGCTCGTCCCGCAACAGTCCTACGCCTACAACGCGGCCGGCCAGCTCACGAAGATCACCGACCCGCGCGGTCACAGCACCACCGCCGAATACGACGCGCTCGGCAACCAGGTCCGCATCACCGACCCGGCGATCGACAGCCAGCCGGCGGGCCAGTGGGTCACCGAATACGACCTGGTCGGCGAGCCGCTGGCACACGTGGACCCGACCGGCGCCCGCACCCAGGCCACCTACGACGACCTGGGCCGCATGATCACCCAGACGATGGTCGAACGCCGCCCGGCGGCGGCCGCGTACACCACCAAGTTCGCCTACACCGACGCCGGCTTCCTGACCACCACGACACCGCCCATCGGCAAACCCACCGCCTACCTGCCGAACGCGGCCGGCGAGGTCACCACGATCACCGACCCGCTCGGCTACCAGACCACGTTCGGCTACGACGCGGCCGGACGGACAACCAAGACCACCACCCCGCTCGGCTACGCCAGCGCGTCCGAATACGACCTGGCCGGTCGACTGACCACGCGCAAGGACCTCGACACCAACGGATCCACGCTGCGCACCACCGGCTACGGCTACGACGCGAACTCCAACCTGGTGCGCACCACCTCCGGCGAGGGACACCTCACCACCCGCGCCTACGACGCCACCAACCTGCTGACCGAACTGGTCGAGCCGGTATCCGCCGGTGAGTCCATCACCACGACGTTCGGCTACGACGCCACCGGAGCCCCAACGCGCAGCACCGACGGGCGCGGCAACAGCGTGTGGACCGCCTACAACACGCTCGGGCTGGTCGAGACGATCACCGAGCCGTCCACCACCGCACACCCGAACCTAGCGGACCGCACCTGGACCCAGTCCTACGACGCGGCCGGGAACCTCACCACCGTGCAACAGCCGGGCGGCATCCGCATCGACCGGCACCACGACGCGCTGGGCCGGATGACGAAGGAGACCGGCCAAGGCGCCCCGGTAGCCACCCCCGAGCGCACCTACCGCTACGACCCCGCCGGCCGTCAGATCGGCATCGGCGACTACTCCCTCGAATACAACGACCGCAGCCTGCTCACCAAGGTCACCCGCGGCGTCCCCCAGATCCCGATCGCGGCCTTCACCTACGACGATCTGGGCAATCCGCGCACCCGCGCCGACTCCTCCGGCAACGCGACCTTCACCTGGGACGACAACCTCCGCCTGGCCACCGCCGCCGACCCCGTCACCGGACGCGGCTTCACCTACGGCTACGACAAGAACAACCGGCTCACCTCGCTGACCTCCACCAGTCCCGCCAACAGCCAGGACCTCACCTACGACCCGCTCAGCCGGCCAGCCACGCACACCCTCAAGAACAGCACCGGCACCCAGCTCGCCAAGATCACCTACGGGTGGAACAAAGACGACAAGCTCGTCTCCAAAACCACCGAAGGCACCGCAGGCGAGGGCGGCAACACCTACGGCTACGACCACGCCGGCCGGCTGACCTCCTGGACCGCCCCGAACGGCAACCTCACCACCTACGCCTGGGACGCCGCCGGCAACCGGACCAAGGCCGGCGACCAGACCTTCACCTACGACGAACGCAACCGGCTGTTGTCCGGCGCCGGAAGCACCTACGCCTACACCCCCCGCGGCACCCTCGCGACCCAGACCACCGGCACCACCACCCGCAACCTCGTCTTCGACGCCTTCGACCGGCTCATCAGCGACGGCGAGGCCACCTACACCTACGACGCGCTCGGCCGCCTGACCGCCCGCACACAAGGCACCAGCGAGAACCGCTTCACCTACTCCGGCCTGGCCAACGACATCACCACCGTCACCGACCAGACCGGCGCCATCACCGCCAAGTACGGCCGCGACCCCTACGGCCGGCTGCTCAGCCTCCAAGAGGGCACCGGTCCCGCGCTCGGCGTGATGTCCGACCAGCACGACGACGTGGTGGCCACCTACTCCGGCACCGCGCTGGTCGACTCGGTCGCCTACAGCCCCTTCGGCGAGCCGATCGCCCGCACCGGCACCCAGCGCTCGCTCGGCTACCAAGGCGAGTACACCGACCCCGACACCGGCAAGGTCAACATGCACGCCCGCTGGTATGTGCCGGGCACCGGCGGATTCGCCTCCCGCGACGACTGGACGCTGTCCCCGGACCCGTCCAACCGGCTCAACCGCTACCTCTACGGTCAAGGCGACCCGCTCGGCGAAAAGGACCCGTCCGGCCACGACATTCACATAAAGGTCGAATTCCCCGAGAGGCCCGCACCAGGGTTCAAGAAAGGATGGTCCGACAACTACTGCAACGGCGGCTGGGGCGGTCGTGCATGCAACGCGGCACGCCATTACGAAGAACGCGGCAAGAGCGAGCGGGCGTTCTACGACCGCGCCGTCGCGCCAGCCAAAAAGCAGTATGAGACCACCGACCGTACTGTTTCCAACAGATGGGGCGATGGTGGGGGCGGAGGCACCTGCAAGAGCAAGGCCTGCAAGAACGGCACCCCCGGCAAGAAGAACGGCACCAGCACCGGCACTGGGAAGAAGGACGGCACCGGCACTGGGAAGAAGGACGGCACCGGCACCCCCGGCAAGGTTTGCAAGAAGACCATTTGCAAGAAGGACCGCGACGGATCAGACGGTGATGACGATGACCAGGCGGGCCGCGCCCGAGACCTGGACAAGCCCAGCGAGCGGCGTTGCACCCGCAACTGCTCGCCCGAGGTGAAGAAACCCAAGACACCCGAGAAGAAGCCGACGCAGCCGAAGAAGCAGCTCTCCACGGGCTCGTCCAGAAATAGCATCAGCAGCTCATTGCCCCCCAGGAAAACCAGGCAGGAACGGATCGATGAGCAGTGCCGCACCGGCCCCTGCAAGGACAGCTACAGCGGGCACTCCGGCGTCGACTACTCCGACTCCTCCTCTATCGGGCGCGGCGACTCTTCCGACGGCTGGAAGAAGGACGTCGTCGAAGACATCACAGAAACGACGACCGACTCCATCGTTGACGCCATCCTCGATGACGTTGCCCCCGACCTGCCGCCGAACGTCCCACCCGGCCTGGACACGGGCAGCTGCATGCCGGGCGGCAACAGCTTCGTACCCGGCACCAAGGTGCTGATGGCCGACGGCAGCCACAAGCCCATCGAGACCATCAAGGTCGGCGATCTCGTCCTGGCCGCTAACCCCGTCACCGGGGAAAAGGGCGCCAAGCCGGTCACCACGTTGATCACCGGCGAGGGGACGAAGCACCTCGTCAAGATCACTGTAGACATCGATGGCGACAGTGGTACTGCGACCGACGACATCACCGCCACCAGCAGTCACCCGTTCTGGGCGCCCGCCCTGCGCGAGTGGGTCGGCGCTGGCCAACTGCAGCCCGGCATGTGGTTGCAAACCTCTGCCGGCACATATGTCCAAGTCGCCGCTGTTCAGTCATGGACGGTTCGTCAACGGGTACACAACCTGACCGTCGAGAGCCTGCACACTTACTATGTCCTCGCTGGCAAAAATGCTGTTCTCACTCATAACGATGTGCCAGGTTGGGCTCGGGACGAGTTCGATAACATCGTCAACGGACGGGGAACGCCGAGAATGAACGGCAACGCTCAGGAAGTCTGGACGGGAGAACGCAGACGTACGCCCCTCCCCTACAAGAGGAAGTGGGGTAAGGATGATGCGGCGAACTTCCCCGGTTCTCCCGAGTGGGAGGTCCCGAGTATGATGAATACGAGACACCCGGACAACTACAGAATCCTCGGCCCTAATAAGTGGGGCGACTATGGATATACATCGAATCATTACACGAAAATAGAGGCATTCCCCAAAGAGTGTGGAGATCAGTAATCTCGATCAGGTCGATTAGAGGGAAATGTTAACGGTGGCGGATGTCAAGTACAAGCTCCGCGCGCCCGATGCGGTGGGCTCCATATTGGAGTTCGCTGATATGGATGGCTTTTTCGTTGGCAATCGCTCATCTTATGAGAATTTCGAGCGTCCAGACGAAACGCCGAGTTATCGGCTTTCGCTCGCCGTCCACGGGCTCAAGACGTCTCCTGAGTGGGAGTGGCACTACGATGAGCCGCTGAATCTTCCGGGTGACGTCAACCTTGAGATCCTAAATGAAGACGGGAATAGTATTGGTGGATATGATCTGTGGAACGTAAAAATCGCGCTTGCTTCGCCTGGCGCGTGTGCTGGAAACGTGCAGGCGACTGTAAGCTGGCTGCCGCACGCCGGGGCGAGGTCTGTATGGGAATCGTGGCGGGTGGCCCCGCCGGCGGATACTAATCAGTGGTGGAGCATTCCCATTGGGCGACGTGAGGGCTGGGTGGAGGTCGCTCGAATCAGCAGAATCTCTGTACGGCCCGTTGGCCGGGGCATAGTACTGGACGGTCGAGGCATAGTGGACCTGGCCAGCTTTTTCTGTGCGATAGGAGAGGCTGTGCACGGGCCGGGAGGCTATTTCGGGTCGAACTTCATGGCGCTTTTTGATTGCCTGCGTCGCCTGCCTAGGGCGGATGGATCGCCAGTGCATCTGCGCTGGTTGGACTTCGCCGTCGCCGAACGGCACCTATCAAGAGTTGTGGACACCGAAACAGGTCCAGCCAGATATATTGATATTGTTCTGGAGACGCTTTCTGATGCTGATGTAGCGGTGATCCTCGAGTAGGTAAGACGGGCACTAGGTCTGCCGATGGGCCGGCGGCCCTCGGAGGTCGTCCCCTGGCTCTACAAATCCGACCCGGCCGGAGGGCCCACGGTGGCCGATATGTGCGGCGATTCTGTCGAGAAGGACACCAGCATTCTCGTGATCGTTTTCTGACGGCTACGTTTCGGGGTGGTCGCTGAAGGCGCCCGTCATGCGTTGCACAGACCTGGGGCGGGTCGATGCGACCGCGGCTCACACTCACCGCGTGGCATTTCGCGCAAGAAGCTGGGAACGATGCCCTGTGCGCCTGGGTGTGCAAGACGAGGCAAGCGGCGGCCTACTGGGCGAATGATCTGGAAGCGGCCGTCCAGCACGCGGAGCGCGGTCTCTTCTTCGCCGCACGAGCAGGCGGGCAAACCGAGGTGATGCTAGCAAGCACGCTGGCGCTCGACTACGCGTGTATGGGAAGGCTGCGCGAAGCACGGGACACCCTCGCCCGTGCACGGGACATCCCAGCCGTTCAGGAACGCGACTGCCCGGGTGGAGCGCTGAGCTGCCCTCCAGAGAGCCCTGAGCTACTGGGCAGATGCGTACCTTGTGCTCGCCGATCCCTTGGAAAGGCGAGCCCTTGGACGTAGACGAGACGCGTAACCACTGTTGGTGGCGACCAGGTTGGCACACCGGCGATTCGGTCATCCAGCGAGGGCTGGGCGGTAGCCATGCTTCGAGCGTAGGAGTTTCCACCGACGCTTCAGGAGCGGCGAAGTTGGGGACAGCGGCGGGCCGCGCGGCCAAGCCTTGCTGGGGAAGCAAGACAGTAAGCCGAGGCGCCGGGCACCGTACCCGCCATGGCGCGAACAAGAGCCCGTATCAACCCCGGCCTGGCGAAGCGCCTCGCTGCTGGCGTCATCCGGGACAAGGTCGAGCGGATCACCGAAGCGGTTGCCAAGGAGGCGAAGGATCGGGCGCCGGATGCCAAGGGCTGGCAGGCCACTAACGGCGCTGACGCCCGCCCCTCACACCGGCACGCTGACGGCCAGACGATCCCCGCGAACGTCCCCTACCAGCTCCCGAAGATGGACTACGTCCGGAAAGGCCGTGACGACGACCGGAGGAACCCTCAGGGCGCCGGCGCATGGGTCCTGCTCACTGCCGTGGACCTGGCCGACCGGCCGCGCGACCCCTCTCTACCGCTCCACCAGCGAATTAACTGCTTCCCGGCAGATACGCCGGTTCACGCTCCGGACGTCGAGGCGGCGTTCCGAGCGCCCTACTCCGGGGAGATGGTGCGCGTGACCACTCGGTCAGGGAGCGTCCTGACCGGTACACCGAACCACCCGGTACTCACGAACCGAGGTTGGATCGGCCTGGGCGCGTTGAATGTGGGTGACGACCTCTTCCGCCGCCGCGTCGGAGAAGCACCACTGACCGGCGGCGCTGCGGTAGCACCAGACGTAGAGCACCCTCCACCCCTGATCGGCGAGGTATACCGCACGCTCACGTATACGGGTCTGACGCATCGGGTGGGTCGTGTGTCGGTGGACTTCTACGGCGACCGGCCAAGTGGCGACGTCGATGTTGTATGGGCCTTCGGCGCGCTGGGGTTCCACCGCCAAGCTGTGAGCACTCAGGAGCTCCGCGATCTCCGCCTCGCCCAGCCCGGTCCAGCACGGATTATCAACCCTGGCGACCGCCTTGGCCGTCATTTCCCGTGTGCTAGCTCTCTGTCCGCGCCGCGCAGTGTTGGCGAAGCTGGCCAGCCTCTTCCGCTCCTCGACGCTGAGTTGCGCCAAACGCACTTCCAGCGCGTCGCTGCGGCCCCTGGCCGCGATTCCCTGCTCGGTCAAGACGATTCGGATCGTGCTGCGCCACACGCCGAGCGCTTCGGCAAGCGCCTTCTCCGATTCGCCGCCCAGATAGCGGCGCGCTACCTCCTCCGCCGTCACACCGGTCGTGCGAACAAACTTCGCAACGGCATCCTCGGCGGGGCTCCTCCGGGGAACCCCTTGCTCGTCGAGAAGATGAGACACCGTCGAGACGCTGACCCCGAGTCGCTGCGCGACCTCGGTGCCGGGCAAGCCGGACCGGTAGAGGGTGGCTACCTCGGCGGCCGAGACATCCACTCCTCCACCCCACCGCGACAACGCTACAGCCGTCCCGGCGTCGCGGCGCTCCACGCCAGCAGCATCGAGAATCTCGCGGATGCGCTCCTTGCCCACCCGCTCGGCTCGGGTGAGAGCGGAGATACTTTCCCCGGCGAGGTAGCGGCGGACGATGTCATCGGCATTGAGCGGTTTCCGTGGCGGGGCCATGTCTACACACTACAGACAAGCAGTGGCATCTACGTCGCCAACGGGTTTATCGTGCGCAACTGCGAGTGCCAGAGCGTTATCGTGCCCGGCGTCATTGCGGCTGCGACCCGCGCGCTGCCGGCCCGGGTCCGCGGGTCCAAGGTGTCCGCCGCGGTTGAGGTTGTCTTCCCCCGGATCGGTGAAGCTGAGTTCGGCGCCAACGACACCCCTGGCTTGCACTTTCTCGGTCTCGCCGGATCGCTCGTCATGGCCCGCCGCCGGTAACCGGTCACGCCTGGCGCAGTGTGGCCTCCACGCGCAGCCAATCCACAGAAGCCTCCACAGCATGTGCACGCCGCTTCACTGTGATCACTACCCACTCCCGGCCCGTGGATGGCTCTACGACGAGATCACGGGCGCGGAGCGGCCAGTCCGCCGGGTCCACGCCCAGCACCCACATGCCCGGCCCGTCGCGCTCGCCATCCTCGACCGGCTCCTCCACGATCCGGCCCGGCCGCGCCATCCCCGCCGGCGTCCAGTTCGACGCCGAGCGTGTGCCGTGCGCGTCCACGGTGACGATCGCGCGCTGCACCGCGAACCGCATCGTCGCGAGCATCACGGCCATGGCCACCGCCACGTGATCTCCAGCGGATGCGGGGCGATCCCCGGCTGCTGGTTGACGCCGCGGCGCCGCCACCGCTTCAAGCTGTCCAGGGACGGCGGCGCGCCGGCCGCTCCCGAACCGGCCGCGCCGCCGCCCGCGTCCTCGAACGTGACGCCCTGGCCCTCCACGTTCGCCTGCTTGATCAGCCGCGTGTCCGGAGCGTCGGTCTGAACTGCGCGCCGCACCATCGGGTGCGCCGCCGCCGCCGCCCGCACGTACCTGCCGAGCGCTCTGCCGTACACCGGGTTCTCGACCGGGTCCAGGCCGGCCCGGTACGTGATCGTATAGAGGCCGGTGAGCTCGCCGTCCACGCCCGTCTCCGCCACGGCGGACAGCACCTCGATCACCGGATCGTAGGCGAGCTGCCAGCCTCCCCGCCCGTCCCCGCGCGCGCCGCGCTGCACCAGCGTCACCGGCAGCGGCGGCTTCCCGAGATAGGCGGCCACGTCGCCGAACGCATCACTGATCGCCTCCGCGACGGTCTCGCGCTGCTCCTCCGTCAGCGGGAGCTTCAGCCCTGCCCGAACGGCGACCTTCTCCGGGGAGACGACCAGCAGCTCGTCAGTGCTCACCCCAGGCTCCTCACGGTAGATACGGCTCGGCGGCGCACTGGAGGAGTGTGGGCACCGGGTCCCCACCGTCTGGGTGCCCACACCCCACCAGTACGCCGCCGAGTCCCCCCGATCATGCGGTCAGGAGGATGACAGCTTCTGGCGGATACGGTCCGCCTCCGATCGCGGCACCTTCGCGCCCACCGCGTACAGCAGGCGGTTGGTCGGCGTGGAAGCGCCGGCGTAGTAGTGCCGCTCGAGCACCCGCCGCTTCACGATCATGTGCGTGTAGCGGGGGCCCGGGTCCTCGAACAACTCGTCCGCGTCTGTCACGCGCTCGCCGTTGCTCCAGCGCAGGTCCAGCGTCCCCTCCTGGCCCACGGCCGGCGGCGGCGGAGGGGGAGTCATCGGGCCCTGCTTAACCTCGGGCTCCGCCACGCGCTTGGCCGGCGGCGCCAGCGGCGCAGCGTCGGTGATCGGCTCGTCATCTGCGGTGTCCGCCTCGTCCACCTTGTCGGGCGGGGTGAGCGGCGCCGGGTCAGCGAGCCCAGACGCCGGGACAACCTCGGGGGTCTCCTCGGCAGGGGGATCGGCTGCTGCCTGCTTTCGGGTTCGGGGTGGCATGGCGCGCCTCCAGAGTCAACGGATGTCTCTGGACCGGCGGTCCAGATCGGAGACGGACGGTAGGTGGCGGCCCGTCCTACCGTCCGTGCCCGTGCCGCTCGCAACCCGAGAACACAATAGACACCGTTAAAGAATACTGTTAATGTTTGGGTGTAATACAGGGTCGCGAGCGGCGCGAACCGGTATCCCCCACCACCGGAGTCCCCATGATCTACAGAGCGCCGTCCAACCAGGACGAGGGCGACCTGGACACTGGAACGCGCGTCTGCCGCGTATGTGACAGCCGGAAACCGATGGCGGCGTTCTATCGGACGGCAGACCGTAGACATCGCGTCCGCACCTGCTCGACCTGCCTGACGGCGCAGGCCCGAACTCGCCGCGAACAGAACCGCGAGGACGTAGCCAAGCGCTCCTTCGAGACCCACCTGCGGAACACATACGGCATGACGAAAGAGGACTTCGAGTCTCTCTGGGAAGCGCAGGACGGCCGTTGTGCGGTCTGCCACGCGGGCTTCAAGAAACGCCGCCCTCATGTCGATCACAACCACCAGACGGGAGCGGTACGAGGGCTGCTCTGCTTCACATGCAACACGGCTATCGGCAAGATGCGCGACGACCCTGCACTTCTTCGAGCAGCGGCGGCCTACCTGGAATCGCCCCTGCCTCCCATACGTGGTCGCTCCCGCAAACTCACCCTTGACGAACGTCGCGAGATCCGATCCAAGGCGGCCGCAAAGGCTCACAGTAGCCCCAAGGGACAGGTCCATCTCAGGATGCGCCCGAAGGGTGAGCACGCCTTTGGCGCGCGGCTGAATGATCAGCAGGCGCAGGAGATCCGTGCTCGATATGAGGCGGGTGGCATCTCGCAGCGGATGCTGGCGGAGGAGTACGGCTGCTCGCAGAGCCACGTCAGCAAGATCGTCCGAGGTGTGCTGAGAGCTGTCATCTAACCGCACTCCCATCCGCGTCAGGAACCCGGCGCAGGCCCACGTACGCCCGCGCCCAACGCCACACGGAGGACTTCGTGGCCACCAAGAGACCACGCACCCGGGCCACCACCCGCTCCCGGGCTCGCACCACCACCGCCAAGAGCAAGACACGGACCGCGCCGGCACGCCGCCCCTCGGCGTCCAAGGACCCGCTCGGCTGGGCCCTGAACAAGCTGTTCGTCGCCCTGCCCGCCAAGGGCTGGAAGCTCACCGCGAAGGCCCTCGGTGCGGCCGCGCGCGGCGCCCGCAATCTCGGCGGAGCCCAGCAGCGTGACGGGCTCGCCCTGGCCGTCATCGCCGCCGCTATCGTCCTGGGCGCCATCGTCTGGCGGTTCGCGGACGGCCGCATCGCCTCCGCCGTGGACGTGGTCATCCGCGCCCTGATCGGCATCGGCGCCTGGCTGCTGCCGCTCCTCGCCATGGCGGTCGCCTGGCGGCTGCTGCGCTCCAAGACTTCCCCCCGCCGGACGGTCGCCGGGTGGGCGCTGCTCGCGGCCGCGCTGCTCGCCATCGTCCACGTCACCCAGGGCCTGCCCGCCCCGTTCGGCGACGGCGGAAGCTGGGACGCCGTCGCGGCCGCCGGCGGACTGGTCGGCTGGCTGCTGTCCGCGCTGCCCGCGCTCGTGCTGCCCGTGGTCGTGGTCGTTCCCCTCCTGCTGATCCTCGCCGTGTTCGGACTGCTGCTCATCACCGGCATCCCGCTCCACCGCGTCCCCCAGATCGCCAGGGACGCCGGCCGCCGTCAGCTCGAGCGCGCAACCGCGCGCCGCCGCGCCCGCGCAGAGGCGGCCAACGACATCGCCGAGCAGCCCGTGCCCGCGCAGGTGCAGGAGAAGGCACAGCCCGCAGCGATCACCCACGCGCGCTCAACTGCCTCGCCCGCGGCCGCCACACCGCAGCCCGACCCCGCATCGGCCACCGCGGACGCCCCTGCGGCTCCGGCCGCTACGCCCGAGCCGCAGCAGCCCGACGACAGCGCCCCAGAGGAGGACCCCGCCGAGCTGCTACCCGTCGCGGTCCACGACACCGGCCCGTACGTCCTGCCCCGTCTCGACATGCTCCAGGCTGGCCGCCCGCCCAAGCCGCAGACCAAGACCAACACCGTCGTGGTCAACGCGCTGACCGGCGTGCTGGACCAGTTCGGCATCGACGCGCAGGTGATCGGGTTCACCCGCGGGCCGACCGTCACCCGCTACGAGATCGAGCTCGGCCAGGCCGTGAAGGTGGAGAAGGTCACCGCCCTCACGAAGAACTTCGCGTACGCGGTCAAGTCCGCCGACGTGCGGATCCTGTCCCCGATCCCTGGCAAGTCCGCCATCGGCGTGGAGATCCCGAACGCCGACAAGGACCTGGTGGCGCTCGGCGACGTGCTGCGCGCCCAGGTGGCACAGGCCGACCAGCACCCGATGATCGTCGGGCTCGGCAAGGACGTCGAGGGCCGCACCATCGTCGCGAACCTCGCCAAAATGCCCCACCTGCTCATCGCGGGCGCCACCGGCGCCGGCAAGTCCGTGTGCGTTAACGGGCTGATCGCCAGCATCCTCATGCGGGCAACCCCGGACGAGGTGCGCATGGTGCTGGTGGACCCCAAGCGGGTCGAGCTCAGCGTCTACGAGGGCATCCCCCACCTGATCACCCCGATCATCACCAACCCGAGAAAAGCCGCCGAGGCCCTCGAATGGGTCGTCGGGGAAATGGACCGCCGGTACGACACCCTGTCCGCGACCGGCTTCCGGCACGTAGACGACTACAACGCCGCCGTCCGCGCAGGAACCGTCAAGCCCAGCCCGGAGGATGAGCCGTACGCTCCGCTGCCGTACCTGCTCGTCATCGTGGACGAGCTCGCCGACCTCATGATGGTCGCCCCACGTGACGTCGAAGAGTCCATCGTGCGCATCACCCAGCTTGCCCGCGCCGCCGGCATCCACCTCGTCATCGCCACCCAACGGCCAAGCGTGGACGTCGTCACCGGCCTGATCAAGGCAAACGTGCCGTCCCGGCTTGCGTTCGCCGTCTCTTCGCTGACGGACTCGCGCGTCATCCTCGACCAGCCTGGCGCCGACAAGCTGGCCGGGCAGGGTGACGCGCTGTTTCTGCCCATGGGCGCCAGCAAGCCCATCCGCATCCAGAACGCGTACGTGTCGGAGAAGGAGATCGCCGAGATCGTCGCCCACTGCAAGGAGCAGGCCCGCGCCGACTACCGGGAAGACATCGCGGCCGCGCCCACCCGACGAGAGATCGACGACGACATCGGCGACAACCTGGACCTGTTCCTCCAAGCCGCCGAACTCGTCGTCACCACCAACTTCGGATCCACGTCCATGCTCCAGCGCAAGCTCCGCGTCGGCTTCGCCAAGGCTGGGCGACTTATGGACCTGCTCGAATCCCGTGGCGTGGTCGGCCCCAGCGAAGGGTCGAAGGCTCGCGCGGTGCTGGTCACTCCCGAAACCCTGCCCGTGGTCCTGACAGACCTGACCAACGCCACCCCAATGGAGACGCCATGACCGACATCCTCCGCAGCTGCTTGTCGGCACTAGAGTGCCACCATCAGCCCCAGCTCTGGCTGAAGCCCTACGAACATCCTTCCGGTACCTGGACGCAAGACCTGTGAACGTCGACGCCACTCTCCAAGCTGTCTCGTATCTGCAACTCGGAGGGCTGAAGACGGATCGCTTCAACAGCCTCCGGATCCTTGATCACGTACAGGAGGCGTACAGACGCAGGTGGCAGCATGGCGTCTTTCCGGGTCAAAGCCCTGATTGTGGTCGGCCTCGTGCGTAGGTTCGAATCCTCCAGGAGTACACGATCTTGACCGGCGGTTCCGGTCGCTGACCAGGGCAAACATGCTCGCTGGCCATAGGCCGATCGCGGCCTGGCGGCACCGCGAACTCGATGACTCGCCATCGTTCGATTTGTCTGATGTGCCGGAAACGGTGACGTATTCCCAACTGACGATCATCCGACTAGGCTGGGCGTCTCTGCTATCTTCACTCACCGGACTGGATGTTCAGGGCGAGATGGCCAACGGAGCGACATACGGCAGGCCGATCGGTCGCGACGCTGAGCTCAGCCTCCTCGCGAGCGCCGTGTCGGGCGCGGCGGACGGAGCGCTGCGGGCCGTGGCGGTGCGTGGCGATCCGGGGATGGGGAAGACCCGTCTACTCGCCGAACTCGTCGATCTGGCCCGGGCCCGTGGCTTCGCCGTCCATCACGGTCAAGCGACCGAGTTCGAACGTGACGTGCCGTTCGGCGTCTACCTCGCCGCCTTCGAACCCCAGCCGGGTGATCGGAGCCGCGACGCGCAGCGCGCGCTGACCGAGTTGCTGCTGGATGCCACCGGGCCGTCCGAGGCCCGCCGCGCGGGGCTCGACCGCTACCGGCTCTTCCAGCGCGCGCGTCGGCTCATCGAAGACCAGGGGGCCGCCGGCCCGGTCGCCATCGTGCTCGACGACCTGCACTGGGCGGATCAGTCCTCTGTGGAGCTGACCGAGTATCTGCTACGCCGCCCGCCGCGGGCGCCGTTGCTGCTCGCCACCGCATACCGCGCGGCCCAGGTGCCCGCCGGCATCGCCCGGGCCGTCGCCCAGCTCGGCGACGCGACTGTCCACATCAGTCTCGGTCCGCTGGGCGAGAGCGACGTGGCGGCGCTGTTGCCGGAGGCGGACCGTGACCGGCGACGACTGCTGTACCGCACCACCCACGGAAACCCGCTCTACCTTCAGGTGCTCGCCGACGCCAGCGTGGAGACGCTCACCGCCCTCGCGGAGGCCGGGGATGCGGCGACCGGCGCACCCGAGCGGGCACTGCTGGACGTACTCAGCACCGAACTGACCGCCCTGACGCCGGATGTCCGGCAGGTGGCCTGCGCGGCGGCGGTGGCGGGCGAACCGATTTCGCTGGACCTCGTCGCGTCCATCACCGAACTGCCCGAGGCCGCCCTCGATCACGCCATCGACCACCTGGTCGGCGTGGGCCTGGTGGTCGAGGCCGACGCCTCTTTCCGGTTCCGCCACCCCCTGGTTCGGGCCGCGGCGTACTGGATGGCCGGCGCGGCCTGGCGGTTGCGCGCACACCACCGGGCGGCGGAGTATCTGCGCACCAACGGCGGCCCGCTGCAACTGCTGGCCCACCACACCGCACGATCGGCGCAGCACGGCGACCTGCAGGCGGTGCGGACGCTGGAGGCGGCGGCCGCGGCGGCTCTGGACGCCGCTCCGTCCACCGCCGTCCGGCTGTTGCGGACAGCGATCCGGTTGCTACCGGATGAGGCGGACCGGGCCTCGTGGCGGGTCCAACTGCAATGGGCATTGGGCCGCGCGCTGGGGGTGACCGGCGATCTGGCGGCCAGCCGGCAGATCCTGCAGGAGGTGATGCGGGCGCCGGGGCCGCTGCGGATCGCGGCGGTGAGCTTCTCCTCGATGGTCTATCGCCTGCTCGGCGACTTCGACGAGGC
The DNA here is from genome assembly GCF_005893125.1 of Nonomuraea basaltis. Classification (GTDB taxonomy): domain Bacteria; phylum Actinomycetota; class Actinomycetes; order Streptosporangiales; family Streptosporangiaceae; genus Nonomuraea; species Nonomuraea basaltis. Next base: position 52,152 of record NZ_VCJS01000035.1, on the reverse strand, counting down.
GAAAGCACTGGTCACCACCGAGCTGACCCGGCCGTACGCGCGCGACCGGTCGACCAGCCTGGCCCAGCTCGGGCTGGCCGCGGTCGAGTTGATGGGGCGGGAGCCGGGAAGAGCCCGGCTCGCGGCCGCCGTCGCGATCCAGTCCCTGAGGGACACCGACGACAAGGCGCTGGAATCGGCCGCCCGCACCATCCACGCGCTGGCCAGTCTGCGCGACGGCGACGTGGCACAGAGCCGAAGCGAGGCCGACCGGGCGGCGTGGCTGACGGACGCCATGACCGACGATGTGCTCGCGCCGCACATTGAGCTGGTCGCGCCGCTGGCCTGGAACGAGCTCCACCTGCGGCGCTACGACGACGCGTCGCGGCATCTGCGCCGCGCGCTGGACATCGCCTACCGTGCCGGGCGTAGCCACAGCGTGCCGTACCTGCTCATCGTCTTGTCCGCGCTGAACGAGCGGCAGGGCCGGCTGTCCGAGGCGGTGACCGCTGCCGAGGAGGCCCGCGAGGCGTCCCGGCTGATCCACAGCCGGGAGACCCTGGCCATGTCCAGCATCCTGTTGCTGCGTCCGCTGTTGTGGCGGGACGGACCGCGGGCCGCCCTGGACCTGGCCGAACGGATCTCCGGGACCCGGCCCCGGTCGGGCTGGTGGTCCGGGCTGGCGCAGCTCGACCTCGCGCTGGTCTACGCCGAGGCCGGGCGGCCGGACCGCGCTCTCGCGGCGTTGACCGGGGAGGACCCGGCCGACGAATGGACCAGGACGTACTGCCTGGCCCTCCAAGCGATGACCACAGCCACCGCCGGTACCCAGCCCGAGGCCGACTCGCTCGCTGAACGCGCCCTTTCCCGGGCGATGAAGTCGGGTCTGTCCCATCAATTGGGATTTGCGCATCGGGCGCAGGCGAAGGTGCTCATGCATTCCGGGCGATCGAAGGAAGCGGCTGTTCACGCGGCACAAGGCGCCGACCATTTCGCCGCCGCCGGCGCGCCGGTCGAGGAGGGGCTCACGCGGCAACTCGCCGCCGAGCTGTATGCCGCTCTGGGCTCGGTCGTGAAGGTGCGGAACGAGATAGGCCAGGCCAAATCCCTGTACGCCGCCGCCGGTGCGGCCTGGTTGTCCGCCGCGTTGGCGCGCGATGAACGCCGGCTGGCCGCCCGAGTGCCCCGGGGACAGCGGCAATCGGCCGGTCCGCTCTCCGCGCTCACCACCCGGGAACGGCAGATCGCCGACCTCGCGGTGGGCGGATTGACGAATCAACAGATCGCGGAGCGGCTGTACCTGAGCCCCAAGACGGTGGAGGCTCACCTCTCCCGCACCTTCGCGAAGCTCGGCGTCCAGTCGCGCGTCACGCTCACCCAGCACCTGACCGCGGACGCGCAGGCCCAGGGCGACCGAGCAGCCGCCGGCCCGGACGCCGGGTCGATGTAGGGGGTGGGATAGGGGAACCGCCCGATGCTAGCGACGGGCGCCGCGGAGCATGCTGCTGCGGCAAGCCACGCGTCATCAAGGGAGGTTCACATGCCACCTTTCCGTGTCAAAAGACGTGCCCGGGCACGCGTCGTACTGACGGCGCTGTTCGCCGCCCTGGGGCTGCTCCTGCCGGCCGCTATAGCCAGCGCCGATCCGGTACCGTCGCTGCTTCGACCTTCGTTCGCGCGAATGGGGGCGGGCCCGACGCTCCCGCCGCCAACGACCCCACTACCATGCCCACCGACCTGTCCCGGCGGGACGGCACCGGATCCATACGACGCGGTCGTTTACGGCGACAGCTACACCAGCGGTGAGGGCGCCAGCCACAACCACAAGTACCTGACGAAGGCCGATGGTACGGAGGACTTCACCCACAAGTCTGGTCTGGCCCCCTTCTACGTGGCCTGGGCGGCCCTGGAAATGGCCCGCAACCCGTTACGCAGGATGACCCTCACCTCGGACAAGATGGAAACGGTCATCGGACGCGACAGGCTCTTCTTCCATGCTTCGTCCGGCGCGTGGATCAAACACCTCGACGAGGCGCAGATGGAAAGAAAGGGCGGGACGGTCGTCCGCAACCCGCCACAGACCCACGACGTCCCGAGCACGGCCAAGCTCGTCTACTTCGGGCTCGGCGGTAACGACGCCGGTTTCGCCGACATGGTCAGCACCGCGGCCACGGCTTACCTGTGGCCGTCCAACAGCTCCCTCTTAGGATCATTGTTGTGGGACGCGGAACAGGAGCGATCCGTCGCCCTCGAGATTGGCCGGCTGGAGCCGCGAATCGCCGACCTGAAGAACAAAGTCGCCCACGGCCTGTGGAGTGTCCGGGAAACCCACGGGGAGGCGGAAATCGTGGTGGCGCTCTACCCGCTGGGGGTCAAGGCGTCGGGCAACACCGGCATCCGTGAGATCACCGGCCGCACCATGGACATGATGTATCCCTTCGCGGTCAAAGTGAACCAGGCCATCCGGGACGGGGTGGCGCAGTTCCAGGCCAGCTTTCCGCAGACCAAGGTCCACATCTTCGACCCGAACACAGCTGGGCCGAACAGCACCAGCGTGGTCGCGGGACATGAGCTCGGCCAGCCCGACTCGTACTTCCAGGGCCTCGTCTACCGCCCGGATCTGCTTTTGAGCAAGCCGTTCCAGTCGTACCAGGAGAGCTTCCACCCGAACGAGCTCGGTGCGGTGGCCATCGGCAAGGCGCTCGCCACCTTCCTGGCGGAAAAGATGCCGGCACTCTTTCCGAAGGGGCCGAAGTACAGCACCCTGACCATCAATCCGCAGCCGTTGGTCGCGGCGCCAGAGGAGATCCAGGCGGTCAACGAATGGGCGGCCACCAACGGGTCGCAGCTCTGCGAGGACACCGACATCGACAGCGTGTGCCGCTCCATCACCCCGGACGGCATCGTCCTGTCGTGGGACCTCTGGTTCGACCCCAACAAGGTGCGACCGTTCCCCGACCCGCCGACTCCGGGCGGCCCCGACACGGGTTCACCTGGCGGTGGTAGTGGCAGCGGAGAAGGGTCGACCTGGATCCCGGCCCAGTACATTCCCAAGGACCCGTGCGACATCTTCCGGCCGGTCCGCTTTGAGTACTACGCGGGGGTGAAGGTCCAGGGCGGACCGTTGCAGGCTCCGACAACCATAGACGGCCTCGTCATGACTCCTAAGAAGCCCAAGTGCGTCCCAGGCGTGGGACTGATCTACGAGTAACCGCCGCCTTCATCACGGGCATGGGCCGCCGCTCCGACCGATTTCGTCGGGGCGGCGGTCGGCGATGTAGGCGTGAGGTAGGGAACCACCGATGCCAGCGACGGCTGCTGTGGACTACGCGTCGACCAAGCCAAGACATCATCGAGGACAGGCTCTTGGTGGAGACCGCGGCGCGCGAGAGGGCGCGCAGTTCGGCGTTGGGGACGTGCCGTCGTCGCAGTAGCACTGGAGCAGGCGTTGCGCCCGGGACGAAAGTGCGCCCATTCCGGCGACCGAACCCAACCATGATCATCACGGAGCCGAGATGGACAGGGTGTTGCGGCAGAATGCTACGCATGACCAAAACAGTGAACCTACCTGGTGGTACTGCGCTGCCGTTGATCGGTTTTGGGACCTGGCAGCTCCCGCCCAAGACCGCGTACGAGTCGGTGCGTGCGGCGCTTGAGATCGGTTACCGACATGTCGACACCGCGACCTTGTACCAGAACGAGTCAGACGTCGGCAGAGCCGTGAAAGACAGTGGCCTGGACCGGGAGCAGATCTTCGTCACCACCAAACTCCGACCGCAGGACGCGCGGCATGCCCGTCGTACTCTGGAGTCGAGTCTTCGGCTGCTCGACACCGGCTACGTGGATCTCTGGCTGATCCACTGGCCGACGAGCCGGGACGAGCTCGTCCCGACGTGGCAGGAACTGTTGGCCGCCAAGGACGCCGGACTGGTCCGTAACGTCGGGGTCAGCAACTACAGCCCGGCACAGATCGACCTACTGACCAAGGCGACCGGACAGCAGCCGGCGGTCAACCAGATTCCGTGGAGCCCGTCGCAGCACGACCCAGCCCTGCTGGAGGAGCACCGCCACCGAGGGGTGGTCGTCGAGGGCTACAGCGGCCTTAAGAACACCGACCTGCACAACCCAGTCCTCACCGAGATCGCCCAAAGGCACGAAGTCACTCCCGCCCAGGTCGTCCTCCGCTGGCATCTGGAACACGACATCGTGATCCTGCCCAGGTCCTCCCGCCGGGAACGCATCGCCACCAACTTCGACCTGCAAGGCTTCGCCCTCACAACCGAAGACGTCACCGCAATCGACACTCTCACTCAAGCTGGCTGACCGAAGACGGCGGGTGAACCTCACCTCGCATGAACTCGGAGTCCTGACCGAAGCCACGACCGGCATCTCCCCGACGCGGACCTGACGGCCTTGAACGCGACCATGCTCGTCTCCGCCGGACCCTGACCACCAACGACCGCCTGCTTCGCGGAAGAGGCGGGTTAGGGATCAGCGGCTTCCGCTGAGGAGATCCGAGGTGATGCTGAGGTCGTGGAGAGTATCTTTGCCAGGCCCAGCGTCATGCCGCGTGTTCTGCAGACCGCTCCGGTCCTGGAGAGCTGGGATGCGGTGGGCCATCCAAATCAGCGACGGCTAGCCGCCTACCTGGACGAAGTCAATGCAGTCGTGCGTGCATGCGTCTCGCACTCGAGCTCACCGTCGGCCTACCAGAAGAGGCTGCCCTGACCAAGGGCCGGCCGTGACCTCGCTTCGCCCCTGCACGTGCCCGCCACCAGCCGTAAACACGCGCGTCCTTGAGGTAGCGGGATTGAGCTGCCGCCACACGGTCATGGGGGCCACGCCGAGCTCGTCGGCGATCCGCTCGTAGGAGATGTTGTCGGCGCGCATCTGGCGGGCCCGATCGACGTTCCACGACAGCCGCTTCCCCTTGAAGAGTTCAAGCCCCTCCCGCTCGGCCAGCCGCGCCACCGTCGATGGGGTCACCTCCACCAACCGGGCGATCTCCGCCTGGTTCATCTTCTGCTCGATCGCAGCCCGAATCGCCGCCTGCTTATCAGGAGACAGCCGCAGCGCCCGCGGATGGGACGGGGTCCGCATCTTCACGTCTGCACGCTGGCGCAGGAGCGTGGATAGCCGCTGGAACGAACATCGGTGCTCGGCCGCGATCTTCCGAAGCGTCCACCCCTGCCTGTAGAGGGCGGCCGCCTCGTCCACCCTAATGCCGGTACGTGTCGTGCTTGAGGGCGATGCCATGCCGGGCAGTGTCATTCACCTGGTGTGTTAGCGTCTGCCTCCGACATTTCGGCGAAGTCCTCGGCGAGATCGCGCAGGATTGTCCGGACACGGGAAGGGCTCGCGCCCACGAGAACCGCTATCGCGTCGGGCGGCCACTCCTGGCGGCTCAGCTCCGCAATCTGGGCAGGGTCAAGACGCTGCCGCCCGCCGACCGGCCGCCGCGGTATCCCCGCCTCGTCCGCGATACGGCGCACCGTTTCATCGCACACGTCGAACTCGGCCATGATGTCCGCCATCGGCACGTCTCTGGCGTAGGCGTCGGCTACCTTGTCCCGCACCTCCTGGGGGATGAGGTTGCCGCCGGCCCTTCCGCCGATCGGGCGCATGACGACGCGGCCCTTCAGCTTCCGGTGGATAGCGGTGTGGGACACGCCGAGTTGGGCTGCCAGCTTCCGTATCGACGTGCCCGCCTCGTACGCCTTGACGAGCGCGTCCACGCTGGGCTGCTTACGCCCCGGCACGGGCACCCCCGTCGTACGGCTCGGCCAGGCCGTGCTCCAGCAGCAGTTCGTTCAACGACACCCCAGTGAGTGCGCTGCGCAGCGTTGCCAGCATCCGCCCGTACTTCTCGCGATGGTTCTTCTGCGTCTCGACGAGCAGTTCGGCCTGGCCGTCCACCCAGCCACGAACGTGAGCGGCCACACTGGCGCCGCGGCCGGTGTCCTTCTCGGCCACGTTGAGGCCGGCCAGCCGCAGCTTGGCCTTGATGGCGACACCGTCGAGAGGCAGCAGCAGCGCCTCCAACGTGTCGCCGTCGATGACCCGCACGTCGCGCGCCCGATACACGTACGGCGGCGCGGCGCCGTCGATGACCTCGCCCGTCAGCTTGCGCGGGTTGGACACATCCAGCCGCAAGAGACTGATGTTGTCGCGCTCGGCCAGCCACGCCTTGACCGGCCGTACGGTGAGACTGCCAGGCACCCGCAGGGTGACCGGCGCGGTGTACTCGATGCCGAACCCGAGGTCGAGCACGACGTCGGTGCGGCGCCGGCGGATCTCGGCGAAACGGGCCCGGTAGACGTACAGATCACGCGAGGTCGGAGTCATGCGGGGGAGAGTGCCGGGAGAGGACCGCTAGTGTCCTCTCCCGATCACCTCGCCCGGGTCACGGGGTGGCGAAGGTGCCGAGCACCAGCGACTCGGGCCGGTCCACCGCCAGGCCGAGCTTGACCCGGCTCCATCACCGTCAACCCCGACTCCATCACTGTGGGCCTGGTGCCGATCGGTAACGGCGGTACCACGGCGTCAGCCGCCCGCGCCGCGCTCGGCGTCGGCGGCACCTACTCCGTGGCCCTGCCCGCCCTCTCGGCCAGGGCGTGGATTTTGGTCAGTGGTGTCTCCATGGATCACTGGTGCCAATATGTTGCGTCACTCGAGGATTCCCTCCTCGAGGGCTACCCGCGACCACTGTCTCTTGAGCAGTTGCTCAGTAGGCCTAATCGAATGGTGTGTCACTGCAGTTCCAGGAGTATCCCGTGATCATGGGGCACATTAGGGTCGGTAAGTCCAACGGCTTTGAGCAGAGCCCATCAATCTAGCGTTGAAGCTGCCTTTCGAAGATCTTCGTTGAGGTGCCTGCAAGCGTGGTCGATTGTCGCCGCAACAATTGGGGCGCTTTGGGGGTTTCGTTCTGTTCTGATCTCCCTTGCTGAAGAGACCCTCATCTTTTCGTTATCTTGACGCTTCGTGGGGACTCTGTTTTGTCGGAGGTTCTCAGTACGGTTGTGACGTGGCGAACAGGGCGAGTGTGGAGCAATTCCAGATCTCCGACGACCATGTGCGGTACATGGCGCTGTACGCGGCGCTTATTGCGGCCGAGGCGCTGACGGAACCTGCCATGGCGGGGGAGCGCCGGCTGGTCGCGCTGACCCGGGCGCACGGGATCGTGATGGCGCTGCGCGGCCCCGCGCATCCGCTCGGATTCGGCGAGTTCCGAGAGATGGTCTGGGGGCCGGTCGCGGGGTTGCTGCCTCCCGGACACGAAGACGGCGGGCTCGGCTCGGTGTATGCGGTCGATCCGGAGACGGGCGAGCGGAATGTCGATCTTGAAGCGCTCGACGGTGAGTACGGGGCGGTGGCCCGGTTGTCGGGTGAGCTGCCGTACTGGCCGTGGCTTCGTGAGGAGTTGGCTGAGAATAAGGCCTATGCACTCTTCATGAAGGGCGAGAGTCAGCGTGCCTACGTTAGGCGTCGCGAGTTCGTGGTCCGTCACGCGGCGGGACTCCAGAAGTCGCTGCGCTCGATGCCGAAGGAGATCGAGGATCTCTATGTAGGCGTCCCTGGGGAGCGGCGCTACGGCCGCTGGTGTTTCCTCTGCCCGCTTTGCCTGTGGCCGATGCGGGTTCGTCCGGCCGACGGCGTCGTGAAGGTCTTCTGCGACGATCGAGGACATCGGGAACGTGGGGCCGACTACCGCTTTGTCCGTGACGATGACCGTGAAAGCGCCCCCGAACTCGTTCCCATCCATCCGCCCCCAGCGATTCTCGTGCGGAGCCGTCCGCTCGCGCCCATCGCCGGCGACGCGCAAGTACACGAGGCGGGGCGAACCCAAATGGTCGGCCCCGAATGTTGGCACTCGCACGTGGTGCCCGGTCTGCTGGAGCTCGCCCTGTACGACGAGCTGAGCAAAAGGGGCGTAGCCGTGGACCTCTGGCCTCGGCTCGACGCCTACGACCTGCACATCACCGTCGAGCGGGAGGGACGACCGAAACGAGTCTGGAAGGTCGATGTAAAGGACGTCATCTCGGTCAAGGCGCTCATTCGCAGGCTTGAACGCGAGGGTAAGCAGGAGAACGGACTCTACCTCGTCGTGCCCGACCGGTTGGAATCGCAGGTAAAGCTCCTGGAGCGGGCGCTGGCGGCCATGGGATGGAAGGTGCGTGCCGCCTCAAGGCTCGCTCAGGAGGTCTGCCGGGAGCAGGGGGTCTCATGGCCGTGAAGCGCGCAGAGACGGACACCTCACTCAAGGTCGCCGAGTTGGCGCTGGCGCTGGCGGCGCAATACTTCCCTGACGGTGACGATGAGATCGCCCGGTTCACCGACGCCGCGTTCCTGCTGTCGGGCCATCTGCACTGTTGGGATGGCTGGGAAAGCCTCACCTACGAGGAAAAACAGCGATTCGGCCGCCTCCTCGCATTGCGGCCGGAGCGGTTCGCCAATCCCACCGTCTTCAGTCGTACCATGCTGCACGTACTCTCCGCCGAGAGCCCACGGATCGACTCGTTCCGGCTGACGGAGGACCGCAGGGGCGCGCGACCGGTGCTCGGCGGCGACCTCGCCGGATTCGCTACGCGGCTGTTCGCTGAGCTTGAGGCTGGTCCGCCCAAGGGCAGCGCGCTTCAGGTCGCAACTCCCGGCCCGTGGTGGCTACGACGCTCTCGAGACGGACGAGCTGGAGAGAACGTCGAGGTCACTATCCCGCATTTCCCCGGTGCTGTGGCCGTCACCGGGCCGCTGCCCGCCGTCTCCAAGGCGCCGTATCGGGCGAACCTGAAAGTGCGGATCTCCGACCTTCTCTCCCTTGCTGAGCAACTCGACGCCCTTCGGCCCGACCGCACACCCTACCTTCACGCCACGCTGGACAAGCTGTTCGCCAGCCTGCGCACCACGGACGGACCACTCAAAAAGGACCTGGTCCTGGTGAGTGGGCTGCTACGCATTCTCAATGCACCCACCGGCACAGGTAAGAGCGTGCTGATGCGGGTGCTCGCCGTCCACCTGGCGCAACGGGACATCCGCGTGGCGGTCATCGTCCCTACCATCGAATCCAGCCTCGGCACCGCTCGTGAGATCGCCGACGACCTCGACCTGCTCGATGTAAAAGCTGGCTGTACCCCACTTATGTCCCCGAACCGCTTACACGAGCGGGCGATAAAGGTGGCCGAGAACGCTGGAATCGAAGAGGACTGGGACGAAGGAACCCGGTGGCGCCTCGACCAAGTCAGCTATGGGTGCGCCCTGTCGGAACTGATCGATCCCGCGTCCCGTCCCAAGCCTGGTACCGAACCGTGTGAACTTCATCGGCCGGACAGCAAGAGCGGGACCGGTAGGGAGAGCCGCGTCTGCCCATGGAAGCCAACCTGCCCAAAGTTCACGCAGACGAGGGCGGCGGTGACCGCCGGGGTCGTCGTCACCAATCATCATTACTTCCTCAGAGGCAAGCTCCATACGGCCCTAGAGCTCGACGGGCGGCCCAGAGACCGGATGGCGGCCGCAGAGTTTCTGCTGAGTGTCTTCGATGTCGTCATCATCGATGAGATCGACCAGTTCCAGTCCACAGCTGTTGATGTCTGCGCCCGCGAGATGACGCTGTCGTCCCGGGCCCGGTGGGAGGAGATCCCTCTCAAACGGCTCGACGACGACCGAGCTCGCATTCCCATCCGGGACTCCCTGAGGATCACACCTGCCCTGAGCAGGCTCCGGGAGCTGTCCGACCAACTGGTCAACTTCGTCGCGGACGGAGCACTCCGGCTCCCCGGCGTCCTGCAAGGCGTCCACACCACTAAATGGCAGCTGCCAAACGCCTATGACCGCAACCTTATCGACGCGCTGTTCGGAGTTCCTGAGGACACCATCCTGACCGCTGAGACCTACCGGCGACTCGACTCGCTGTTCCCCGACTACGAGCCCGATCGGAATGTGCGGGCCATTGACTCACCCGCCGAACCGCTCGCTCCCGCCAAGGAGATCCTCCAGACGCTGCTCAGCCATCCAAACGAGGAGTCCCTGAATGAAGCGAGGCTTCAGCTGGACGACCTGTTGAGCACCGTCGTATCCGATAAGAAAAAACGTGCCGGGCACGTCACCCAGATGATCCTCAAAGCGTGGTTCGCCGCGCTCCAACACCACGTTCGGGAGCTCCAGGGCGAAGCGTCACGACTCCGCGCGGTCGATCTGCCGTCGGCCCGTGAATTCGTCGACGGCCTGGCCGCTTTCGCACTCAAAGGCCCCTTCCCCTATGGGCCGCTCGGCTACGCGCTGGTGGGGTTCCGATTCGCCGGCCTTACCGACCCGGAGGGCTCCACCGAATTGTCCCTGCAGACGATCACCGGCGACCCCCACGCCTATACCGCCCAGCTCGGTGCGACAGTCGGGCTCACCCTGTGCGGTCATGAACGGATCGTCCTGGGGCTATCGGCAACGGCGTTCTTCCCTGGAGCGGTCCGCGAACATATTCACTCACCGCTGGCCTGGTGGATGACGGACGCTGCCGAGGATGCCATCACCGTCCGCGACGGCCGGGTAATGCGGGGGTCGGACTACATCCAGATCTCTGGCCTGCCCAAACAGGCCAAGCGCGGCGAACTGGTGGAGATGGGGGAGCGGCTTTATGAGACGCACCTCGTCCCCCTCCTGGAAGAGATGCGCTGCGACGATCTCGACCGCGCGAGAGTAGCGCTGGCTGTGAACTCCTACGAGCAGTGCCTGGACCTGGCGCGTGGCATCACACGAGCAGTTGGTTACCGAGATGGCCTGTGCGTCGCGGTCCCGTCGGAGCCGAAGCGACGCGAGGCACTCTTGGGGCAGTTCCAGCTACGCCGCGGTGTGCACACGCTTACGGCGGACGAGTTCGAAGACTTCCCTGCACACGGCAACATCCTGATCGCACCCATGGCCCGTATCACCCGCGGGCTGAACATCGTCATCGGTATTCGCTCCGCCCTGTCCGCGATCTTCCTATGCGTCCGCCCACTCGCGTTGATGTCGGATCCCGCCGAGATGTTCGCCAGCGTCAACGCCGCAGGGCACAAGGGGATCACGCCGTCTGCCTGCCCTGCTGACACGCTGGCAGCGGCCCGGAATCGCTCACGTGAACGGCTCTACCAAGTTCTACGGGCGGCGCCGCATTTCCGCAACCAGGACGACGATTTGCAGCAAGAGGTTGTCGCGGGTGTCATCGTCGACCTCATCCAGCTCGCCGGGCGCGCCCGCCGCGGTGGCACCGACATGCGGCTCTTCCTCGTCGACCACGCCATCCACGACAAGAGCTGGCGAAGCGACATGGCGAGCATCATCCGCCGTATGTATGCCGACTGGCCCGACCAGACTCGCGCCGACATGAGGTCGGTCTACGGATCAGCACTGACCTCCCTGCTCAAGGACGTCGCCGGTATCGACCCTAAGGACGTCCAGTGATTGCCCTTCCCACACGAGCGCTCAAAGAGGAGCGGCAGCCGATGCCCGACAGCATGAGCCGACTGAACGTCCTGGCCTTCCGGTTCACCCCCGACCTGGCCGGAACGGTCCAAATCAGACGGCTGCCTGAGGAGTTCCGGCGGGCGTGGTGGGCCTTTGACAGCGCCTACAAGGCCAGGTGTGGCAGAGACGTCCAGCCCGCACACTCCGCGGTGTCACTGGCAATGCGCGGCCTGCTCGGCGGGCATGTCCACTTCGACCCCAGCAAGGGCGAACTCGTCACCGAGATGGACCTCGACGAACAGGACGTCCTCGACACGTTCACGCTGTTCCGTGCCTTCTCCCTCGGTGAGGAGCCCGACCTTGACCGGCCCTGCGAACTCGCGGAGATCGCCGCCGCCACGCCGGCCGAACACGTCCATCTGGGAACGTATCTCGATGAAAGGTTCACTCAACCGAATCCGCCCGGCTGGGTGTTCGCGACCGGGGTTTGGGCTTTCGCCCGCTCCCTTGCCGAGCACCCCTGGGAGGTGGACGGCCGGTCCGTGCGCCTCCGCGACGACACCAGCGGTGCGCTCAACGCCTGGGATGACCTGTGGCCCGGCACTGTGCTCCGACCAGTTCCGGGCACCAAAGACAAGAGGGCCGAACCCCGATACTCCATGGCGCGCATCACGGCCCGGCTGAAGACCGTCCCGAACATCGCCTACCCAGTGTTGCTGTTGGAAGGCAACGCCACGAGGCTCAGCCCGACGCTGCGCGGCGTGAGCTCGGTACTCGTCGAACAGAAGGCGGTGGGAGCGCCCCTCGTGCGTCTGGCACTTGATGGGAGGATCGCCCGGCACGTTAACCGGCCAGCCGCACAGACCTTGGCCGCCCTCAGCATGGATCGCGCTGTGCTCGACCTCCAAGACTTCGCGATTAACGCAGCAGAGCCCGGGCGGGTTCGTGGAGTGGTGCCGAAGTCCTGGCGGTTCGCCATCGGCCGGGGCGTCGGGATGCACTTCCACCGAGCCCTTCACCGGCACGTCCACGAGGCATTCCCTGAGATCCGGGCGATCGGCACACGCGTCGTCAAAGGACGGTTCCCGGCGCCACGTCAGGGCCGGATCGAAGCGGGGGCCATCGCGGACGCCCTGCGCACCCACGGACACACGTCGCTGACTGTCGTCTGTCTCTGGGCGAAGGACATCAACCGGCGTCGGATGCTAACCGAACTAGGTGCGGCCTTCGGCGTGGACCTGGTGGGCAAGGACCCAGCCGATGGGGCAGCCGTCGCCGTGTCGGACGAGATCAGGGTAGCCGTCATGCACGCGCCGGAGCTTCTCGATCACGGCCTCAAGATCGATCGAGCTTCCCTGGCGGAGCGGATCCCGGTGTTGCATCAGGCGCCGGGCGACCTCACGGTTGTTCTGTGCGAGACGGACTCCGACCACAGCGCGCGCGTCGAACCTGAGGATAGCGAGCCGGAAACCGAGCAGGAAGCACGGGCGGCCTACAAGCGCTTCCTCGAGCGACGGGGACAACTCGAGGCGGAGGACGCCAAACCGCAGGTGCGACGGCTGCTCGCCCGACTGGGTCTCGTGTCCCAATTCCTCGATCAGCCCAAGCCAGTGCGCAAGAGAGCGAAGCCGCCCAAACATGAGGACTACCCTGCCCGAGCCGCAGTGATCGATCTGCTCCGCTCTGCGGGCCTGGCCGACGACCGGTTCACCTATGCCCTCGCCGGAGTACGGATCGGTGAGCATCTCGCGACGAGCCTCGCCCACATCGGGATTCACGTGCGCCAGCAGAACAAGCAGGTACGGGGCGGGAAGACCAAGCTCGTCGTGACGATCACTGCTTTGATCCCTCCGGGCGTGGATGAGACCGCATGGAAGGTGTGGGCCTGGACGCATCGCGATCGATCCCGCTGGGAACCCTATCCACTGGCGTGCGCGCACTTCCACGCCGTCGCGCTGGAGCCAGGTAGCCGTAGCCGCGATGAACTCACCCGGCTCGTTGGCATCGTCGAACATGCCCTCGGCACACTCACCGACACCACGCTCCGCAGCGTGCCCTACGTGATCTACGTTGACGGGTTCGCCAGCCGTGGTGCCTGGCCGGGGCTGTTCAACAACCGGCAGGGGACTACCCCGGGCCTGGACCGTCCCTGGCTCCCCGGCTCGACCCTGCCGGTCGCCCAGCGACCCGTCGCCACGGTCCGAGTCAACGCGGAACCGACCGAGACGCCCCGGCCCGTTAGCGTCACAACAGTGCGGCTCAACGCCGACGGCCGCCAAACCGCCACGGAATCGCGCACCACAACCCGACTGTTCCGAGTCGAGACCGACTTCGGCAACCCAGTGTTCTGGCTGTCCCGGGTACCCGTGCAGTTCGACGGAGCGGGCTCGGGAAGGCTCGGCGAGTTCACGACCCGATGGGGTGCCGAAGAAGGGCCGGCGACCCGCCGTACCTGGTACTCCATGAACACCCTGGAGCTGTATCCGATCGGGGAACTGCCGGAAATCGCAATGGAGGCGCTGGCCATCACCGCCGCCCGCCTGTGCCGGCAGACGAGCGGCTGGGACGGCCAGACCACCTATCCAGAGCCCCTACACCTGGCTCGCCAACTAGACCTCGACCATCCCGAGTACCGCGCCGACGAACTCCCGGACGACCCAGAGTCCCCGATGCTTGCTCACGACGAATGAAGGCGCGATGACCGGCCCCACCCCCCATACCCGCAAGCTTCTCGCGTTGCTCGGCGACAGCGGGCTCACCCGTACGGAGCTCCTCGCCCGAGCACGAGCGAAATTCCCGCGCCAGCCTGACTCCCGGCTGTCCCTGCTCATCGACGAGGCCGTGACGGCCGGGCACATCAACGACGATGACGGAATCCTGCGCCAAGCGGGAAGCACCCTCACACCGGCACCTTCCCAAGCTCCGGAGCCGGAAGGGAAACCTCCCAGAGCACTGCGAGCGGTCGCCATCGATGTGGAGTCGGTCGTTCGTACCACCGACCGCGAGCCCTATACGGAGAAGCGGATCTTTCAAATCGGCGCGGTCCGCTGTGGCGCTGACCCGGCATGGACTTCGGGCAGCAACCGGTTCACGCGCTGGCTGACACTTCCCGCCGACGGCGACTGGACGATCAATTCGGTCCAGATGCGTGAGCGGCACGCCGCCGAAGCGATCTCGCCTGCCGAAGCCCTCACAGATCTCCTTGCCTTCCTGGACGGCGCGGACGCCGTTGTCGCCTACAACGGAACCGACGCCGACTTCCCAATGCTCGCCGACGCGCTGGCTCGCGAGGGATTGCCGGATCTGCCCGGCCATCGGATCGACGGTTACTATCTCGCTCTCGCCCTGTGGCCTATGGCCGGCTCCCACCGGCTCGCCACCCTCGCCGAGGACTTGGGTGTCGAGATCGAGGACCTTTCATGGCACGATGCAACGGACGATGCCGAGTTGCTCGGCCGGCTGCTTGTGTTCGGCGCGCGCACCCTGGCCTCCTGGCCGGAAGAGCTGGCAGACCTGATCGCCTCTGCATGCCCCGACTCGATGGCTTGGCAGCTGTTGCGCGAGCTAGCGGGCGGTGGAAGCGCGCTCGGTAGAGAACTTCCCACCACGCACGCCGAGATCGCCCAGCTCGCCGTCGATCTCCTCGCCGACAGAGCACCGCTGCGCGGGCCAGGCAGCGGCAAGGGCCTTGCAACACTCGCCGTCGCCGACCATCTACGCGGCCCCGATGGCAGAGTGGACCCTGTCGCACTCGCGGCGCTGGTCCACGGCGAACATGTACGGCAGCGGCCGGCCCAAGAACAGATGGCAGCCGCCCTCCATTCCTGGGCCGATGCCGGCGCGTGCGGTGCGATCGAGGCGCCGACCGGCACGGGGAAGAGCTATGCGATCCTTGCGGCCGTCGTTGATTGGCTGGCCGCCCACCCCGCGCACACCGCCATCGTCACGACGTACACCAAACAACTCCAGGCCCAACTCGCTGATGATCTCATCCAGCTCGAGCAGGCGGTTCCCGGTCTTCTCGCCCTCAGCGACGTGGTGAAGGGCAAGGCGAATCGGCTCTCATTGAGAGCGTTGCTGCTCGCCCTGGCGGACGCTACCGTGCTTGGCCTCGGACGGCGCGTCAGGCCCGGCTCAGCAGGGCGCTTCCTCCCGGATCCGCGCTATCGGGAACTACTCATCTATCTGTTCCTGCGGTTGCGTGCCGCAAACGTACCGTCCACCTCTTGGGCGGCACGCTCCGTCGACCCGGTGGATGTGCCGGTGTTCTTCGCCGAGTACGCGGGCCCTGTGTTCTACATCTGGTTGGCGACCCTTTCGCAAGGCGATGCGGATGACTACGCCGAGGATCCGGACAACGCCGTCTCCTTGCACACCGAGACCGTCCGCGAAGCCCTCGCCGCCCGGCGGCTGGTTCTCGCGAATCACGCCCTGCTCCTCGCCCACCTCGACCAGTTGGAAACGCTTGGTGCAGACACCGTGCTGGTCGTGGACGAAGCCCACGAGCTGGAGAACGCCGCCACCGCTACGCTCACCACGGTCCTGGACTATCAAGCACTCGAAGACCTCCGCGCCGAGCTCGAGGCCTGGCTCCACGAGGCAGTGGCGGGTCCGCGCCGCACCGCGGTACATGATGCCGTCGCGAACCTAAACGGCCTTCTCGATCACGAAAGTCTTCCCAAACTGGCCAGCCAGCTCTTCGACGCCCGTTCGCCGGGCACATCAGTCGGTTCACGCAGCGTTACGCTCGTGAGCCCCTTCGGCGGCTCCTCTGGTCGTGGCCGGGTCGGCACCCTCGCAGGCCTGCTGAAGCGGCTCGCTGGCCTGTGCGAGGCTGTCGTTGGAGCTCTCGGCGCCTACCGCTCCATCCAACCTCTCGACTTCTACGCCAAAGAACGGGTCAGTGCGCTGATCAGCCGCACGATGGCCCAGCGTTCCGCTGCCCAGGCACTCGTCGCTGACCTGAAGGCCTTTTTCGACGGCACCGATGAACCGCCGGCTATCGACGAGCTAGCGGAATCGGCGGAACTGAGCGACCCGGACGACACCGACCTGATCGAGGCCGACGACACGTCCGATGCGCCCGACCTCTCGCCCGAAATCGAGCACAGGGAATGCGCACACAATGGCGTGCGGCCCGCCGGCGAGGAGGGCCAGATCGGAAGCTCCGCAGATCGCGGAGCATTGCCGCCGGGCACATCAAACCGCGTCGTCCACGCGAAGGAGCTGGATGTATTGCGGGGGAGTCTACGGAACTATCGATTCCAACTCGCGACCTCTCCAGTCGAACTGCCCGAGGACCTGGAATGGGAGCGCTTCCTGGATATTTTCCGGCGCGTCTACTACGTCTCGGCCACCCTTCGAGTGGAAGGCTCGTGGACCTACCTTCGATCGCGGCTGGGGTTGAAGGAGGGCACCCGAACCCTGCATCTGCCAAGCCCATTCGACTTGGAAGACCAGATGGAGCTTGTCTGCCTGGAAGACTTCCCCTCGTGGGCTGAGCAGACCGAAGGCGCCATCAGGACGGTTGCTCACCAACTGCGGGGATACGCCGCCGCTATGGTTCGCCCGGCCGATGGCGAGCGCGGTGGATACGACAACGGCGCTCTCGTCCTCACCACGGCACGGTCGACCTCCGGCGGAATCGCTGACCGTCTCGTGGGCGAGCTACGGCGCGCCGGGGACCCCGCCCCCGTCCGGTCAGCGCTGGTACGCGGTAACCGGCAGGGGCTCGCCGAGTTCACCGACCCTGAATACGGTGGAGGCTTCCTCATCGGTACCAAGGGCTTGTGGCAGGGCGTCGATATCGCCGATCCACAGCGCCTCAGCTTGGTCTGGATCAACAAGCTGCCATTCGCGCCATTCGGCGACCCGGTGATCGAGGCACGCCGGGCGGCCGAGGCCGTCCGAGCCGAGTCGCTCGGCCTCGAGGATCCCGAGCGGTCCGCCACCGAGCGGTATTACCTGCCGATGGCCGCGCTCCAGCTCCGGCAGGCCGTCGGGCGGCTCATCCGATCCGAGCGCCACAGAGGTGTTGTCGTCATCTCCGACCGTAAGCTCGCGGGAGCCTCAGCACTTCGCCGAACTTATCGGAGAGTCTTCCTCGGCTCGCTTGAACCAGAGATTCTCAAGCCCCATCTCGTTACTTGGGAGCCCGGAGGAGGCAATGTTGTACCGATGACGGACGCCTGGCGCCGGATCTGGCAGTTCTTTGCCCGTCACGGACTGCTCGACCCAGACAGGGCCTCTGAACTGTCGACCGATGAGGTGCTCGACCAGCACACGACCCTGCCACAGACCCGCGCGATCCGGAACCTGGAAATGAGCCGCGAAGAGGTCGAACGGTTGCGTTCCTCCGGCGCTCTGGCCGACGAGGTCGTCCAGAGGGCTGCGGCAGTCGCGGGTCTACTTCGGCTCCAGGATGGCCCGGCGGTGTTGAAGCCCGCCCAAGATCGGGCCATCCGCGCCGTAGCCGACCGACATGACCTGCTTGGGCTTCTACCGACGGGCTTCGGCAAGAGCTACTGCTTCCAGCTGCCCGCGCTGATCCTGCCTGGAGTCACGCTGGTGGTATCGCCGCTAGTCGCCCTCATGCACGACCAGGCACTTGAGCTCAACCGTTCCATCGGCGGCGCAGTGCGAGCGCTCGTCGGGCCGATGCGCGAGTCGAACTCCCGCGCAGGGCGCACCGAGGTCCACGAGCAACTACAGGGCAGGCACGACCACCGCATAAAGATCATTTACGTGTCTCCGGAACGATTGTGCCAGAGCCGCTTTCGAGAGCTGGTCCGCGACGCTGTCCGCGAAGGCATCATCACCCGGATCGCGATCGATGAGGCACACACCTCGATCCAGTGGGGAGATGACTTCCGACCGTCCTTTCGCAGAGTCGAACGCTTTCTCGCTGAACTCCGCGTAGAGCACGACCTGCGCGTGACGGCGTTGACCGCCACGGCCAACGACACTGTCCGCACCGGATTGCGCGAAAGGATCTTCGGGCTTCATGAGGGCGGAGACGACGGCGACCTCGTGACGGTGCAGGAGAGCCCGATCAGGCCGGAGCTGGCCATCCACCGCCGCTCGATCGGATCGGCCGGGCCGGCGAAGGTCGCCGCTCTGCTGGAAGGGGTCGTCCGCGAGATCGACGGGCACGCGATCTTCTACTGTCTGACGGTCAAGGAAGTCGTTGCCGTCCATGCGCATCTCCGCGAGCACGTCGGTGACGGTCACGTGCAGGTCCGACGCTTCCACGGCAGGCTCACCGAGGCGGAGAAAGCAGCCGTCATGACGGAGTTTCGCGAGGCCCCGCGGCAAGGCGAGGAAGGATTTGTTCCACTTCTCGTGGTGGCCACGTCCGCATTCGGCCTCGGTATCGACCGTCCCGACGTACGCACGGTCTTTTGCGTGTCGCCGCCGACCGATCTGGCGGCGCTTTATCAGCAGATCGGCCGCGCCGGTCGAGACGGTGGCGCGCCGGGTACGGTCAACGCCGGCCTCGCCCTCGCCACCAATAGAGGTTTGCGGACCGTCCAGTTCATGACGGACCGGACTCTCTCCGCGTCTCTCGCCCGGCGGATGGCCGTCATGGTGTTCGACCACCACGACGGTGTGCTTGATGTCGTCGCGGCGGCCGACCGGCTCATCGGTGAGGACCTGGAGGCCGGACGAATCGATGCCGCAAAGGCGCGGGAGTCCCGCACACACGATGAATATGTGGAAGGAGTGGCTCGGGTCTTTACAACACTCGCCGACCTCGGAGCTGTTGAAGATCTCGGCGACTTCCCGCCCCGGGTGGCGGTCGCCGCGGGCGAGCTCTCGGATCCGGGAGGCATCTCTGATCCGCTGGAGGAAAAACTGATCGCAACCGTGCTGGGACTTCCGGCACGCGAGGGTGACCTTCGCAGGTCAGCGCTATCCGTTCCAGACCTCGACCGCCACCTGGCAGCCGAGATCGACGGGTATCCCGACGCGATCGAGCATCCGGCAGAGCTGTGGGAGCTGCTGTCCGACCTGCACGACAGAGGGAGACTCGACGTCTCCGCAGCCCCGTCGCGGAGGTTCATCACAGGAGTGAGAACATTGCGTCGCGGGCTTCCCGACGGTTTCCACAAGGCGCTCGGGCGACGTACGGCACGGGCTGCCGCCGAGCTGGACCGGTTGCGGGACTTCTTCGAAGACCGCGGTACCTGCGCTAACCGTAAGTTCGCCGACTACTTCGGGGTCGCCGAGCTGCCCGAGGGCTGCTGTTCGGGCGCAGACAACCGCTGCTCGGCCTGCTGGGACAGGCGGGTCGACCTTCCGAAGGGGGAGACGAAGACCGGCGTCGCCCTGGCCCTCAACACCGCTATCCGAAACCTGACCGCAAGCCGAGGAGCATCCACCTCACAAGACGGCACTCTCGATCGGCAGATCATCGCCCTGCTGTGGCACGTCGCACGTGGTCTCAGCGTTCAGCACCTCCGCCTTGCTCTACGAGGTGAAGACTCATGGTTCCACGCTGGGCGACGACAGAGGGTGCGGCTGCAAAGGACGATCACGACGAGCCGGTATTTCGGGGCGGCGCCCCGGGTGACAGCACGTCGCGTCGAGGACTCACTCGCGCGGTTGGAGGCTGCGGGAACTGTGGTGTTCGTCGAGGGACGCTGGCGGGAAATCGGCAACGTGCGGCGCGAGGCCGCCTGGCGAGCTAAGGAGACACGGTGACGATCTGGACTCCCTACGCGGACGAACCTTTGTTCACAGCCGAACTCGTCATCGGTCTTGAAGCTATGTCCGAACGCCAGCGGGAGCAACTTACCGGCTACCTCGAAGCGCTAGCTTCCCGGCGCTGCGTTCTTCACACCGCGGTTGCGTTCAACGCCGTGTACTTCGGCTACGACCTCGACTACGGCGGCTACACAGGTGGCCCAGTGGACTTCGACCTCCTGCCTGCGGCGCCGCCTGACGCACCCGCCCCGCCGGTCGGGGCGATGATAAGCCTGGCCGCAGGCGGGGAACCGTTGTTCGGCGAAGTCCTGTACGCCGAGGGCGCGCATCCCGCCCTGCACGACGATGGTGAGGTCGAGCCCTGGCTGTCGGGGGCTCCCCGCGACGGGGCAGGCCCTGATGGAGGCCCGGAGCCCCGAGACAGACTGGTCGTAGATTTCGACGCCTTTGGCCAAGGCGTTATCACCACGCGTGAACGCCTCGGACGGCTACGCCGCAAGGGCCGACTGCTCGACGATCTCGGTCATCTACTTCTGCCCGCCCGCACCCGAACGGGATTCGCGGAGTTCCTCCTGGGCCCCGCCCGGGAGTGCCTGATCACCGGGCCGCTGCCCTTACTGCTTGGCGCCGATGCCGACGATACTGATCTCCAGGCGGGTGTGCGTGGGGCGCTCCGCACTCTTGACGCTGTTCTTTCCAATGCCCCGGGCCTGCGGCGCTGGGGGCCGTACGCCTTCCCTCGTGAGAAACTCGCGATGCGATTCGCCGACGGGGATGGTGAACTCGGCGGGGGCGACCTGTCCGCGATCGTCAGCGGAATGACCAGGCCGGCTTCGGAGAATCGACGAAATCGACCCGCCGAGAGTGTGACCTACACGGCCGTTGGTCCCCGCCTGCGCGCTTTCGCCGCCAATCAAGCGGCGCTAGGAGGGATCGCCTACGCTGTCGCCGTCTGCCACACCAACGCCGTGCTGTCCGACGTGGCCAGGCGCGAAGCCGACGAAGGAGGTGCTCTGCCTTCAGGCGGACACCTGCGGCTCGACGATGCCCGGCAGGGCGGCGGCGTCTGGCGTGTCTCCCATCCCGCTGGGCCGCACGCCGGCCTTGACCCACTCTTGCCATTAGGCATCGGCTGGCTGGAGAGCCTACCGCCTGCCGTTTATGACGACCTTCAGGCCGTCGAACCCGCCGCCCTGGAACGACTCACCATCACTGATTCCCAGATCGACTGGACCACCCCGCTGCGGCTTCGGCATCACACGGAGGGAACACTCCCGCTACCCGCGCGCCTCGCGGGCGAGCTGAAAGAGGGGACCGTACGACTGCGGCTCACACATGAGGGATACAACCTCGATCCCGATGAGGCGGATCAGAAGGTCCGCGTTGAGCACCGAGAAGGCGGGCTCAGCCTGACCGGCGTGTGCTGGCCGCTGGAGTACTTTCCTGGCATCCTCCTTGATTTCTGGTGGCCTCGTGGAGCCCCCACCCTCAACGCCGGATCCACTCTTCTCGATATCCCGATCATGCTTAACGGCGAACTCATCGAGCACCGCTACGACCAAGGAATCGTGACCAGAGAAAGAGCTCCGGGTTGCGTGGTCCGAGGGCCCGCCGGGCCTCTCGAGCTCCATGAGCGGATCCTACGTGCGGTCCGTCGAGCGGGCCTGCTCCAGGCAGACGGTGGCGTGGTCTTGCCGGAGCGGATGCTCGCCAGAGCGGTCTTTGGCGATCCCACCGCTCACACGATAGTTCTGTCAGCCCCGCTAGCGGAGCTGCTCACCGACGGGGTTCTCCATCGATCAGTGGCGAGCAGAGGCAAAAACGGTGCACTGAACTTTCCCGCGGCACTCGAGGAATCGGAGATTCCTGTCCTGGTCTGGCAACCCAAGGTTGTTCCGGTCCGGGAAGTTACATCCGGACAGGAGACCCACGAACTGGCGGTGCGCCTCAAAGGGCACGAGGTCCGGTCATTTCTGCGCCGGCTTCGTCCAGGCGAACGGGCGTCTGACATCGCCCGGACGGAGTATCGCCAGGTCGCTGAGCATTTCGGATTCGGTCCGGAACTACCGGTCGGCTACACCATCGTGCGTGCTCATCGCCGGGGCGGCTAACGAACCCTAACGAGCGATTGTTGACGTTTTCCTGCGGTCCCGGGTGATGTGTCGACAGAATGAGAGTTGCGATGGAAGCAAGGCGGGTGAGGATGGCGAGGCGCAAGCACCACGAACGAAATGGCAAGTGCACATGTCATTCCATGCATGAGTATATCCCGGCTAATCCAGAACGGTTCAACACAGCCGCCGAGGTCTTCTCTCGGGAACTGCGTAGGCTGCCCGATCCGTTCGCTGGAGCGATCTCGGCGATTACGGCCGCCGATGTGCGATGGGGAATGAACAGGATTACCCCCGATCGTCGCGGTCTCGTCATGGGAAGCCTGGGGTTCGGCAACATCAAGCCCAGCAAGTGCCCTCTGTCCATGTGCGAAGGCATCTTGGCCCGGCTAAACCGTCCAGAAGGCCGGTTTGCAGCTCAGACCTTTGCCCGTCCAATAGTCGAAGCAATCGGCGGTGGCACCTTTCCCGAGAGCCTTGCCTGCCTGTACCTCTGGTCCTACATCGGAACCGGGCTCACCCCGAGCGCTGTCGCTGCCGACGCTCGGTTCCTAACTAGTTGGGCCGAGCTGTCCTGGTGGCTCCCACCAGGAGTGTCCGCCGAGCAGGGGGAAGCCGTGCTCGAAGCCGCCCGGTTCGTCATCGAAGCTAGCCCGGACTTCCCACCCGGCACTCCCACGGACGGGGATGCTGACCACGCTCAAGAGGAGCCGCACGCAAGGAACGGGCCCCCAATGCTTGAAGAGACTCCCGACCAGACGCCCATCCCGGATCCCGACACTTTCGACGATGCCGCGACACAATTAGTCGCCAATCCGGCACAGCTTGCAGCACATCTGGCTGAGGCATGGACAGAGGCGAAGAATCTTGTCGCAAGACTCGGCGAGGATCTTTCGGCGGGCTTGATCCCCACAGAGGCGTCCTTCGCTTCTCTCGAACTACTCGCCACCCGCACCGCTCAAGCTCGGCGCTACATTGGAGCTGACCGGCCGATACCGGATCTGCTAACGGCCTTGCTCCAGGCCGCGGATCGCGCGGAAAGAGCCGCCGAACTTAGCTCCCTCGGTGAGCTTAATGGGCCAGATGACCGTCTGGACGAGCTAGCGACACTGATCGAAGCTCTCGTGAATGCCCCCTCCTGGAGCGAGGCAGAGCATCGTCAGGCCGACGGTCTCCTCGCGCTCCACCATCTGATCGACCTGGTTGCAAGAGAGAACGGCGTTCCCGCCGACAAGACGGAGTTCAACGCGCTCGCGGAGCGAGCGAACGTCCTTTCTGCCCATCTTTCGTTTCTTGCCGCGACCGGCCAGCTCACCCGCCCGGTTGAGGCGCTCCTCGACCATGCTGAGAATGAGATCTCCACGGTGGCCAGCGAGGCATCAATACCGGAAGTTAGCAAGAAGCAGTCGCTCGTCGAACCTGCCGCTTCGACCATGGAACCGGTCGGATTGCCAGAGAAGTCCGAGATAGGACTTGAGAGTGAAGCCGTAACGATCGATGCCCCGAGTCCGGCACTACGCGCTTCGGAACGCAACGGCAACCGGCACCCTGTGGAATGGCTGGCTGCCCTGGTCGCCGTGCGTCGCTTCGCTGCCGCCCACGCGATGGCGGAAGCCACGGGCCGAGCGGCTCCTGAACGCTGGGCCTACCGGGTCGCCGCACTGGCCGAGGCCGTCCGGTCCGCCAACGGCTCCTGCGCCGCACGGCTCGCCGCTGAAATGCGGGACGTCACGATGATCGAACCTGAACCAGTGGCGCTGCTCGTCGCCGTCCCGGCGTTGATCCGCGCCGGCCTCATCACTGGAGCATCCGACATCGGAGCGCTGCTGATCGAGTCGGTCAACCATCTAGACCCCGAGCTCGGCGCGGTGGCCGAAAAGGTCGGCCGCACCGTCGTGTCCGGGGCGCTGGCCGACGCGCCGCTCATCGGCATGCTCGCGGACGTAACGGAGCTCGAACGTCGCTTGGAGGAAGCCAGGGCTGAGGCGTCGTCACGACTGACTCGCCAGCGCATGATCCGCTTCCCGCGTGCTACCGCAATGGCGAAACGTTGGCTAGACGCCGAAAATGGTCTACTCGGGTCTCTCCTCTCTGCCGCCGCCAAAGACGATCGGACTAAAGTCCAGCACGTCAAAGAGCAGGTCATGCGGCTGAACGCCACGAGCGAGATCAGCCGCGAGATCGACCGACTCGATCACCAGCTTCGACTGAACGGGGCCAAACCGCTGGTCGGTGGTCCCCGCCAGAACCTGCACGCTTTGGCAGCCGGCGCGCTATCGGCTGTCTCGGCGTGGCTGGAGGCCGTCACAGCATTGGAGCTTCAGGCCCGGCAAGATCGAAGTTGGGCAACTCAAGCGATCGGGACCTTGAGATCGGAACTGCTCAGCCGTCGCGGCCCTGTTATGACGGTCCTGGCAGCCCACGCGAGCAGCTCCGAGTTGTTGACAGCCGCAGCTGCTCACGCCGCAGCGGCGGCGATGGAGGACATCTTTGCGCTGCTTGCCGGCGAGTGCTGCCTCACACCGGGTGAGCCCACCGCCGATCTCGTTCTGAGTGTGGAACTTCTCAAGGCGTCAGGCGCTTGGCTCGATTCCGAGTCCGGCGCGGTCGTTCTTGGAGATGCTTTCGGCAGTGAGGCCTCCGTGCTTGCTGAGGCGTTCGCTTTGGCATGGAAAGAGGCCTACACCCGCCATCTCGCCGAGGAGAACTACCCGGCCGCCACCGCGATCATGAGGCTCGCTGCCCAGAAGAAGGCGGCGCTTCCAAGCGGGCCAACGGCAGATGATAGCTTCGCCGAATCCGACCTGCGAGCGGCCATGGAACGCTCCCGCAGTGATCTCCTGGACATGCGCGACACTCTGGCTGTAGAGGTGCGTCGGGCTCGGGGGCAGAACGAGCTTTCCGAGCAGGAGGACACGCAGCTTAGCTCGATTCTGGCGGCCGCTGATCCCATCCGTGGCGGCCGCACCGATCTGCATGAAGTCCGCCACCAACTCGGCAAGATCAAGCAGATGCTTCCCGAACTGCGAGATGCAGCTGCCGAACGACTACGTGATCGACTGAATCGTGTCGTTGCCGAGCGCCAGAAGCCCGTCGATCCCGCCGAGCCCGAGAAGATCTCCGTGTTGATCAGTGCTGGCAAGCTTTCCATCGCTGAAGAGTTGATCTCCTGCCTCGAGAACGATGCTGACCTGCCCGCATGGGAGCCGCGTCAGGATTTGGAATCATTCTTTCCGGCCGTCCCCGACGCCCTTCCACAGGGGATCACAGCGGAGCACATTGAAGCGCTGCGTTCTGGAGGGATGATCGCGGCTCTTCCGGTACTTGACTGCTCAGCTCTGTCGGAAGGCGTCAGGGAGCGGGGAGCGACAGCGCTGCGGGACTGGCGCCTGCTCGCCTCAACTCCGCCAGACGGCCGAGGCCGCGGAGGCCAACTTGAACATTTGATTGGTGTCCTGCGGCTGGCCGGTCTGGAGCCCGGACAGATCAAGAGGACTCCTCATTCCGGAAACAGCACGGAACGTCGATTTGTGGAGGCGTCGGGGATTCGGTTCGTCGGCCGGGCCACCCTGCCAGAATTTGGCACACGGCTCGGCGATGGGCGGCGGGAGGGCGGCGACCTCAAGATTCTGCTGGCCTGGGGGAGGCCCACTGCCGATCTGCTGATGAGCTGGATCGACCATGACCGTTCCGGCGACAGCCTGCTGGTTGCCTACTTCGGCACCATGACGGCGGCAGTGCGTCGAGCCCTGGCCATCCGCGCCGTCTCCTCGCCCGCTCCGGTGATCGTCCTGGACGACGCCGTGCTCGCCTACCTTGCCGTCCACGGCGAAGGTCAATTGCCCACGGCACTCGCGGTGACGCTCCCGTTCTCCGCTATCAACCCATACGTGCGAGACAAGCGGGGTCCGGTGGCTCCCGAGATGTTCTACGGGCGCGACAAGGAACGCAGGGCGATCCTCAATCCCAATGGCACACAGGTGATCTTTGGCGGACGCGGCCTTGGCAAGTCAGCACTGCTTCGTGACAGCAAGACAGAGTGGGAACGAACCGCCGGAAGGCTGGCTGTCTTTCTCGACCTCAGGGACATTGTCGGCAAGGACGGCCTTGGCGCCGGAGCGGTCTGGGACAAGCTTCGCAAACAGCTGATCCAAGATGAGGTACTGGTGCCTCTGCGTGCTAGGGCGGCCCTCGGTAACTCCCACGACGCTGTCAAGGCGGGTCTGCGATCCTGGCTCGACGCCGACTCTCGGAACCGGCTGCTGGTTCTGCTGGACGAGGCCGACGGGTTCTTCGAGTCGGACGCGCCGACCTTCGTGGAAACCCACAGGCTGAAGGCACTCGGTACAGAGTTCGAGGGCAGAGTAAAGGTGGTGTTCGCTGGGCTCCACTCCGTCCAGCGATTTGCCAAGATCGGGCGAAACGGCCCGTTCGCCCACTTGGCCCAGCGCCCCGAGGTCATCGGACCACTCAAGCATCAGCACGCCTTCGACTTGATCGCCACACCACTCAGAGCGCTCGGTATGGTCATCGAGCCCGATCTCGTCCACCGAATCAACGGACACTGCGCCTATCAGCCGTTCCTGCTCCAGATGTTCGGCCACCGGCTGATTGAGCTCATGCATCAGCGTCGGACTGGACAAGACGCTGGACCTCCCTACGTGATCAACGAGTCGGACGTTGAGGCGGTCATCTCCGATCACGGACTCAAGGGGGACATCATCCGGGTCTTCCGGGACACCCTGAACCTTGACTCGCGCTACAACGTCATCGCCAACGTCCTGGCCCACCACGCTTACGAACGAGGCATGGACGCCCGTCTGACGGAGAGCGACCTGCGCGCTGAGTGCGGCTCGTATTGGCCGCAAGGTTTCGCCGGCCTGGACTTCGAGGGATTTCGCGCCTACCTGCAGGAAATGGCCGGGCTTGGCGTGCTCCATCACAACAGCGATGGCCTCGGCTGGCAGCTGAGATCCCTGAACGTCCTACCGATGATCGGCAACCCGGACGATGTGTTGACGGAACTGGTAAACGCATCGACCGAACAGATACCTCATCGCGACCATGTGCTCCAGGCTCGCCGCCAGCTCCGGGATGGCCGTAGCCGGTCTCCGCTCACTGAAGAGCAGATCGACGACCTGCTCGGCGAGCACACAAACCAGACCCGGGTGGTGCTGGGGTCACGCGCAACCGGAATTGGTGACGTGACTCAGACGCTCGACGAGGTCGTCGACGCTCTCGGCCTTCGGTTCCGGTCAAGGAAGCCGACGGGCGTCAACGAATTTAAGGCCGAGTTGGTCGAGGGGGTTCCCGGCGACCGAAGGATCATTCTTTCGGACCTGGCCCAAAAAAAGACCAAGTCGGAGGGCTGCCGCGACAGCTTGCGGTATGCGCTCACCCTTCTTCCCCGGGAGTCGGGCGTCACCCGCTCAGCTGTCCTGATCGCGGATCCGGGCGTGATCGGCTTCTGGGAGGAAGCCCTCGCCACGGATGA
This sequence comes from Nonomuraea basaltis, assembly GCF_005893125.1. Taxonomy (GTDB): domain Bacteria; phylum Actinomycetota; class Actinomycetes; order Streptosporangiales; family Streptosporangiaceae; genus Nonomuraea; species Nonomuraea basaltis. The sequence goes on along the minus strand of NZ_VCJS01000035.1, from coordinate 24,426 downwards.
TCAGCGCATGTCGGTAGTTCTGCTACGCCGACACACACGCTCGACCTTGAAGACCTGGACTCTGGACACTGAGCGGTTCGGCGCGCAGCTCGATGGGCTCTATGCGGCCACTTCCGGCTGGCCGCACCTCGTCGAACGCGCTCTCACTGACTGCTCCCGGCGCGCAGAGGCAGATGTCCTGACGAGGCTGTCGGCCGAACTCGCCAGCCCGCAAGGGCATCGTAGCCTCCTGGAAGCTGTTGGGCTGCTGGCTGATCGCAGGCTGTCTCGCGCTTATAAGGCAGTCGCCGCTTTTTCCGATGGGTCTGGTCTCACCCATGACGACCTGATCGCGGCCGTGGAATGCGATGTCGACGAGCCCAATCCTGAATCGATCGTCCGCTGTCTCCTCGGCTTGGATCTCTTCGATCTCGATGATCGAGGGCATTACCACCCCGAGCCGCTTGTAGCGGCAGCTTGGTCGGCGCGTTTGTCCATTGCGGGAGGGACCTGACGGATTCGCATCAGTTGCGTGGTACTCGCCACTACAGACCGCCTCCAGCATGGTGTGCGCAGCGGAGTCGGAGTCGCACCCATGGGATGGGCTGATCTCGCCGTCGTCATGTGGGAGGCAGGTGTCAAGTCTGAGGATGCCCGGATCGGCGGGCGGCTACCTGCTCCAACCAACGACGCGTCCGGGTACGGCTCGTCAGGAACACCACGTCCTTGCCGGCCGCGAATTCGAGTATTTTCGCCAGGACCATGGGGCGCATCCGCCAGCGGTAGCTGAGTACGTAGGTGATCACGTTCCAGTTGATGCGGTTGTATACGCCTGACGGGTGCTGCCCGGCGCCGTGCCGAGCATGGCGGGAGAAGGCGCCACGTACTGATGCGCCAGCCTGTAGGCGTCTGCGAGCGCATGCGACTGGAACTCGCGTGGAGTGGAGGTCATGGTAGGAAGCGTTTCGGGAGACGTTCGCTAGTGTCCTCTCCCGACACGCTCTCGCCCGGTTACGGGGTGGTCGCGAAGGTGCCGAGCATCAGCGACCCAGGGCGGTCCACCGCCAGTCCGCTCGCTCCGTCATTGCCGCTGTCGGTCAGTACTGCCTTCTGATAGTCCGCGTAGCGTTCACGCTCGTCATCCGTTCCGTATTCGGCCAGCATCTCCCGGCAGTACGTCACGATGTCTTCCACCCGATGTCCGCGCGGGTGCCGCCCCGACCAGAGTTCGAGGTTGCTCAGGTCGTTGTTCGAGCGGCCCGTTTTGCCCCCGGTCTTGTGGTGGACCGTCTCAGTCGGCAGCAGTTCGCGGCCAAGGTGCTGCTCCATGACGTAACGATGCTCGGGCATGTCACGGCCGTCAGGGGCGGTGATCCTCACGTATCCGCTGGGCTCTATGTACCGCTCGCCGGGCTTGCGCCTCTTCGAGGCGTGCGCGCATTCGGATGAGCAGGTTTTCACGCCTTGGCGCCGCTGGTCCGGTTCCAGCCGGAAGACGGTCCCGCAGACCACGCAGGCCTGTTCTGGCCGCTCCACACGGGGACCGCGGAGGGATGCACGGCGGCACTCCATGTCGCAGTACCTCTCCGTCTTGCCCTTCTGGGCGCTCTGGGACCGGTACACCGGCTTGCCGCAGGTAGAACAGGGCGCTGTGGTGCCCTTCCTCAAGTGGGTCTTGTCGAAGACTGCTCCGCCCTTCTCGCGGCAAGCATCACAGAAGCCCCGTATGGGGGAGTCGTCCTTTGCCTTCTTCCGGTCGCGTTCGAGTTGGGAACGGTGGCGCCAGATCGTCACACCGCATCCGAAGCAGGACAACTCGACGCGGCTCGCCAACTTGCGGCAATCGTGGGAATGGTAGTGCGTCTTGCTCTTGGCCGCCTGATGCGCAGGCAGGGTGAATGATTCTCCGCAGCCCCCGCAGGCTACGGTGACGAGTTCGCCCGTCTCTGACAAGTGGAAGCACTTGCGGGAGCAGTAGACGGCCCCGTGTACGTTCCCAGGAGTTCGGTGGACTGTCGTTCCGCACGTCGCACACCTGTACTCCTGCTTGTTGCTGCGGAGTGCGGCGCGGCACATCGTGTTGCACACCGTTACGACGCCGAATTCACAGCGCCTGCGGGTGACCGGCTCCCCGCATGCCTGGCAGGGGCGGGTCTCGCGGGCGGCGGCCGACTGGCACGCTCGCGAGCAATAGATGGTGCGGCCCCGCGCGACCACTTTCTTCTGATGGCTGTTGGGCTTGATCAGCGCCCCGCAATCCGGGTTCCCGCACGGGTGCCGAGTCTCCTCGTCGATCTGAACAGCGCTTCCTTGCCCAGCCACCACGTGCCTCCGAACACGGAACGGTGCTCCCAAGTGGAGTCGGTTCGATTATGTGTTCGGATCATAGCGGGGGACAGAAGGATGTCTCAAACTTCTGCCCCACTATGCATTAGGCAGCAAACGTGCCGAGTACAAGCGATTCGGGTCTATCGACCGCCAAGCCGATCCTTTCGCTGCCCCTCAGGACCACGTACCCGCGTTCGAATGCCTCGCCCGTCTCGGTGCTCGCCTGGACGGACACGGACTCCCTGTCGAACAGCTTCGCGCCGTACCCGAAGGAGCAGGTGAGGAACGTGCCCTGGTTGATGGCAGCGGTGTCCACGACCCGCATCCGCCACACACGCTTCTCGCCGCCGACCGCCACCGACACGGCGATCAGGTATTGGCCGTTCTCGTCGCGCTCGGTTTCGATCTGCTCCCAGTCGAAGGGATGCAAAACGACGCCGTTGGGCTCGAAGAACGCGAGGATGGCCATGGTGGCGGAGCGGCGGAGCTGGAGGCTCTTGTACGCGGCGTCTCCGGCGAGACCCGTGTACTCCTGGGCGCCCGGGATGTTGAAGAGACCGGTGATCTCGTCGCCGTTGCCGGCGCCGTAGAGGATCTCTTCGTCCTCCTTCAGCTTCAGGCCGTCCACGAGGTCGCGGTCAATGATGCCGCGCAGTCGCGACTCGTCGGCCAGCGTGTTTTTGTGGACGTGAACCGTGTGGGCCAACTCGATGATCGGCGCGGTGTACGGCACGAACGACAGCTTTGACTTTGGAGCCTTACCGAACACATCGGTGTCGTTGCCGAGCGCCGGGCCGCCGTTCGGCTGCTCCCGCTCGGGCACCCGCCGGGCGTTGTTGGTGAACCCGAGCTGCCTGATCCCGTACAAAATGTTGGACTGGGTCTGCTCGCTGGGGAACAGGTCGCGGACCCGGCCGGGCCGGCGCTGCCGCTCAGCGAGACCCACGTTCTCCGCGCTACCGAACGCGGGCGTGGTATGCGTGCCGGCCGACAGCGAGAAGATGTCCTTCCTCTCGAAGTCGTACAGGCCCTGCTCGAACTCGGCGACCTGGCCAAGCTGCCGGAACTGGCCAGACTTCATCTCGGCGTACGCGTCGGAGTCGAGGAACGCCTCGGACAGGCTCTTGTGCTGCTTGCCGTGCGCGGCCGCCACGGCGTCGCGGGCGGCGTAGCTGGGCTCGTTCGGCTCGTCGAGGAACCGCTCGATATCCAGGTGCTCCTTCTGCTCCTGGATCAGAGACTTGATCTCGCGCGCCTCGCCCAGGGTCTTCTGGTAGTCGGCGTGCGCCTCGGTCGAGATGACCATGTGGCCCTTGCCGGTCTCATCGGTGACCGTGTTCGAGATGGCGTTGAGCCGCTGGGACTTCTGCTCCAGCGCGGTGGTCAGTTCCTTGATGCGCGCGTTGATGTCGCTCTTAGCCGTGGTCACGGCTCCCCCTTGATGCTGACACGGATTGACTTCGCGGTCGCGCCCCCGGTCAGCACCGGGACGTCAGACGATCAAGGGGGAGGAAAGCGGGCCGGCAGGGTTTGCGTCAGCGTCCGATTCCGCGACGCTGCACGGTCTTCCTCGGCCAGGAGGAGGTCAGGAGGATCAGAGGGTGACGGCGCCCCGCTCGGCGGCCTCCAGGCGCCCCTCCAGGCGGGCGATCGTCTCCCTCGCCCGCGCGAGCTCCGACCGGTCGCCCAGCGCCAGCCGGGCCCGGAGGGTGGCGTTGTCCAGCAGCAGATCGTCACGCTCGCCGCGGAGCCGGTCGGCGTCGATCGCGGCCAGCCGGCGAGTGAGCCGGTCCACGTGCTCCCATGCTCGGCCCTTCTCCACACGCGCCTGCTGCTCGGCCTGCTCCGCGTCGGCCTGGGCCTGTCTCGCGTCGGCCAGCGCTCGCTCCAACTGCGCGGCGGAGACGCAGCGAGCGCAGCCGGAACTGCTGCCGCGCCGCCACAGCTTCACTGCTCCACCGACCACAGCAGCGCCGCCGCGGTGATCTCGGCGGCTTCGGCCAGCATCTCGGGGGAGAGGGCCTTCATCTCGGTCGGCAGCGCGGACGGGGCGGTCGAGTCCGGCCGGACGGTCGGCTCGTCCGGCAGCACCTCCTCCTCGTCGATATGCCGCTCGTCCGGCTCGGTCGGGTCGGAGATGTCGATCCCCGCCCGGCGGAACACTGCCAGCAGCGACGCGACAGCCTGGCGGAGGTCCTTGGCGGTGGCTGAGGACAGCACCCGGCCTGCCTTCGTCTCCAGGCCCGCCCCGATGTGCTTGACGGCGGCCGCCGTCTCCTCGAGCACCGCCACGAGCGCGCCCGCATCCGGCGTGCCGGACATGCTCACCTCAGCGGGCAGCGGCTCGCCGATCGTCACCTGGCCGGCGGACGTGACCTCGTACGGCACCTGGAGTGTGTGCTCGGTGTCGGTGTCGTCGTGGACGGCCACGAACGCGACATCGGCGAACGTGGCCGCCACGGTCACCCAGCCGGTGAACCCGGCGCCGCGCGCCCACTGGGCGACGGCCTGGCGGAGCTTCTCGCGGACCTCCTCCAGGCTTACGGGCACGGGGAAGCCCATCGCGCGGGCAGCGTCGAGGTGAGCGTCCTTCGTCTCCCCGCCCTCGTCGGGGGCGCTGATGTCGAGCAGGTCGTCCCAGCCGTCCCCGCTGCCGCCATCGTCCGGCTCCTCGCCGGCGACCTCTGGGCTGCCGAGCGGGAACGGCGTCATCTCGCTACCGCGCACAAGCGACACCTCTCCGAACGCCACGTCGTGGGCGGGCACCGGCTCAGGCAACGCCATCGTCTCGCCGTCCGGCAGGTAGGTGAGGGTGACGTGCGGCGTGTAGCCGTGATCCGACGCCGGCGCGATCCCGGCCTCGGCCAGCCGGTCCACGAGCCGCTGCCGCAGCACCTCCAGGCCGGGCACATCCACCGGAATGTAGACGGGCACGCCGTCCTCGCCCGCAGGGAACGCGCCGATCCCGCCCACCACGCCGGACAGCGGCCCCGACTCGGCCGCAACCGCGGCGACCACGTCGGCCACCGTGGCGAGCGCCTCCTCGTCGAGCTCCTTGCCGAGATAGGCGAGCGTGACGTGCAATTCGCTGGCGGGCACACCGTCCGGCACGGCAAGCTGCTCGGCAACCTCGCCGGGCAGCATGACCGCCACCATCACGCCCGTCCCGGCGTCGGCGCGGTCCGCCTTCACCTCCCGGCCGGCGGCGGCCGCCAGGTCCTCCAGGGCGGCCGCGGCGTCCATGCCGTCCCGCCACCCCATCGGCACCATGTCGAGCTGCCCGCGCTCGCGCGCCTGCCGGATCAGGTCGCGCTTGACCTCCAGCGGCGCGCCCTCGCGCAGGCAGTCAGCGATCCGGCCGGGCAGGTCGTCGTCGGACAGCGCCGACTTGACGCTCAACGTGAACGTTTGGCTGTTGGCGCCGAACGGGACCGGGCTGTACTCGAACAGGTCGAGCCGCTTGATCCGCCTGATGCCCTTGGCGTCGCGGGTCGCGCCGCCCTTCGGCACCCGGTAGCCGATGGACCATTCCTGCTCACGGTCGTAGAAGCGGACGTTGGAGAAGGCTTCGCGGCCGTCCTTGGTCTCCAGGTTGAACCGCATTTTGACGTAGAGGGCGCCCGCGTCGCGCGGCCACGCGATCTTCGCCTCTGCGGCCATGGCGAGCAGCCGCGGATCGCCCGGCAGCAGCTCCTCGACTTTCTCGGTGCGGGCCACCCACACCTTGTCGTCGTGGTTGAAGAAGCCCTTCGGAATGCGTGTGGCGAGTGTCTCGGCGTACGCCCCGGGCAGGATCAGGTCGCCGACGTTGTCCACAACGCCCGTGACCGACACGACCGCTTCGACGACGCCCTCGTCCTGGGCGTTGATGACGCCGGCGGCAAGACCTCCGGCTGCCTTGCGTTCGAGCTCCAGCGTTGGCACCGCAGCCACCCTCCTGATCGACTGCCGTGCAGGGTGGCCGCGCAGGGCCCTTAGCGTCCGGCCACGATCAGGTCAGCCACTTCACGCCCCGCCAGTTGCTGCCTGCCATGACGCGGTGGCCGAGCCACGGGTCGTTCTTACGGTCGCGGCCGGGCTTCCACCCGATCAGGGCGATCTCACGCGGCGTCGGGTATGCCGGGTCGTGGAAGGGGAGGCGGAGCCGCTCCAGGATGGCGCGGGCGGCGTCGAGCTCGGCCTGCTCCTGTTCCATCTCTTCATCGGTCAGCCCGTAGCCTGCGGGCGCGGAGCCGTCCCGGTTGGCCGCCAGCAGCTTCTCCACGTAATCGATCTCGCCCATGAGCCGCGGGATGGGCTTCTTGCGGTGCTCGCTGCCCTCGACTGGCAGCATGAAGGGGCCCGCCTCGTAGCCGTCGAACCACACGTAGCCGTTCATGGCCCACACGTAGCCGCCGGCGGTCAGTCCGGGCTGGATCTCGATCCGCTCCAGCCCAGATTCGCGGTACCACCCTTCGAGGTGGCCGTTCCAGGCGCTGGCGAATCCCTGCCCCTGGTACTCGTCTTCCATCTTGAGGTAGTCGTGCGACACCCACAGGCTGCCGTCCGGGTCGCGGTGGAAGATACGGGTGGCCTGCCCGGCTTTCCGGCCGTTCTTGACGACCTTGGCGTCCAGGGTGACGGTGCCGCCGAACTGTTCGGAGTAGTACGGCTCGGCCATGTCGATGACGACGCCGAAGCCGGTGTAGTCACGGTGCTGAAGTTCCCGCCGGAAGCCCTCCGTGATCTCTTGTGCCCGATCGTGAACGTCGTCTCTGGACGCGGGGATCAGGTCGGCGAGGGACGGCCTGGCCGGGGCCGTCGTGCCGGGCGGAGGAGCCTCGCGTAACCCCATCGCGTCCACGTCCCGCCGCCATGCAGGATCGTTGAACACCTCCCGGTAGTGCACCGTGGTGGACGGGTCGTCGCGGTTGTAGCGGATCCAGCCGTCGAGGTCGCCAGTCTCGTCGTAACGGACCCACGCGTCCCCAGGATCCCCGGGGCGGGAGAAGTAGGCGGCAGCCCCATCGGGGGTGGCGGCCGGGTCCCCCTCGGGGACGTGCCGCGGCGGCGTGTACGGGGTGGGCTCGACCACCTTTAGGCGGTGGGGTGCGACGGTCGTGGTACCGCCGTCGTCCCATTCCACGGCGACGCCGCGGCGCCGACTGGCGCCCCGCACGGTCCCTGTCCGGCCGAAGCCGACCAACTGCACTCGATCGCCGATTTCGATCCATCGCCCGTGCCATCCTCGCGGCTGCCAGTCGCCGCCCGGTTCCCGACCCACGCGCGGGATGATCTTCGGCGGGTGGGGTTAGCGTCAGGCTTCGTCGAGTCCGTAGTTGGGGTCGCGGCCGTCGATCACGTTCATCGCGCGGACGAAGTCGGGGTCGTTGAGCATCGCGTCGTCGTCGGCGCCCGGATGGGCCGCCATCCACTCGTCGCGGAGTCGGCTGTACGCCTGCTCTCGGGCGAGGACGTCGGGGTGCGGCCGCTGCGGGCGGGTCCTGTCTTCCACGACGGTCATGGTAGGCGCGAGCACGGCTATGGTCTCCTTCCCTGGGACAGACGACGGTCACGGGCGCCGCCGAACAGACACGAGAACACCAAAGAATAACGAACATTCTTTAGCGGTGTCTATGCGTCAGGGTTGGGCGTCCGCGTCCACCACTCGCCGGCACTCATCCAGCAGCGCGGCCGGCACGTTCACCTCGTGCTGCCGGGCCAGGAGATCGCGGGCCGTCTCCACACGGGTCATGCCGGACGCGCGGACGCAGGTGTCCAGGTCAGTGGCGAGCCGACCGCCGTCCCATACGTCCCACGCGCGTTTGCGCGGCGACTGCGCCCCCATCGGTGTCCCTCCGATCGGAAGGGCCTTGTGCCCAGTGGTCCAGGAATCGGGGATGAGATCCATCATGCCCATGCTACGGGCGAACTCGATGGCGACGATCTGCTCGTAGCGGCTGTTCGCCGTGGCGATCAGGTGCTGAAGGTAGAAGCGGTACTTACCTACGCGAGCGGTGACGCGCCACCGGTCGGTGCCGCCCAGCAGCACCGCCTCCCACTCGTCCAGACAGCCGATCCCCGTGCGCGGCAGCGCGAACACGCGCTCGGCCGGGACGGTGCCGTCGATGACGACGCCATGCTCGTAATTCCAGTCGTCAAGATCGCCTTCTTGCCCGACGAATTCCTGAGCGGTGAACGGCGACAAAGTGAACGACGACAGCGGCCGCAGGGGCACGTCTTCCTCGTACGCGTCGGGGCCGCGCTCCCGGCTGGCCCACCCGGGCGGGCCCTCCTCGACATCCAGGACGTTCCACTTCATGCCGCGTAGAACGTGCAGGTGTGTGACACCGGCGTCGCGAAGCCACTGCTGGGTGGCGTCGTACTGGCCGCGCACGAAAGCCTCCACGAACGGGCGCTGTCGCTCCAGGATCTCCTCGGCCATCTCCAGCCGGTGAGGCTCCACACCATCCAACGTGGTGCGTTCGAGACCGAACATGTCCCGGGCCACGATCTGAATCGCCAACGATCTGGGCGATGCGGAGTTGAACGCCCACGCGTTGACCATGCTGGCCACCGCCTGCTCCCGGTGGAAGTCGCGGTACCGGTCGGCGTCGATGACCTCGAAACCGCTCATGTCCATCGACCGCTTGGCGGCCTCGAACTCCTCGGGAAGCACCTCCTCGTAATTCCAGTCGGCCAACTCGTTCGGCAGCTCGGGCGAGTTCGGCTGCGCATGCAGCGCCACGTACGGGGTGGGAGTCCGCACCATGATGCTCTCGCCCGACCGGAGCCGGTCGAGAGTGAACCTGACAGGCTCCTCGAGCGCGTACAAGTCGTCCACGTGAGCGATGCGGCGGGTGAGGTCCTCGGCGATCTGCCTCTTGGCTATCGCCCGGTTCCGCATGAACAGGTCATGATCTCGGGCCTCCAGCTCGGTGACCCTGCGCCGCCCGGACGGGTCGAGGTCCCCCCACAGCCGCTCATCCAGGACGCTCAGGTCCGCCGCGTTCGCCGTCCGGCCTGGCTGCACCTTCTCAGGCGGCTTGCGCACCTCGCCGCGAGACGGGGCCGGCGAACTCACCACCGCGGCGATCTGCCGACTGTGGACGCTCGTCACATGCCCGCTGGTGTGGCGGACCCGGTACCAGTCGCTGCTGCTGCCGACGACGGTAGCTCTGCCTCCGCCGTGCAGCCGGACGATGCTGCCGACCTTGATCCACCGCCCGTGCCAGCCGCGCGGCTGGTCGGGGTCGAACGCCTTCACGTCCAGGACAGCGGCCTTGTACTGCACGCCGAACCGGCTCCATTGCCACACGGCCACGGGCGCGGCTCCTGTCTTGTCGCCTGGTCAGGCGTAGGTGAAGCCGCCGGTCGCGGTCGCGGCTGCCGAGTCGTTCGTCACCACGAAGTCGGACGCGCCGGCCGACTTGGCGGGCGTCCGACACGTGATCGTGGCCTCGTCGATCACCGTGATGCTGGTCGCAGCGGTGCCGCCGAACGTGACCGTCGTGCCCGGAGTGGCGTTCGTGCACTTGATGGTGACGAGCGTGTTGCCCGCAGCCGGGCCCGTAACCGGGCTGATCGACTTGATCGTCGGCGCGGGGAAACAGTCGTTCAGCTCCGACTGGCGGATGACCTGCCCCGTTGCGAACTTGAGTCGGCGGCGGATGTTCGGGTACTTCGAGCCCTCCGCCCGGACACCTTCGTAGATGCGCTCGCTGACCTTCACGAGAGGGTCGGTCACGGGTACGGCGGTTACCAGCGTCGCCGCTGTCGTCTTGTTGATCTGCGTGCCATTGGCGCGGTACATCGTCACGGCGTCCCCCTGATGCTTGCGATCTGAAGCGGCGGGCCGTCGTCGAAGTAGATGTCCGCGGGTGGCGGCTCAGGCGCGCAGACCCGCAGCAGGACCGACCCCACAATCAGCCCTATCGTGATCCCTATGGCGAGCCTGAACCGCCACCCCAACCCCCGCACGTCCGGCACAATGCCGGGCTCGCAGGGTTAGTGTCAGCGTCCGATCTTCTGGACGCCGCCCTCATCCAGCGGTCACCACAATGTCCGGTGAATGTCCGGTGAATGTCCGGACGATGTCCTGGCTGGGTCGATTCTGACGATCGATAATGAAGCACGTGGGATCCCTGAGCTGTTGCAGCCGCTGGTCGAAAGCCCACTGAAGGCAGGCTGTCATCGGCCGGAACGATCAACGCTGTGCGCATCCGGCGCCACCAAGGCCGCGGAGCAGCCCCAGCTTGCATCAGTGCATGTACCAGAGAGCTTCGCTCGTAATCGATGGGAGACAACGAGACAATGATCCGGAAGACGTTCGCCGCAACGTTTCTGATGACGTCGCTGGCCCTCTTCACAAGCACGCCCGCCGCCGATGCCAAGGCAGCCAACGACTCAGCCTCCGCTAGCTCGCTTCCGGCGACGGTAAGCACATCACAGAACGCACTGGTCGAACAGTGCTACTCGGGTACCCCACCGTGGTGGTACAACTTCACCACGGCGTTTACCAGCACTGCCCCATGCGCGAGGTGCATCGAGATGGGCAACTATTGGGAAGCTACTCAAGGTTGGGAGGCGTACTGCTGGCGGGTCTCGAACGTCCGGGTCGAACTCTGGCTTAACAATTAGCTGACCCGGGCGGCCTCCGCCAGCTCCTGAAGCGCAGCCACTACCAGCTCCGGGTCGTTGACGTCGAGCACCTCCGAGGGCGGCGGTTCAGGCGCGCAAATTCGCAGTAGGAACGACCCCACAATCAATCCCAGCGCGATCCCTATGACGAGCCCGAACCGCCACCCCAACCCCCCCGCACGCCCGGCACAATGCCGGTCGCCGGGCTTAGTGTCTTGCTCCGATCCGGTGACCACCGTCGGTGCGAAGTAGCCCGAAAATGCCCTGCCAATGCCCTGGTCCCGTCCATGCGCAAGCAAGACCATGAGGCACGTAAGCCATGAGCGCAAAGGAAACGTGATGGGTAACCTCGTACGGTCCCTTGCCGCTGCTGCGGCGGCCGGCGCGATAGTCCTCGCCGGTACCGCCACCCCGGCGCATGCCGAAGTATGGGATTGCGAAGCCGGCTTAAACAGGGGAGACAATCGTGCATGGGCAGCTTGCGACCAAGGCTTCGGCAGCTACCGGGTAGCCGCGAAGTGCAACTCAGCCCACTGGCCCTACACGAGAACCATCGTCGGCGAGTGGCGGACCAAGGTCAGCGGCAGGCCAGGGCAACTCTCCATCGCTAGCGGCGATGCCCAGGGCTGCCATGTCGTTTCAGCTTGGACGCAAACCCGCTAAGAGCCACCCCTGGTCTCGGCCGGGCGGACATGGATGACGTGCGTCAACTCCTGGAGAGCCGCGATCACCACCTCCGGGTCGTTGACGTCGAGCACCTGACCGGAGTGCGGCAACGGCATCCCGTTGTGGAACTCCAGCAGCCGGCGCGCCTGCGCCGCCCCCGACACGGGGCCGATGGTGTCGGCCGCGCCGATCTGGGACTCGCCCACGGTGACGGCGTAGTAGACGCCGCCGATGTACCCCTCCACGATGCGGTCCACGAGCTATGCCTCTTCCTGGCCGCCAGCGGCCGCGTTGTTGTCGGGGAGCGCGTCGGCGTACGTGGCGGCCCACACGACCGCCAGCGTCCGCTCATCCAGGTTGCGCGGGTCGTACGGGCACACGCCGAGCGGCGCGCCGAGCCCCGCCGCGAGCTTGGCGGAGCGGCGCGCGTCGGCCAGCTCCTCACTGGTGGGCGTCCGCCCCTGGCCGGTCGTCATCAGCCGAAGTCCCTTCCGTTGCCCGCAGTCTGCCGTCGTTCTTGTGCCTGCCTGCGGTCGCGGGAGTCTCCGAGCCACTGGGCGCGCCACTCTTCGTAGGTCATCCTGCCTCCGTTCGGCAGCGCTGCCCACCACCGCTGGAGTTCCTCCGACGCGTACGCGTACGCGTGGTCGGCGTTGCCGCCCCACAGCTTCTTCGGATCCACGCCGGCCTTCCGGCCGAGCGGCGACAGCATGTAGCCGTTAGTCGCCTTCTCGGCTTCGAGGGCCTGCTCGTACACCCACTGCTTATACATGCGGCGTACCACCTGCTCGCGCCGCTCCCCGCGGCCGCGCTCAGCGTCGATGATCGCGATCCGCTCCTGCCTGTCCATCTCTTCCACCGACAGGCCGTACACCTCGGCGTAGGCTTCGCGCGGATCCCAGTTCTGGGCGATCAACTCGTCTACCCGCACCTCCTCCGGGGTGCGCTCGTCCTCCGGCTCCCGCTGCCGGTGGCGGTCGTCAAGCTCGGCGAAGATCCGCCGCACCAGCGCCGCAGACCATGGGTCGGAGTGGTAGAGCGGCTGGTGCCGCTCAAGCAGTTCGCCGAGCTGCTCGTCACTCATGCCCGCCAGGTCGAGGTTCGCGTACGGGTCGGCGCCGATGTCGCGCCGCCGGTCGCGTTCCTCCAGTTCGGCGCTGATCTGGTCGAGCAGTCCAGTCACCGCCGGGTCGAGCCCGTACCGGCCCAGGTTGCGGCCGTACAGCGCGGCGAGGTCGTCGGTGTCCATGGACAGTAGGTCGGACGCGGCCAGGTCGCCGAGCTCGTCGCCGCGGCGGCGGCGTTCGGCCTCGCGCGCTTCGGTTTCGGCGATCACCCGGTCCTGCAACGCCGTCCGGTCGGGGTCGTCGCCGTAGCCGTCCCACCCGGCGAGCAGCATCGACTCCAGTTCCGCGTCCGACAGTTCGGTCAGGTCGATCTCGTCGCGGCCGGTGCGCCGTTGCTCGCGCTCGTCGAGCACCGCCCGCAGCCTGGCCACCGCCTGCGGGTCGTCGATGCGGGCCAGCAGCGCCCGCAACTGCTCGTCCGACAAGGCGAGCAGGTTGATGCCGTCGAGCGGGTCGCGCCGCTCCGCCCCCTCCTCGCGACGGCTGCCGCCCTGCGGGCCCGTGGCGTCGGTGGCCAGGAGGGAGAGCACGCCGAGACCCCAGTGCCGCAGGTCGTCGTCGGCGTAGTCGCCGTGCCCTGCCAGCGACTCCAGCACGTTCGCGAAAACCTCCTGGGTGCCGTCGCCGTTGACGCGGCCGGTGCGGGCGTCGGGGAAGTCGCCAGGGTAGATCTCGAACGGGCGGCCGCGGTCCTCGCCGAACATGGGCTCCGGCCGGACGCGGTCGCCGATGTCGCCGTGGCTGGTGCGGTCCCACAGCATTGCTTGCCCTGCTGCGTGCAGGCCGGGCACGGTCGCCTCCAGGTGGTGGCCCAGCTCGTGCGCCGCCACCGTGGCCTTCGTCACCCCGCCGGGCTGCGCGGACGGCACCGGGACGCGGCCGGGCTGCCCCTCCCGGATCGCCGGCGCGATCTCCGTGTTGTCGTCGGTGGGCAGGCTGATGCGGGTGGAGCCGTCCGCCCGCACGTGCACGTGCTGGCCAGGCCCGGTCACCACCTCGGCGGGGCCCGCCTCCCGCGCGGCCGCCAGCCAGTCGGCGGGCAGTACCTCCTCCACGTAGCGCAGCGCAGCGGCGTTCGACCCCGCCCTGCCCGTGAGCGTGCGGCCGTTCCGGTCGGTGTAGTCGAGCCCGGTACCGCCAACCTGCCGCACCTCGGCGAGGGTGGCGGCGAGCGCTTCCCGGCGGGCCTCGGCGAGCATGCGCCGCAGTTCCTGCTCACGCACCGCGGCCGCATGCCAGCGCGCGGCCGCGTCGTCCCGCTGCTCCAGCAGCGCCGCGTCGGGAGTGCCGCCGCCGCGGCGGACTCGGGTGATCTCCGCGTCCAGGTCGTCGGCCGCCTTCCACGCCTGCCCGCGCTCACGCTGCACCGCGGCGAGCTCCGCGCCGAGCGCCGCATCTCGGCTGGCCAGGTGCTGCCGGAATCGGACGTCCAGGTCGGCGCCCGCCGCGCGCAGCACGGCAAGCTGCCGCATCGCCTCCGGGCCGGGGCCGTCGTCGTCGGCCACGTCGGGCGCCCACAGCACCGCCTGCCGGACTGCGGGCACGCGCCCGGCTTCGAGGTCCTCCAACGTCGTCGGCTCGAACACGGTGCGCATCACGGGCTGGCGGCCCAGGTTGACCAGGTCATCCGGGAGTTGGGCCCGGTAGGCGGCCAGGCGGACCGGCAGGTCGGCGTCCTGCGGCATGTCGGGCATGCGCGGCGCGGGCTGCTCGGGCGCGCCGCTGATGCGGTCGCGCAGCCGCGCGAGGGAAACGCCGGCGGGCAGCACGCCGGGCGCGGGCGGGTGGTCCCGGTACGCGGCCGCGACGCGAGACAGAGCGCGGGGCCACGTCTCGCTGCCGAGCAGGGCCGCCTCCTCCAGCGCTGCGCGGATACGGGCGGTGGCGCGGGCCTTGACCGCGCCGGTGACGGCGCTGGTGGCCGGGGCCATGGCGGCGGTCTGGGTGTCGTCGCGGGCGCCGAGGCGGAACGCGAGCGTCGCCGCCGACGTGTCGTCCATGGCGTCGATCCGGTCGAGCCGCTCCAGCGCCGCGGCGAGCGCTTCCTCCCGCCCCGCGCCCGCGGGCAGGCCGCGCAGCGCTTCCGCGATGTCGGTCGCCGCCCACCGGGAACGGGACGTCTCCAGGTCGGCGAGGAAAGCCGTGAACTCCCGCTCGCGGCTGATCCGCTCCCGCTCGCGTCGTACGGCGGCGATCCGGGCGGCCGCGTTGTCGTCGGCCGGGATGAGCCGCATCACCGAGGGGTCGATGTAGTCGTCGGGCCGGTCGGGGTCGTCGAACACCGACACGGACCGCTGCTCGCCGCTGTCGGCCATCATCGACACGGTGACGCCCTCGGGCACGTCGTCGGTCGCAGGGTGCCTCGTGATCGCGACGATGGTGCCGGTCGCCATCGACACCGTGGCGCGGTCGCCCACCTTCAGATCGCGCCAGTCGATGTACTCGGCCGTCTCCGGCGCCATCACCGAGTCGTATGGCTGCCCGCCGGTGGCGGGCCCGCGCTCCAGCCGCTCCACCGAGGGCCAGCCCCGATCGGTGACAGTGATCGTCTGCTGCTCGTCGTCGCCGTCCAGGACCGTCATCTCGTACAGGCGCAGTTCGGCGAACTCGCCGCCGCGCCGCTCCACGGACAGAACCTCGCCCACGACCGGGTCGGTGAAGTCATTGCCGTCCCAGCGGATGACGTCGCCGACGCCGATCCGGTCAGCGGTGACGTGCTCGCGCGTGAACTGCGGCGGCGCGGGCTGATCCTCGGGGAGGTCCGGCATCAGCCACAGGTCCACCCCGTCCGGCAGGACCCGCTGCTCCACGCTGCCGTCCTCCATGCGGACATGCACCGTGTTGAGCCCGAACCCTCGCACGGGGCGGGTCGCCGTGACCGTGCCGATCCGGACCGTGCCGTCCTCTCCGGGCAGGGCGATCACGTCACCCATGCCCAGGTTGCGGGCGTAGGCCCGTTCCGGACCTGGCCGGCCGGGGTCGTGCGGCGGCGGCGGGAACCCCTCCAGGCGGGCGTTCGCGGCGTCGATCCACCCTGCGGTGCGGGCGAGCGCCCGCCGGCGCGGCGCAGGCGCGTTCTCGTCGGTGGCCAGCGTGCGCAGGTGCGCGGCCAGGGCCTGCATCTGCCCGGCGGACAACTCCCGCCGGGCGCGCAGCCTCGCCATGGCTTGCACCACCTCCGGCGTAGCGCCCGAACTGGTGGCGTCCAGGTTGAGGTCCAGGAGACGGCGCCGCTGGTCAGTCCGGAGCCGCACCCTGCCAGTGGGCGTCCCGCCCGGCAGTTCCACGGCGGTGACTCGCTCCGGCTCTGCCGGCGGCGCGGCCGGGGCCGCGGGGTCGAGGGCCGGGGTGCCGGTGATGCGGTTGAGCAGGAGCCGCTCGTCGAGCTCCATCTCCGACAGTCGGCCGTCCTGGTCGCGCACGTCGAACCGGGCGCGGCCGCCGTCAACCTCCGGCACGGAGGCGACCTGCATGGGGACGTCGTCGATGAGCACCCACTCGCCCACGGCCAAGCCGGACGCTTCGACCTCGTCCGCCTGGGCGCCGTCCTGCGCGGGCGCAAGCTTGACGGGGCGATCAGCGGTGATGAGGTGCCGCTCCCGCCGGTCGTCGTCGCCGCGCACGAGCGCCGACACCAGGCCGTCGTTGAGCTGCTCCACCCGCACCACGGCCACGTCACCGGTCGGGCCCGTGATCCGGTCGCCCTCCCGCAGGCCCGCGCCGGGCACCTGCTCCGGCGCCGGGGCGGGCTCGCTGTCGTCGAGCCGCAGCACGCGGCGCGGCACCGAGAACCGCATCCCGGACGGCGCCGGCACGCTGGTGCCGTCCGCCCGGGTGATGGTGACGTCGTCGAGCACCACGGACGGCATGCCGGGCTGGCGACGCGAGATCTTGCCCGCCACAGTGACCTTGTCGAACCGGCCGATGCCGAGCCCTTCCCGGGCCAACGCGGCGGGCAGGGTCGGCCCGGCGGCGTCGAACTGAATCCGATCGCCGGTCTGGGCGTTGGCTTGCGGGATCCACTCGCCGCCCTCGGTCTCGGCCGGGGTGCCACGGGTGACGAGCGCGTCCGGGCGGCGGCTGATCCGGGTGCCGTCGTCGAACACGAACATGAGGCGGCCGCTGTCCGCCTGCTGAATGTCGGCGACACGGCGGTTGTCCCGCTCGGGCTCGCCCAACCTGGCCGGGCCCGCCGGGTTCGCGTACGCGCTCTCACCCTCGCGTAGCGCGCCCGCACCGGGGCCAGCCACCCGCCAGCGCGCCTCCGCGAGCGTGTCGCCCACGCGGATCTCGTCGGCGTACGCCTGCCCCTCCGGAGCACCCTCCCGAGACGGCTCAGCATCCGGCTCAGGCCCACGCTCGGCGGCAGCCCGCAGCGCCTCCCAGCCAGGGGCAGGCTGGTCGGCCAGCCACCTGCGGTGCAACGTTTCGGCCAGCCCGATGAGCCGCAGCGCCTCCTCGACGTTGCCGTCCACCGATGCCGCCTGCGCCTCGGCCAGGTGCCGGTCACGGTTTTCCGCGACCATCTGCTGGTGCGCGCGAGCGATCTCCTCGCGCGACGCGCGGTTCCACGCCCGCCCGAGCACATCGGACACCTGGAGGATTCGCTGCCCCTCAGCAGCGGCTCGGTCAGCGTCGGGCGCGCCAGCCACCGCACGGTCCAGCGCGGCTCTCAGATCCTCGCGCGCACCGTGAACGCCGCTCATGGGCAGCTTGTCCAGCTCCGCCGTCAGCGTGTCCACAGCCTCGCGGACGGCAGCTTCCCCGTCCGTGGAGAACACGCCTGCGGCCGGCGCGAGTTCCTCCCGCGAAGCCTCGCGCAGCCGCGGTGTGGACTCATCGCGGATCACCCCGTACGAGGCGACCGTCTGGTTGAAGTTGCCCGACTCGGTGGCGATGTAGCGGCCGCCCGTACTGGTCTCGTACCGCATCACGACGCCGCCATCGGGGCGAAACTCGATGTGCTCCACCGTCTGCGGGCTGCTCCACTCCAGCACGTAGCCAGCGCGGATCCGCCTCGGCACGCGTACGGCGTCCTCCGGCTGGATTTCGCTCCACCCGGCAGGCTCGTACCCCTCCGGTATGGCCCTGCGGGCGTGCGCGGCCGGCGAGTCGTCAGTGTCGTCCAGGTGCTGCTGCCATACCGCGTCCGCCTGGCCGTCGCGCTCCGGCTTGCGCATCACCTGCGCTCGCTCGCCGGACACGATCGCGATGTCCGTGGTGCCGTCCATGCGGACGTACCGGATGATCGAGCCGTCGTCGCCGAACGGCTGCACTTGGCTCACCAGGACGGGCTGCGACCAGTACTCCAGCGCGGTGGTTCCGGCGAGGTGGCGCAGCATGTCGCCGGGCTGCAACTCCGAGCTCGGCGTGCGCGTGTACCCCTCGGCCTCGATCTCCCGTATCCGGGCGTCGCGGGCAGCCTCCCTGCGTGCGTCGTGCGCCGCGAACTCCGCCCGCGTTTCGACAGCCCACGCAACCTTCTCTGCGGCCGCCTTCCTGGTAGCCTCCGGCACCGGGATGTAGTTCTCGTCACCGACGACGCGCCAGTACCAGGAGGTGCGGCCGCGCTTGACGACGTCGCCGAGCACCTCGCCCTCACGCACGATGTCCACGCCACCGCTGGCGTTGCGCCGGTAGGTCAGCGGAGACGACGGGGTGCCGTCCGCGGCCGGGGGCTGTGCGGCCTCGCTGATCGTGTTGCGGATCATGCTGAGCCGCGGGTCGCCCGGGGCGAGCTGCTCGGCCTCGTCCAGCAGCCGGGACGCCTGGTCGATGTCGCCGGCGTCGTACGCCTCGCGCGCCTGCCTGGCCAGCGCGGTCACCTGCTGGCGGCCAGCGGCGCGTTCCCGTACGGCCTGATCGCTCTCGGACTCCGCGGTACGGTTCTCGGCCGGGTCAGGCTGCGAGGTCGCCTCGGCCTGGCTCTCTGGCGTGGGCTGCTCGGGTTCAGGCTGGTACGCGCCGAACTGCTCCTGCGCCTGTCGAGCCCGCTCCCGGGCGGTGTCGCCATCCGGCCCCTGGGCGCGGCCCACGGCCTTGGCGTAGTGCGTCAGGTAGGCGGCGGCGCCTTCCCGTTCGCGGGCGGTGGATCCGTCGAGCGCTTCAGCGTCGCCGTCCATGAGCCGCCGCGCCCGGTCGCGGCCGGCCAGAAGCTCCGGATCCACGTCCCGCTCGCTGAACGCACGCCCCAGGGAGGCCATCATCGTGGCGAGTGACGGCCCCGTTGCCCCTTCCGGATGCAGTGGTGAGGCGTCGGCAAGCGCGTGTGCGGCTATGAGCCCCTGGTCGGCGAAGTCCGGGCCTTCGTCGGTGACGTGCTGGTTGAACCTGGTGGCGTCGGTACGGACCCGCCCCGGCACCTTCCTGTAGCTGGCCAACGCGGCATCGGCGTTGGCGTCCGTCAGGCCAATCCGTTCGGCGCCATGCCGGATGTTGCCCTCGGTGATCTCACCCGTGCCGTCCCACGGTTGCCGCGCCTCCTGCGCCTCCCGCTCGGCGCGCACGGCGGCACGGTGCTCCTCCATCATCGCCTGCTCACGCGCGATGACGGGTGCCAGCCGGGCGTCACGGTGAGCACGAGCGTCGTCGGGGAGATAGCGCAGGATGGAGGATCGTTCCCGCACGCGAGCACGGACCACCTTGCCGTCCACGCGGCGAACCTCGATCTCCTTCATCGGCGTCGGCTGTGGGGCCCGCGGATTGGTGATGCCTCCGTCGCGGATGGCCTCGACGGTCCCCCCGTAGATGTCCCAGCGAGGGATGTCTACGACGTCGCCGCGCTCCAGCGGCCCGTCCCCGTTCGCGCTCCTGTCGAGCCGCCCCAGCCCGCGGTTGGGCGGGTCGCTCTCGTAGGCCAGGTAGCGGTCAAGCGCCTCCTGGGCTTCTTCTGGAGTGGCGAAGTTGACTCCGGAACGAACTCCGTCTGCCTCCCAGGCGTGACCCCAGCGCACGCCCCGCACGACACGGCCTTGAGGCGCTGGGGCGGCCGTTGCCTCAGCCGGTAACTGCTCGTCGCCCGCGTTGCCCTCTGGCTGATCGCTGCTGGGCTCCTCTCCCGCATTGCGTGCTACGGACTCATCAACCGCCGTGGCTAGCGCGGGCTGGCCGTCCTCGTCCTCCAGCTCCATAAAGATGTCGCGGTTGCCGTCCTTGTCGGTCCCCATGTCCGCGAACAGGCCCTCCTGGGGCCGGATCTGCGGAGTGACGGGGGCGCCGTCAGCGCGGTGGTTCGCCGGCTCGTCGGCAGGCTGCCAGTCGCCGAGCTCCTCCTCCGGCAGAGTGCGCCGGTCACCGCGGATCGTGGTGACCTCGGCCTCAACGCCGGTGAGGGTGTCCTGGATCTGCTCGACGCGGACCGGGTCCTGGAACGCGGGCGTGCTGATCCACTGCCGGGCGCGCAGTTCGGGCCGCTCCCCGCCGCTCTCGGCCGGGGCGGCTGGGGTGTCGATGACCTCGACGTCGGCCGCGTGGGCGTTGACCTGGCTGCCGGAGTCGAGCCGCACGAGGAGCGCGCCGTCCTCGCGGGTCTTGGCCACCGTGCCTTCGGCGCCGTTCGACAGCCGTACGCGCGAGTCCACCGCAGGCAGCTCGGCCGGTGGCGCGGCTTCCGGCTTTGCGGAGGCTTCTGCCTCGTCGATCGCCTTCACCTGGTCGCGGATCTCGCGCGCGATCCGGTCGGCCTGCTCCTGGTCGTTCACCCGCTCGGCTTCGACCAGCCGGGCGAAGTCCTCGTCCGGCACTATGCGGGCCATCGCGTCGTCGGTCGTGTACATCGTCCAGTGGCGGTTGACGTTGTCCACGAAGGAGACGGCCCAGCCCGAACCGGGCTTGGTGTCGGCGTCCTCGGGCGGGCCCGCCGGCGACACCCCGGAGATGCGGCCCAGGTTGCTGGTGCTATCGCCGAACTGGTCCCAGCCGTGCACGTACGCGAGCTGGCCGGACCTGAGCTCCGAGACGGGGACGCGGGTGTCCTGCCCGGACGGCGTGAACTCCTGCACGTCCTTGGAAGGCTTGGCAGCGCGCTGCGGCCGCGGCCGGTCCGCCGGATTGCCGGACGGCTTCTTCCCGTCGGGGGCAGCGGTGACGGTCAGGTAGTTGCGGTGGATGGCGAGCTTGCGCCCATCCGCGGTGTGCACCTCGAGCCGGCCGCCGCCCAGGTTGCGGGCTACGGTGCCGGTGCCGCCGCCCCAGATGGAGACGGACGCGCCGGTCTCGATCCAGCGGCCTTTCCGGTCGCGCGGCTGTTCGGGATCGAACGCGTTGCGCAGGCGTCGGGCCTTGGCCTCCAAGTCGGCTGTGTAGGTGACTCCGCCGATGGTCCACGTGCGCTGGTTGGTCACCGTGCCCCCTGCTCTGCCCCGTGCTTGTGTGCAGGGCAGGGAACACGGCGGAACGGGCTAGTGTCCCGGTCCGTCGATCACGTCAGCGCGGTCAGGCGGCCGCGAACAGGTCGAGCTGGTCGTCCTGGCCGGGGTGGGCGGCTGCGGCCTGCTTGGCGGGCCTGGAGGCGCGCTGGTGGGCGGCGCGGGCTGGGGTGGGGAACAGGTCGAGCTGGTCGGGTTGGCCGATCTCGCGCTTGGCCTCGGCGGCGACCGCCTCGACATGGTTTCTCCAGTTGAGGGCGAACACCTGGCAGTTCGCCTCGCTCTTGTGGCGGGTGGAGCCGCACTGGGTGGGGGTGCGGCGCCCGGCGTACGACCAAGCCATGCTGTCGGCCGTCACCAGGTATCGGCCGTAGCGGCGGAGCCCGGCGAGCTTGACGCCGAACCCGTGCAAGGGCAGATCCAACCCTGCGAGGGTGCGGAAGATGTCGCCGATCTCCGCGGAGCCTTGCCGACGGCACACGGAGCCGACGCCGACGAGCTCGTAATCCTCGGCCAGGCGGACGCCGTACTCCTCGTAGAGGGCGACACAGGCCAGGTAGTCGTCCACGGTCCAACCCTGAATCACGGGCATAACGGGGCATTCGGCGTCGCTGACCTGCGGCCACAGCTCCGTGAGTAGGAGGAAGTTCTCGACGGTGCGGCGCTGGTGCTCGGCCACGGTGAGCCCGGTCTTGGCGAGCATCCACGGCTCGCACATCCAGTCCTGCGGCGCGGCCCAATCTAGCTCGATGACCTCGTCGTAGCGGGCCAGCGCGGCGACGTACTCCTCGGGAGTCGTGACGAACTGGTGGTGTAGGGACAGCTCGGTGAACGCGCCGGAGTCGATGGCGACGTGACGGCGGCGGGCGCGGCGGGTGGGGACTGGCCAGTCATAGAAGGTGGGCAGCGTCTTGTACTTGCGGAGCACACGGTGGGAGAGGAACAGGGACACGCCAGGCGGGGCGGTGGCGATCCAGTTGGCGCGGTGGGTGCCGAGATAGAAGTGCAGGTTCCGCGCATCATCGCAGATCACGAGGTTCCCTCCTTTCAGGCATGCGTGAGTCGGGGCGGCACCGGAAGGGTGCCGCCCGGGTAGTCGAGCGTCAGGAGTCGGACCGGTGGGGTGCCCGCCGCTCGGGCGTCGGCCACCGTGTGGGAGGGGTCAGGCTGCGCTCTGGACGTCGAACCGCGTCACCTCGACGGCGAGCTGCTCGTCCGGCAGGAGCTGGTCCTTGAACAGGTCCACCCACTGCTCGGCCTGCTCGTCCGTGGCGGTGTCCTGGTCGTACGGGTGGTCTTCGAGGAAGTCGAAGTAGCGGTGCGGGATGTACGGCGCGTCGCCGTCCGTGATGAGGCCGTGCAGCGTCTCGGCGGCCCGCTTGTAGGCCAGGCCCGACGTGTCGGTGACGTGCTGGAAGCGCCGCCCGTCGTTCCAGACGACGGTGGCGAGGTAGACGTGCGCGGGGGCGCCGGTCATGGAGTTCCTTCCGGTGAGGGCTTCCCGCCCGCCGCTCGGGCGGGAAGCATCGGGTGGGGTCAGACGAAGGAGAGTTGGGAGGGCCCCTTCAGGGCTTCCTCCCACGCTTCGGCGAAGGTCTTGTTGGTCTTGTCGATGGCGAGCGCCGGGCCGGTGACGAACGCCTGTTCCGGGCACGGGTAGTAGATGTTGCGTTCGTGCAGCCACACCCGCTGGTGGCGGCCGATCTCGTAGCGGGCGCCGGGCGGCAGGTGGTGGTTGGCCATGTAGTCGAGCAGGCCGACTATGTCGGCGCGGTCCCCGGTGGCGATCCGGGTCATGGAACGGGCGGCGTTGGCGGGCTTCATCATGTCGTCGGCTTTGGCGCGGAACGCCCGCCGCACGTCGTAGATGGCCCACGGCATGCAGTTGAGGTGCTCCTGGAATTCAGCGAGCAGTTCTGGGCCGCCCTCGACGTCGAGCAGCGCGTCGTAGAGCTGGCGCCCGCCGATCAGCCCCTGGCGGGGGTTGGCGGCGACGGACAGGTACTCCATCGTCAGCGGCTTGAACGCCTCGTACGGGGAGGCGACGTAGCGGGGGAGGGTGCGGGCGAGCCCGGCCGTGCTCGCTAGGGCGTACGGGCACTGCACGCAGGCGCTCTTGATCCATTTGACCTGAAATTTCTTCCACAGCAGTTGCTCGCAGAAGTCGCGGTCCCAGCCCCACCCCGTCAGCGGATAGGCGGGAATCCGGCCGGGCAGCCCGAGCGGCATGTCGCGCATCATGCGGCCGAGCTCGTTGACCTCGAACCCGATGACGTGGACGAACGGCTCGCCGCCGGTGATGTCGGCGATGAGCGTGTCCAAACTCCAGCCCTTAGCCTTCAAAGAGCACTTGCGGATGCCGCCGGTCTGGGGGACCGTCGCGACCTCGAAGTTCTCATCCGACAGCCGGTAGGCGCCCTGGATGTAGCAGGTGGTGGGCTGCGTGGTGTCGTCGAGAATGACGATGCCGTCCCGCTGGCTGTTGCTGGCGCGCGCGACCTGGATGGTGCGGATGCCGTGTGCGCGCAGCAGCGGGAAGATGAACATCTCGATCAGCCAGCCGGTCTCCAACCACTCATCGCCCGTCTGGGCGATGACGACGATCAAGTCCTTCAGGTCGAAGGTGCGGGAGTCCGGGTTGTCGAGCCACTCGACGAGGATCGCGGCGCTGTCCACGCCCATCCCGAAGCCGAACACGACCTTCACGGCCGAACCTCGACCTGCTCGACCGTGATGAGCGGGTACCAGACCTCTTCGTCGAAGCGGTCCACCCACTCCTTGGCTTGCTCGGGCGTAGCCGTGTCGGGGTCGTAGGGGTATTCGGTGACGAAGTCGTCGTACGCCTCCCGGGCGTCGTCTTCGAGGAACTGCCTGGCCTCCTGGAGGAGGTAGCGGGCGGTGCGCGCGTACGCGGTCGGCTCATCGGGGGCAGCCATGATCACGGTCTCGTGGAAGCTGAGCGATCCCCAGTCCAGGTGGATGACGTGCACGCGCGTGTTGCTGGTCATGCGGGGTGTTTCCTTCCGGGAGGTTCCGTGCGCCGCCCGCCGCTCGGACGGCACACGGAACCTGAAGAGATGAGCTAACGTCTCGCCCCGATGCAGGGCGAGACGGGGTGAAGTGGGGTCAGTCCCGGTTCTCGTCGAGGGCGTGGACCATGTCGAACGCCTCGTCCTCGGTGAACAGGAACTCGTCGCCGGGGTAACCCTGGGCGGTGCGACACGAGGTCGCAGGTTGTGAGTGGGCTTACCAAATGGAGGTTCGGTTGATATCGAAGGTGTAGTCCCTGGTCAGTGTCCGTGAGACCTGTTCCCGCCTTGGCATGCGTCGCTGGTAACGGC
>NZ_VCJS01000359.1 GCF_005893125.1 Nonomuraea basaltis | reverse complement strand
GCGCAGCCGATCATCTACCGCCGAGTGTGACCTACCCTCAGATCAGTCCTGGGAGCCTGGTCAGTTCGGCGCGCGAGGAGACGCCCAGCTTGGGAAAGGCCTTGTACAGGTGGGAGGCGACCGTGCGTGGGCTCAGGAAGAGTTGCGCGCCGATCTCGCGGTTGGATGCGCCGGTGACGGCCAGCCGTACCACCTGGAGCTCCTGCGGTGTCAGCACGTCCAGTGGATCTCCGGCACGGGCATGGTCCGGTAGGGAGAGTCCGGTGGCGCGCAGCTCGGCGGCCGCGCGGTCGGACCAGGGAGCCGCGCCGAGTTGGTCGAAGGCGTTCATGGCGGCTTGGAGCTGGGTGCGTGCCTCGGCGCGCCGCCTGGTGCGGCGCAGCCACTCTCCATAGACCAGGCGGGTGCGTGCTTCGTCGAAGGGCTGCTCGCCCTCGCCGTGCAGGGCCAGCGCCCGCTCGTACAGTCCCGCGGCCGCGCTGTCCGGGGCCAGCAGTGCACGGACCCGATGCAGGACGGCAAGCGGCGCGGCCCGGCCGGTGGCCTCGGCCCATTCGGCGTAGAGTCTCAGCGGCTCCTGGGCGCGCTGCGGATCCCCCACCCGAATGGCGGCCTCGACGTAGTCCGGCCAGGAATACCGCCACAGGAAGGCATGGCTCGTGGGACCCGACATGGCCCGGTCCACCCGGTCGAGCATCGCTTCGTAGCGGCCCAGCCCGAAGTCCAGAGCCCCGAGGGCGTACTCGGCCCAGCAGGATCCCGGCATCCACCGGCGGTGGCCGCCGTCCCGGATAGCCTGCACGGCCATCGCCACACATTCCTCCTCCGCGCCGGCGACCGCGGACAGCCAGGCGTGCACGCCCGCCAGGTAGCTGCTCCACTGCGGCTGGCCGACGTCGGAGGCCAGGGCCAGAGCCGCGGCCACGGTGGCGCGCGCGGAGCGGTGGTGTCCGTTGAGGAGCTGCGCGATGGTGAAGATCGTCATGGCCTGGGGCATGCGTCCCAGACGTCCCTCCGCCCGGTAGTCGTCGACGAGCTGGGCCGAGCCCTCCAGCATGCCGTCGAGGTCGGCGCGGACCATGCTCTGGTAGGCGATGATGAAGCGCAGCTCGGACGGGATGCGTTCGGCCTGGTCCGGCATCCGGTAGGTGAGCGTGGTCACGGCGTCACCCTCGAGGATCAGGCGGATGGCGTGGTTGATCGTGCGCACCAGAGCGGGCAGCCCGTCGCCGTCCGGGCACAGTTCCTCGCTACGGCGGGCCAGCGCGAGCTGGTCGGGGTGGGACGCGCTGGCCCAGGTGTAGAAGCCCGCAAGGCTGAGCAGCGACAGCTTGACGGACAGGTCGCCGACCGCCTCGGCCCCCTCATGCAGCAGGCGAACACCCTCCAGCGGCCGACCTGCCTCGATCTCCAGCTTCGCTCTCACCAGGGCCAACTCGGCCGGCACGGCCGCCTCCAGCGTTGTCTCCTCCGCCAGCCGCCGTGCCCGGTCCACCAGCTCACGCGCTCGCTCCCACAGGCCGGCCTCGGCAGCGGCCCCGGCTGCGGCGGTCCACCGGCGTGCGGCCTGGCCGGGATCGGCCGACAGCTCGGCCGCGCGTGCGTAGGCCGCCGACACCGCCGTCTGCCCACCCCGCTGCCGGGCGCGCAGCGCCAGGCTCTCCAGCTTCCCGGCCACCTCCTCGTCGGGCTGACGGGTGACGGCAGCCAGGTGCCAGGCTCGCCGGTCGTCGTCGACCGTCTCGGCCAGCGCCCGGTGCGCGGCCATCCGTGCGGCGATGTCACAGCCCAGCAGCACTGCGGTGCGCACCAGCGGGTGGTGGAAGGCCACACCCCCTAAGCCCACCCGCACCAGGCCGGCTCGCTCGGCTTCGGCGAAGTCGGCCAGCGAGGCTCCGAGCAGGCCGACGGCGCGCGCGAGCACGTCCAGCTCGTCGTGGTGATCGAGGGACGCCACCAGCAGGCAGGAGCGGGTGGCGTCAGGCAGCGCCGCGATCCGATCGCGGAAGCCGATCAGCACCCTGTCGGTCACCGGTTGCGCCGTGCCGAGGGAGAGGGAAAGCGGGACCAGGGCGCCCGTGCGCTGTTCGGCGGTGAGCATGCGGGGCAGTTCGACCAGCGCCAGCGGGTTACCCCCGGCCTCGGCCACCAGCTGGTCGCGTACGGCCGGCGGCAGGTCCGCCGCCTGCTCGGCGAGAAGCTTCTGGGCGGCCTCGGTGTCCAGCGTGCCCAGCCGCAGCTCGGGCAGACCCCGCGCGGGGAAGTCGCCCTCCCGCGCAGCGAACAGGACGGCGACGGGCTCGGCATGCAGGCGGCGTGCGGCGAACAGCAGCGCGTCGGCCGACTCGCCGTCCAGCCACTGCGCGTCGTCGACCAGGCACACCACCGGACCCGCCACCGACAGCTCCACCAGCAGGCTGAGCGTCGCGAGCCCGACAAGGAAGCGGTCTCCCCGGGTGGCGCCGCCGAGGCCGAGCGCGCCGCGCAGCGCCTCCGCCTGCTGCGGTGGCAGCGCCTCGATGTGATCGACGACCGGGCGCAGCAGCAGGTGCAAGGCGGCGAACGGCAGATCCGCCTCGGACTCGACACCGTTCACCCGCAGCACCCGCACCCGCGCACTCGCCGCGCAGAACTCCAGGAGAGCCGACTTGCCAATGCCCGCCTCGCCACGCACCACCAGAGCGCCGGACCGGCCCTCCAGCAACCCGCCGATGACGGACTGCTCCGTCTGACGCCCGTGCAGCATGGCACTCCAAGAACGCCTTGTCCCTAATGTGACCTGTGGGAACGTTATCGCTTGCCGAGCGTTGAGGACGATGCGGGGAACCGTCACTTTGCGCCCTTTCCGATCGTGAGGATCCTATGGAGGGGGTCGGTGACCTCTACCTGCCACCCGCACCGGACGGGCAGCTGCCCTGTGTGGTGCTGTGCCATGGGTTCAGCGGGACGATGGACCGGTTGTTCCCGCACGCTGAGCGGTTCGCCGCCGAGGGCGTGGCGGCCCTCGTGTTCGACTATCGCGGCTTCGGGGAGAGCGGTGGCGAGCCGCGCCAGCTCGCCGACATCTACGGTCAGCAGGAGGACCTGCGGGCCGCCATCGCATTCGCCCGCCGCAGCGAGCACGTCGACCTCCGCGGCGTCATGCTGTGGGGCAACTCGCTCGGCGGTGCCCACGTCATTTCCGTCGCCGCCGGCGACCCGGAGATTGTCGCGGTGGTGGCACAGATCCCGTTCAACGGGTTCCCCAAGCGTGTGGAGGGACGTCCGACGTGGCAGACGCTGCGACTGCTGAGGGCCATCGGCTGGGACGCGCTGCGCGGCAAACTCGGCCTGCGGCCGTACTACATACCCATGGTCGGTCGGCCCGGCGAGCTCGCGGTGGCGGCCACGGCCGATGCCGAGCAGCACATCCAGGCTCTTTCCAGCGGAGAGGCGACCACCCTGTGGCGCAACCGCGTCGCCCCACGGGCGTTGTTGAGCATGATGCGCTACCACCCTGAACAGGCCGCCGTCCGACTGACCATGCCGCTGGTGGTCTGTGTCGCGGCCGACGACCACGAGACGCCCATCGAGACGACCCGGGCGCTGGCGGAGCGAGCCCCGCGCGGGGAGCTGCGCAGCTACCCGGGCACGCATTTCACCTTTTACACCGACTCCGCCACACGCGAGCATGTCCTCACCGACCAGATCGCCTTCCTTCGCCGCTGCCTTCAGCAGGGCTGAAATCACCTCCCGATAGCGCAGAACACCCTGGAGAGGCGGGAGGAGCGGACGTCGCTCCGGCTGCAGGTTCGCGATGCCGTACGCATGAGGGCAGCCCCAACCGCCGGCTGCCCTCGCCCATGCCCGTCCGGCTACTTCGGCACCGCTCACCTTAGCGGCGCACCCTCTGGCGACGCCGTCCGGCGTTCTCAGGCCGCGCTCGGTGTGGCCGCGCGGCTGGGGACAGCGTCCGGTCGAGGTAGTCGGCCACGACCTGGGCGTCGTCGGTGCGCACGGCGATGTATCCGTCGGGGCGGATCAGGACCAAGGTGCCGGGGCGAGCCCGGTAGAGCCGGGGTGCCTCCTGGCCGATGAGGGCCCTCGGGCACCCGGGCTGGCCGGAGTCGGCGACCTGCAGGGTGCTCACGTGCGGGCCGTGGAGGGCGGCGAGGGTATGGGTGGTTTCCACGCCGAAACCCAGAAGGGTCCAGTGCGCTCCGCGGGTGACGTCGAAGAGGCGGAGCGGGGCGCCGTCGGGGGTGGTGCCGCGGGCGTCGGGCGCACGGCCACCGGCCTTGGGGCCGCGGCGCGGGCCGCCGGCGACGGTCAAGGGCGAGTCGGGGTAGGCGATGTCGAGCTGACTGGTCTTGGCCAACAGGCGGCTCATGACGGCGGGCCGCTTGATGAGCGGGAAGAGCACATGGTCGCGCAGCAACCGGCGCACGCCCTTGAGCACGAAGATGGATTCGAAGCCGCGGGAGCTGCCGGCCAGGACCTTGGCCGCGACAGGGATACGCTCGGCCCCGTAGCTGTCAAGGATCGCCTCGGACGCGCCGGCGAGGGCCGCGGCCAGCTTCCAGCCGAGGTTGTAGGCGTCCTGGATGCCGGTGTTCATGCCCTGGCCGCCCGCTGGGGAGTGCACGTGCGCGGCATCGCCGGCCAGGAAGACGCGGCCATACCGGTAGCTGTGGACCATCCGGGCGTTGAAGCGGTAACGCGACAGCCAGGTGGCATCGCTCAGCGTCACCTCGGCCCGGCCGGACCGCTCGCCGAACAGCTCGCAGAAGAGCTCCAGGGTGGGCTCGGCAACCGCGCCGTCGGGGCCGGGAAGCACGCTGGCCTGGTACTGCCAGGCGCCATCGGCGTTCGGCAACGGTGCGACGGCCAGGTACGAGCCGTCCTCGCCGAACCAGGCGTGGGAGGCGTCCGCGGCGAGGCCGTGGATATGCACGTCGCCGACGAGGAAGAACTGGTCGGTGCGGGTGTGCCCGTCCATCGTCGCGTCGAGCAGGTGCCGGACGGTGCTGTGCCCGCCGTCGCTGCCGACCAGGTAGCGGGCCCGGACGATCTGGCCGTTGGCCAGCGTGGCGGTGACGCCGTCCTCGTCCTGGGTGAAGGCGCTCAGTGCGGCGCCGTAGAGCACCTGTCCCCCGAGAGCGGTCAGCCTGTCGCGCAGGATCTGCTCCACCCGCCACTCCGGCAACATCACCAGGTCGGGATACGGCACGCCCGGCCGTGCTCCCGCGGCAGTGGCGGTGGCCAATTCTACGGCGAGTTCGTGTCCCTGGTAGACCCGCAGAGGCAAGCCGACGGTGCCGTTGGCCAGGATCTCATCGATCACGCCTAGATCGTCCAGCACCTCCAGGCTGCGCGGCTGGAGCCCCTTCCCACGCGATCCGATCGCGGGCGCCTGATCGGCATCGACCAGCAGGTGATCGATGCCTCGCCGGGCGAGCTCGACGGACAAGGTCAGACCGGTCGGGCCGGCGCCCGCTACCAGGACCTGAGTGATGCCGGTTGTCATCGGCGTTCCTTTCACCCGAAAGCAGTCCACTACAACGTAGTACTACAGCGTCGTACTACGTTGTAGTACGACGCTGTAGTAGAGTCAAGGCGTGCCGAGGGAAAGTGATCGACGCGAAATGCTGGCCGACACCGCGATGCGACTCATCGACGAGGCCGGCCTCGCGGGAGTGACCCACCGCGCCATCGACGCGGCCGCCGGCGTCCCGGTCGGCACCACCTCCAATTACTTCCGCACCCGGTCCGCCCTCTACGAGGCGATCGCCCACCGGATCCTGGATGGGCAGCTCGCCGCCCTGCAGGCCGCACCGGCGACGCCACCCGACCGCGAGGACCTCGTCGACAGCCTCACCGCCGCCATTGACGATGGGACCGGCCCGGCACGCAACCGCTACCTGGCCCGGTTCGAGCTGTCCCTGGAGGCCGCCCGCAACCCTCGGCTGGCCGCTCTCATGCGCGAACTTCGCGCCGTGACCTTGCGCATCCGCACCGCCCAGATCCGCGCCGTCCACCCCGCTGCGACCGACGAGCAACTCGACGCCCTCGGTTCCCTGCTGACCGGAGTGGCCTTCGACCGCATCACCGTCGGTGTCCCCGGGATGGACACCCGGGCCCTCGTCCAGGCCCTCGTCGCAGGGTTTCTGCCGGCGGAGGGTAGGAGTGAGCCGTAAAGGCGCCTCCGTGGTCCGTCCCGGCGGGGGAGAGGCTCACAGTCGGCGGCAGCACCGCTGAGAAACCAGGCCAGCGGCGCAGCGGGCAGGATCGCACATCGGAAACGTGCTTTCCGTGTGTGGGGTTGGATGAGGACGGCGGATGTCCTCATCCAACCAGCTCTCTCGGATAAACGATCAGACTCGCTCACATGTCCGGCGGGAACCAAGCCTGAAGGTTCTCCGGATTAATCGGCAGAGAGATGTGTTCGTGCGTGATCAGCCACTTGCCGCTGATCCGTCGGCAGCAAACGGTCGATCGTGCCCATATCGCGCTCTCAAGCCCGTTCGTGCGCTCCCCGGTGTCCAGGTGAAGCATGTGCGCTAAGGCGACATCTCCGCTTGTCGCAATGGTGAGGTCGTGCGTTTTCAGGCTGATGGATCCGTCGTATCCATCGAACCACCGCACAAAGTTGCGGCGGACTTCTTCGGTCCCGATGAACTGGAGAGGGGGTACGACATCGTAGTAAACGATGTCGGAAGAATAGAGTGACATGAGTGCATCGATGTCCTTTTTCTGGCTGGCATCGACTCGACTCTCCAAGAGCGCCCTAACGTCGGAATCGTTCGAAGTCATTGCATCCTCCATTCAACAATTTCTGACCGCAGAGCGGCCTTTGTGGTTGCAGTAGTCCCGACGACGCAGCCCCTGCAGAATGTGAGGTGCCACGCTGGATCAGGCGGTGCGGCCGGCCTTGAGCGCGGCCGCGATGTCGACGACGCGTCGGGCCTGGTGACGTGCCGCCGCCAAGGTCACCTCGGTGGGCGCCCCGGTACCGGCCACGTGGGAAGTGCCGTAGGGATTGCCCGACTGGAACTGGATGGGATCGGTGTAGCCGGGGGGCACGATGACGCCGCCCCAGTGGTAGAAGGTGTTCCCCAGCGCCAGGATGGTGGATTCCTGCCCACCGTGGGCGCTGCTGGAGGCAGTGAAAGCCGAATACACCTTGTCCGCGAGCTTGCCCTGCATCCACAGGGGACCTGTGGTTTCGATGAACGCCCTGAGCTGGCTGGCCGGATTGCCGAAGCGGGTGGGGGTGCCGAACAGCACCGCATCAGCCCACCCCAGGTCCTCATGGCCGGCCTCGGCCACATCGGCGGTGTCCTTGAGATGCTGGGCCCATTCCGGCCTGGCGCCGATCACCTCCGGCGGCGCCAGTTCGGCAACCTTCCGCAGCCGCACATACGCGCCGACCTTCTCGGCGCCCTCGGCGGCGGCCTGCGCCAGAGCATGCACGTTGCCGGTGGCGCTGTAGTAAATGATCGCGACGTTCACGGGTTCCACGATTGGTTTCCTTCCTAGTCGATTTCGAGCGATACGACGAGGTAGCACTGCGGAATGTGAGGCGACGCGCCAACCTCACATTCGAGGAGGCTGTCTCGTCGGCATGATGAGTGCAGATGCGACAAGGAAGGCTGGTTGGCGACACCATGAGCATCACATCCGCGGCAGGATCCGGTTGGCTCGACCCGCCTGAGCGCGATCATGAGCGAGCGGCGTCAGCTGATCAATCTCGCGTACCGGCTCCTCGGCTCTCTGGCCGATGCCGAGGATGTCGTGCAGGAGACCTACACCCGCTGGTACGCCATGTCCCGTCAACAGCAGGAAGCCATCGAATCGCCGGGCGCCTGGCTGACGAGGGTCGCCGGCCGCATCTGCCTGGACCAACTCGACTCGGCGCGGGTCAGGCGGGAGCGCTACGTGGGCGAATGGCTCCCCGAGCCGCT
Organism: Nonomuraea basaltis; assembly: GCF_005893125.1. Lineage (GTDB taxonomy): Bacteria > Actinomycetota > Actinomycetes > Streptosporangiales > Streptosporangiaceae > Nonomuraea > Nonomuraea basaltis. The sequence continues at coordinate 812 of NZ_VCJS01000359.1, read as the reverse complement.
TCCCGACCACAGAGAGTGGACCAGCGGCGGCGTCCCGGCAGACCCCGCCGACCGCGTCACCCTCGACGAATCGGTCAGCATAGCCTTCCTCGTCGTACTCGACTCGATGACTCCGGCCGAGCGCGTCGCGTTCGTGCTGCACGACGTCTTCCGATACCCGTTCGCCGAGGTGGCCGAGATTGTCGGCCGTACCCCGGTGGCATGCCGCCAGCTGGCCTCCTCCGCCCGCCGCCGCATCGACGCCTCGCGGACGCCCACAGCACCGACGGCCCAGCAGGCCGGCATCGTCAGGGACTTCAAGCAGGCGTGGGAAGCCAAAGACATCAACACCCTCATCGGCCTCCTCGACCCCGACGCCACCGGAATCGCCGACGGCGGAGGCCTGGTCAGCGCCCTGCTCCACCCGATCGAGGGCAGCGAGCAGATTGCGCGCTACTTCCTCGACATTGCCGTCAGAGCATCCGGCATGACGATGACGGAGCGCATGGTCAACGGTCAGCCCGGTCTGGTTCTCCAGCTAGGCGAGGCCACCACGGCGGTGCTGGCGTTCGACATCGCAGGCGACAGGATCAAGCGCATCTGGGCCGTACGCAACCCCGACAAGCTCCGCCCGTGGACGGCAGGCTGATCACCCGCGCCGATCCTGGTTCGTCAGTAATCCAAGCCGAGCACCGCCGGGACGGTTCGAGCTCGTGACCGCCTGGCTGGAACGTCTGGGGTTGTTCGTTCGTCATCCGAAGTGTGACGAGCTCTTCAGATCTCGACGAGCGGCTGCGCGCGGCGGCCGCCCGAAGGCACCGGGCCGGCCACCT
>NZ_VCJS01000358.1 GCF_005893125.1 Nonomuraea basaltis | reverse complement strand
ACCCTGGCCCCCTCCGCCATCCCGTTCAGCCGCACCCTGAAGCGCTGCACGTCCCCGGTCCTGACCCACCTCCCGGCGCCGTCGGACTCGTTCACCCGCTCCAGCACCAGCGACACCCCGCCCGCGGCCACCGGCACCGAGGGCACCGCCGCCAGGATCACCGCCCCGGCAAGAATCCAGCCACGACGCATCTACGCCCACTCCCCCGCTGCGACACACATCACCCGTAGCGCAAAATAACGCTTAGTAGTCATTGTGTCACAGAGAGAGACTACTCAATCAGGCAGGAGCAGGTTCTCCACGGTCTTCATGATCGGCAGATCGGCCCCGAGCCACTCGACGTCGTAGTACTCGCCGGGCCCCAGCCACCGCAGCGCCAGATGCTCTCTGGGCTCAGGCGTGCCCGAGGCGAGCGAGGCCAGCCAGACGCGCAGCACATACCCCTCGGACAGCGGCCAGTCGCCGCCCACGCGATCGCCCACCGCGATCTCCACGCCGAGCTCCTCCCGGCACTCCCGGATCAGCGCGGCCACCTCGCCCTCCCCCGGATCGACCTTGCCGCCGGGGAACTCCCAGCCGCCGGCGAGCGCCGCGGGCTCCGCGCGCTGGGCGGCGAGCACCCGGCGGTCCACGCCGACGATCACCGCGGCCACAACCACAACCGTGCTCATAGGGAAGGATTCTGCAGCTTCTTGAGCTGCTCCAGCACATCGGGGTGCTGCAGGGGCCGGGTGAAGCCCATCCGGTTGGCGCGGGTCTGGTAGCTGGTGACCTTGATCGGCCCGCACAGCCGGCACCGGGCCTCGAGCATCTTGCCCTTCGACACCACCAGCCCGACGTGCCCGGGACTGTTGGCCGACGTCCCCGGGCCGGCGTTGAAGAACACCAGGTCGCCCGGCTGCTCCTCGCCGTCTAACACCTTCACCCCGAACGGCCACTGCACGAACGTCGTACGCGGGATCGACAGCCCCGCCGACCGGTAGGCCGCGTAGATGACGCCCGAGCAGTCGTACGCGTCCGGCCCGGTGCCGCCCCACAGGTAGGGCTTGCCCCGCTGCGCCAGCGCGTACTGCAGGATCTTGGCCACCACGTCGCTCGGTGCGGCCTCCACCAGCGGCTCGTCGCACTCCTCCTCCGCCTGCGGCGGCACCTTGACGTCGCCGGACTTGGCGTACTTCCTGGCGATCTCCTCGACCTGGTCCACGTACCACCAGGCGCGGTTGTAGACGAACAGCGCCTGCCGTATGTTCTCGGGAGCCCCGTTGCGCTTGAGCATCCGTGCGGCGCCGAGGATGGCGTCGGCCGGGTTGTACACGTCGCCCACGCCGTCACCGTCCCCGTCGGCGGCGTACCCGTTGAACCGCGACGACATCGGGATCTTGGCCTTGCCACCCCATGTGGAGATCAGGAACTGCATCGGCCCCGCGGCGCCCGCGTAGTTGGTGCCGCTCTTGACGCCGGGCAGGTTGGAGCGGCCGTGGTCGGTCTCGCGCTTGCCCACGGCGGCCAGGATGTTCCACTGGACGCCGATCTTCTTGCCGTGCTCCTTGTACAGCTCCAGGTACTCGCCCGGGATGTCAGTGGCGGCCGAGTCCGACACCTCCTCCACCTGGGTGGTGTCCTCGCAGTCGATGGAGGTGCGGCCATCGCTGATGAACGACGGCATCGAGATCAGCAGCATCGGCGACACGATCACCAGCACCAGCAGGAGCAGCCCGGCCACGCCGATCAGCAGGGCGAGGCGCACACGTGAGACGTTCACCCCGGATCACCCTCCTGGCCCTCGGTCGCCGGCAGGATGTCGAAGATCCGCCAGTCGGTCCCGAGCTGGCTCACCGTGACCGCGTAGTCCTCGGTGAGCTGCTTGGCGCCGCTCTTCGCGGCCACCTGCCTGGTGCCGGTGACGACGAAGACGATCGAGGTCTTCTCGATCTGCCTGATCTCCTTCACCCTGGCCGTGGCCGTGGAGACGATCTCGTCGTTGCGGTTCTGCTCGACGGTGCCCGCCGACGTGATCGTGCGGGTCAGCACGTTGCCGAGCTCGGCCGTCGTGTACGCCTTCACCCGGCCGGCGTAGGCCGCGGGGTCCTCGTCGTACCGGAACGTGCCGTACACGGCGGTGAACCGTTCGGCCAGTTCCGCCGCCGCGGCGAGCTGCTCCTTCTTCATCGGCAGATAGTTGTAGACGTCGAACGGCGCGGCACTCGCGGTCGCCAGCGGCGTGCTCGACGCTATGGCCAGGCTGGTGGGGCGGCTCGTCTGCGGCGTGGGCTCGGCCGGGTCCTCCGCATCCGGCCACATGGTGAGGTAGATGCCGACCGCGGCGATGACCACGACGATGGCGGCGAAGGCCACCCCCCGCCTGTCACCTGGCTGCGCCATGTTCAGTCCTTGTCCGGGTTGTTCGGCTTGAGCCAGAAGGGCACAGATGGGTTGCCGGAGCCGCCGTTACCGCTGCTGCGCAGCCACAGCGGCGGCGCCTCGGACGTGCGGGACGACGGCTCGTCGGAGCCGAAGATCCGGGGACCGCCGGACCTGCTGCCGCCCCCGCCCGAGCGTGACCCGCCGGTGGGCCTGGCTCCGCCGTTCCTGGAGCCGCCGCCGGTGCCGCCAGAGCCGCCGAACAGCCCGCCGCCCGAGCCACGCGAGCGCGTGCCACCCGAACGGGAGCCGCCCGTACCGCTGAACCTCGACCCGCGGGAGGAGCCGCCACGAGAGGCCCAGCCGCCGCCCGACCGGCCGCCGAACCAGCCGCCACCGCCACCGCCGGAGCCGGAGCCATTGGAGCCGCCCGAGCTGGACGAGCCGCCTGACCCGCCTGACCCGCCGGCCCCGCCCGTGCCGCCGACCCTGGGGCCACCGGCCGCGGCGCCGCGCGTGCGGGTCGCGCCCAGGTTGAGCGGCGGCGCGGTGCCCCTGCGCGGCTCGAGCGGTGGCCTGCTGCCCGCCTTGCCGCCCTGCTGGTCGGTGTCGAGGGGCGCCGCCGTGGCCGGGATGCGGGTGCCTGCCGCGGCGCCTTCGCCGTCCTCGCCGCGTACCCGGACCTGCCCGGTGGCCGCCGCCGCCGTCGTCGCCGCCGCGCCGGCCGGGTTCGCCATGCTGGCCGCCCTGATCAGAGGCTCGGCCTTGCGCAGGCCCCAGCGGCCGATCCTGGCCGACGCGACCGGCGGCAGCACGCCCGCCGACCGTTCGAGCACGGGCGAGCTCGCCGCGTCGCCGAGCATGCGGGTGGCGACCGAGTGGCCGTTCATCGATGCGAACAGGTGCTGGAACGGGCGCCGGTAGAAGAACACCGCGATCGTCAGCAGGGCCATGAACAGCACCTGCAGGCCCCAGGGCATGGCCGTGGAGATGATCAGGGCGTACCCGTACACGAGGACGCTCAGCACGAGCGTCAGCACGGCCTGTCTGAGCAGCGTGCCGACGAGCATCTCCACCCAGCGCATGGCGATGATGCGGCCGCTGCCCGGATGTACGCCGATCAGCAGGAACACCGGCCCCAATATCAGCAACAGCAGGAAGCCCACCTTCAGCACCAGCAGCGAGACCGCCACCAGGAAGATGAGCAGGCCGGCCACTATGGCGGCGATGAACGCGCCGACGGCCACGCCGAGCCGGTTGGACCAGTCGCGGCCGGAGAAGACGGTGTAGCGGGGGTCGTTCCTGAGCTTGTCGGCCAGCGCGGCGTACTCCTGCTGGCGGGCCCCCCGGTCGGGGGTCGGCTGACCGGCCACGGCCGGCGGGATCGACTGCATCTCCAGCACCTTGCGGCCCCAGTCGCGCACGATGGGCTGCTGCGGGTCGGCCGTGCCGAACAGGCCCACCAGCCACGGCTTGCAGACCAGCGTGGACCACAGCGCGTCGGCGTTCTGCTCGACGCCCGGCGTGCCGGTCTGGGCGTAGCCGCCCGCCTTGACCTGCGGGCTGGCCCCGCCGGGAGGCGGCAGGCAGGAGGCGCCGCCCGCGCCTGGCAGGCCGGAGAAGGCCGAATTGACCACCTCGCCGGTCTTGTCGGTGACGACCTTGCCCAGGCCGGTGAAGTCGCCCGGCCGGCTGAAGAACCAGACCGCCACGGTGACCGCGAGCACCATCCAGATCACGCCCTCGGCGGTCGTGGTGGCACGCTTGCGGATCAGCCCGTACCAGGCCAGCCAGATCGCGCCGATGATCACGATCGGGCGGAGGAGCGGCCAGTACATGGCGTCGGCGAGGCTCTGGACGATGTCGTCTACCACGTCCTTGATCGACTGGAGCGGTCCCTCGGTGGCCGCGGCCTGGTACGTGGTGATCGTCAGCCGGTCGATGGCCTTGGCCGCGGTGAAGATGCCGTTGGCCCACATGTTGCCGAGCACGGCGACGTAGTCGGCGCAGCCCAGCTCGTGGGTGTGCCAGAACTGGCCGCTCATGCCGAACTGGCCGTAGTTGGTGGTCGGTGCCTGCGGCCCGCTCGCGGGTGGCGGCGCCTGGATCAGGCCGTCGGTGCCGCCGCCGACCATCTCGGGGTTGAGCGGGCCCGACAGGTCACACGGGGCCGCGGCGGCCGGCGTGGAGACGGCGCCCACCACGAGCGGCACCACGAGAATGGCCGTGACGAGCGCGAGAGCCAGCGCGAGTCGTCGGGATAGCCGGATCTTCATGACCGTACCTCCTGCGCTCTGCCCACGCCCCCTTGAAGATCATCATGCCCGGCGCCGTCGGGTTTGTCGTGTGTCGGGTTCGTGTCAAGCCAGCGGAGAAGTTCCTCGGAGATCAGGTCTACTCCGATACGGCCGGCCCTGCCATCCAGATCGCGGAATACGCATTCGCCGTTGCCGAGCGAGCGCAGCACGGCCTTGTGCTCTTCCGACGACTCCACCCCCAGCAGGGACATGACGTGGTCCACCTCCACCCGTTCGGTGGACCTGAACGCGAAGACGGACGAGAGGCAGTTGGTCACCTGCTCGTTCAGCAGGTCTCCCGCGTTCTGCGAGACCAGCACGAGAGCGGTGTTGCGGGACCGGCCCATCCTGCTGACCTCGGGCACCAGCTTGGCGCCCTCGGGCGTGGAGGTGATCGCCCACGCCTCGTCCAGGAAGATCGCTTTGGGGGCACGCCGGTCGAGGCCGTTCATGAGCCGGCGCGCGAACTGGGAGACCAGGTAGAGCAGCGCCACCGACAGCCGCTGCTCGTAGGAGTAGTCGTCCCTGGTCGTGGTCACGTCCGGCAGCGTCAGCCCGCCGAGCGTGAACACGGTCGTCCACCCCTCGGTGTCGATCTGGTCGCCGCCGGAGGGGTCGAAGCAGAGCTTGGCCAGGCGCATCTCCGACATCGAGCGCAGCACCGCGCCCAGGTTCTTCGACGCCGGGTCGTCGACCTGCTCCAGGTAGTCCACGACCTTGCCGAGCGACGGGTCGGGCCCGTTGGACACCGCGGCCACCGCCTGGATCATCGCCGACTCGCGCTCCTCCGACATGCGGGGCAGCAGCAGCCGCAGCGTCTCGGTGGCCATGGTCTTCTTCGCCGCGATGTCGTCGCCGAACGAGAACGGGTCCAGCAGGCCCGGCGCGGCCGAGCCGAGCGGGATGATCCGCGCCTTGCGCCCGCGCTTCTCCAGGAGCCGCACGAGCGACTCGGCGTCGCCCTTCGGGTCGATCACCGCGACCGTCACGCCGCGCAGCGCCATCTGGTAGATCATCAGCAGCGCGAGCGTGGTCTTGCCGCCGCCGGGCTCGCCGGTGATCGCGATGGCGGTCGGCCGGTTGCGGGTGGCCGCCACCAGCGGGTCGAAATGCACGATGCTACGGGCCCGGCCGACGGTCTCGCCGATGTACGGGCCGAGCCAGCCCTCGCTGCCCTCGCCCAGCCGGTCGCCGAGGTCCACGGTGGCCGAGGCCATGCCGCCCGCGATCGTCCGCAGCGGCTGACGCTGGGCGTAGGCGTTGATGCGCACCTTCTCGCCCGGCAGCGCCTCGCAGAACAGCGAGAACTGGTCGCCGGTCGAGTTCACCACGTCGATGCCCATGTCGCGGTAGTGCTCGACGACCGCCTCCACCCGCTGCACGCACATCTCCTCGGTGGGGGCCGACACGATCAGGCGGTGCCAGCCGTACACGAAGGGCAGCCGCTCCTTCGTGATGCCGTGCTCCAGCATGCGGGCCGCGTCGATCTGCTCGGCCAGCGCCAGCGGCGCCTCCGCGCCCGCCTCGCGGATGTGGTGATCCATGTCCCGGGCGTGCGCGAGCTTGCGCGCCACGTCCTTCGACGCCTTGACCGCCGGGATCAGCCGCAGCCGCGACGAGATCTCCACCGGGAACGGCAGCTGGTCGGCGAAGTGCATCCACGGCTCGCCGTCCGGGAACGGCATGACGTCGGGGAACCGGGCGAACGACAGGTGGGCGACGTACGAGTCGCCCTGCGGCTGCACGATCCGCAGCAGCGATCTGCCGTTGTGGATCTCCCCCTCGACCAGCGACTCGATCTCGCCCTTGCCCCAGCGGCGCTTCGTGCTCGCCGACGGCGGCGGATCGCCGAGCGCGCCCGCGGCCGCGTGCTGGAACAACCACGCCACCTCGACGGAGGTGGCGTGACGGGCGTAGAGAGCGCTCGACGCGAGCGCTCGCCCGAGACGTTCGGCCTGTTCCGTCCACCGCCCGATCTCGCTGTCGGGCACGTGGTCGTCCTCCATGCCGAGCGCTTTCTCCGTCTTCTGGTAGAAGCCGAAGACCTGGGCCAGCACGCCGCTGCCGAGCTGCTTGCCCCGCGGGCCGAGCCGCACGCCGAGGTAGACCTCCTTCGTCCAGAAGTCCTTCGCCCAGACGTGCCGGTACATCTCCTCCAGGTAGTCGCGCCAGCCAGGCCCCTCGTCGGACGTGGCGTTGAGCGCCATGGCCCACTCCGCGGCGGGGTAGGTGCGGTGCGCCACCCTCAGATGGACCTCGGCGTCTGGCATCCTGATCGCGGCCAGCGCGATCGTGATGTTGGTGGCCAGCACCTCGCGCTCATCGGGGGTGACGAACTCGTAGCTGACCGTCGGGAGGCGGAAGTACGCCCAAGCGCTGGCGTCCGTGAGCAGGATGCGGTCGTCGAAATAGCGGACCGCGAGGCGCTGGTGCGCTCGGGACGCCCTGCTCATGCCGCCCCCTCGGCGCACGAACGGGCCAGACCTGCTCGCATGTTCACTTATCGCTCACCGATTCTCGTGCCCGGGGGGTCACTCGCCAACTCCTCTTCGCTCGCTCGTACGGTCTGTGCCGCGAAGCCCGCGACCACGACACCGGCGAGGGCGAGGAATGCCCGCCGCCCGGCCGCGCGCAACTGCCCGGGATCGACGACCTCCGCCCCATCGGGCGCCAGATCGTCCTCCCAAGGGACCCTGACGATGGCCCGGCACCTGCCCCTGGCCACCGCCTCCGCCTGCTCGACGTCGGCCATCGAACGCCTGCTCACGCCGTTGACCACCATGACCGCCCGCCTGCGCAACTCCGCGCAGCCGTGCCCGTCGAGCCACTCGTACGTCATCCCCACCGCCTCCGACGCCTCCTCGCTCGCCGGGACCACCAGCACGAGCTGGTCCGCGTACGGCAGGAGCCGGGCCGCCAGCGCGGCGGCCGGGTCGATGACGGCCAGCTTGTAGTGGCGGTCGAGCAGCCGCATCGACTCGCCCAGCCGGTGGTCGGAGAAGAAGGACCGGTCCGCCAGGCGCTGCTCGGCGTCCGCGTCGGTGTCCGCGCTGATCACCTCGAGCCCGGAGACCGTCCTCGTGGTGTAGCCGCGCATCGTCAGGTAGCCGCTGACCCGGTCCAGCCCGGACAGCAGCGAGGTGAGGGTCTCGGGGGTCTCGGGCTGGATCTTGCTGGTCAGGGTGTTGCCGCCGGTGCTGGCGTCGACCGCCACGACCCTGTCGTCGCGGTATTTGGCGAGGGTGTGGCCCAGCATGAGCGCGGTGGTGCTCTGTCCGGCGCCGCCGGTGCAGCCCAGCACGACGATCCTCCGGCTCCCGCCGAACACGCCCCTGGCCCTGGCCTCGTCCACCTCGGACCCGTCGGTCCGCACCCCGCCCCCGCCGACGACCACCTGCGCGATCCGCCGCCATCCGCCGGAGTCCCGCCCGACAACGGACTCGACCCGCCGCACCCGGCCCTCGCCCGGCCCGGGCACCGGCACGGGAGCAACGAACTCACCTGCCCGCCCATCGACCACCCCGGCCTTGCCCCGACCCCGCTCACCGGCCACGTCGTGCCCGGACGCCGCCGGCTCGTCAACAGAACCCGACGTCTGCCTCGACCGAGGTTCAGCCGTACCCGGGACCTGGTCCCTTGCCGTGTCCGACGCCCACGTGGCGGGGTCACCTGCCGTGTCCGGCGTGGCGCGGTCATCGGAGGCGACCGGCGTCAGCCTGCGGCGGTCACCTGCCTCGGTCGGCGTCGGTGTGCCACGACGGGCCGCGCCCGGCTTCCGTACCGCAGCCTCGTCCGGGCGCTCCCCGGTCGCACCGGCGTCGTCGGCTTCCTGCGCCGTCGAGTCACCCGGCACATCGCCGACCGCACCCGGCCGCTGCGATCCAGCGCTCTCGGGCCGCGCATCGCCGATCTGTCCCGGCGTGCCTGGCGCGTCGCCGACCGCACCCGGCTGCGTCTCTGAGCGGTCCGACACGTCGCCGATTTGCTGCATACCGGCCATGTCGGCCGGCGGCGGCGTGGCCGGCGTGTCGGCGTCGTCCGTATCCGGTGTCACGTTTTGTGCGGCGGGAGCGGGGGGCTCGGGGCCGTCCGCATGG
>NZ_VCJS01000357.1 GCF_005893125.1 Nonomuraea basaltis | reverse complement strand
AGTACGCGAGATAAGGCCCGCCGTCAGGTTGTCCGTTACATCGAAGGGTTCTATAATCGCAAGCGTCTGCATTCGGGACTCGGATATCAGACTCCGCAAGAAGTCGAAGACCAGTACCTGACCCGGCAGTCCGCAGCGTAGGTCAGACCACCAGACGCTGTCCGGAATCTCCGAGGCCCCTCAAACCCACAGGTCCTGCAGGTGCTGGCTGCGCTGGAGCCGAAGCTGACCCAGGGCCAATACAGCCAGGACGCCACCTACCACAGCGCGATCATCAACGGGCCCGGGCACTGCGGCAAGACGTCGCTGTTGAAAATGATCGGCAAAGAATACGAACTGGCCTGGCGCGAGCACCACCCCGGCTATGCACCGCCGCCGGACGTGTCTCCGTCCGACTTCCGCGGCGACTTCCTCGGGGACCGGGTGCCGGTCGTCTACGTCAGCGTCAGCACCGGCGCCACCGCGGGCATGCTCTCCCAGGCCCTGGGCAAATTCCTGCACATCCCGAACCCCGGCCGCACGTCGACAAAGTGGACGCTGACCGACCCCGTTCTCGATGCTTTGGAGGCCTGCGGCACAGAGCTGCTGCTCCTGGACGATCTCCACATGCTTGACAAGATCCGCGATGGCGGACAAGAGACCAATGACCACATCAAGAACCTGGCCAACCATGCCGCGGTCACCATCATCGGCGCCGGGATCCTGCTGGAGCGGGGAAACCTGTTCACCGACGGAGCCCCAACCCGCACCCGCCCCGGCAAAGCGGGCACCGCCTCGAACGGACACGAGCGCGGCCGGGCCGGCCAGTCCGGCTCCCGCTTCGCCGACCTTCAGCACCTAGCCCCGCTTCCGATCACCACCCATGAGCAGCAGCGCACCTGGATGTCGCTGGTCCGCCACTTCGAGAGCAACCTGATCCTGCTAGAACACGAAAGCGACATCCTCACCCTGCGGCACTGGCGCTACCTGCACGAACGCACCTCCGGCTACATCGGCGCGCTGGCCATGCTGTTCAAAGAGGCCGCGCACCGGGCGATGGACACCGGAGTCGAAGCTCTCACCCGCGACATTCTCGACAGCGTGGTGCTCGGCCACGATGACGAGGTCGACTACGCCAAGACCAAGGCCCGCCGCCAGGCCGCTGCCCGTCACCGCGCCAAGACCGCTCCGCCCACTCCCGACCAAGACTCGGGCACCGGATGACCCTGCATGAGGCCGCGGAGTACGCCCAACCGGCGCCAGTCAGCCCGCCGCTGCGGCGGCTGGCCCTGGTGCCGCCACCTGCGGACGGAGAAGCGTTCCACTCCTGGTTCTTCCGCCTGGTCGAGGCTCACCACAGCCACCGCGACACCATCGCATCCCTGCTCGGCCTACCTACCTACACACCCCAGCGCTACACCCACGGCGACGAATTCATGGCCATCGAGTACGACAACTACGTTTTCGAAAATCTGCGGGATGCCACCGGCCTGCGCGCCAAGACAATGATCAGCATGTTGCTGATCGGCCAGGGCGGCCGGTTCATCGCCCACAGCTGGACCGGCAAAACCTCCGCCCGCCCCTGGCCCTGGCGAATCGACACCGCCGCTATCTGCCCGCGCTGCCTGGCCGGGCCCGACCCGATCTGGCGCATCGCCTGGCACCTGCTGCCCTGCGTGGTCTGCCCCATCCACCGCGTCTATCTAACCGGCTGGTGCCCGAGCTGCCACACCCGAATCAGCGTCGGCGACACCCCGCGCTACCGGCGCGAATGCAACGGACCGTTCGGCCCTCAGGGACGCATCGTCGGCGCCCGCAACTGCCGCCAGGAACTGGCTCAGATCCCTTGCCGTCCTCTCGGAGATGAGCGTCTGTTGCGCATCCAGCAGGACCTCATCACCCGGCTGCGGCGTCCACGTGATGGCCCCATCGAACCGACCAAGCTCCTTTGGGATCTCTATGAGCTGCTATTCCGCTTGGCGGTCTATTTCGGCACCCCGGAGATGCTGCCCACCGGCACCGACGCCCACCTGTGGTGGACCTTCCACGAGTTCTGCCATCTACGCGACCAGCTCGCCCTGACCGGCGGCCCCGCAGCCCGCGAGCTCTGCTCCGACGTGCTCTACTACCAGCCCGGGCCGCTGCTCAGCGCGGCCGCGATGCTCATCGTCGACGAACTCAGCTTCGCCGGCACCCTGCTCGACGCGCTGCGCTACTTCATGGACCAACGCCGCTACGACCCCTGGGGCGGCACCCTCTGGCACGAATTCTGCGACGACAACCATCCCACCGCGGTCACCAACCGGGTCCTTAACCACCTCAAGATCAGAAACGTCGACCCGGCGCTGCTCAAACCACTCGCTCTCTGGGAACCAGGCGCGCCCCACCACCTGCACCCGCCCGCGACTGTCGAAGATCTGGACTTGCCCGAGACCGCGCTGCTGCTGGCCGGTGAAGGCCTACGCCCTTGGCAGACGATCACAGGCGTCCGGTCCTCCTTCCAGTGACAACAGATCGTGATTGAGGCATAGCGGGGTGACGCAGCCCTTCCGAATGCGTGAAATCTTCGGAGGCAGTGCCCACATCCCGGCGATACTTGCCATCAAGATCAAATTGGCGGTGTGTCAGGAGGCGGATCGGTGACGGCGGACCTGGCGGGAATGAGCGAACGTGAGTACTTCGCCCACGTGGCCAAGCGGTTGGGCATGTTCGTGGTGGGGTCGAGGCTTGCTGGGGTTGAGGGTTTCCTGGACGGTTATGACCAGCACACGCTGCGTCATTGAGGTCCTGGTCTGAGCGGCTGGCGGGAGTGGCTGGTGGCTCAGCGGGGCCAGGACTGCAACCACGGTTGGCATGGGCAGGTGCGCCATATCACTCTCCCCGACGGGTGGGAGCAGTGGGAACTGACCCGTGAAGAGGAGGCCAAGGTCATCGAGGTCCTCTTCACACTGCTGGATGAGTTCCTCGCTGCCCGGGAGGCGTCGGCCGCCCGTGGTGCCTAGACCATGAGAAATGTCAGCTCATGATCGTACTCTTGGCGGCATGACCACCACGCAGACCGCGTCGTTCGATCTCCACGTCCATTACCGGCAGGCCTACCTCGCCGACGGATACGACGAGTTCCCGGTCGTGGAGGACCGTCCTGACAACCATCCTGAGCATCCCGTGGGAATTATCCGGGTGGCGGTGGATGACGGCAAAGCTCTCCTGATCACGGGCCTGCATACAGGGCCGGTTGGCTTCTCGGTGACTGTGGCTGATGAGGACCCGGGAGCGGACACCGACGAATACGAGGACATCGTGGAGATCAGCTTCTTGGCCAAGTCGGAATGGCTCCGCATAGCCGAATGGTCAGGCGAAGGAGATCATGGGCTACCCAAGTTGCCCTCGGGACCTGGGTGGTATCGGTTGCGATATCACGCCGTGAACATGGACGAAGGCGCCAAAGTGAACAGTTTGACTTCGCGACATGCCGTCGTCGACCGCTACCTGCTGCAGATCTGGCCACAACCTGAGTCCCCACCGCGCGCGGTCAAAAGCACGAGCCACCAGCTCGCCTACTGGTGCGGCGTGGACTGACGTCTCGACCGAGCTCCTTGGCACTCATCTGCCGCCAATCGTCGCGGGGCCAGCGAAGGACTACGCCACTGGGAGACCGTTGCACTCGCCCGGGTGACTTACCGGGAGAAGCTCACGGCATAGACGGGCAGACGGGACGTCGAACTTATCGGTAGTTTTCTGATCATGTCCGATGCCGACTTCACCCCCCTCCGCGTTACCTACCGGGCGCCCAAGCTCGGCCGCACTCAAATCCGGGACTGGGCAAGAGCGACCGGCTACCTGGTCAGTGGGCGTGGCCGGATAGCTCCAGAAATCACCGAGGCCTTCTTCGCCGCCCATCCCGAGATCCTCGAGGAGGCGAGCACGTTCGAGATGGTCCGCGCCACCGCGAGAACCCCCGGCGCGTCGCCGGAGAATTACGAGTGGCAGGAGGACAGCCCACTCGGGGACATCTACACGATCGTCTTCGTTCGCGGGCTCGACGAGCGTGAGGTGCTGCGCCGGCTCGGCGCCGCGGACGAGGACATCCGGCTGATCGACGATGGGGACCACTCCTGTCCGGAAGGACCTGAGGTCATCACCGTGAGGCGCATCGGGGACTGGACGGTCGCAATCGAGGACTGCGGCTGGCGCGGCCTGCAACGGGAGGTTTTGGGCGCCCTGTCGCGCGACGGCGGAGAGGCCGTGGCGGTGCACCGGCATGACTACGCCCAGCACCACGTCGCCTACGCCGTCGACGGCCAGCTCATCACCGACATCAACCCGGGGTTTCCCACCGACAGGCAAGGTGCGGATCCCGACCGGCTCAATCGTCACCTCCGTGAGCTGGGCATCGATCCGGCCGCCGACGACCACATCGACAACCCCATCCCGGCCGCCCTGGCAATCGCCAGCCGCATCACCAACGTCATGATCACCCCGCAGCACCTTCATCGCCCCGTACTCGGCGCCGCCATACCGGGTGCCTACTGAGCTGCTCATGGCTGATGAAGATGCGATCCCTAGAATGATCATCCGGCCGGACCTCGATACGAAGTCAGAGCCAGCTTCCACAGGCACAACGGGTGTGACTGTTCTTGGGCGGAGCCGCAGAAAGGTGGATCAGGGTGTTCGATGAGATCGTTGCTCACTACGACGACCTGATCGCCGAGATCGGGGACACCATCGCCTACACGGTGACGATCCCTGATTCCGGCATCCTCACCCTCGAAGAGGCCGTGCGCCGGATGGGGTTCGACCCGGCCGCACTGCAGGGCCCTGGACAACCGCACTCCGTCGGCAGCCTCTCCCTCCACCAGGTCGGCACTGGTATCGCCACCCTGTATTGGACCAATCCGACGCAAGAGCGCCAGCAGGTGACCGATCGGCTGGCGGGCGAGGGCTACCGGCACTGGCAGGTGTCCTACGACATGGCGTGCAACACCGTGATGTATGTCCGTTACGGGGCCGACGAGGGCTGGGTCGAACACCCCGAGCCAGCCCGCCTTCCCTTCACCCACTGGACGGAGTACCTAGGTCCGCTGATCGGCTACGCCGACTTCTTCACAAGCGGCTACGACAGCGAGGAAGCGGAGGCCGAGGTGGACATGACCGTGGCCTGTCTGACCGTGGTCGAGCTGGAAAGCGGCGTCCGGCTGGATCGGGAGTTGATGGACGGTCCGTGCACAGCGTTGCCGCTCCCTGAACCGGACTTCGCCCAGTTCCTTGACGCGCGGCCGAACCGGTCCGACCGAAGGTGAAGTCAGTACGGATGCGTCCGAACATGGTTCGGACCGCACTGTCACCTCGAATGTCGTTCGGGCGAGCTAATGAGATGTTCATCTAAATGACAGTGTCCAGGTCGGCTGCAGGCTCCGCTGTCATGTTCAGCGACGCCAGACATTGTGTCTGGCGTCCCTCAACTTGATAGTTCGGCGCGGTACTTGACAGTTGACCTGATAGTGAGAGCTCAAGATGACAGTTGGCCTCCCCCGGCGTCTGGCGCTGGTGGCCGAGCCACGGCCGGGTGAATCGTTCGCCTCCTGGGTCGATCGGATGGCGGTGCGGAACGGATGTCCACCGTGGACGATGGCCGAGGCGTTAGGGCTGGATGTAGGCGGGTCAAGCGATGTCCGTTCACTGGCGTACGGCGTCGTTACGACGGCGGAGACGTGCAGGGCGATCGAGGCTGCCACAGGCGTGAGCGCCGAGATCGTGCGTGGGATGCACCTGGAGGTGTTCGATGGCTCGGCCGTGGACCTGGCAGGAGTCCGCGTGGGCGATAAGGAGTCAGTCCGCCGGGCTGAGGGCTGTGAGTGGGTGCGGCTCTTCGGCAGCCGGGCATGCCCGAAGTGCCTGGCGGCTTCGAACGGAGTGTGGCCGGTCTGGTGGAAGCTGGGCTGGGCTGCGGTTTGTCCCGCGCATCGGATGCTGCTGGTAGATCAGTGCCCGAGATGCCGCGTTCACTTGCGACGGGGCGCGGCTGGTCAGCCGGGCCGTCTGTCTCGCTCACGGATGCCGGCTCCGTTGCGATGCGGCGCGCTCCTCAGCGGAGCCGTATGCGATCAGCCGATCCCACAGATCAACACGGGCGCGGTGAGTAACAAACTCGCCGATCAGCAACGGCTCGTGCTTGAGGTGGAGACGCGCCGCCGGCCTGCGCTGATCGCGGGCCAAGTGGTGAGTGCCGGTCAGTGGTTCGCGGTCTTAAAAGCGACGGCGATGCTGATCCGGCTGGGGGTGCCGGAGGTTCTACCCCTGTTGGATGCGGCCCGGGATGGCCAGGGCGCGCTGGCCGCAGAGGCTGCTGGGCAGCGGTGGAACCGGGCCTCGGCCCACTGAGCCCGGAGCCGTAGAGTGCGCCACGGCCCTCTACGCAGCTGCGGAGGGCCGTTCACGTGTCCAAGGCCGTTACCGCAGGTGGACGCAGGGGCGCCGGCGCCGGCCTGGCCGCCTCCCATATCACCCCCGACGCCCAAAGAGGGCTCCGCCGAGCCGCGCGGGCTCTGCTAGGTTTCGCTACGATCGTATTTAGATAGTTGCGCTACCCGGTGGGAGGCTCGGATGCGGGAGGCTATCGAGGAGCGAGAGTCGGCGGGCGCCCGGCTGCGGTTCAGCCGGAGCGAGGTGGCGCTGCTGGTCGTGGGTGTCCTGGCTGTCGTGCACCAGGTGGACCATGTGCTGCGGGCCGACCACAGCGGCTGGCCGTTCACCGCGAGCCTTCTCGTCTATCCGGTCCTGCTCGCGACTCTCCTGTTCCGGAGGAGGCCGTGGATCCGGTTAGGCCTGGTCGCGACGCTGCTGGTGGCCCTCCAGGTGACCCACATGTTCTTCGAGACACCCGCCGACCAGTACGGCACCTGGGCTCATGGGGTGAGCTCGGCCCTGCACGCCATCGGCAGGCCCAACCTCCTGGGGATCTCTTCACCCGCCCTGGGAATCGTCTCCGTCTCGGTCTCGCTCGTGCTGTCGGTGGCCCTCGCTGTAGTGCTGGTGCTGCTCACCGGCGAGGTTCGCAGGCTCCGCCGGGTGGGGCGGACTGCGGCGGTGATCGTGCTCGTTCTGATCCTTCTGACAGATCTCAGCTACGGCTGGGCCGCCGCGTCCACCGGGAGCGCGCAGTGGGCCCGGATGGTGGTCTGGCAGGGGTCCGACGTCCTCGATCACCAGCGGTTCCCGGCTCGGCCGGTCAGAACACGGCAACCGGCGTTCCGGTTCCTCCAGGCGCCGGGCGCCGACCGGTTACCCGTGCGGACGGTCCCCGTCCAGGAGGATGGCGGCGTCGTCGAGCGCGATCTGGCGGAGTTCCTCCGTTCCACCGGCACGACGGCGTTCATCGCGATCAAGGGCGGCACCATCGTGTCTGAGGTCTACTTCAACGGCTACCGGCACGACTCCACCTTCGCCTCGTTCTCGGTGGCCAAGCCGTTCGTCTCGGCCCTCATCGGCATCGCACTCGCCGACGGCCACCTCGGCTCCCTCGACGACCCGATCACGAAGTACGTCCCCGAACTGGCCAAGCGGGACACCGGATTCGGTCGCATCAACCTGCGCCACCTCCTCACGATGTCATCCGGCCTCGCCCACGAAGATCCCTACTACGCCCTCGACCTGCGAGCCGTGGCCTTGCAGGACACCAAGATCGAGAGACCGCCCGGCGAACGGTTCCGCTACAACAACATCAATACGATCCTCCTGGGCCTGGCACTCGAACGGGCCACAGGCCGCCCGGTCTCCGCCTACCTGCAGGAGAAGCTATGGGGCCCCTTGGGCATGGAGGCGGACGGCTCGTGGAGCGTTGACAGCGAGAAATCCCAGTTCGAGCAGATGCAGGCCGGTCTCAACGGCCGAGCCGTCGACTTCGCCAAATTCGGTGCCCTGTATCTGAACAAGGGCGTCTGGCAGGGCAGGCAGCTGATCCCCCGCGCATGGGCGACCGCCTCCACCCAGGCGGACACCACGACAGACCCCTCACCCATCTTCCAGTACAACTGGTGGACCAGGCCGAATTCCGGAACGCCCAACGACTTCTGGGCTCAGGGCAACCACGGCCAGTTCATCTACCTCGCACCAGAGCAAGACGTGGTGCTGGTCCGGTTCGGCATCGAATACAACTACACCCACTGGCCCGACCTACTATCCGGCCTGGCCCGCCGCCTGTGACCACACCCGGGTCACCGAGCGCCGGTGCGGCGCGACGCGCACGGCGCGGCGGGGGTGGTGCGGCGCAGCGTATGCGCCGCAATACCGCGTCAGGACAGCTGGACCCCGGCGTGCTGCCCGTCGAGCGCGAGGGCCGGATCGACCTGGTCGGGGTCATTGGTCGTGCGGTCCTGGCCGAACTGCTTCCCCCGCGTCGTCCCCGCATCAGCGTCCGCAAGGTCAAATCCCCCTCCCCCGCTACCACGCTCGTCCCCATAACGATGAACGTCCACTGACCAGCCAGAACATCACCGACGTTCGGATCGTTGTCCACTCGGTGAATCACCAACCTCAGCAGCTTCTGCGTGCAACTGTCCCAGTGGGCTGGCAAGGGCCTGATCTGCAAGATCGCCCGAGCCGTCTACGCCCTCACATCGGAACGAAATCCGGCAGACCAGCCCCAAACTGCAGAAATAACGCAGTTGACAGCCGTTCTCACGGGCCTGTCCAGTAAACGGTGTAACTCGATCTTGAATTAGTTCTATCGGGTGGTCGGGTTCAGGCGGCCTTCGAAGGTGATGGCGAAGGCGTTGAGAGCGGCTTTCCAGCGGGTGATCCAGCGTTTG
>NZ_VCJS01000356.1 GCF_005893125.1 Nonomuraea basaltis | reverse complement strand
GGTGTTGCTGCGGGTTCAATGGGCACCTGCGAGGTTGAGGACGACGACGCCACCGATGATGAGGAGGATACCGCCGATCTTGAGGGGGGTGAGGGTCTCCCTCATGAAGGCGGCGCCGATGAGGGCGATGGCGGCGGTGCCGGCGCCTGACCAGATGGCGTAGGCGGTGCCCACCTCGAGGTGGAGCTTGAGTGCTTGGGCCAGGAGGATGAAGGAGGTGATGTAGCCGGCGGCGACGATGAGGGTCCAGCCGAGGTGGGTGAAGCCGTTGCTCAGTTTGAGCGCGGAGGTGGCGAGGACCTCTGAGGCGATGGCGAAGGCGAGCAGGAGCCAGGCCATGGGTGTGCCCCCCAGGATGAAATTGGTACGAGTGTGCCAGTTTATCGCGGTCCGGCGGCCGGTGACGGTGTGGATGGCGGGCGGGCGGGCGCGACGGCGGTGACGCGCTTCGTGGCCGGCCGGGGTGGCCACTCCCCCGGAGCTGCCCGGGCGTTCGTGGCAGGCCGGCCGCAGGGGCGTTGGGGTGGAGGCGCTCGGTCCCGGGCGGGTCCTGGCGCGGCCTAGGCTTGGCCAGGTGCTTATCCGCCCGAGGGTTCCCGAGGATCTGGACGCCTGTGTCGAGGCGCTCGCCCTGGTGCAGGCCGCCGACCGCTACCCCGTGGACTGGCCGGATGATCCGGCCGGCTGGCTGAGGCCGGGTGATCTGACCGGGGCGTGGGTGGCGGCCGAGGCGGGCGCCGTGCTGGGGCATGTGGGTCTCGCCCGGGATACGGAGATCACCCGGTTGTTCGTCGTTCCCGCCGCCCGTGGCCGCGGCTTGGCGGCCCGGCTCCTGGGCACGGTGCGCGCGGCCGTGCGCGGGCCGCTGGAGCTGGAGGTCTCCTCTGAGGGTGCGGCGGCGATCGCGTTCTACGAGCGGTCGGGCTGGCGCAGGGTCGGCAGTGGCCGCGCCGGCTGGCTGAACGCGGCGGGCGAGCCCGCGCTGGTGCACCGCTACGTGAACCCGTGAAGGCGGAATCGCTTGAAAACGCAGTCGAATACGTGTTCCACTGTGGGTGTGGGTTGGGACGCGCTTCCTCTTGTCGATGCCGCTGACGACCGTCCGCTGATCGAGCGGCGCGCGGTCGTGCGTGACGGCTTCTACGAGACGCAGGCCCGCACGATGATCGAGCGGGTGCCGCGGACCGCGGGCATCGCCCAGCGGTGGGCGGTCTCCCCCTACCGAGGCTGCGCCCATGCCTGCCGCGGCTGCGGTGCCCGCGCGGGGCATCGGCGGCTGGGTCTGGACGCCGGGCGTGATTTCGACACGCGGATCGTGGTGAAGCCGAACGCGGTGGCGAGGTTGCGGGCCGATCTGGTGCGGTGGGACGGTGACGAGCTGGCGGTGGGGGTCACGGGTGACTGTTATCAGGCGGCGGAGGAGACCTACCGGCTGATGCCGGGGGTGATCGGGGCGCTGGCGGAGACGGGGGTGCCGTTCACCGTCTACACCAAGGGTGCGCTGGTGTTGCGGGACGCCGGGCTGCTGGCGCGGGCGGGGGCGCAGGTGGCGGTGTCGATCGCGTTCGTGGACGAGCGGATCCGGCGGGCGGTCGAGCCGGGCGCGCCGACGGCGCAGGCACGGCTGGAGCTGGTGGCGGCGCTGGTGGAGGCGGGGGTGGACTGCCGGGTGCTGATGGCGCCGGTGCTGCCGTTGCTCAGCGACGCCGCCGATCAGCTGGGGGCGACGGTGCGGCGGATCGCGGGGGTGGGGGCGCGGGCGGTGGAGCCGGTGGTGCTGCGGCTGCCGCCGGGCACGCGTGCGTGGTACGGGGAGTGGCTGGAGCGGGCGCATCCGCATCTGGTGGCCCGCTATGAGGAGCTGTACGACCGTTCGGGGCTGCCCTCCCCTGATTACGAGCGGCGTATCACGGGGCAGATCGCTCAGCTGTGCCAGGTGTACGGGATGCGGTGCGGCCCGGGTGTGGTTCAGCGGCGTGAGCCGCGGGCGGCGCAGCTGGCGCTGGTCTGAAGGGGAACGCCCCGCGAGCGGTACTCGCGGGGCGAACGGTGAGCTTCATGGCTCTAGTGGTTGTTCTCCTTGCAGTACTGGAGCTTCCACGAGCCGTGCTTCTTCTTGCAGAAGTAGCAATACTTGTCGCCCCACCACTTCCACGTGCACTTCTTGGCGCTGTCGGCGGTGGTCTGCTGGGCGCTGGACGCACAGGTGTCGGCGTTGACGGCCGGGGTGGTGACGGCTCCGGTGACGAAGAAGGTCGAGGCCATGAGCGATGCGGTGAGCAGAAGGCGCTTGAGCATCTGAAGATCACTCCCTTAGGCGATGATCGCGTCCCAGCGGGGTCGCTGGGCGGAGGATGAGCGTCGGATCCGGGGTTTCCCTGGGATGCGCCGGATACGGCGCTGGACATTTCTCACGGTAATGGCGGTGTCCGGTGGAGTCTCCCGGCGCGCGGCAAAGCTTAATTCCCACAGATGTCATTACATATACGTAATTAGCGAAATTCCCGACAACTCGGGGATGTTCAGACAGCGCCGATCTTCCACTCTGACCAGGCACAACTCCTGCGCGCCGCGGATGCGAGAAGGCGCTTCCCCGCCTCCCCCAACGCCATCCCAGACCAGCGGCAAAAAGCAAGAAAAGGCACCATTCGAGGTGCAATAAACCGGCACAGGGACGGAGCTGCTGTTTGAGGCCGCAACCGCGGAATTGCCGGTGGCGCCGGCCACGGCAGGACCGGAAACCCCCGGAAGACCGGAACGGTCAGGTGGGGGCGGGTGTGGAGCGGTCGGCGAGGCGGTCGAGCGAGACGCCCAGCACGTCGGCCAGCGCGGCGATCGTGAAGAACGCGGGCGTGGCGATGCGGCCGGTCTCGATCTTGCGGAGGGTCTCGGCGGACATGCCGGCCGCGGCCGCGACCTCGACGATGCTGCGCCCGCCGCGCGCGCGGCGCAGCACGAGCCCGAGCTGCTCGCCGCGCAGCCGCTCCTCGGGGGTCAGCGGAGGTCGCACCATGGGTCTCACTCTATACGCTGGGATACCTATACCGGTATTGTTATCCCCCAATCGCCCTTGGGACCATACGCCGTCCGTACAGGCAGCGGGCGGCCGCCGCGTTCTTCCTCAAGGTGGGCCGGCGGGACTGCCCGTGAACGCCGGGCAGTCTCACGACCCGGTGCGAGCCGGTTCGGGGGCGTACCGGGCCAGGATGATGCCGGAGCCGGGCAGGGGGGCGGCGCCGATGAGGCGCAGGGAGCCCGGCGGGCGCCCGGCGAACGCGGGTGTGCCCCCGGCCAGCACGCCGGCGCCGATCATCAGGTGCAGCTCGTCGACCAGGTCGTGCGCGAGCAGGTCGTTCCACAGCACGTGGCTGCCGAACATCAGGATGTCGCCGGCTTCCGTCCCGCGCTTCAGCTCGGCGACCTCCTTGTACGCCTGCGCACGCGCGACGATGCGGGTGGTGTGCCACGGCGCGGTCTGCTCGGGGGTGAGGCTGTCGGAGACGACGACCTTGCCGATCGCGTTGTTCAGCCGGGAGATCTCCCGCAGCACCGGCCGCGCCGCGGGGTCGTCGGCGATCGGGGGCCAGAAGCCTTTGATCCCCTCGAACGTCCTGCGCCCGAGCAGCAGCGTGCCGGCGGCGCGCAGCCGTTCGGCGTTGTAGTCGTCGAACGCCTCCTCGAACGGCAGCGCCATGACGTCGCCGCCGGGCCCTTCGTAGAAGCCGTCGAGCGAGACGATGTTGCACGCGATGAGCTTGCGCATGTCAGGGGTTTCCTTCCCGGTGTGACGCCTGGGTGCGTCGGTCACCTGTTGAGAGACAGGGCGGGCGGCGGATTCATCGCCCCGGCACCCCTTTTTGCGGCGGCTGAGATACCTATGAGCTACCTACGTATCCCATCTAGGTATCGATATGGGGATTTGTCCCGTCTCTCTCGGGGGAAGCGCCACGCATGCTGGACATGTGACCACATCACCGGGGGAAAGGATCGACGTGGGAGCCATGTGTCAGACGCCATACACTCCAGGCGACATCGGAGGCCAACCGCCGGCCTGGCGGCTCCCGTCCTGGAACGGGCTCTTGGCCATGGGGCACGACCTGGCACTCCGCACCGGCTGGACCGGACAGGAGCGGACGGTGTCGTGGACCCTGTCGGCGCGGCCCTCGGCCGTCCCCACCGCCCGCCGGATGACCGCCGCCCGGCTGTCCGCCTGGGACCTGGCCGAGCAGGCCGACGTCGCCCAGTTGCTCGCCGGAGAGCTGGTCGCCGACGCCCTGCGCGCCGGCGCCGAGAAGATCAAGCTCACCCTGTCCGCCGAGGACGGCCTGCTGCGCTGCGAGATCGGGGAGGAGCGGTCACAGCACCGCGAGCCCGCCGCCGCAGCCGCGCCGCCGTGCCCGGCCCCGCTGCTGGACCGGCTGGCATGCTGCTGGGGCACCGCCGGCCCGGTCGTCTGGTTCGAGCTGTACCTGTCGCCGCAGAACTGAACGGCCCCCACGCCGATCGAAGGAGACACCCATCGTGCGCAGGATAAGGATCCGCATCAGCCCCAAGCCGCGTACCAGCGGCCACGGACTCGACCTGCGGTCCCCGTCAGGACGGCCGCTGCCGTACTGACCTCCCCCGGCAGCCGGGGCCGGCGGTCACCATCGAGGCCGGTCCCGGCCCTTTGGTGTCAGGGCCCGGCCCACCGCTGGAAAGCCGCTCTACGAGGGCGGAGCCTCGCCGGCGCGGGCGCGCTCCCCCATCCACCCGGCGATCTGGGCCCGGGAGTTGAAACCGAGCTTGGTCATGATGTGCTCGACGTGCCCCTCCGCGGTCCGCTGCGCGATCACCAAAGACGCCGCGATCTCCTTGTTCGTCAGCCCCTGGGCGACGAGGCGGGCGATCTCCAGCTCGCGGCGCGTCAGCGGCGTCTGCCCGTCCTCCTTGACGGCGTCCTGGGGCCTGTCCTCCTGCAGCGCGTACGCGAGCGCCTCGTCGTAGGGCAGCCGGGCGCCGCGCCTGACGGCCGCGGCGAAGGCCGCCTCCCCCAGCGCCTTGCGGGTGAGCTCCTCGCATTCGTCGTGGTAACGGGCCAGATGCCCGTACCCCGACAGCGGCGCCCCCACCGAGCTCCACACGGACTGCAGGATCCCCAGCAGCCGGGCGGCCCGCTCGTGCAGGTTCTGCGCGGCGGCGATCCAGGCCAGCACCTCGACGGTGATCCCGACGCCGAGCCGGTCGCCGAGTGAGCGGTTGAAGGCCAGGCTCTCGCGCTCCAGCTCGGTGGCGCGCCGCAGATCTCCCTGCCGCCACACCTCCACGCCCAGCGCCATCATCGTGTACGCCTTGTGCCAGCCCTCCCCGTAGGCCTCGCACACCGAAAGGCACTCCTCGGCCGCGGCGATGGCCGGCCCGGACTCCCCCCGGAAGGACCGCGCCAGCGACAGCCGGATGAGCGACAAAGCCAGCCCGATCGGGTCACCGGTGGTGCGATGGCGGGCCAGGGCCCGCTCGTAGCAGCCGATCGCGTCCTCGCTGCGTCCCTCGCACATGGCGACCATGCCGGAGAACAGGTCCGCGTAGGCGAGGATCGGCTCGTCGCCCAGCCGTTCCCCGATGCGGTGGCTCTCCTCCAGCATGGCCGTCGCGGCCGGGATGTCGGCCTGGATGACGGCCAGCCAGCTGCCGGCCCACAGCGCGCGGCCGCGTACCTCGCCCCCCTCGGAGACGGCGGCCAGCCCTCGCTCCAGCCAGCCGCGTCCCTCAGCTAGGTAATAACTGGTGATCCAGTGATACAGCAGATCCGTGGCCATGCACAGGCCGGTGCCGGCGTCGGCCGGCGTCGCGAAGCAGCCGTCCAGGGCGCTGCGCAGGTTGGCGTGCTCCAGCTGCAGCCGGTTGAACCAGGCCGCCTGCGACGGCCCGAACACCTGCGCACGGGCGTGGGCGGCCAGGTCGCGATAATAAGCGCGGTGCCGTTGCCGCAGCACCACCTCCTGCCCGGCGGCCGACAGATGCTCGCGGCCGTACTGGCGCAGGGTTTCCAGCATCCGGTAGCGGACGCCGTCCGGGTGGTCTTCTCGAATCAGCACGGACTTGTCGACCAGGCCGATCACCAGGTCGAGCACGTCCTCCGGGGCGATGCCGTCCCCGGAGCAGACCGTCTCGGCCGCCTCCAGGTCCAGGCTCCCGGCGAACACCGAGGCTCGATGCCATAGCTGGCGTTCCTCCTCCGAACATAGGGCGTGACTCCAGTCGATCAGGGCCCGCAGGGTCTGGTGGCGCGGCAGTACCGCCCGCGACCCGGCGGTGAGCAGGCGGAAACGATCGTCGAGCCGGTCCAGGAGCTGCTGCGGCGACAGGGCGCGCAGCCGGACGGCGGCCAGTTCGATGCCCAGGGGCAGGCCGTCGAGGCGGCGGATGATCGCGGTGACGACGTCGCGGTTGTCCTCGGTGACGGCGAACGACGGCAGCACGGCGCGGGCCCGTTCGGCGAACAGCTGGACGGCGTCCCATTGCATGAGCGTGTCGAGGGCCGGGCGGGCCGCCTCGCGGTCCGGGAGCGGGAGAGTCGGCACGGGCACCGCGTGTTCGCTGACGATGCCCAGCACCTGGCGGCTGGTGGCCAGGATGCGCAGTTCGGGGGCGGCGCGCAAAAGCGTCTCGGCGAGCACGGCACATTCGGTGACCAGGTGCTCGCAGTTGTCGAGGATGACCAGCGCCTGCTTGTCGCGCAGATGGTCGGCGAGGATCCGCAAGGGCGGCGCGACGCTGCGGTCGCGGATCTGCAGGGCCTCGGCCACGGCCTGGGCGAGCATGTCGGGGTTCTCCAGCGCGTCGAGCTCGACGAGCCAGACGCCGTCGCGGAAGGCGCGCCGCACCTCGTGACCGACGCGCAGCGCCAGCCGGGTCTTGCCGACTCCGCCGACGCCGGTGAGCGTGACGGCCCTGGAGATGGACAGCAGATGCCGGACCTCGGCCACTTCGTGCCGACGCCCCACGAAACTCGTCACCTCGGCGGGGAGGGCCCCGTTGGGCTGTCCCGCGGAGGTGCTGGTCGTCACCGCTGTCATGGTGCCTCGCGCGACGCGGCCGGCGGGTCACCATTACGCCGAAACCCCGTCGTCGCCCACCAGGTTATGTCCAGCCCGTTAACTGAGGCAGTTCGCGTTATAAACCCACAGGAAGTTTTTGCCTCGCTTGGAGGTTCGCAGTCCTTGCCTTGACGGTGGGGAGCGGGGATCGACCGTCGGGAGGAGGGGGTCACCGTCGTCGGAGGAGGCGGGGCTAGGCGATCGCGGCCGCCGGTGCGGGCACCGGAAGCTCGAACCAGACGACCTTGCCGCTGCTGGTGCGGGTGCTGCCCCAGCCGGACGACAGGGCGTCCACCAGGTGCAGCCCGCGCGAGCCCTCGTCGTCGTCCAGGGCCCGCCGGTGGCGCGGCAGGCGCGGGCTGCAGTCCTCGACCTCGCAGCGCAGCCGGTCGCCGACGGCCGTCAGGGTCAGCCGCACGATGCCGCGCGCGTGCTCGATCGCGTTGGTGACGAGCTCGCTGACGAGCAGCTCGGCGAACTCGCAGCCGTGCTGCAGGCCCCAGTCGGCCAGCTGCGCGCGGGTGGCGTTCCGGGCCTGGTGCACCGAGACGGCCGCGGGCGAGAACGTCCACGACGCCAGGGAGGCACTCATGCGGCCCGCCCTGCCGCGCAGACCTGCGCGGGCACGACGCTGCGCCCGTCGGGCAGCAGCTCGCCCGTGTCATCGAAGAACACCACACCGTTGCAGAGCAGGCCCCATCCCTGCTCCGGGTGGTAGGCCACCAGTCGGGCGGCCTCGCGGCCGGCGGAATCCGCCGGCGGACATGGAGGCAGATGCTGACACATGACTCGAACCCTCGATCCCCTTGCTTCCCCGCGTATAGCGGGTCACAGATTCAGAGTCTCCTCAACTCTACCTCCAGAAGGAGGAGATAAATCCCCATATGGGTACCTATATCCCCTACGTAGGTACGCAGAGGCGCCGCCCGCCCAGGACCCCCGGGCGAGCGGCTCACCGGCAGCTCACCCCCCGCCCGCCCGCACCGGCTGCCGCAGCACCGTACGCGGATCCGGATCGTCCAGCGCCGTCAGATACACCTCATGATGCAGCCCATTGACCACCAGCCCCCGCTCGGCCATGAACTCCTCCATCACCTTCAGCGACACATGCTCCTCACTGAAGGGAGCCGCGTGAACCAGCTCCACACACTCCCCCTCCGTGAACGTCGCCACCACCACCCGGTCCACCGCCACGCCCGACGGCCGCGTCACCTCCCGCGCCCGCTCCAGCGCACCCGCCTCCGCCACGCCCGCCGCCGGCAGCAGCAGATGCCACCGCCACAGCTCCCGCGGCACCTGCAGCCCGTGCCGCTCGTCCTCCACCCACCACAGCCCCTCCAGCGGCCCGGCCGGACCCCCCATGGCCGAGGCGACGGTGTACAGAGCGCGGATGGCCGCGGCATGCTCCGCGCCGCCCGGCTCACCCATGCCGGTGACGCACAGGCACGTCACCGGTCCGTACGTGGTCAGAACAGGGGTCATGATTCCTCCTCCAAACAGATCAACACATGAGTGACCAGCCGCTCCGGCGAGGTGCCGGCCGGATCCGACACGTACACCTCCCGGATCGGGCCGCGGACCACATGACGCCGCTCGGCACACCACGCCAGCACGGCATGCGCGGTCAGCGGGATCTGGTCATAGGGACCGACGTGAGTGGCACAGGCGAACCGGCCACCGGGCAGCACCTCCACCTCCTGTCTCTTATACACCTC
>NZ_VCJS01000355.1 GCF_005893125.1 Nonomuraea basaltis | reverse complement strand
TCGCAAGCGTCTGCATTCGGGACTCGGATATCAGACTCCGCAAGAAGTCGAAGACCAGTACCTGACCCGGCAGTCCGCAGCGTAGGTCAGACCACCAGACGCTGTCCGGAATCTCCGAGGCCCCTCACAGTGCGATCCGAATACAGTTCGGAGGAGCTCTGTGACGAGGTGAAGACGCCGCTGCATCCCCACCCCGCACGAACTCAGGCGGGTTCTCCGCGGAGGCGAGCCAGTATCCGATCGAGGGCGCGCCGCACCATGTCGGGTACGCCATCCCGCCGCAGCTCGGTCATGAGCTGCTGGTTGATCCCGCCCGGAGTCATGTGATCGTCGGTCAGGGCGGCAAGCGAGTCGGTCCGCTGTAACAGGGACTGGCCCAGCTGACCAAAGATGTGCGTGGTGTAGGCGGTCGCGGCGCCGGAATCAACGCCGTGGTCGGCCAGCCAGCTGGCGATGGTGGTGAGGTAATCGAGATGCGCGGCGAAGGTAGCCGTCACCGCGCTGAACGCCTCCAAGGTTGATTCGTCGCTCGGCACCAGGATGCCTCCTACACGGGCGAACAGTTCACGAGCAACGGCGTTGTCGGGGTACATCACCGTCAGACTTTGACCACGCGCTGCCTGCGGCAGCGGGATGACCCGGACGACGTGACCGGCCGGTGCGGCCCAGTCCTGCAGCCGTTCCAACCGCACACCGGCCATCGCGCTGATCAGCACGTGCTCCGGCCGAAACGACAGTTTCTCGACGACGGCACGAGATACCCGCGGACGCACCGCGAGCACGATCGACGTCGCGTTCGAGAGCACATTCTGGTTGCTGTCACACACATGCACGTTCGGAAACCGGCTGGCCAGTTCGCGTCCCACACTGCGGCCGCGTGGTGACAGGTAGATCGCAGGAGGGCCAGCAACATCCGCATTGAGGCCCTCTACGATGGCGGCCGTGATCGCACCCGCTCCCACGAACCCGTACGCGGCAGGCTGCTGCATGGCCAGCTCAGCGGTGGATGCGGTAGCGGATATGGGTGGCCTCCGGTGTGTCGATCACCCGAACGATCTCCAACTCGACGCGCGACTGCAACACCTCAAACAGCCGACGACCAGCGCCGAGCAGCACCGGGATCTGATGGATCTGCATTTCGTCCAGCACGCCGGCCTCGATCGCCCGCTGCGCCGTATACGCGCCTTGCACCATCACGTCCCGGTCTCCGGCAGCGGCCTTCGCCTGCGCCATCGCGCTGGCGATCCCGTCGGTCACATACGTCACCAACGGATAGCTCGCCACGGAGGGACCCGGCGGCCGGTGACTGGGCACGAAGATCGGCACTCCGTGATGATCACCTTTCCAGTGATCGACCTGCTCCACAGTACGTCGACCCGCCAGCACCGCACCGGTCGCCTCCATCGCCTCAGCCAACTCCCCGGCCGGCCCGGACCGCCGGACGTCCCCGGCCACGGTGTAGCCCCAGGCGTGCAGCCGCTCCACCGCCGCGCCGTCACCGCCGGGGTTGCCCGGTTCGTCGTTCGGACCCGCGATGTACCCGTCGAGGGACATCGACATGTAGAGCACCGATGAGGACATGAGCCTGCTCCTGTCGTCGATGGCGCAGTTCCTTCCTCAGCCACGCCTCCTGGGCAACGACGCTAGCCGTAACCCCGCAGTTCCCGATTGAAATCCTTCCCGCCTCGACGCAAGATTGTTGCGTGCCGAAGCCGATCCTGACACTCGACGACGTCGACCATGACCTGCTCGACCTGCTGCAGCGCGACTCTGGGCGTACCCTTCGCGAACTTGGTGACCTCGTTGCCCTGTCACCCAGCGCCGTGCAGCGGCGGATCGACCGTTACCGTAAGCTCGGCGTGCTCGCCCGGCACGTCGCGCTACTCGACCCAAGTCGCCTGCCGACCGCATTGCTCGCGGTATGCCTGGTGACGCTCGAACGCGAATCCAGCCGGCACCATCACGCGTTCCGCAGGCGGCTGCTCGCTGCAGACGAGGTACAGCAGATCTACGACGTTTCCGGTGACTGGGACTACGTCGTGATACTCGCGTGCAGCGGCATGGCGCACCACACCGCCGTCGCGGACCGACTGTTGAAGGAGGCGCCAAACGTACGCCGCTACACAACCCTGTTCGTGCTCGACCCAGTGCGCACCGGCTGCGCCCTACCCACGCGTACCCCGGACACTTGAGCCGTCGACACAACCGCATGATCAACCGAATCCGCCAGCTCAACGCGGACGACCGGAGCTTGTAACCTTAGAGTGATACCCCCGCCAGCGCGCCCTGGCCGTCCCACATGTCTCACCTGAGCTTGGCACAGAGGGAGGCGGCGCTGCTGACCGGGCAGATCAGAAGACGCGTAATTCCGGGGCGGAACGTAGTCCCTGAGTACGACATCACCAGCACGCTGCGCATGTGTGATCAGCCTACGTAGGGCAGCGCGCCCCGAGTGCAGTTCGTCGGCCAGCGTCAGGAAGATCTCGATGTCGCGCTGTTTCACGATGCGCCCATCCCTCGCATGTTTAGCGTCGAGTTAACGCACGTTGCCGAGAGTGCCGTTGCTGGCCGTGGGGAAACACACCAGACTCTGTGGCTATGAATCTTGATGTTATCCGCTCGATCGGCGGCGGGACATGACTGGCACGAGCAAGGTGGTGGTTATCGGCGGCGGATACACCGGCATGCTTGCCGCCATCGGCGTGGCGCAGCGAGCAAAGCGCGTGCAGGTGGTCCTCGTCAACCCGCTGGAGCGGTTTACGGAGCGGCTGCGGATGCACCAGTTGGCCACCGGCCAGCACCTTGCCGATCATCGTATCCCCGATCTGTTGACCGGCACCGGCATCGGCTTCGTGCAGGGATCGGCGACAGGCATCGACGCGGATGCGCACATCGTCGCTGTGTCCACTACGGATGGCCGGGCCTCGCTCGGCTACGACATTCTGGTCTACGCGATCGGCAGCACAACCGACACCGGCGCAGTGCCGGGGGCAGCCGAACATGCCTTCACCCTCAACAGCCCGCACAGCGCGCAGCGGCTGGCCGACCACCTCACGGCGGCACGAGACCGGACCGAATTCCTGGTGTGCGGCGCCGGGCTGACCGGGATCGAAGCGGCGACCGAAATCGCCGAGTCCCACCGGAACATCCGCGTCACGCTGCTCAGCCGGGACGAACCCGCGACGATGATGGGCGCCAAGGCCCGCGCCTATCTAATGGCGGCATTGGATCGGTTGGGCGTGAGCGTGCGCACTGGTGTCAGCGTCGCCAAGGTGCTGCCGGACGGAGTGGAACTAGCAAGCAGCGAGTTCGTAGCCGCCGACGGCTGCCTATGGACCACCGGCGTGCGGGTGGCCCCGCTGGCCACCAAGGCCGGGATCACGACCGACGAGTACGGGCGCATCATCACCGACGCCACGCTGCGGTCAATGTCGCACCCCGAGATCTACGCCGTTGGCGATGCCGCCGCGATCAGCCAGGCTTACGGCGTCATCCACGGCACCTGCCAGAGCGGCATCCCCAGCGCGGCACACGCCGCCGGTAACATCGCCCGTCAGTTGCATGGCGGCCTTGTCAAGCCGTTCCGCTTCGGCTACTTCCACCAGCCGGTGAGCCTTGGCCGGAAAGACGCGGTGATCCAGTTCACGTACGCCGACGACACGCCGCGGCGTTGGTTCATCACCGGTCGAGCGGCCATCCTCTACAAGGAGATCGTAAGCAGCAGCCCGATCACCACCTTCCGACTGTCCAAGCGGATGGCTATCTCGTCCCGGGTGCTCGCCTCGACAGGTGGCAGGCGCAACAGCCGGGCCACGTTGCCCTAACCCTCGCGGCGAACGACTCCTGCCCTCCGAGAACCGTCAGCACTTGCTCTCCCTGATGAGCCCAACTATCACCAGACCTCAGTTGCTTTTCCGCACGTGGGCCAAGTCCTTAAGTGTGGCGCGGTCCCAAGTCGCGCACCGTGCGAGTGAGGGCCCGGACGAGGTCGTTCTCCCGATCACTGCGCCACACCAAGGCCCACCGCAGTCGCCAGGAGTCACGGACAGGCACGTAACGGATGTCGGGCCGACTGTGGTACCTGACGACGTGAGCACCGAGGACGGAGACCAGGTCGCCTGCGCCGACGACCGTGAACAATTCCTCGAGAGCCCTGTGGGGCGTGGCGTCACGCTCGATCCGGCGGCCACGGGGTGTCTGGAAAGGCGCGAAACCCTCCTCCCAGTAGTCAGGCATGCCTGGAACTGACGGCAGCACGTGATTGCCGAGGACCTCGACGCTGACCGAGTCTTGGTCAGCCAGCCGGTGGCCAGGCGGCACCAGCAGGACCATCGGCTCGGTGAAGACTTCCGGCCCCACGATCAAGTTCGGTTCCTCGATGGGAAGCCATGCCACCAACACATCGATGTCGCCGTTCCGAAGCGGACCGAAGGCGTCCAGGTATGGATTGTGGTGGAGTTGCAACCGCCATTGAGGATGTCGGGCGTTGAAAGTCTCCCAATACGGGCGCAGGTCATATGCATTGACAGGGAGCATGCCAACGCGCAGTACGCCGGTGATGCCCTGAGCGGTCATCCTTGCCCGATGCATACTTTGGCGCAGCTCACGGTAGACCGGCTGTAGGTCGGCGCGAAGCTGCGCGCCAAGGGGCGTGAGCTTGACGGTGCGGTTGGTGCGATCGAACAGGGCGCCGCCGATGTGGCGCTCCTGCTTCTTGACGGCCTGGCTGACCCTTGCGGTAGTGACGTGCAGGCGCGCGGCAGTACGGCCGAAGTGTAGCTCCTCGGCCAGCGTCAGGAAGATCTCAATATCGCGTAGCTCCATCCGCAGCTCCGTTAACCATCAGGTCAAGATACGTTACTCAACGACGCGGCGACTACCCCCGAGGCCCGTAGGTCAGGCGGCGCAGGACGATCTCGGCGGGGCCGGCCTGCTTGCGCTTGTCGAGCAGGTGGGCGGTCAGAACGGTCGCGAGCCAGACGGCCACCGCGATGATCAGTCCGGTCACCGTGGGGCTGTTGAAACGGTCGCCGAGGGCGAGCGTGAAGGGTGCCAGGAGGACCAGCCAGGCCACCGACTGGAACAGGTATCCCGACAGGGAACGCTGGCCCAGGGCCGAGAGTGCGCCGACAACGGGGCCGGGCCGGGTGACCCGCATGGCGATCAGGCCGAAGACGGCCACGTAACCCGGGCCGGCGAACAGGCCGCTGGCGCCGTGGAGCATCAGCATCATGCTGGCGGCCGACTCGTTGACATGCAGCCATCCGGCGCTGACCAGGGCGGCAGGGAGGCCTCCGGCGATGGCGACGCCGAGTCCAAGGACGGCGGCCCACGTGAGCAGGGTCTTGTGGCGGGTCGGTTCTTCGAGGACGCGGCGGCGGGCAGCCCACATGCCCAGCCAGGTGATGATGATGAAGGGCAGGACGGTCAGCGTGTGCATCGGCCATTCGCCGAGGCGGTCCAACATGGACGCGACGTACCCGGGCGCGGTGAGAGAGTCGACGTGGCCGACCGGCAGCGGGGCCGACCCGCCCTGACCTCCGAGAATGCGGCTCACCACGATGGCGCCGAGAACCAGGATCTCGACCGCCGCCAGCGCCCAGAGCACTAACACGATGCGGTGGAACTTGTCGCCGCGGCGCAGCAGCACCAGCGTCATCACGAGCCCGACGATCCCGTAGGCGCCGAGGAAGTCGCCGTAGTTGAGCAAGGCGGCGTGCGCGAACCCGAAGACGACGAGCCAGAGGTTGCGCCGTATCAGCACCGAGCGGACCTGCTTCGGTGTGGCGCCGGAGGCGTCCTGGCGGCGGGCGAGTTGGACGATTCCGTAGCCGAACATTACGGCGAAGACCGGGTACCCGCGGGCGTGGACGAGCTCGAAAAGCAGCAAGTTGAGGCCGCGGTCGGCGCCTTCCGGCGTGGCGTCGAGACCGGGCTCGCCGGCGAAGACGACTCCGGCGACGTTGGCCAGCGCGATGATCAGCAGCATCGCTCCTCTGGCTAGGTCCGGTGCGAGGGCACGTTCGGCACGCCGGACCGCTCCTCTCGATGTTCGTCGTGCGGTGTCAACGCTCATGTTCGTCCTTCTTCCCGAGACACAAGCTTTAGTTTGGATGAGAAAGTATCACAGATATACTAATTAGGTCTGGCATGATGGGGCCCAGTTTTCGGAGGCGAACGGGGGATCCATGACCGGCGAGGACTCCGTTCCGGCGTCGCTGCGTCGACTGTGGGGGATGTCGGAGTCCTCGCGGCTCGGGCGGCCTGCGGCCCTTGACGTCGACCGGGTCGTCGCCGCAGCGGTGGAGATCGCCGACCGCGACGGGCTCGGCGGCGTGACGCTTCCCAAGGTCGCCAAGAGCCTCGGCTTCACGAGCATGTCGCTCTACCGGTACGTCGGATCCAAGGGCGAACTGCTCACTCTCATGGCCGACGTCGCCGTGGGCGCACCGCCGGACATCGACACTGACGACTGGCGCGAAGGGCTGCGCAGTTGGGCCTTCGCGCAGCGCGCGGTGTTCCAGCGTCGACCGTGGCTGACACGCGTGCCCGCCTCCGGACCGCCGTCCGGACCGAACCAGATCGCCTGGATGGAGGCCGCCCTGGCGATCATGTCCCGCACCCGCCTCGACTGGGCGCACAAGGTCGGCATCCTGTTACTGATCAGCGGTTACGTGGTCCAGTCGGTGCGGCAGTACAACGAACTCGCCGAGGGCAGGGCCGAGGGCCAGGGGCAGGTCGACGCCGAGCGCGCCTACGGCCGCGCGCTGGCGCGGCTCGTCCAGCCCGAGCGCTTCCCCGAGGCGGCCCGGCTGTTCTCCTCGGCGCTGTTCGAGGCGCTGCCGTCGGACACCCCCGACGCGACGGTCGCCGACGCGGACTTCTCGCTCGGGTTGGAGCTGATCCTCGACGGCGTCGCCGTCCGGATCGTGCGCTCCGACTGAGGCGCGTCCCCCCATCCGGCCCCGGGCTGCTGCCGGCCGCCGCGATCGCCGGGAAACTGCTGCACGGCACCGTCTCACCGCGGTCGGCCGGGGTGTTCCTGGTCGCCGCGATCGGTCACGGCACCGGGATCGTGGCCGGCCAGCGGCAGGTCGCCGACAAACGCGACGAAGCCTCTCCCGTACCCCTTGGAATAGATCGTCTAGTGGTTTTCCTTCATGATCGCTTCGCGTACGGACGAGACGATCTCCGTGGCCCAGCGGCCGAGGGAGACTCCGTCCTGGGTTCCGCCGCTGGCGGAGAAGAGGATGAATCCCGATGCGCCGAGCTCCAGCACGGTGCCGGTGAGTTCCTCCACCCACTGGCCCACAGAGCCGCCGGTCCAGCGGCCGGCGCGGTCACGCATGGCGGCCAGCGGCCGGTCAGGTGATGCGTCCGGGGACATTGAAGACCGTGCGGATCTCGCGCGGATCGCGGGCCGCCGCCGCTTCGTCGATGATCGGCCGCGACATCCGGTAGCTCTCGCTGAGCGGGTTCGGGGGCCCTCACCCCGAGGTGTGGACACCTTGAGTACCGGATCATTCGTTGGCTATCGACGAGATGGTTGCTCGCCACGCTCGTCCCGATCTGAGGGACGAACTGATCACAAACAGTCCCGCTCAGGATTGAGCTGCACTGTAGCGGCGCTGGCACTCCCGTGCGGGACAAACCGCGCGGCCAGTAGCGCCCCTGCGTAGGCGGACGCGGCACCTCGTGCTCGTCGAGCCCGCGAACGAAAACGATCGTGTAGATGTCCCCGAGCGGGCTGTCCCCCTGCCACTTGTAATCCTCCGGCGACGCGCCGGGGGTTCTCGCGGTGGCGTGGACCATTTCGAACGTGTGTGCCTGCTCGTAGACCTCGGGAGGGGCGGCGAAGAAGGCACCGATGTTTTCGGGAGCAATCCGGCCACGCTCGCCGACGGGGTGGCCCTCCGCCTTCGCCCAGGTGCGGATGCGGAAGAAGGTCTCACGGCTGTGCGCCCGGTGGGTGACGCGGAGGGGGGTGAAGTCGGCCTCGGACATGATCAAAAGCTACCGATAGGTTCGATGTCGTGTCTGCCCGTCCATGCCTGGCGCTTCTCTCAGCAGGCCGGCTAAAACCAAGAACCGGGGAGCCACCCCGAGGCGGCGCTGCTGACCGGGCAGATCAGAAGACGCGTAATTCCGGGGCGGAACGTAGTCCCTGAGTACGACATCACCAGCACGCTGCGCATGTGTGATCAGCCTACGTAGGGCAGCGCGCCCCGAGTGCAGTTCGTCGGCCAGCGTCAGGAAGATCTCGATGTCGCGCTGTTTCACGATGCGCCCATCCCTCGCATGTTTAGCGTCGAGTTAACGCACGTTGCCGAGAGTGCCGTTGCTGGCCGTGGGGAAACACACCAGACTCTGTGGCTATGAATCTTGATGTTATCCGCTCGATCGGCGGCGGGACATGACTGGCACGAGCAAGGTGGTGGTTATCGGCGGCGGATACACCGGCATGCTTGCCGCCATCGGCGTGGCGCAGCGAGCAAAGCGCGTGCAGGTGGTCCTCGTCAACCCGCTGGAGCGGTTTACGGAGCGGCTGCGGATGCACCAGTTGGCCACCGGCCAGCACCTTGCCGATCATCGTATCCCCGATCTGTTGACCGGCACCGGCATCGGCTTCGTGCAGGGATCGGCGACAGGCATCGACGCGGATGCGCACATCGTCGCTGTGTCCACTACGGATGGCCGGGCCTCGCTCGGCTACGACATTCTGGTCTACGCGATCGGCAGCACAACCGACACCGGCGCAGTGCCGGGGGCAGCCGAACATGCCTTCACCCTCAACAGCCCGCACAGCGCGCAG
>NZ_VCJS01000354.1 GCF_005893125.1 Nonomuraea basaltis | reverse complement strand
GCCACCGCAGTCGAAGAGCAAGACCCCGCCAGTCGTGACGAACTCAAGGGTCGAAACGGTCCATGAGGGATGAAGACCCTTCGGTTCAGTCCGATGAACCTTCAGTTCGCATGAACTCTGGGACTTCCACGGGGGCGAGGAACCGGCGGACAGCCGTTGGCGCTGAGATGGATCTTGATTGCAGGGAGCTGAGGTTGTTCTTGGTTGCGAAGCGTCCCTAGTGCGTTGCCTGGTCCCGGCGTCGACGTGCGGCGCGGATCTCGGCGTCGGCGACCTTGTCGTCGAGCAACGCGTACAGCTGCGTCGTCTCCGTGGAGGCGTGGCCGAGGCGGCGACGGACGGCCTCGATGGAGACGCCGGCGTTGATGAGTTCGGTGGCGTGGGCGTGGCGCAGCTGGTGGATGTCGATCTCGACGCCAGCCTGCGCGCAGTAGCTCTGCCAGCGGTGGTGGGCGGCGTCGTAGGACAGCGGCCCGCCGCGGCCGTTCATGGAGGCGCGAAACAGCGGCCCGGCGCGGTAGCCCGCGCGGGCCAGGTAGAGCTTGAGCAGGGTGACGTAGCCGCGGTCGTCGAGCAGGACGGTGCGGACGCTGCCGCCCTTGCCGTGGACGCGGACGTGTTCGTCGTCCAGGCGCAGGTCCAGGTCCTCGACGTACAGCCCGCACACCTCCGAGGCGCGGGCGCCGCACACGTAGGCCGTCTCGAACAGCACCCGATCCCGCAGCCGGTCCAACGACAGGTCTTTACGCGGCCGCCGCGAGCAGATCACCGCCAGCACCTTGGCCACGTCGGCGGCCGCGGCCGGGCGCGGCAGGCTCTTGGGCACCTTCACCGTGTCGATCCGGTCCATCGGGTTGGCGTCCAAGAGATCGTGACGGACCGCCCACTTGGCGAAGGAGGCGACGGCGGCGCGCTTGCGCTTACGGCTGGCCGGCGACAGCTCGGCGAGCTCGGCCAGGAACGCGCGGACCGGCGCGGCGGTCAGCTCGGCGATCTCCTCGCCGTGGTGGGCGGCGAAGGCGATCAGGTCGCCGCGGTAGGCGCGCCGGGTGTGCGCGGAGGCGCCGGCGTTGGCCAGGTCGGTGAGGAAGTCGTCGAGATGGCGGGCGAGCGGGTGGGCGCGGCCGAGCTGCTCGGCGATGACCGGATCCACCGTGCCGACCTCCACCGTCCGCTGAGTTGCCAGATAACCGGGAAACCAAGCCTCCGCGCCGGGTGGTGGTCGTCCAGCTCGCGCCCGGCATGTGATCGCTATCTTGCCAGATAACAAAGGTTATCCCGAAACCCTTGGGTGCCGTACCCGCCCACATCGGAGCGGCGGATGGCGGTAACCCCGCCTGCCCTGGCTCGCTATCGCCGCTGGCCGTTCGGTCTCAATCCCGATGATGCGTGGCGGCACCGGCCCCGGCTTGGACAAATCGGACCTAGCCGCCGAACGTCACTTCGGGATAGCGGGCGGACGGCTCGTCCAGCAGGGGCTGCGGCTTCCCGGTGAGGTGGCGGGCGAAAAAGGCGGCGACGTAGGCGCGGGTGATCTCCACGGAGCGGGCTCCGGTCATGGCGAACCCGAGGTCGAGGCCGATCTGTTCGGCCAGCAGCGGGACGTCGGTGAAGGACGCGTGCTCCGCGCCGGTCACCACCAGCCACCGCTTCCAGCCGGTCAGCCTCTTCCAGTCGCGTCCCCAGCTCCCGTCCTTGCCGCCGGGGCTGTGCATCGTCGGCGACCCCAGGAACAGGAACGGCCGGGACAGGCCGCGCTCGGGGATCGGGGCGAAGGTGGTGCCGTCCAGGTTGACCCCGGCGCGGATGCGCTTGTCCCGCACCATGGCCGCGATGCTGCTCGCGCCGCCGACGGACTGACCGGCCATCCCGATGCGCGACCGGTCAATCAGCGCGGCTCCCCGCCATTTCGGCTTTGCGCCGGTGAGCTGGTCGAGAACGAAGGAGACATCCGCCGCGCGGCTCCGGACCACCTGCTCCCCGAAGTCCGGGTCCTTGTTCCCGCAGGCGACGCACGTGGTGACCCGCCCGTCGGGGAAGGCGGTGGCGACGCTCTCGTAGGTGTGGTCGATCCCGACCACCACGTTGCCCCTGCTGGCCAGGTCCTCGGCCAGGCTGGTGAGTGAGCTGCGCGGGGAGCCGAGGCCGGGGGAGAGCACCACCAGGGGCAGGCCGCGCTTGCGGCCCGCGGGCACGGCGTCGGTGAAGGCGTTGGTCCGCACCTTGCTCAGCGTGTCGGGCGCGATGGGCAGCTCCGCGTCCTTGATCAGCAGCTCGGACTCCTTCGGCGTCACGTACGGGGCCTGGTGCCTGCCTCGCGTCCCGGCCGCTGGGTACCACAGGGAGACCATCAGCTCCCTCGACTTCGCCGCCGGGACCCATGGGTCGCTCCGGGAGGCGTCCTTCAGGTGGAGGGAGGTGACGCCGACCGCGTGGGAGCCCGTCGGCGCGGGCAGCCGCGGTGCCGCCGCCGGCGCCGCAGCGGCGGCGGGAGTGGGGGCCGTGAGGGTGAGGAGCCCGGCCAGGGCGAGGGCCGTCGTTCTCGCAAGATGCATCAGTGTGTCGCCTTTTCTCGGGAGGCCGCGGTCATCCGCGGACGGGACGACGCTAGGCGCGGCGTTGCGGCGGGCGCGTCGGCCGCCGTGCTGAATCTGGGTAGCTCTGAGGAATGATTCGAGCCCGGTGTCATCCCTGCGATGTAGTCCCGGCGGACGCCGCTCCCGTCATCGCGACGGATGCGTGGCCGGTCGCGCAGCCGTGACAATGTCCCGATGGCGGCGGAACGAAGGTGGCGGATGTGGCGGCAGTACGTGCGGGAGGTGTTGCGTCCGGAGGAGGCGCGCGCCCGGCCGTCACGCGGAGCGCTGGTGGCCGACCTGGTGCTCGCGCTGCTGCTGACCGTGCTCGCGGTGGCCGCGGTGGCCGATCTGCACGACGCCTCCACCGAGGGGCGACCGGGGCCGGCGGCCGTGTCCCTGCAACTGCGTCCCGATCCACCCGCCCGGCCGGTGAGCCCGGACCCGCCGAGCCCGCGGGCCGGCTCAGCGCAGGGTCCGCACCCGCTGCTGGTGGTCCTGACCGCGTTGCCGCTGGCGGTGCGGCGCCGGTACCCGCTGGCCGTCTTCTGGACGGTCGTGCTCGCCGCGCTGGCCACCCACGAGGCCGCGACGTGGATCACCGTGCTCGCCTGCGGCGTTGCCGCCTATGGCGCGCTCGCCTACAGCCGTCACCGGCTGGCGGCGGCCGGCGGGCTGGCGGCGGCGGCCGTGCTGACCGGCGTGGTCTTCCAGGACGTCGTCCCCGCGCTGCCGTCCTGGCTGGGCCCCATCGTCGTGCTGGCGGGGGCGGGAGTGCTGGCGGTGGCCGTCCGCTTCTGGCAGGGGCGGCTGCGGGCCGCCCGGGATCGCATCGACGCGCTCCAGCGGGCCCAGGCGCAGGCCACGCGCGCGGCCGTCGACGAGGAGCGCGCCAGGATCGCCGCCGAACTGCACGACATCGTGACCCACAACGTGAGCGTGATGGTGATCCAGGCCGGGGCGGCGCGCAAGGTCATGGACGCCGAGCCCACGGAGTCGAAGCGGGCGCTGCTCGCGATCGAGGCGGGCGGCCGGGCGGCCATGTCCGAACTCCGTCACGTCATGGGCCTGCTGGCCACCGAGAACGAGGCCATGAAGAACGAGGCCACGGAGAACGGGCCGCCCGGTCCGCAGGGCGGGCTCGCGCCGCAGCCTGGGCTCGATCAGCTCGACGCGCTGGTCGCCCGGGTCCGGGGCGCCGGGATCCGGGTCGGCGTCGAGCTGTCGTTGCCGCCCGGCCCGCTGCCCGCCGGGGTCGATCTGGCCGCCTACCGCGTGGTCCAGGAGGCCCTGACGAACACGATCAAGCACGCGGCGGGCGCGGCGGCGTCCGTCTCGATCCGCCACGAGGGCGACCGGCTGGAGATCGAGGTCACCGACACCGGCGGCACGCGGCGCGGCCGGTCGCACACGGGCGGGCGCGGGCTGATCGGGCTGCGCGAACGGCTGGCCGTCTACGGCGGCACTCTGGACGCGGGACGCACCTCCGCGGGAGGCTACCGGATCTTGGCCCGAGTACCATGGCGAGCCTCATGAGCCACCCTCTCCGCGTGATCATCGCCGACGATCAAGCCCTGGTACGCACCGGCTTCCGAATGATCCTGGCCGCCGACGGCATCGAGGTGACGGCCGAGGCGGCGGACGGCGCCGAAGCGGTGGAGGCGGCCCGGCGTACCAGGCCGGACGTCGTCCTCATGGACATCAGGATGCCGCGCATGGACGGCATCGAGGCCGCCCGGCGCATCCTCGCCGACGACGCGGCCGGCGGCACCCGCGTGCTCATCCTGACCACTTACGACCTCGACCACTACGTCTACACCGCGCTCGCCGCCGGGGCCAGCGGCTTCCTGCTCAAGGACGTCACCCCCGAGCACCTGGTGGCCGCGGTGACCCTGGTGCGCACCGGCGACGCCCTGCTCGCCCCGACCATCACCCGGCGCCTGGTCGAGCGGTTCGCCCGCCGGGACGACGCCGGCCCTCCGGCCCCGCACCGTGACCTGTCGGAGCTGACCGCGCGGGAGCTGGAGGTGCTGCGGCTGCTGGCCACCGGGCTGAGCAACGTCGAGCTCGCCGAACGGCTGACCCTCAGCCCGGCGACGGTGAAGACCCACGTGGCCCGCATCCTGGCCAAGCTCGGGCTCAGGGACCGGGTGCAGGCCGTCGTGCTCGCCTACGAGACCGGGCTGGTCTCCCCAGGCGCGACGTGACCGTGCATGGTCATGCCGATCCGGGAAGAACATGCTGCTGCGGTAACGTCGCGATGTCGGCGGCTGATCACACTCTGTTACTGACAGTTAGTGTCGCAGCCCACCGACACTCTCCTGTCGCTCAACAGGGCGAGACCGGGGGGTGGGAACCGAATGCGCCAGAAAAGGGCCATGGCCGGGCGTAATCGGTTCCCACCCCCATTTGCCCGCTCCTCTGAAATACGTCAATATCATTGATATGTTTGCGGACGAGCGTGATGTCGCACTTTTCTTCCTCGGCTGGCGTTCCTTCGTCGACGACGCCGACACCGTGCTCGCCGAGCACGGGCTCGGCCGGATGCACCACCGGGTGCTGTACGTCGTGGCCCGCAGCCCCGGCATCAGCGTCGGCGAGCTGGCCTCAGCGCTCAGCATCTCCCGCCAGGCGCTGCATCGGCCGCTGTCGGACCTGCGGCGCCGCGACCTGGTCGCGGGCGACGTCCCCGCACGCAGCGGGCGCGAGCGGTCACTGTCAGCCACCCCCGAGGGGCAGGCGCTCGAACGCGCCGCCACCGGCCCCCAGCTCGCCCACCTGTCCGCCGTCTTCGACGCAGCCGGCCCGGCCGCGGTCGAGGGTTGGCGGCGGATCATGCGCGGCCTCGCCCACGACGCCGTCGCCCAGGCGTCCCCTGTCACCCGCCACCTCGTCAACGAAGGAAGACCCGACGATGCCTGACCTGACTGACCAGTTCCTCGATCTGCCCGCCGGCCGTACCCACTACCGTCTCGACGGGCCGGCCGACGCGCCCATCGTCGTCTTCGTGCCCGGCGCCACCCTGCCGATGTTCGTCTGGGACGGCCTCGCCGACACCGTCGCCGCCAACGGCTACCGCGTACTGCGCTACGACCTGATCGGCCGGGGCGCCTCGGCCGCGCCCCGCATCTCCTACGACGCCGACGCCTTCGACCGCCAGCTCACCGAGTTGCTCGACCGTATCCAGCCGACCGAGCCCGTGCACCTGATCGCGCTCGCGTTCGGGGCCCTCATCACCGCCCGCTTCGCTGGCCGCCGCCCCGAACGGGTGGCGAGTCTGACCTACGTCGCGCCGGACGGCTTCGGCGTCCGCATGTCCCCGGCCGTACGGCTGATGCAGCGTCCGGTGCTCGGCGACGCGCTGCTCGCGATCGCCGGCACCGCCGTCCTGCTGTCCCGTCTGCCCGACTACTCCGACCGGCCCGAAGTCGTCCAGGCGTTGCGCTCGCGGTTTCGCCCCTACGCCACCGCGCCCGGATTTCAGCGGGCCGTGCTCTCCTCCGTGCGCCGGATGCCCGTCCACGACGCCGGCGCCCTCTATCGGCGCAACGACGACCGGGGCGTTCCCACGCTCGTGCTCTGGGGGCGCGCGGACCGTGTCACCCCACTGCCCGAGCCCGAGAGCCTGCGCACCGCCCTGCCCCATGCCGAGCTGCGTGTCTTCGACGGTACGGGCCACCTGCCCCATGCCGAACGGCCCGCCGAGGTCGCCGCCGCCCTCACCGCGTTCCTCCAAGCCAACACCGCAGGCGCTTCGGGACCCATCCGCGAGGGCCGTAGTGACGCGTCCATGGTCACGCCCGATTGATCATGTCTATAGGCGTTGGGTGTGACTGAGATCGCTTGATGGGTCTGGTGCGTTTGATGGGGACCGCCTACCCGGGGCAGACCAAGTACGAGAGAAAGGGATAGTCATGTCGCTGACCACGGCGATCACACGGTCCCGCCCAGCGTGCCGCACGGCCACGATGGGTGTGCTCCAGAGCTGACGATGGCCCGACGCGATGCGCGGGCCATTCGTCGTGGTGGCGACGGGGACCGGGGGGAGTGCCGGGTTGCGACCACGTCGGTACGCGGGTGGAAGCAGCAGTCGCCCCCAGGGGGCGGAATTGGCGCCGGAGCCGAGTTTCGGGGTAGGCCGCCCTCCAGGCTGCTACCTGCTACCGGGCTGGTCAGGCTGCGTTTTTGGGTGCTAGCGGGGCTGCTTCCGGAAGCAGGCTCCCCTGCTTCCGGAAGCAACCGTTACGGCCATGGTTTTCGCCGGCGCGCCCAGGGGCTACGGTCCGCGCAACAGGCCGTGACCTCAGTACGACGGGTCCTCCAAGACCAGCGCTGTGAGCAGCTGGTCGAAACGATGCAGCACCACGGCGCGGCGCTCGGCGTCCGCGTGCCCGGCGGCGCCCATCACGGCCTGGGCGACGTCGGCTAGCACGACGCCGGTATACGGGCCTCTGGAGGCGATCGCCCGCAACAAGATCAACCGGCAGAAGATCACCACGCATTGGTCGGACATGATCCGGGTCGCCGGATCGCTGGTGACCAACCAGGTTCGCGCCTCCGACCTGCTGCGTATGTTCGCCCGAGGCGGGCGCCCGACCCCGCTCGGGCAGGCGTTCGCCGAGTACGGTCGCATCGACAAGACCCTGCACCTGCTGTCCATCCTGGACCCGATCGACGACACCTACCGCCGCAGGCTCAACAAGCAGCTCACCGTCCAGGAGTCCCGGCATCGACTCGCCCGCAAGATCTGCCACGGCGCAAGCGGGCAGATCCGGAAGGCTTATCGGGAGGGCCAGGAGGATCAGCTAGCCGCGTTGGGGTTGGTCGTCAATGCGGTCGCGCTGTGGAATTCGAAGTATCTGTCGGCCGCCGTCGACCAGGTGCGGGCGCAGGGCGTGCCGGTCAAGGATGAGGATGCCGCCCGGCTCAGCCCACTCGGCCACGCCCACCTGAACGTCCTGGGCCGCTATGCCATCTCTTCCTCCGCACCGGCCGAAGGCCTGCGCCGGCTCGGCGAGATCCCCGACCTGCCCGACGGCGGGGACATGGTGGAGACGGTGGAGGGAGAGGGCGTGTAGACCTCTGGCTTTGCGCCGACGGCTATCAGGATTCTCCCGTGCGGGATTCACCGTGACGGCGGCGTTTTCAGGGCCCCTCGTGGTCGAGGGCGGCGATCTCGCGTGCGGCCTCGGCGATGGCGCGGTAGTCCTTACGCAGGATCGAACCGTGGTTGCTGGCGACTTTCGCGCTGATTTGGATGTTCGGATTGCGGGCAGTCACCGCAGGGAGGCTGGCGCGTACCTGTTCGTGCCCGCCCTGGCTTCCGAAGGACTCCCCAGAAGCGACCACGTAGCGCGCCGGGACGGTGATGCTGTCCAGCACGGGGCCCAGGTCACGCTCGCGGGCGATCTTGCCGACCTCGATGTTGCTGTCTGCCAGCTGGTCGCCGGTCATCCGTGGAGCCATACCGAACGGGCGCAGCAGCTGCATGGGCCACCAGATCCGCTTCCATATCTTGCGCATCCCCGGTTCCATGGACTCGTCGAACCAGTCGTAGGGCTGCGCGCCCTCAACCAAGACCGCGCCCACGGTACGGGCCGGATTGCGGCTGGCCCAGTGCGCCGCGACAAACGCTCCATAGGACCAGCCCACCACTACCGCCCGGGCCACACCCCGGGCTGCGAGGACAGCATCGACATCTCGGATGTTCGTCTCGAACGAATAATCCGCCGAACGCTTCGACTTACCACGCCCCCGCATGTCGTAGGTGATGTGCCGCCACTGCGTCCCCAACTCGGCGAGGACCCGCCGCCATTGCCGCTGAACGCCGGCGTGGCCGTTGAGGTAGATCACAGGGACACCGCCGCCGGTGTCGGTGACGGCTAAGGCCGTATCGGCTACTGGGACCATGCCGGTCCAGGGGGATCGCTTGATGGTCATGGTCTGCCTTTCTCGAAAGTGAATCGGGAACGGTGGCTGGTGCCGGTGGCCAGGTCCCGGACGGCGCCCTCGAATGAATAGTCCGCCGAGCGCTTCGACTTGCCGCGGGCGCGCTCGTCGTAGGTGATGTGCCGGTAGTCGCTGTCGAGGTCAGCGATGACGCGCCGCCCGTGCGACTGGTCGGCATGGGCGCCGTTGAGGTAGACCACCCGATGGCCGGGCCCGCCGGTGTCGCGCACGTACAGCGCGCTGTCATCGACCGGCACCCTGCCGGTCCAGATGGATTGCCGGCTGGTCATGGTTTCCCCTT
This sequence comes from Nonomuraea basaltis, assembly GCF_005893125.1. Taxonomy (GTDB): domain Bacteria; phylum Actinomycetota; class Actinomycetes; order Streptosporangiales; family Streptosporangiaceae; genus Nonomuraea; species Nonomuraea basaltis. Next base: position 179 of record NZ_VCJS01000354.1, on the reverse strand, counting down.
ACTCGCAGAAGACACGCAGGTGGCCATCGGACGCCTCCATTTCCACGATCGTCTCGTCGAGGTGCTCCACGAGCGCCTCAAGCTGCTCGGGCTTGAGCTGCTTCAGGTCCAGCGGCACGCCCGCCTTGTCGAGCTCGGCGTTGGCCCGATCCAGCGCCTTCGGTGGGACCAAGGCCGCG
>NZ_VCJS01000353.1 GCF_005893125.1 Nonomuraea basaltis | reverse complement strand
CGCAACGGCAAGGCCGTCCTCATCGAGCCCGAGCCGACCTGACACAACTCACCGCGAAGCATCATCGCTCATTGCCGCTCGGGGTTCGCTGCCGCCTGCCCACGTGAAGGTCGAATTTTCGGGTCAGCAGATCGACCAGGGCGTCGATGATCTCCCGCTGGCGGCAGTACAGGTACGCCGCCAGCAACGTCACCTTGATCTCATCCGGATGCGCGCGCAGATGACTGGGCGCCTCGGCCGCGACCCGCGCCCGCCAGGCCAGCAGCACACCCGGCGCGACATCGTCGAACACACCCTCGGGCAGGCCGACGGCCTCGATCGCACCGAGCTTGAATACCTCACGCTCCATCGTCTTGACGCTGACGTTGCCGGGCACCTCCCGGATCGCCGCGAACACGTCCGCGCCTTCAGGGTCTGCCTCCTCGGGCTCCGCCTCACCCACATCTGCGTCGTGGCTTCCGTCGTGCTCCGGGCCCGCCTCCGGTTCGCCGGGCCCGGACCCATCGGGGTCGACGGCGTCGTCATCGCCATCGTCGTCGCCGCTTCCACCAGCGCGCCGGGCGATCAATGTGAGCATGCGCTCCACCACCTCCACGCCGATCCGCGAAGAGACACGCAACGTCAGGGTCTTCTCGGCCTGCTCCAGCCCAGAGCCGATGATTCGCAGCAGCCGCAGTTGGGACGGCGGCTCGATCTGCTCTTCCTTCAGGTGGTTCAAAAGCGCCACCCGGACCCGATCAGGGCGCCGCTCGGCCTTGCAAACGTTGTCGGCCAGCCACTCGGCTGACTTCTCCGCGTCGTCCACCCCGCATTCGCGGAACCCGGTGAACTTGCGGATATCGGTGCGATGGTCCTTGCTGGTGCGCCCGTCCCACTCGTAGAACGCCAGATCCAGAGCCGGAACCTTTACCGCCCGGGCAACGTAGTCGACCGCGTCGTCGGGTAGTTCGGCCCGACCGCGCGGGAACCGGCCATGGAGCTGATGGAACTTGAGCATGAGCGCGAAGGCCAACTTCGTGGGCCCTCGCCGCCCGGTCAGCAGCTTCATCTCCTCATCGAGGAGCGTCCAGTTCCCGACCAACTCATCTTCGTCGATGACACGCGCCACGTCACATCCGGCTTTCTCACGGGCTGGCAGCCATCTGGCCACCGCAGACAACCCCCCGGAAACGAATCAATACTGTCCGTACATGGTCGAGCTCGTCTCGGTTTCCGCGAAAGATCCGCATGAAGCCAACGATGGAACCTCACTGACCAGGATCAACACGCTCGCGTGTACTTGGTGACAGCGTCCTTAACGACCGACTCGCAGCGCGGGACGACCCTGCCGAAGCCCGCAGCTAAGTTACTCGCGGGTACCGCCAACGGCTGTCCGTAGGTTCCTCAACCCCGGGTATGCAAAGCTCGCGGGCGCGGACTTCCTCAGCTATCCCCGGCCAGGTGATTCAGCGTCGATGTCGATAGATAGCTAGCGTCACCAGCTGAAAGGCCTTTGCTGGCCGGACGAGCTGTGATCATGCCGGTCATGAGTTGCGTCTTCTGCCGCATCGTCGCCGGCACCGAGCCCTCGCAGACCATCCACGAGGACGAGCACGCCATCGCCTTCCTCAACCTCGCTCAGGCCACCAGGGGTCACACGCTGGTCGTCCCGAGAGCGCACCACCGGGACCTGGGGGAGATCCCAGTGGAGACGGCGGCACACGTGATGCGGGCCGCGGTCGAGGTGTCCCGGCAAGTCGCCGGCGCGCTCGGGGCCCCTGGCGTGAACCTCTGGCACGCCAGCGGCGAGACGGCCTGGCAGAGCGTCTTCCACTTCCACCTCCACGTGGTGCCCCGCTTCGAGTCCACCGACCTCACGCCACCGTGGACGGAGGTCGAGCACCCGGTCGAGTCCCTCAAGGGGCTGGCCGAGGAGATAAGGGCCTGGCGCTGAAGGCGAGTAGTCCACCCAGGCGATCATCGTCGATGGATCGCTTGGGCTGCCAGTTAACCCCGATGGGTCGCTTCGGCCAGCCGAACCTTGCTGCGTCATGAGAGGGGTCAGGAGATGACCACAACGCCGCTCATCGAGAGCGTCTGGGTCTTTCGCCGAACGGGTCAGTGGTGATTACGACCTGGGGAAACAAGCCACTGATCGTCATCATGCCCGGCTCGCACCCGGGATGATCTGCTCGACCGTCACCATGAGCCTCCCCGCAGACGGGAACTCGCCGCTGCCATCCGACGCGACACAGCCCGATCCGACACTCGAGTTGACTACTGAACAGCAGTCACCCAGGTCATACTCGTCCTCCATGGCTGCCCCGGTCTGTGCGAGCACCTCCCGCAGCGAGGTCTGCTTCTCGTCCACAACGTCCAGATCCCACTCGGGTGACGGTTCGCCGTACAGGACACCGCCCACCGTGAACAGGTGGAGATGACGGCCCTCCCAGCCCATCGCCGCGACCAGGATGTCGTGCAGCCTGTCGAGCGTGATCCCGGGTGAGACGAGCAGGCGCCGCCAGATCACCGGATCCGCACTCTCCTGGAGCGTCACCCGGATCTGATAGATCGGCTCTCCCGGTGCGGCCTCACCCAGGCTGCGCCGTACGGCGTTCACCGCCACCGGGGTCAGAGTCGCCGTCTCCTGCGTGAGCTCCACCGCGCCCAGCCGGACCAGAACGGCCAGCAGTCGATCGATGTCCTGGTCGGCCATTCGCCGCTGCGATTGCGGGTCGCGTATCTCGTAGTACGGCGACGCGATCTCCCAGGCCAGCTCCCGCAGCTCCGCAACGGGCACCGGCCCGCCGTACAACCTGCGTAGCAGCGCCGGCCAGATGAGCGTGAACTCCTCGCCGACCAGCGACGTGTACCAGTAGTTCTTGGGGAAGAGGGCCTCGCTCATCTTCCCCAACGCTGTGAACGACGCTTCCCACAACCGCTCGGAGTCCTTCAGCAGTGGCGCCGCCTTCTTTACCGGCAGCAGCCGCCCCTTGACCACCCGGACCAGCCCGGGCGCTTTGGCCCATTCCACGATCAGGTTCAGTCCGGGCAGTTCGGTGCTGCTCTTCGTCCGGAACACCCGGTCGCCGATCTTCGGGTCGATCTCGTCGCCGGTCTCCAGCAGCGCCACCAGCGCCCGCGCGTCCGACAGCGTCAGTTTCCCCGTCTGGGTCAGCTTCCGGCCTGCGCCCACCCACTCGGTGAACGCCCGCAACTCCTCCTGCATGGCGTTCAGAATATGGCGCGGCGTTCGGTCTCAGTGGCCCGCGTCGCGCGAACGAGCCCTTTCTGGCCGATGAGACACCGTAGGATCGGGTGCCGTGGCGAAGAAGCGTAAAGCGAAGGCGAACCCCACGCGGGGAGTCAGCGGCCATCCTGCCCGGCGCGCGCTGCAGCTCGCCGCCCGTCAGCCCTCGCCTGATGCTCGTTCTGTGCTGTTTGAGTCGCTGATGGGGACCGCTGGGGATCAGTGGTGGCCGGACTCCCAGAATGGGATCATCGAGCGTCTCGCCGACCTGCCCGCCCACTCGCCTCTGCGGCTGGAGAACGCTGTCGTCGATCTGGTCGGCGAGGAGATGTGGACGCGCACACAGACCGAGACCATGGGTTTCCACTGGGACCAGTATCTGGCCTCTCTGGCTGACCTCGTCCGCGACGAGATCCAGATCGCCGCGCGCACCGGCGGGCAGATGGCTGACCTGTGGCGGATGCTGCACGGGCTCGCCGCGATGACCGCGCCGTCCAGCGGGGAGATGCTGCGCCGCGACCCCGACCTCGCCGTCCGCGAAGCCATCAAGGCAACCTCGACGGCCTTGGCCAAAGCTGGCATCGCTCCCGGGTGGCCGAGTGAGATTTGCCGGGCCACTCCGGCCGGAGAGCCACTGCTGGTGGCCGACGTGTACGGCTCGCGGTACGCGCTCCTCGCCCCCTTCGCCTGGGGCGAGCAGGACCCGCACTGGTACTGCTGGGACATCGACCGCTGCACCGGAGACCGGGTCGTGCACGCTGCCGTCTTCGCCTCACCGAAGGAAGCGCTCGCCGAGTGGCGAGCCGCCGTGGGGACACACGCGGCACCCGCCTCCACCCAACCGGCCCCGTGCGACCAAGCCACCGCCCGCGACCTGTTGGACCCGCTGTGCCGTTCTGACCTCCTGGGCGCCCTGCTGCTCGGCACTGAGTCGCAACAGCTCATCGCCGAGCATTTCCGCCTGCGCCAGCGCGCCGGCGCCCTCTGCGAGTCGTTCACCATCGCTCCTGAGCCCAAACCCAAGCAGGACCTCAACCCGATCATCGACGACTTCGCCGCCTGGCTACGCGATCGAGATGACCACAGACCCGAACGAGAAGACATCGCCACGCTCGCCGACACCTGGTCCCACCTCTCCGGACCCGGCTACTATGCCTGCTCCCCGCATCGGATCGAGCACACCGTGATCCTCGTCGCAGACGGATACATCAAGAAGTACGCCGAGGCCATACTCGATCTGCTACCCCAGTGGGTCGAATGGTGCATCGAACGCACCGGCCTGACCGGCGAGCCGGCAGAGCGAGCCCGCCAAGCAGCCGCGAACAACCGGTGGGACGGATCCGACAGCATGGACTTGCGCCGCACCGAATAGGAAAAGGGCGGGCGGTTGGAGGTTGCCGAGCTCATCGCTGATGCAGCTTTCCGCAAGCACTAGAGAGAGCCCCTGACCTGTGGTGATGTGGGTCAAGGGCTGAGCGGCGGCAAGGTGGTTGGTTAGGGGCTGATCGCCGGGGAGCAGAGACTCGTTCTCAAGGGCCCGCGCCCTCCGGTTGAAAGCTGCGCGAGCGTAGGGTGCTGTCTGCGACGAGTGCGTGCAGCAGGCGGCCAAAGGCGCTCAGGTCGGCGCATTGGATCAGGCGAGCGTAGGTGATCGGCTCCGTGCCGGTGTGCAGTCTCTTGGGGAATCGGCGCATGTTCGAACCATGCCGTAGGTCGGACTGGACGGTGAGGCCGTGAACAGCGTGCAGCGGGGTTACATCGGTCTCGGGGTGAATCATGACAGCGATCGCGTTGTGAGGCGTGCGCTGTCGGTCGAGGTAGCACGTGACATGGCTGTCAGGATGACTTAGTTCGCAGTAGTACTTCACGAGGTGGGTGAGGTTGAAGCCCCGGTCGTCGGCGACATCGACGTGGCGCTGCTCGAAGTCCGTCAGGGGGTGCCTAGCGAGATCCATTCGGCCTCCTCGTAACAGTTCGCGCAGGGTTATCCATTATGGTCGTTCGGGTCCCTGGGTGGGGTGAGGGATGCCGCCGTGCTCGGTGCGTGCTCGTACGCCCCGTCACACGCCGTCAGGATCCGGCACCGCCTGACACACAAACCGCGCTGAGGCGGCACGAACCATCACCCAACGGCACAGGGCGGCACTAAAAGATCTTGCTTCTAATCCGACGGTCGCAGGTTCGAATCCTGCAGGGCGCGCTTTGATCAAGGCGTTGACCTGGGGTTCTGGGGAGACCTGGAATCCGATGGTCCAGCATGCCGGATTGGGGAGACCGAAGGGAGACCTTCAGTTTCGGACGGTTCGCCCACGACGACGGCCCGGGGGACCAGAGCGACGCTCGCTTCTGCCGCTTCGCGCGCCAACTCCGGCAGCACGTTCGTGTAGGTATCCGACGTGATCGCCAGAGACGAGTGCCGCAACATCGCCGACGTCGTCTTCATGTCGTTGCCCGCCGCGAGGCTGGGCGTCGCCGCGCCGTGACGAAGGTCATGCAGGCGGATCGGCGGCAGCCCGGCCGCGAACGCCAGCCGTTCGAAGTACTTGCTCAGCCAGTCGGGCTTCAGCTCGGTGCCGTCCTCGCGGGTGAAGATGCGGCCCGTCTCCGCCCATGAGCCGCCCCACGCCAGCTTCTCCTCCTTTTGGCGCTTTCGGTGGAGCCGCAGCACGTCCAAGGTGACCTGATCGAGTGCGACGGGCGCGTCGCTGCTCTGCGTCTTCGGCGGGCCTTCCTTCACCTCGCGATCCACGATGGTGAGCTGCTTGGCCACCGACAGCACGCCGTCGTCGAAATCGAGGTCCACCCAGCGGGCGCCGCATGCCTCGCCGCGGCGCAGGCCACGGAATGCCACCAGGTGGAGGAGGGCGTACAGGCGGTCGCCGGCGACGTGGTCGAGGAACGCGCCCAACTGGGCCGGCGTCCACACCATCACCGGCGACGGGCGCAGATCCGTGGCACCCCACACCGCGACGGCCGACGTGGACGGCAGGTGCGGGTCGGTCCGCACCGCGGCCAGCCGCGCCTGGAACGCCTCGTTGAACGCCTCCACGCGCGGCTTGGTCCACACGACGCCCTTCGGCCGGGGCGCTGACTCGAGAGCCACCAGCGCCGCCGCGTTGAACGTCATGAGGTGCTCCCGTTTCGCGTCCGCCAGGACCGTCCGGATCGTCGCCTTGATCCGCTGCTTCGTGGCCGGGCCTGTGATGCGCTTGCCGCGCACGGAGGCGCGCACCTCGGCTGGGTCGAAAATTGCGGATTGCGCATCTTTTCGCATCACGCAAGATTGTGTACTCTGGTCGCGTGAGCATCGAGGGCGTGCGTGAAGGGCTGCGGGAGCGCAAGAAGCGTGCGACCCGTATCGCGTTGAGCTGGGCGGCCATCCGCCTCTGCGCGGCGCGGGGGCTGGACGACGTCCGCGTGGAGGACATCGCCGCCGAGGCCGGCGTCTCCCCCCGCACGTTCAACAACTACTTCTCCAGCAAGGGCGAGGCGATCGCCTTCCGGCATCTGGAGCGTGCCCGGCAGATCACGGAGGAGCTGCGCACCCGGCCGGTGACTGAGCCGCTCTGGGAGGCGATCACCAATGCGGCGCTGACACGGTTCGGGCTGGGACACGAAGCCCACACGGAGAACGTCGACGTACAGCAGTGGATCTCCGGGCTCCGCCTGATGTTCGCCGAGCCGGCGCTGCAGGGCGAGATCTACAAGGCCGACGCCCAGGCCGAGGCCGAGCTGGCCGCCGCCATTGCCGAGCGCACCGGGACCGACCTCGTCCGCGACCTGTATCCCCACCTGGTGGCCGCCACCGTCGGGGCCACCGTCAGGTCGGTCACCGGTCACTGGATGCGCGCCGGCTCACCCGCCCCGATCACCGACCTGCTGACCGACGCCCTCCGGCAGGTGTCGGCGGGACTGCCCGTCCCCTGACGCGAACCCCAGCAAGCGCACCCTGAGCAACCGGCACACCGCCGGTCGATGTGCCATGCCCATTTTCAAGGAGGAACGCCATGTCTGCCGATGTCGTCATCGCCGGAGGCGGCCCGAACGGGCTGATGCTGGCCTGCGAACTGAGCCTCGCCGGCGTACGGCCGGTGGTGCTGGAGCGGCGGCCCGAACGCACCCGGGAGAACCGGGCCAACGGCCTGGTCGGTCAGGTGGTGCGGGTCCTCGAACGGCGCGGCCTGTACGAGCGCCTCAGCGGCTCCAAGGAACTTCCGCACCCCGCGCCGGGCTTCGTGTTCGGCGCGCTGCCGCTGAACCTGAGTGTGCTGGAGGACAATCCGCTCTATCTGCTGCCAGTGCCGCAGCTCCGCATCGAAGAAGTCCTGGAGGAACGCGCGGTCGAGCTCGACGTCGAGATCCGCCGGGGACACGAGATCACCGGGCTGTCGCAGCAGGACGACGCGGTCACGATCGAGATCGCAGGACCGACCGGTCCTTACCGGATGAACGCCCGCTACCTGGTCGGGGCGGACGGCGGCAGCAGCCTGACGCGCAAGCTGGCCGGCATCGGCTTTCCGGGGGTGACCAGGGACACCGCGGTCTCCCGCACCGCGCACGTCACAGTGCCGGACACGATGGTCGATCCGGCCACCGGAGGGCTGAACGTGCCCGGCTACGGGCACATCCCGCCGTTCATGCACCACCGCACCGAGCGCGGGCTGTTCGTGTACGCCCCCTTGCCCGGCAAGCCGCCGCTGGTGACCACCATGGAGTGGCCCATGGACCCGCCCGGCGACGAGCGGCCGCCGACTCTGGACGAGATGCGCGACAGCGTCCGCCGGGTGCTCGGCTCAGACCTGCCACTCGGCGAGCCCACGGGCGAGGGCCCGTTCCTGCGGCGCAGGCTGACCGGCGGCAACACGCGGATCGCCGACCGGTACCGGGAGCGCCGGATCCTGCTGGTCGGCGACGCCGCGCACGTGCACAGCGCGATCGGCGGGCCCGGGCTCAACCTGGGCCTGCAGGACGCGGTCAACCTGGGCTGGAAGCTCGCCGCAGAGATCCGCGGCTGGGCACCGCCTGGGCTCCTGGACAGCTACGAGACCGAACGGCGGCCGGCCTCCGAGCGAGTGGTCATGCACACGCAGGCCCAGTCGGCGCTGATCACGCCGGGACGCGAGGTCACGGCGCTGCGCGAGCTGTTCACCGAGCTGCTCGGCGACCGCCGCAACGTCCAGCACCTCGCGGACATGATGGCCGGCGCCGACATCCGTTACGACATGGGAGCGGGAGACGCCCACCCCTTGATCGGCCAGTGGGCCCCCGACCTGCTCCTAGACACCAGTACCGGTCCCGTCCGGCTCGCCGCCTTCACCGGGGACGCCCGGCCGCTACTGCTGGACCTGACCAAGGAGGGATCACTCGCCGGGGAACTGCCCGAATGGCGCGACCGGGTGGACGTCATCACAGCCCGCCTCCACGACCCGGTCACAGCGCTCCCCCATGACTCTGCCACCTCGGCCACCGCCCTGCTGCTGCGCCCGGACTGCTACATCGCCTGGGCCTCGGCGTCGACCCGGCCCGGCTCCGATGACCGCGAGGGCCTTCGCGCGGCCCTGTCGCGATGGTTCGGAGCTCCAGCATGAATCCCTGACCATCGGTTGACCGACAACAAACCTGAACGACTCCACGCGAACTCGTCCGCATCAGCATGTCGGGCTGCAGGTCAGCGCACGTCCGTTCCGCCAACTTCGCTTGGAAGGGACAACATCCGCGAGAAACTCCGCTATCGGCGGAGTTTCGACCCGAACCGCGGCCGCCTCGCGCCCGGACGGGATGTCCCAAGGGAGGGGTGTGGCGGGGG
>NZ_VCJS01000352.1 GCF_005893125.1 Nonomuraea basaltis | reverse complement strand
CGGTATCCGGGCTGACGAGAAGCCGTAGCCGGCGCAGGACCTCGCGCGGCAGCGATGCCAAGAGGGCGGCGAGGAAGGCCCGGTCCTCCAGGGCGAATCTCACCTTGGTGCCAGCGCCGAGTTGCCGTTCAAGCACGGTGATCTGATGACGCAGAGCAAGTATCTCAACGTCCTTGTCCCGATCGCTCATCGGCAGCAGCCGCAGTGCGGCCATGGCGTTCGTGACGGTCAGGTAGGCCAGGCGAAGGAGCACGGCCGATCATCATGCCGCACCCGCCCTCCTCCCCTTGATGGTCGGAACTCGCGCACGCCAGGCGAAGCTCTCACAGGGGCATCACCTGGGCGGATGTAATTATCGGCAGGCGCAATGTCGGCCGTACACCCGCTCTCATCGTCGACGGGCCGGGATCCCCAGATGGCTCGATCGGAGCGGTCAGGTGAGCAGGCGTGTCCATCGTCCCCGCGCTTCAGCGGCAACGCCGCGCTGCTCGCGATGGGGCCGCCCACACCGGCGGGTGCCGGTGTGGGCGGCCTCGAATGTCGGTTACGCGCTGGTGCAGGTGTATCCGGATGGCAGGGCCGTGTTGCCGTCGGGACGGCTGGCCTGGAAGCCGAAGCTGGTGGTGCTGGCTCCGGGGGCCACCGTGCCGTTGAAGCTCACGCTCTTGGCCGTGACGGTCTGCCCGCTGGTGGTGACGGTGGCGTTCCACGAGCCGGTCAGCGCGTGCCCGGCCGGGAGCGTGAAGGTGACCGTCCAACTGGTGATCGTCGAGGTACTGGTATTGGTGATGGTCAGCGGCTGGATCACATAGCCGGTGCCCCACTGGGTCTGCACGGTCGGCGTGGCCGTGCAGGTTCCGGTGGTGCCGCCGCTGGTGGTGACCTGGACCGTGTCGGACACCGGCGAGAGGTTGCCGGCGGCATCCCGCGCGCGGACCTGGTAACGGTAGGTGGTGCTCGGGGTCAGGCCCGTGTCGCTGAACGAGGTCGTGGCCGAGGTGCCGACCTGGGCGAAGGTGCCGCCGGTGGCTCCGGGTGCGCGCAGGATGTCATAGCCGGTCACCCCGACGTCGTCAGTGGAAGCGGTCCAGGACAGGTTGGTGCTGCCGGCGGTGGTGCCGGAGGCCGCCAGCCCTGCCGGGGCGGTCGGTGGTGTGGTGTCGCCGCCGGTGGAGGCCGTGGTGAACGTGACGAACGCGGAGTTGGCCGACAGGTTGCCCGCGCCGTCCCGTGCTCGTACGTAGACCTGGTATTGGGTGTTGGCGGTCAGCCCGGTCAGGGTGATCGAGTTGGTGGTGGACTGGCCGAGTAGCGGGTCGGTCGCGCCCGTTACGCGGTAGACGTTGTAACCCGCCAGGCCGGAGCCGCCCTGGTCGGTGGATGCCGTCCAGGTCAGGGTGGCGCTGGTAGCGGTCACGTTGGAGACGGCGGGAGTGCCCGGAGTGGTCGGCGGAGTGGTGTCGTTCGTGCCCTGGAACTGGTTGAAGAAGTTCCACACCACTCCCTTGGTCCAGGTCCGTGCGCCGTCGTCGGCGGTGGACCCATCCACTGGACCGGGGGTGTGACCCCCGTCGAACGCCGCCCATACGACCGGGTATCCGGATCGGCATCCCGAGTAGGCGGTGACGATGTGCGTCAGGCTGCCCTGTGCCGGCTCGGGGGGGTTTTGGGGAGTGCAACCGTTGTTCCTGACGAACCTGTCGCGCAGCGACCGGCCCAGCGAGATGTTAAGTACGTTGTCCCTGAGGCCGTGTAGCCCGATGTAGGCGATGGGCTGGGTGCCGCCGCTGCATCCGCTGAGCTGTGCGCCGGCGTAGACCGCGACCGCGCGGAAGACCGTCGCCCGGGCGCAGGCCAGGGCGTAACTCATGCCGCCGCCGTAGCTGAAACCTCCGGCGAACAGCTGCGTGGTGTCGACACACAGGTCTGCTTCGATCAGCCTGATCATGTCGTCGACGAACGTCAGGTCTTCGCCGCCGGAATTGGCCCAGCCGTTGTTCAGGCCCTGGGGGGCGACGAAGATCGCGGTGTTGTTCGCCAGTTGCCTGAGCCCGTAGTAAGACCAGGTGAATCCGCTGGTCCCGCCCGAGTCGACGTCGTTGGCGGTGCCGCCGTTCCAGTGGAACCCGAAGATCAACCGGTAGGGGTTGTTGTTGTTGTAGTTGTCGGGAATTCTCAAGATGAAGGAGCGAGTCCGGCCGCTGCTCTGAATCGACTGCGTGCCACTTCTGAGCGTTGGAGTCATGCCGCATCCTGCCGTCGCCGCGGCGGCGCTCGCCGCGCGTGACGTGGTCTCGCTGCTGCTCAGCGCCGTACCACCGGTCGCCACCACGAGAAGCGCCGCGACCATGACAGCGGCGAAGACGGATCTACGCCGCAACATCACTCACCTGCCTGTGGCACCGCCGAGAGGGGCGGTGCAAGGGCCTCGGTTAGCGTTAACATGAGGTTTGTTCAGTCCTCTCATCCGTGCAGACCTGGTGGCGGTTGAAGGGCGTGACAGAAGAATCGTGTTATCGTTAACATCGCTTCGCCGCGCCTACCCTCCGCCGATGGGTGGTGGTGGTGCGACGGAGCAAATACGAGGCGTGCAGGTCCCGTCAAGGCGTGGCCCGCTCCTCAGTCCGGACGAGCGGCGACCCATGCCCCTCTTGCTGGCACGTATCGAATCGTTCCCCCGGAAACATCCTGAAAGTTTCAGGGCAACAAGCGTGCTACACCTGGCCGACGCCGAGGCTCCCAGAAAGCCGTGAGGTTGCGATCCAACCTTTCCCCAGCCCCTGGCCGCACTGCTTCCAACGGCCCCGAAACTCCTTGAACATCGACCGGACGATTTCCGACCGTATCGAACCGATTCGCTTTCCGGGCCTTGACAGGGGTAGGCGCGGTTTCAGAATGACTCCCCGGGCGGCCTCCTCCTGCCGGAGTCCGGTGGTGGATGGCAGGGGCCGCGCCGTTCAGTGACGGGTCCTTCGGCGCGGCCGTCACCCGCTCTCGGTGTCTCCACCGCCAACGGCGCCTGACGTGCGGATGGCAGGTCCCGGCATCCCCACCCATATCCAGGAGGCTGACATGCCAGTCCGGCACAACACGCCGCGCCCGGCGCTCACCGAGAAGGCGGCCGCCGCGACCGAGCTGGCCCTGACCCTCGGAGGGCGTGAGCGTCCGCCTCAGACCGGCATCGAGCTGGCCACGTCCCTCGTCGTACGCGACAGCACCGCCCCGCCGCCGGTCCGTTGAAGGGTTTCCACGGCCTTGGCCCAATTCTTTCGGTAACACGGGCTCTCGCCGGGGGTCAGGGCTTGACCGCGATGCCGCCGTACGCCCAGGCGTGGCCCCCGCCCGGGATCGGCTCCTGGTATTCGTCCTCGTCAGGACGCCAGTCCACCACTTCCACCACTCCAGGGCTGATCAGCCGCCAGCCGTCGAAGAACCGCAGGACGTCAGCGCGCGTCCGGGGGATCATGGGGGCCGCACTGTTGTCGTACGGCTTGCTGAATTCGTCGCTGCTTACCTGCGGGGCGAAGTCGAGCGTGATGTGTGAGAGCAGCAGATGGCTGCCGGACGGCACCGCCCCCTTGAACTGCTCGACGCTCGAGTACGGATCCTCGGCGTCGGGGATGAAGTGCAGCACCCCGGCCATGATGACGGCGATCGGCCGGCTGAAGTCGAGCACGCTCAGCACGTCGGGATGGGTCAGGATGTCCTGCGGCCGGCGCAGGTCGGCCTCGATCACCCTGGTCACGCCGGTGGGACTGCTGGTCAACAGGGCGCGGCCATGTGTCAGAACGATCGGGTCGTTGTCGACGTAGACCACGCTAGCGTCCGGGATCATCTCTTGGGCGATCTCATGGATGTTGCCCTGCGTCGGGAGGCCCGCGCCGATGTCGAGGAACTGCCCGATCCCCGCCTCGCCGACGAGATGGCGCACCGCACGCCGGAGGAACGCCCTGTGAGCCCGGACCCCCTCACGCGTGCCGGGGGAGATCGCCACCAGCTGCTCGGCCGCCTCCCGGTCGGCCGCGAAGTTGTCCTTCCCGTCCAGCAGGTAATCGTAGATCCGTGCGGGATGAGGAATCGTCGGGTTGATCCGCGACGGTGCGGCATTGGGCTCGATCAGCTCGGACATCTGGTCCCTGCGCTTTCTGTCATGGCGTAGGAGGGCCGCTCTCGTGCCCCCGGAAGCGGCCTGCTAACGATAAAGAATCGCTGCCCGACTTGTGGAGGGGGTTTGGCGGGAAACGGCGTCGAAGCTTGCCACAGCGACGCCCCGATCGTTTCGATGCGCGCCGACTCGCTCCGGTAGCGTCTGTGGGGCCCCCGGGTCCTCCCACGTGGAAACTTCGCCTAGAAGATCACTGAAGATCTTGTGGTGGCCGCTGGGTTTCTAGGTGTCCCGCTCGGGACAAGCAGTGCCGCAAGGCGATCTTCACTGTGACGAAGGCACAACTCGTGCATGTGTCGGAAGGAGACAGCGGCGGCGATACCCGCCAGCAAGCCGACGCCCGCGATGGTTGTGCGTTGAATCCGACGCACTGCCCGAGTGTTTGGCTCCACGTCGCCTCACCACTCCCGACCAGGAAGAACAAGGGTGGTGGACGCGGCGAAGGGCATGTACGTATCGAGTGTGTCCCCCTCGGATTTGAACTCCCATACAGCACCCGGTTCCTATCTACTTTTGTCCGTCGGAGGACCGATCCCAGCGCTTGCTGCCAGGGGCTCCTCATTCCGTCCGATGTGCGTGTGCCTTCCTGACGGCATGACCAAGTGATCGCCACGCCGACCGTGGCCCTGCGTTCCGGGACTGGGCTCCAGCGACTCTCAACCGGCCCTGCATGGGGCGAACCGCCAAGCTCACCCGAGTTCTCCGGCCGATCCGGCCTTCTTGACCAGCCATCCCCACCGCGGGGAACGATCGAACTCCCGCGCAATTACCACCCCGATAGGGAGCGTCCCATTCTCGCCTGCCATACCTTTGGCCCACTGCCAGGCAGCCCGCTGAAGCGCCCGCTCACCCTCCCAACACCGTGACAACGACTCCTGCTCATCCTGCGGATGCAGTGACCGCGACTCCTCCGGCATGAGGGCGACACCTGTCGAGTGGCCCGGGCGGTGCGGCCCTGTGGGCGGATTGGCGGATCTGACACATGAGCATCTCGTAGACGCCGATGAGCGCCAGACTCGGCCAACCCGCGATCAACCGGGCGATCATCGTCGGCTCCGCAACCGCCACGTTGGCTCCGATTCCGGCCAGGCTACTGATGATCTGCAACGCCCAAGGCAGCGCACCCCCACGCGCCTCATAGCGGCTGGCCCGCAGCAGCGACATCGACGCCGCCACGATCGTGCCATCCACCGCCAGCGGGATGAGCGCAGCAGCCAGTTCATCCTCACCGTGCGCCAAGGCCAACTCGCGCATGTGCCGGAACGACACCACGGCCGCGATCGCAGCCAGCACCAGAACAGCCGCAGTGGTGGTCCATCGGATCCATCGATCCGACAGCATCAACCCCGCAACCGGAGCCGCCACTCCTCCACCGATGAGCCACCTGAGCTCTGCCACGGTTGGGCAACGACAGCCTGATCGACCGAAGAACTCACCGAGATCACCGCCCATCCCTCGACGACGCTGACCTTGCCCGACGCCGCGGGAGCCGACTCACGGCCTCGATCTTCGCCTGCCGGTTCTGTGCCCATCCCTGAGCAGGAGGAACGTCCTCCTCAGCAGGCGCTGTGATTTGTTCCCTACTTCTGGGTCCCCCGCCGGGGGCACTCATCTCCACCAGGTATTTTGCCCTCTGACCT
Source organism: Nonomuraea basaltis (assembly GCF_005893125.1). Classification (GTDB taxonomy): domain Bacteria; phylum Actinomycetota; class Actinomycetes; order Streptosporangiales; family Streptosporangiaceae; genus Nonomuraea; species Nonomuraea basaltis. Next base: position 3,243 of record NZ_VCJS01000352.1, on the reverse strand, counting down.
GCGGTTTCTCTGCCGCAGGTCTTCTGCTTGCTAGACCCTTGACAGGCCGCCGGAAGCACCCATATGCAGCCGTAGGACCTTGATCAGGGGACATACGGGGGATGATCTTGGAAGCATTTCCCGAGGTCAGCCGCGGATTCTCAGTGGAGACTGTCCCCGTCTGCCGCTCGTCTCTAAGATCGGCGGCGTGCAACGCCTTGCCCTCTTTGACCTCGACAGAACGCTCATTGACCTCGATACCGCCTTCCTCCGGTGGGCGGAAGAGTTCGGCAGGCAACAGCGCTTGGTTCCCGAGGACCTTGCCTGGCTCGTCTCCCAGGATCGAGACGCGCACCCACACCGGGAGGTCTTCTTCAGCAAGGTGCGCGAACACTTCGCGCTGGCGGAGCCAGTCGAGGAGTTATGGGCCGGCTACCACCGACGCATGCCTCACCTCGTGCGTGCTACCCGGGCGTCTTAGCCGAATTAGCCGACCTGCGCACCGCCGGGTGGCGGGTGGGGATCGTCACGAACGGCATGGCGGACAACCAACTCGGCAAGCTCCAGCGAACCGGCCTGGCCGACGCGGTCGACGGCTATGCCGTGTCGGGGGTCGAAGGCATCAGAAAACCCGAGACCGGACTGTTCGAGATCGCCGCTCAACGGTGCGGAACCAGCCTCGCCGAGGGCGGCTGGATGGTCGGCGACAACCTCATCGCCGACATGGTTTACATCCGCGATCCTCGCCGGGGTGGCCTCCCCTGGGTCAAGTTCGCCAAGGGCGAGGCCAAGCTGGAGACGATGATCCGTACCTGGCCCCGCCAGGCCGCCACCGGACGCTCCCGGGTCGCGGCGATCGGGGTGGCGCAGGAGTTCGCTCTGATCAGCCATTACCGCCAGCGAGACGGCCGCCACCCCAGGATCTACGGATGTAGTACGGAAGCCTTCCGCTCCTATCCCCGGCCAGCGGGCTGGACACCATAGATCCAGCCTGGCGTGCGAAACCACGCCTCGTCGATGAATCGGCCCGTCATGCGCCCCACGATGGTGAGATATGCATGGGCCAATGCCTCGTCATCGGTGTCGTAGTCGCGGATCAGCCCCGATACGTACGGTTCGAACACTGAGCCGGATGGAAGGCGTCCGTTCCAGTATTCTCCGATTTCCTCGCTGATCGATCGGCCGTCGAAAAAATAGTAGAGCGGATAAGGGCCGTCGATCTCTGAAAGCCAGCTCACTTCCAGCATCCGTCGCTTCCCTTCGCAGAGAGACAGATCCGACTGAAGCCCGAGCGGGCTGACGGCGACCGACCATCCTGGGCTGTGCGACCCGATCCATACGGTGTTCTTCTCGTCAAGCGGCATGTCGGGATCAGTGAATCGACCCATGGCGCCCGTCAACGTGGAGTCACACCGGGTACGTGAATCCAGGCCAAGCGCTCCGGCCACTTGGTCGATATCGTCCCGCTCAACCCACAGGCCGTAGAAGGCATCGCCAAAGCCGCGTGTCGCCAGCAGTTCGTGCTGGTCTTCATCGGGATGCGCGTTCCGTAGATCATTCATCGTGGGCTCCTTGATCGCAGACCGGCGCCTCAGGTGGCGAAGGCTTGATGCCCTCCGCCACCTGAGAACGCTTACCTGGTTGAGTGCCGACCGACCAGTGACGTCGAGCGGCGGCTATGTTGCCGGACCGTCGACGGTCTTGTCCACCAAGGTCCTTCGGTCAGTTGGAGATCAGGACCCAGTACTTGTCTCCGGGACTTACTCGGTAGCGCGAGTAGAAGCCCCCCAAAGCGGCTCCATGACTTCCTCTGTCAGTGTTGTGAGCCTTCCCGACGGCACGGCCGTGGACTCGCCGATAGCCCCAGCCGGGGTTCTCCCGGACCAAGCGCAGTACGAGAGCGCGGATGGAGCGCACCGTGCGGGGTCGCCCACGCCGCTTCGGCCGGCAGGTACGGGCATGACGCTGTCTCATCAGATCGCGGTGCCAGCGCAGAACAGTGTCCGGCCGGATGAGAAGCCGCAGCCGGCACAGAACCTCGCGTGGCAACGGTGTCAGGAGGGCGGCGAGGAAGGCGCGATCCTCCGGGGTGAATCTCACCTTGGTGCCGACGCCGAGTTGCCGTTCAAGAACGGTGATCTGATGGCGCAGGGCCAGTATCTCGACGTCCTTGTCCCGATCGCTCATCGGTAGCAACCGCAACGCGGCGAAAGCGTTCGTGACGGTCAGGTAGGCCAGGCGAAGGAGCACAGCCGGTCATCATGCCGCACCCGCCCCCTCTCCTGAGGGTCGGAACTCGCGCATGCCACGCGAAGCCCTCACAGGGCATGACCTGGGCGGATGTAATTATCGGCAGGCGCAGTGTCGAATCTGGTCGTGCCGCTGGGGCGGTCGTCTCTCGAGATCCACTATCCGAACGGCGGAGTCCCGGATCCGGCTCTGCCGCCGATCGCGGCGGCCCAGCAGAATGCCCTGGACAGGCATCCGGAGCCGTTGGTGCCGGTCGCGTGGCTGGTCGGGTTCGAAGATGTGGAGTCGCTTCGTCGCCTGGCCTCCCGGAACAACCTGTCGATGTCCGATATACCGGGGGAGGGGCCCGGATATCCGGCGTACACGTTGGCGGGCTTTCGGCCCGAACATGGCCGGCGCTGGCTGCCCGCGCTCATCCACTGGCCGGTGCCATACGAGGAACGGCCGCACGCGCTGACCGCACCACACACCCGCCGGCCGACCGGCATCGTCGGCCTCGACATCGCAGGTTCCCAGGAGGACGTCGAGCAGTGGTGCGGAGGCCTACCCGCAGGCGTGCGCGTCGTCGAAGGCGATGCGGGCCCGCTGCGCGTCAGCATCGGATTCGACGACGACGCGTCGATCACGCTGGGCGTCCGCTAGCCCCAATACCGAGAAAGTAAGGGCGCCTCCAGCCGCAAATCCTGCGACCGGCAGGACTACGGGGCAGGATCATCGCCCGCCTCCGACAGCCGTCAGGGCGTGCCGGCCTGGCCAGCCCGTCGACGCGATGGCATACCTGATGGACGCGATCTTCCCCCGGGAGGATGTGGCGCCCCGCTGAACTCTTGACGATCGCTTAGCATCCTCTCTAGTCTCACAAAATGGTAATCATTATCAATTTCTGCTGAGAGGTGAGGGTGGCCGACGAATACGAGCGATCCGCGGAGTTCGTTGATGTGATGCTCGCGCCGCACTGGGCAGCGCTGGGGCCACCGCTGGCAGAGGCGCTGCGCGGAGTGTCCGGCCCGATCG
>NZ_VCJS01000351.1 GCF_005893125.1 Nonomuraea basaltis | reverse complement strand
CGCCCCCGCTACGCGCCCGCCCCGGCCGGCGCGGGCTGGTTCCGCCGCCTGATGAACCCGCTGGTCAACGGCCAGGCCTGGCTCGACCTGCTGTGGGGGATCGTCAGCTTCCCGTTCTCCCTGGCGGCCTTCGTCCTCGCCACCGTGTGGTGGGCCATCGCCATCGCCGGCCTCACCTCCCCCATCCACGGGTGGATCGTCGCCCGCATTCCCGGTGTCGAGCTCTGGGTGCCCACGTGGCTCGGGTTCCCCGAATGGCTCGTCGGCAGCGACCTGTTCTTCGTGATCTTCAACACCGGGGTCGGCCTGCTGTTCGCGCTGACGCTGGTGCCGGTCCTGCGGATCGCGGCCCTGCTCAAGGCCGGCGTGGCGCAGGCCATGCTCACCCGGGCGCCCGAGCCCTCCGTGACCGCGCATGGCGAATCGGCCTGGATGGCGGACAGGTAGTCGCGGTCGAGCGCCCGCGGGCACGGCGTTCAGCGCACCGCGTAGGCGCGGATCACCTCCTGCGTCAGGGTGTTGCCGTTGACGTCGGAGGCGTTGAGCCGCAGCGAGACGAACCCGGACGGCGACCGGTCGAGCGTCGTCACGTAGGTCCGCTCGCCCCTGTCGCGAAGGCGGGCGGGCCGCCAGGTGGCGCCGTCGTCGTACGACACCTCCAGCGACACGTCCTTGATCGCGCTCTGTGCCGCGCCCTCCTGGTGGTAGAGCGACAGTCCGAGGGTGCGGGACCTGGCCTGGTTCTTCAGGTCCACCGGCGCGTCGAACGTGGCCAGCAGCAGCGGGATCACCGTCGGCTGCGCGGCCCGCTCGGAGCCGAACGTCCAGACGGCCCTGGTGCGGGTGGACATCCTGGCCCACTCGGCCTGGTTGCTCAGGTCGTACTCGATCCGGTACGCCGACCGCTCCGCCGGGAGCGTCCCCGTCCCCGAGGGCAGGTAGTTCGTCTGCCACAGCAGCGATTCGCCCTGGTAGAGCCGGAAGTCGGTCTTCATGCCGTGCTCGAACTGGCTGGTGTAGGTGTCGCCGTAGTTGCGGCCGGCGTCCACGAAGCCCTGCATGGAGATCCGCAGCTTGTCGCCCTCCCTGCGCATGGGGTTGCGCGGGTTGATGCCGGGCAGCAGCGGCTGCTTGAACACGGTGCGGCTGACCCGCTCCCCCGCCTCGTAAGGGCGGAATTCTGGCGAGGCCACCGAGACGCGTGGCGTGTCCGGGTGCGGCCACATGTTGTTGTAGGACCGCTCCGGAGCGACCGCCGACGAATTCCACCGCAGGTCGGGATCCGGGGTGACGTAGTCGATCCGGGTGCGCGGCGTCCTGGCCATGGGGTGGTTCGTGGAGATCGACAGGGTGTCCCACGGCTCGAAGACGAACCGGGCCTCGTTCACGGCCACGTCGTCGGCGAGCTGGCTGTGGTAGCCGGTCTCGATCCTGGCCAGCGACCGGGAGCGGACCACGTACGTGAGCGAGTCGCGGACCCGGCCCTTCTCGCGCAGGTACAGGTCGTACACGTACGGGCTGGCGACGACGCCCTTGGCCACGACCGGCACCGGCAGCCGGCGCAGCCGCTCGACCAGCTTCAGGCCCTCCTCGTGGGTGAGCCGCACGGTCGGCACGGCCAGCTTGACCTTGTTGCCGCCGGTGGTGACGTCGGTGCCGGGCCGGTCGCTGTAGACCGCCACCATCGCCGCCCCGGCGGCCGCGGCCGCGTTGGACTGCGTGGAGACCGGCACGCCGTCGGTGCGGCGGATGACGGCCAGCTTGCCGCGCAGGTTCCGGGCCTTGATCTCCTCCGGGCTCCCCCGGCCGGCGTCCACCGCCATGAGCAGCCGGGTGCCGTCCAGGCGCGGGTAGTCGGTGGAGAAGTCGCTGAACTGGACCGGGTCGACGTACTCGGGCTCCAGGGCGAGGCCCGGTGTCGTGAAGGCGATCTCGGGGGCCTTCAGCCGCCACCGGGTGGAGACGACGAACGTGCCCTTGGTGACCTTCCTGGTGGGCTGGACGAACAGCCGTTCCTCGATCTGCGCGCCGGGCGAGATGGTGGTGCCGCCGCGCAGCGCGGTGCCCTGCTCTCCGGCGCGGTACCACATGAGCGCGGCGGCCGCGCCCGTGTTCCGCTTGGTCTTGTGGTCGGGGGTCTCGATCTTGACCTCGACGGCCTCGCGGGCGTCCAGCACCACCTCGGTGTTCTCGGAGATCTCCATCTCGGGGTCGCCGAGCAGGCTCTCGTTGAGCGGCTTGCCGGTGGCGGTGCTGTCCTGCGTGGCGGGCATGGTGAAGATGTGGCCGAGCACGGAGTAGGTGCCGGGGTTGACGAGCAGGCAGGTGCCGCGGCCGTACCTGTCCTCGGTGCACGGCTGGGCCGGGTCGCCCGGGAGCACGCGGCCGACCAGGGTGCCCTCGTCGAGGTTGAGCACGGTGAAGCCGCCGCGGCCGGTGCGGCCGTCCCTGGCGATGCCGCGTACCCGCAGCTCGACGCGCTTCTCCTCGACGCTGCCGGTCAGCAGGGTACGCACGGGGGCGCCGCCCGCGACGGCGGCCGTCAGCTCCTGGCGCAGCCGGCCCGGCTCGGCGGCCTTGATCGTGACCTTGACCCCGGCCGTCCCCGACGCGGGCACGGTCAGCTTCGCGGGCTCGACGGTGAACCCGTCCCCGCTGGTCAGGTCCAGCTCGGCGGGCGCCTGCCCGAGGTTGCGGTACGTCACCGTGAGGCTCTTCGGCTCACCGGTGTCGAGCCTGCCGAAGCTGACCGAACCCGCCGAGGCCACGACGGAGCCCTTGAGTGCGGCCGCCACGTCGACGCGGCCCGCGCCCTGCGCGTCGACCGGGATGTCCCCGCCGGGCCTGGCGGTGGCCATGAGCAGCGACTTCAGCTCACCGCCTGTGATGCCGGGGCGGGCCTGGCGCAGCAGCGCGGCGGCACCGGCGACGTGCGGGGTGGCCATCGAGGTGCCGGACAGCGCGATGTGGCCGCCGCCGGACTTGGGGGCGGTGATGTCCACGCCGGGTGCGGTGACGTCGGGCTTGACGCTCTCGTCGGCCGCGATCGGGCCGCGGCTGGAGAAGTCGGCCAGCTGGTCCTGCCGGTCGACGGCGCCGACGGTCAGCGCCTCGGGGGCGTCGCCGGGGGCGCCCACGCACCGGTCGCAGCCGTCGTTGCCGGCGGCCACGACGAACAGGGTGCCGTACTTTCCGGTCAGCCGGGAGACCGCGTCGGTGAGCGGGCCACCCACCTGGGGGGAGCCGAGGCTCAGGTTGACGACGTCGGCGTGCTTCTCGCCGGCCGCCCACTCCATGGCATCGATGATCCAGGACGACTGGCCGTACCCGTCGGCGGCCAGCACGCGGCCGTTGAGCAGCTTCGCGCCGGGCGCGACGCCCTTGGCGCCCGCCACCGTGCCGGCGACGTGGGTGCCGTGGCCGTGCGGGTCGCCCGTGACGTTCTCGCCGACGAAGTCCCGCTGGCCGGCCACCTTGCCCGCGAGGTCGGGGTGGGTGGCGTCCACGCCGGTGTCGAGGACGGCCACGGTGGTGCCTGTGCCGTCGTACCCGGCGGCCCACGCCTCGGGGGCACCGATCTGCGGCACGCTCCGCTCGAGCACCGGCCGCACCTTGCGGTCGAGCCAGATCTTCGACACGCCCGCCAGCGGGCCGGCGGCGCGGGCCGGCGGGGCGGCGAGCTTCGCCAGCTCCGCGCCGAGCTTGGCGGCGTCCGACGCGGCAACCGTCGCGCCCGCGCCGCCGATGCTCTCCAGCGTGCGGACCTGCTTCACGGCCGGGATCGCGGCCTTGGTCGCGTTCGCGGCGTAGGTGAGGATCAGCGGGATGGCACCGCCGTAGCCCTGCTCGGCCAGCGCCGTCACGTTGAACAGCTCGGTGTCGAGCCGCTCCGGGACCAGGGTGGCGACGTCGTCGGGGATGACGGTCACCGCGCCGTCCGCCTCCAGCACCTGGAACGTCGGCACGGAGCCGTCGGCGCGCGGCGCGGGGGTGACCGTCACCGTGCTGTGCTCGCCGTCCACGGTCCGCACCCGCACCTGGTCACCGGTGATCAGCGTGATCTCGTCGCTCGCCGCGGCGCCCGTGAACGTCACGGGCGCCGCGGCCGATGCGTGTGCGCCGGGAACCGAGAGCAGCGAGGCGGCCATGGCCAGGGAGCCGGCCACCACCGTCCCCCGCCGCCATCGCCCCGCTCGTCCCAACCCACGCGGCATGGACGACCTCCAGAGAATCGGTAAGCACGAATACCGAATTCCTAGTCATCCGGATCTGTCGTTGTCTATGAGGTTGGTGTGGCTAGATCCCGACTTGTCGTAAACCCGCCAGCCCATGGCGTCGGCGACTTGGCCACCGCGCGCGGCCGGTCTAGAGTGGCCGTTCGCGATTTCCGGAAAGGACACCATGGACACCGGAATGTTCACGGTTCCCGGCGCCGAGCTCTATTACGAGGTACGCGGCTCCGGGCCGGTCCTGCTGACGATTCTCGGCGGCGGGGGCGACGCGGCGATGGCCGGGCCGCTGGCCGAGGCGCTCGCCGGTCGCTACACGGTGATCACCTACGACCGGCGTGGCGCCACCCGCAGCCCGCTGGCCGGGCCGCCGTCGGAGCAGCGGATCGAGGAGCACGCCGACGACGCGCTCCGCCTGCTCCAGGCGGCCGACGAGGAGCCCGCGAACGTGTTCGCCACCCACTCGGGCGCCCTCATCGCCCTGGACCTGCTGGCCCGCCACCCCGGCCGGATCCGGCGGCTGGTCGCGCACGAGCCGCCCGCGTTCGAGCTGCTCCCTGACGCGGCCCGGTGGCGCACCCTCGCCCAGGAGGCGGTGGACGTCTACCTGCGCGAGGGGATCGGCCCCGCCCTGCGCAAGTTCGGCGCGGAGACCGGCGTGCTCGCGCCGCCCCGGCCCGACCCCGGCCTGCCGGCCTGGGTGCGCGACATGCTGACCAGGATGAGCGCCAACATGGAGACGAGCTTGCGGTACGAGCAGCGCTCGTTCTGCCGGTACGTCCCCGACGCGGCGGCGCTGCGCCCGGCGCCGCTCGTCCTGGCGTGCGGCGCCGGCACGCGGGGGCTGATGCGCGACTGCACCCTGGCCGTCGCCGCGCACCTCGGCGTGGAGACGGTGGAGCTGCCCGGCGACTACGTGGGCTACCTGCGCCTGCCCGCTCAGTTCGCGGCGGCGCTGCACGAGCGGCTGACGGCGTGACCTGACCAGGCGGCGGATGTGCGTGCGGCGGCACGCCGCCCGGCCGCGTTGCCCGGCGCGCGGTGGTTGCCTAACGTGCTAAGCGCTGATTCATCACCTTCACGAGGGAGCCCCGCTGATGCATGACGACCGCAACCTGGTCGAGGCCCGCCTGCGGCGCGTGCTGGACGAGCGGATCCGTCCGGCCGTGTACCCCGAGTCCGTGCCGCTGGAGGTGGCCGTCTGGCACGCGCCGGGCGAGCCGGTCCCGGTCGCGGAGGGGCTGGCGGCGACGCCGGAGCCGATCGCGGCCGGCGACGCGTGGGGCGCTCCGTGGGGCACGAGCTGGTTCACGGTCACCGGCACGGTGCCTGCAGAGTGGGCGGGCAGGACCGTGGAGGCCCTGCTCGACCTGGGCTTCAACGAGAACATGCCGGGCTTCCAGTGCGAGGGCCTGGTCTACCTACCCGACGGCACCCCGGTGAAGGGCCTCAACCCGCGCAACCAGTGGGTACGCATCGGCTCCCCTGCCGAGGGCGGCGAGCCGGTGCGCCTGCACGTCGAGGCCGCCTCCAACCCCGTCATCCTCGGCCGCCCCGCCTTCCGGCCCACGCACCTGGGCGACAAGGAGACGGCCGGCACCGACCCCTTGTACCGGCTGGCGCGCATGGACCTGGCCGTCTTCGACGAGGCCGTGTGGCAGCTCGTGATGGACCTGGAGGTGGCGGGCGAGCTGATGGCGGAGCTGCCCGTCGAGTCCGCCCGCCGCTGGGAGCTGCTGCGGGCCGTGGAGCGCGCCCTGGACGCCGTGGACCTGCAGGACGTGAACGGCACGGCGGCGGCCGCCCGTGCCCGGCTGGCCGGCGTGCTGTCGGCGCCGGCGGTCCCGTCGGCGCACCGCATCAGCGCGGTCGGGCACGCGCACATCGACTCGGCCTGGCTGTGGCCGCTGCGCGAGACCGTGCGCAAGGTGGCCCGCACGGCCTCGAACATGACCGCGCTGCTGGAGGACGAGCCGGACTTCGTGTTCGCGATGTCGCAGGCGCAGCAGTGGGCGTGGATCAAGGAGCACCGGCCCGAGGTGTGGGCCCGGGTGACCAAGGCGGTGGCCACCGGCCGCTTCGTCCCGGCGGGCGGCATGTGGGTGGAGTCGGACACGAACATGCCCGGCTCGGAGGCGATGGCCCGGCAGTTCGTGCACGGCAAGCGGTTCTTCATCGAGGAGTTCGGCATCGACAACGAGGAGGTGTGGCTGCCGGACACGTTCGGCTTCGCGGCCGGGCTGCCGCAGATCATCAGGGCGGCGGGGTCGAAGCGGCTGCTCACGCAGAAGATCTCGTGGAGCCAGACGAACAGGTTCCCGCACCACACGTTCCTGTGGGAGGGCATCGACGGGACGCGGATCTTCACGCACTTCCCGCCGGTGGACACCTACAACTGCTCGATGAGCGGCCACGAGATCGCGCACGCGGCCCGCAACTTCAAGGACAAGGGCGTCGCGCGGCATTCGCTCGCGCCGACCGGATGGGGCGACGGGGGCGGCGGCACGACACGCGAGATGGTCGCCAAGGCGGCCCGGCTGCGCAACCTGGAGGGCTCGGCCACGGTCACGTGGGAGACGCCCGCGGACTTCTTCGCCAAGGCGGAGGCCGAATACCCGAATCCGCCCGTCTGGGTCGGGGAGCTCTACCTGGAGCTGCACCGCGCCACGCTCACCAGCCAGGCCAAGACCAAGCAGGGCAACCGGCGCAGCGAGTCGCTGCTGCGGGAGGCCGAGCTGTGGGCGGCGACGGCGGCCGTGCGCGCGGGGGCGCCGTACCCGTACGAGCGGCTCGACCGGATCTGGAAGACGGTCCTGCTGCACCAGTTCCACGACATCCTGCCCGGGTCGTCGATCGCGTGGGTGCACCGGGAGGCGCGGCGGACGTACGAGGCGGTGGCGGCGGAGCTGAACGACCTCATCGGCTCCGCCCAGCACGCCCTGGCGGGGGATCCGTCCGGCGGGACGCTGCTCTTCAACTCCGCCCCGCACCCGCGCCACGGGATCCCTGCGGGCGGCGCCGGACGCCCCGCCCCGGCCGGGTCCGCACGCGTGCGGACCCGGGACGCGGGCGGCTACATCCTGGAGAACGACCTGCTCAGGGTGGAGATCGACGGCCACGGCCTGGTCGTCTCGGCCTACGACCGGTCCGCAGGCAGGGAGACGGTCGCGCCCGGCAAGGCGGCGAACCTGCTGCAACTCCACCCCGACTTCCCCAACAAGTGGGACGCCTGGGACGTGGACGAGTTCTACCGCAACACGGTCACCGACCTGGTCGGCTGCGACGACCTGAGCCTGGACGGCGACGCGGTCCGCGTGCGGCGCTCCTTCGGCTCGTCCACGGTGACGCAGCTGCTCACGCTCTCCGGCGGCCGGCTGGACATCGCGACGGAGGTCGACTGGCACGAGACGGAGAAGTTCCTGAAGCTGGCGTTCCCGCTGGACGTGCACGCCGACCGGTACGCCTCCGAGAGCCAGTACGGCCACACCTTCCGCCCCACCCACACCAACACGAGCTGGGAGGCCGCCAAGTTCGAGGCGTGCAACCACCGCTTCGTGCACGTGGAGGAGCCCGGCTGGGGCGTGGCGCTGGTCAACGACTCGACGTACGGCCACGACGTCACCCGCACCGTCGGCGATTCGGGCACCACCACGACGCTCCGCGCGTCCCTGCTGCGTGCGCCGCGCTTCCCCGACCCGGAGACCGATCAGGGCGTGCACCGCTTCCGGCACGCGCTCGTGCCGGGCGCGACGATCGGCGACGCGGTCCGCGAGGGCTGGTTCGCCAACCTGCCGGAGCGCCGCGTGCCGGGCGACGCGGAGGTGGAGCCGCTGGTCACGGTGGACAACGACGCGGTCGTGGTGACCGCGGTCAAACTGGCCGACGACGAGAGCGGTGACGTGATCGTACGCTTCCACGAATCCCGGGGCGGGCGTGCCCGCGCCACGCTGACGGCGGCCTTCCCGGTCGCGGAGGTCGTCACCACGGATCTGCTGGAACGCCCGACGGGAGAGCCGCGGCGCGAAGAAAATGCGGTGTCCCTGACGCTGCGCCCTTTCGAGCTGATGACGCTCCGCATGAAGCGCGCATGACGGCGGCGCTGCTCGCGGCGTTCCCGGAGATCAGCCGCTGAGCAGCGTCCCCAGTCTGGGCGCGTACGTGGCGTGGAAGACCAGCGAGGCCGCGCCGATCGCGGCGGCGTCCGCCGCGATCGGCGAGGTCTCCACCCGCACGGCGTGCAGCCGCCGGGCCAGCGCCCGGCTCGACACGGCCCGCGCGATCACCTCCCGGTAGATCTCCCCCACCTCCCTGAGCGCGGGCCCGCCGAGCACGAGCAGATCGATGTCCAGCATGTTCACCACGCTCACGGCGGCATCGGCCAGCCGCCCGGCCACTCGCTCGATCACCTGCCGCGCCCCCGGCTCCCCCTGGGCGGCCGCCGCGCAGACAGCGGCATGGGCGACATGTCCCCCCATGGCCGCCTCGATGGCGCTCGGACAGCAGATCGCCTCCACGCACCCCCGGTTCCCGCAGTAGCACTCGGGCCCGTCCGGCTCGACCGTGATGTGCCCGAACTCGGCGGCGTTCATCGACCGCCCCCGATACACCTGGTTGTCCAGGAAGATCCCGCCACCGATGCCGGTCCCCAGATACAGGTAGGCGAAGCTCGGCGTCGTCCGCGCGATCCCGGCCCACCGCTCCCCGATCGCCGCGGCGGTGGCGTCGTTGTCCACGGTCACCGGAAACCGGGTGTGCTCGCGCAGCAACCGCTTGATCGGCACCTGGTCCCACGCCGGGAGCCGCGGCGGGGACACCATCACCCCCTCCC
>NZ_VCJS01000350.1 GCF_005893125.1 Nonomuraea basaltis | reverse complement strand
ACCCCACCTGCTGGTGTACGCCGGATCCACCGCGACGATCGCGATCCCGGCCGCGCCGGCCATCGAGACCAGCCGGGCACGCAGCTTGGCGGTGGGCATGCCGGAGATCAGCTGCCGGAACCGCCTGCGTCGGCCGTGCTTCTCCCGGGTCTTCTCCGCGGCGAAGTCCAGGTCTTCGATCGCGATCGCGGCCACCCCGCGCACCTTCGCCCAGGCCAGCAGTTGTGTCAGGGCGTGGCGCACTTGGGCGTCGCGGTGCTCGGCGGTGCCCGACAGGTCGTAGCCGAAGCGGCGCGGCCGGCCGATCGGGTTGCCGTGCACGTCCAGCTGCCAGGCGGCCAGATGGTCGGCGTTGGTGTCCATCCCGATCACCCCTCGGGCCAGGGCCGCCGGCAACGGAATGGTGGGAGTGGGGAGCTGCCAGGACGCCGTCAGGTACCAGCGGCCCCGATCCACATCCAGGTGGATGCGATAGGCCACCGCCCGGTTCGTCTGCACCCGGTCGGCCCACTCGCCGCGCCGGTGGGCGAACCGGACGCGGGCCGACAGCACGTACCGGCCGTGCGGGGCGTTGGCCAAATCGGCCAGCGGGGCGGGCAGCTTGAGCCAGACCTCCCCGTCGGGGGTGACGCGGATCGTCTCGTTGCCGTACCTCTTGCCGGACTCCCCGTCGGCCTGCAGGAACCAGCGCGCGGCCTCCCACCGCGCCCGCCATCCGGCCTCGTCGAGTCGCGCGGCCTCGAGGTGGTGCCGGTTGCCGGCCAGCCGTTTGCCGCCCCGCACGATGTGCACCCGCCCGGCCTGCCAGTCCGCCCGCACGGCGGCCAGCCGATCGGTCAGCACGTGCAGGCGGCGAGACTTGGCGAACCACTCCTTGCGCGAGCGATACCCCGCCGGAGCGTCCTTGGTGGCCTTCTGGCCCACCGGCACGGCAAGGCGGCGCGTGATCGTCGCGATCGCGGCCTCGAGGTTCTGGATGTGGGCCAGCTGGCAGCGGCGGGCCAGCGCCCACTGGTCATGCGACGCCTTGGTGATCGCCCCGGCCCACCGCGCCGACGACAACCCGGTCAGCTCGCGTTTACGCTCCGCCCACCGATCGCCGTCGTGCGCCAGCCCGTCCCGGCAGCGCACCGCAAGATCCTTCGAGGCCAGCGAGCCGAGATGCGAAGCCATGAGCCGGAGCACCGTCTCGTCCTGGGCGGTCAGCCCTTTGAGACGATCGCGGACCGCCACCCCGGAGGGAGCGGCCGCGATGAACGGCGCCTCGATCGGCCGCAGCTGCTCAGCCATGCGCCGTGGCCTCCAGCGTCGTGCGGGCACAGCCCTTGGCCGAGCGGCAGGCAGGCGAAGAGATCGCTGGATGGCGATCGCGAGCACACCGGTACGCCTGCATGACCCCCCACGTCATTACCGAAGGTGACGAATAGACTACCGAAATTTGCCACCGTTGGGCAGAACATTTGAGCGATACGCAAGCCCTTATGGCCCATGCGGCCGTGGCGTCACGCTTGCCCGCGCACCCTGCGGTCTCTACCAACCGTGAGGTTCACGGCGCACACTCCGGCATCAGCTCCTGTCATTTCGTGCACACTTACGCACACTCAAAGAACAACTGTTGCCGACCCTTTCCCGGCCACGTGATCACGACTCCAAACGGGCCCGTGCGGTTGCCGGGCGAATCCGGCGTGGCGGCCCGGCTGGTCCCGGTCACGGTCGACGGTCTGATCCTGGCTGCCCCGAGGCGGACCGGATCTCGGTAGGCGCTGCCCTGATGAGGTTCGCTCGTGGCCACTACGCGAGCTGGTCGTAGGCGAGCTTGACGACCAGCGCGATGACGACGCACAGCAAGACGCCGAGCAGATCATCCCGCCCGCCCGCACGCGAAGATCCGGCCAAGCCGAGCGGATCGGGGCCATCACGTCACCGGCGAAGTCGGATCATCCGCCAGAACCACCGGGCGCGGCTGTGGAGCCGCGGACGACCAGGCTCGGGGTGACGGTGAAGCGCACCGCCGACGTGCGACCTTCGACGCGTTCCAGCAGGAGCTTGCCCGCGGCTCGGCCCATGACGCCGCCGTCCTGATCGACGCTCGTCAGGGTGATGTTGGGCAGAGCGGCCAGGTGGGTGTTGTCGTAGCCGGCGACCGAGACGTCCGCCGGGACCGAAAGGCCGGCCTCGTGGACCGCGGCGAGCGCACCGAGCGCCGCCTGGTCGGCTCCCGCGAAGATCGCCGTCGGGCGAGGGGAACGGCTCAGCAACTCACGGGCCCCCTCATAGCCGCCCTTCTCGTGGTAGAAGCTGGTCGCGATGGCGATCTCGTCGGCGAACCCATGCTCACGCATGACACGTTCGTAAGTGGCGGACCGGATGTTGTGCAGCAGGTCGGCCGGCCGCGCCTGGCTGTCGTCCTGGTGTGTGATGTGCGCGATCCGGCGGTGCCCCAGCGCGAGGAGATGCTTCACGACGAGCTCGGCCCCCGCTTCGTCGTCGTCGTAAACCGAGTCGTAATACGACGACCGCTCGTGCCGCGCGAGCACCACGGTGGGCTTCTCCTTCGCCACTTCCTCCAGCCGCGCCTTGGAGGCGAGCGGGGCGACCATGATGATGCCGTCCACCTGGCGGTCCATGAGGGCGTCGACCGCTCTCCTCTCGACTTTGCGGGTGGCGCCTCCCTGAATCATGAACGCCTGGTAGTCGGTGTTGTCGAGCTGCTCGGTGAGGCCGTCGAGAATATCGGCGAAGAACGGGTTTCTGATGTGCGGCAGCATCAGGCCGATCGTGAAAGTGCGCCCCCGCATCCCCCGGGCGACGGCCTGGGGCCGATAGCCGAGTTCCTGGATGGCCGTCTTGACCTTGTCCTTCATGGCCGGGCTGACACCATAGGCGTTGCGTATCACCTTGGACACCGCTGTGACGGAGACCTGAGCGTGGCTCGCCACATCGGCGATCGTCACTCGTCGTCGACCAGGCGCGACCATGAAACTCCATTTCCCCAGACGTGGTCCGATTGTACGAGCTCAGAGGGTTGCTCCAGTTGGGTGTCGTTTGGTGTACGACAACCCCGAGCTCGGCGACCGGCACGCAGGAGTTCCGGGCCGTCACATGGGTTCTGGGGACGCGGATCGCTCCGGAACGTCTCCCGGTGCGTCGGGAGTTGTCGTCCACGGGGATTCAGGTCAGCCGGTGCCGCCGGGAGAGATCAGGCCGGTCTCGTAGGCGACCACCACGGCTTGGACACGGTCGCGCAGGCCCAGTTTGGACAGGATGCGCGCGACGTGGGTCTTCACCGTGGCCACGCTGAGGGTCAGCTGGTCGGCGAGTTCGCCGTTGCTCAGGCCGGTGGCGAGCAGGCGCAGCACGTCCAGTTCCCGGGGCGTCAGCTCGGACAGATCACGGTGGAGGGTGGGCCGCACGTTGTCGCGGCGGGCGAAACGCTCGACCAGGCGGCGGGTGATGGTGGGCGCGAGCAGGGCGTCGCCGGAGCGCACCAGACGTACCGCGGCCACCAGGTGCTCGGGTGAGACGTCCTTGAGCAGGAACCCGCTCGCCCCCGCGGCGAGCGCGGCGTACACGTAGTGGTCGAGGTCGTAGGTGGTCAGGATCAGCACGCGGGTGTCCTCGGCACCACCCGCGAGGATCCGCCGGGTGGCTTCGAGGCCGTCCATCTGCGGCATCCGGATGTCCATGAGCACGACGTCGGGCCTGGTACGGCGGACCGCGGCGACGGCTTCGTCCCCGTTGGCGGCCTCGGCCGCCACGTCGATGCCGTCGGCGGCGAGGATCATGCGGAACCCCGTGCGGACCAGTGCCTGGTCGTCGGCGATGACGGCGCGCAACCGCTCGGTCATGTCGTCCTCCACGGGACACGGGCCCTGATCCGGAATCCGCCCCCGGCCATGCGTCCGGCGTCCAGGGTCCCGTCGTAGACCGCGAGCCGCTCGCGCAACCCGATCAGCCCCCTGCCGCCGGTCTGGCGCCCGGCGCTCCGTGCCCCGCCGGTGTCGCTCACCTCGATCTCCAGCCAGTCGCCGTCATGACCGATCGTCACGGACGCGGCGGCCCCGGCCGCGTGCTTGATCGTGTTGGTGAGGGCCTCCTGCACGACGCGGTAGACGGCGAGGTCGATCCCGGGAGGCAGCGGCCCGGGCGGCGACACCTCGACCCTCACCGGCACGCCGGCGGCGCGGACCCGTTCCACCAGGGCGTCGAGCTGGTCGAGCCCGGGTTGCGGTTCGAGCCCGTCGGAAGGCCCGTCGAGACGCTCGCCGCCCGGGCCGGCGAGCAGGCCCATGACGTTGCGCAGTTCGGCCATGGCGGCCCGGCCGCCGGACTCGATCGCGAGCAGAGCCTGCTTCGACTGTTCCGGCTCCATGTCCATCACTTTGCGGGCCGCGCCGGCCTGGATCACCATCACACTGACATTGTGGGTCACCACATCGTGGAGCTCGGCGGCGATCCGGGAGCGCTCCTCCGCGACAGCCCTGCGCATGGCGTTTGCCTGCGCCTGCTGCAGCTCGGCGAGCCGGTGCCGGCTGGCTCCCAGCTGTCGCCGCCAGAAACGGACGAAGTTCCCGAGGACTCCGACGCTCAGCAGGACGACGAACGGCCCCATCCAATTCGGCAGCCCAGGCGCGACCTCCCGGAAGGCGCCACCGGCGAGCCCGGCCGCGAGCACGAGGCCACCCATTGCCAGGAACCGGTTACGGCTGTAGGCGGCGGCACCGTACGCGGCGACAGCGCAGGTCAGTACGGTGATCCAGGTCGCACCCGCGTAGGTGGCCAGCGCCGCGGCCAGCACCACCCAGAAGGTGATGAGCGGGTATCGGCGCCGCGCCGCCAGCGGTAACGCCGTCAGCGCCACAAGGAACGGGGGCGGATCGTAGGGCAGAGACTGGGCAGGCGCGTTGCCGGACGGGTTGCCAGAGGGTGGGGATGGGCCGTCGGACAGGACGTCAGGAGGTGGCGGGTAGCCGGTCAGGGAATCAGGAACCGGCCGGGGATCAGGAACCGGAGGTCGGGGCGGGGCGGCAGGTGGGAGCCGCAAGTACTCGATCACTTCGGGCTGATTCGCGATAGGGCCGCTCACCGGATAACTCGCCGATACGGCCACCGCGATGACCGTCAGGACGAGCGCGACCACCACGTCGGCGGCGAGTGCTCTGCGAGACAGCCTTGGGGGTCCGTCGCCACTCAGCCCCGGCGTGTCCCGGACGCCGCGCCGGTCCGGGTAGTCCTCATCCAGCCGACTGTCCAGGTCCAGCACATGCCGCCACCACGGCGGTCGTTCACCGGTCTCCACCGGCACATTGTCACGCCTTCCCGTCCCTCCCGCATCGGCCGTGGTGACGAGGCTCACGGTCGTCGGGAGTACATCGCAAGGATGACCTGGCGGCCCCTCGTTCTTTGGAGGTACGCGATCTCGGTATGACGGCCGACGCGCCCCGGCAAGGGCAGTGCCTAGTTTCATTCCAGCCATCACGCCGCTCTGGAGCCGCGGTTGCGGCCTGGGCCTCGACGAAAGCATCGAGGCGCTGTTCATGACCACCTTTCGGACCACCTCTCAGGAGGACATAGCGTGACCTCTGTCCTAGAAGCTCAGGGTTTAGGCGGGAAGTACGGCAAGCGCTGGGCGCTGCGCGAGTGCACCATCGACATCCCGGCGGGCCACGTCGTGGGGTTGGTGGGCCCCAACGGAGCCGGCAAGACCACGCTGCTGAAGCTGGCCAGCGGCCAGCTGGAGCCGACGGCGGGCGGCATCACCGTGCTCGGCGGCCGGCCCGGGGACACGCCCGCGCAGCTGGCCAAGGTCGGGTTCGTCGCTCAGGACACCCCCGTCTACGCGGGACTGAGCGTCGCCGAGCACCTGCGGCTGGGAGCCCGGCTCAACCCTCGCTGGGACGTCACCATGGCGCGGGAGCGTATCGCGCGGCTCGGTCTCGTCCCCGCCCAGCGGGCGGGCAAGCTGTCCGGCGGGCAGCGCGCCCAGCTGGCCCTCACCCTGGGCCTGGCCAAGCGGCCCGAGCTGCTGATCTTGGACGAGCCGGTCGCCTCGCTCGACCCGCTGGCCCGCCGCGAGTTCCTGCAGGGGCTGACGGAGGCCACCGTCGCGCACAAGCTGAGCGTGGTGCTCTCCTCTCACCTGGTCTCCGACCTGGAACGGGTCTGCGACTACGTGATCGTGCTCGCCGACTCCCGCGTTCAGATGGCCGGGGAGGTCGACCGGTTACTGGCCACCCATCACCGGCTCACCGGCCCGCGCCGCGATCCCGACCGGGTTCCCGCCGGCCAGCACGTCATCTCCGCCAGCCACACCGAGCGACAGAGCACGTACGTGATCCGTACCGACGCCCCGATCCACGACCCCGCCTGGACGGTCACCCAGCTCAGCCTGGAGGACCTCGTCCTGGCCTACATGGAAAAGCACACCGCCGAGGACCGGCGAGCCGTCCTGGAGGTGCAGCGATGATCTGGCTGACCTGGCGCCAGTTCCGCGGCTCGGCCACGATGGTGGCCGCCGCACTCGTGGTTCTCGCCGCCGCCCTGGCCCTGACCGGCCCGAATCTGGCCTCCGACTACGCTGCCGGGATCGCCGACTGCACCCCGGACAACACCTGCCTCGACTTCTTCGACCGGTTCTTCGGCGAGTACGACATCCCCTTCCTGGCCCTCACCCTCGTCGTGCTGATCCTGCCGGCGCTGGTCGGGCTCTTCTGGGGAGCGCCGTTGATCACTCGGGAGCTGGAGGCGGGCACGCATCTGCTGGTGTGGAACCAGAGCATCACCCGCGGCCGCTGGCTGGCGGTCAAGCTCGGGCTCACCGGCCTGGCGGCCGTGGCCGCCGCCTGCGTGTGCGGCCTCGCGGTGACCTGGTGGTCCGACCCACTGGACAAGTCGGCCGTTCCGGAAATGGCGCAGATGGCTCCCGTGGTGTTCGGCGCGCGCGGCATCGCCCCGATGGGGTATGCGGCCTTCGCCTTCGTCCTGGGCGTGACCGTGGGCATGCTGGTGCGCCGCACGCTGCCCGCCATGGCCCTCACGCTGGCCGTCTTCGCCGCGGTCCAGCTCACCATGCCGCTGCTCGTCCGCCCCCACCTGATGCCCCCGGTCACCGGGACCTTCGAGCTCGGCCGGGAGAACATGGACGGCCTCGGCGCGCCGAGAGGCGGATCCCTGCAAATCTTCCTGAGGACGTCGGCCGTTCCCGGCCACGCGGGCGCCTGGGTCCTGTCCAGCAAGCTGATCGATCCGTCCGGACGTACGATCTCCAGCGGAGATGGAAGCTCGGGACCGTCGTCGACGATCGTGCGGGCCGTCCCGGTCTCCACGACGTCGGGACCCTGCTCAACGCAGGGACTACCTGCGGGCGGGTGCACGGCCGAGATCAACCGGCTCGGCTACCGGCAGCAGGCGACCTACCAGCCCCTTGAGCGCTTCTGGCCCTTCCAGTGGATCGAGACCGGGATCTACACCCTGCTCACCCTCGGCCTCGCGTGGTCGTCCTTCTGGTGGCTCCGGAGACGCCTGTCATGACCGTCGTCGGAACCGCGGCCGCCGGGCTCGCGCTCCTGCTGGCGGCGGCCTGCACCGCGCCGACGCCGCCGCGCGCCCAGGCAGGCACACCAGCCGGTACGGTCTGCGCGCCACCCGCGGGAGTCCCCGAGGCGGAGACGGCCACCACGATCGACGTCATCGAGCATGCGTACTTCTGCATCCTCGGCAACTACTACAGCGGCGCCACCCTGGACGCCCGCTCGCTGCTGACCGCCGGATTCGTCGCCCTGACCCAGGAGCTCAACCGCAACGGACGCGACGTGCCCGAGGCGACCATGCCCGCGCTGACCGGCGACCGCAAAGCCGACTGGGCGGCCTTCGAGACCACCTACAGGAAGATCACCGATCAGGTCCCCGACCTGCGCGACAAGCTGGCCGCCATCACCCTCGAGGCACTCGTGGCCGCCCTCGGCGACAACCACGCCGACTGGACGCACCTGGACAAGCGGGCGCCCGACTACTACGACGGCGACGGCTACGGCCTGGGCCTCGAGGCGAGCGTCAACGGCCCGCAGGTGGACACCAACCCCGGCGCCGCCGTCGCCCCGCTGTTCGTCGCCGCCGTGCTCGGCGGCGCGGCGCGGGCCGCCGAGCTGCGCCCCGGCGACATCATCGAATCGATCAACGGCTCGGCGCCCTTCATCGACCGCCGGGCCACCCCCGCCATCGCCGCCCTCTACCCCAAGTACCCGGAGGCGCGGCCGGTGCGGCTGCGGCTGCTGCGGCAGAGCACCGGCCGTCGCTGGAGCGTGACGCTCAAGCCCGGCCTCTTCCAGAGGGATCTGGCCGGCCTGCAGGTGGTGCGGTCGAAGCTGCTGGACGACGACATCGCCTACGTACGGATGACCGGATTCGCCCCCGACTCCGCGAACCGGGTCCTGCGGGCGATCACCAGGCTGCGCACCGGCCGGACGCTGTCCGGCGTCGCGCTGGACCTGCGCGGCAACGGCGGCGGCAGCCCCACGGAGGCGACCCGGCTGCTGAGCGCGTTCGCCCACGGCAAGAACACCGCCTACCAGTGCACCGTCGACGGCACATGCCAGGCCACGCCGACCGACGACACCGTCGAGCTACTTCACCTGCCGCTGGTGGTGCTCACCGACCGCAGCTGCGCCTCGGCCTGCGAACACTTCAGCTCCGCGGTCAAGGACCTGCGCATCGGCCCGCTGGTCGGCACCAGAACCGCCGGCGTGATCTCCGGCCCGACGCAGCCGTACCTGCTGAGCAACAACACCCTTCTGAGCTTCCCCACCAGGCACCACCTCGGCCCCGACCGCGAGGTGATCGACCGGATCGGCGTGCCGCCCGACCACTACGTGCCCCTGACCCCCGAAGACGCGGCCGCCGGACGCGACCCCGCCCTGGCCAAGGCCCTGACCTTGCTGCACACGTGAAGGGACCTCGCCATGAGAAGACTCCTGATCCTCGCCGCGGGACTGGCCGTCCTGGCCGCGTCCGCCTGCTCCGCGCCCGCGCCGCCCAGGTCCGACGCCCCGCAGGCCAAACCGTCCGGCCCCGCCACCCTGCCCGTCCCC
>NZ_VCJS01000034.1 GCF_005893125.1 Nonomuraea basaltis | reverse complement strand
GGCGTGTTCATGTCGGTGGTGATCTGGGCTGCGGTGAGCGCCTTGTTGTAAACGCGGACCTCGTCGATCAGGCCGCTGAAATACTCGCCCGAACCGCTGTTGCCACCGATGCGCAACGGACTCGTCCCAGTGCGCAGGTTGCCGCCCGTCGGGTTGGTGGCCACCTGCGTGCCGTTCACGAACATCCGCAACGTCGACCCGTCATACGTGGCCGCCACATGACTCCACGCGTTCAACGGCAGATTGCTCGCAGCGGGCGCGTTCGCCCCCGACGAGGTGTGGATGAACGCCGCCGGACCGCTGCTGCCGCTACCCATGATCGCGTAGGCCAGATCGGCGCCGAACTCCTTCATCAACACCGTCCGCCACCCCGCGACACTGGTAGGCCGCACCCACGCCTCCAGCGTCATCCCATCGGCCAACCGCAACGTGCTGGAATCGGCCACCGTCACCCAACTGGAGGTGCCGTTGAAAGACAGCGCCTGACCGTACTTGCCGGCCGACCAGGTCGCCGAGGTGGCCGTGCCGTTGTTGCCGGTGCCGGAAGAGTCGGTGACGACGGTGCCGGTGCCCGCGTTCATTCCGTAGGCGGCCACCAGCCCCGTGACCGTGGGCGGCTCGGTCACGACCGCCGACGCCTCGTTGGACGACGGACTGGTGTTGCTGGACCCGTCGAAGGCCACGACGCGGTAGTAGTACGTGCCCGCCGCGACACCCGAGTCGGTGAACGACGTGCTCGCGGTCGAGCCCACCTGGTTGGCGCCGGACGGGGTGAACCCGGCGGTGGCGGATCGGTGGACGGTGTACCCGGTCACGGCCACGTTGTCGGTCGAGGCCGTCCAGGTGAGCTGGGCGCTGCCCTGGCCGCCGGTCGCCGTCGGCGAGCCCGGTGCGGTGGGCGGCTGGGTGTCGGGCGGTCCCTGCTGGCCGACGGGCGTGTTCATGTCGGTGGTGATCTGGGCTGCGGTGAGCGCCTTGTTGTAAACGCGGACCTCGTCGATCAGGCCGCTGAAATACTCGCCCGAACCGCTGTTGCCACCGATGCGCAACGGACTCGTCCCAGTGCGCAGGTTGCCGCCCGTCGGGTTGGTGGCCACCTGCGTGCCGTTCACGAACATCCGCAACGTCGACCCGTCATACGTGGCCGCCACATGACTCCACGCGTTCAACGGCAGATTGCTCGCAGCGGGCGCGTTCGCCCCCGACGAGGTGTGGATGAACGCCGCCGGACCGCTGCTGCCGCTACCCATGATCGCGTAGGCCAGATCGGCGCCGAACTCCTTCATCAACACCGTCCGCCACCCCGCGACACTGGTAGGCCGCACCCACGCCTCCAGCGTCATCCCATCGGCCAACCGCAACGTGCTGGAATCGGCCACCGTCACCCAACTGGAGGTGCCGTTGAAAGACAGCGCCTGACCGTACTTGCCGGTGACGGTCCATGTGGTGTTCGCGGCCGTGCCGTTGTTGCCCTTGCCTGAGGCGTCGGCGACGGCCGTGCCGCCGCCTTCGTCCATCGCGTAGGCGGCCACCAGCCCGTCCGGTGCCTGCGACTGCTGGTAGGCCGCGGTGTAGGTCGTCGCGGTGGCGGGCGCGGTGATGTTGTGGTTGGCAGCACCGCCGTCGGACCAGGAGGTGAGCGTGTGGCTGAAGCCGTCGGCGCTCTGCGGCGAGGGCGCGGAGACCGAGTTGTGGGAGCCCACGATCACCGTCCGGGTGAAGGGCGCGATGGTCTGCTCGCTGTTGAAGCCGAGCTGCAGCCCGGCGGGCACGGTCTGGAAGGTCAGGTTCACCGTCTTCGGCTGGAGCAGCGCGCTCTTGGTGTCGGTCAGGCCGTGCGCGTCGGTGACGGTCAGCCTGAGCTCCAGGTGAGCGGGATATTCGTGATCCGGAGGGGCGAAGGAGCCGCTCGTGCCGGTGAACGTGGTGATCTCGTGCTCGTGGCACGTGCTGGGGCAGTGATGCATGATCAGCTTCCACGACATCCGCGACCCCGGAATCGTGCCGTCCTGGGCGTCCGTGCCGGTGCCGGAGAACGAGATCGTGTCCCCGACTGCCCAGGTGAGGGACGACGACGGGGAGTTGATGGTCGCGGTCGGCGGCGTGTTGCTCACGTTGATCGTGACGGTGGCCTCTCCCTGACCGCCACGCCCGTCGTCGGCTCGCAGCTTCACGACGTAGGAGCCCGGCTGGGTGTAGGTGAAGGACGGGGTGGCCGAGGTGGAGTCGTCGAGGTCACCGTCGCCGTCCAGGTCCCACTGGAAGGTGAGCGGGTCGCCGTCGGAATCCGCGGATCCGGCGGAGGAGAAGTTCACCGTGAACGGCGCGCTGCCCGACGTGGCGCTCGTGCCGATGACAGGGGCCGGCGGGTTGTTGTTGTAGATGTAGCGGATGATCTGCCCGTTGGCGTAGTCGACCGCGAAGAGGTCTCCGCCGGGGCCGGTCTGCACCTCCACCGTGGGAATGCCCGAGTCGAACGTGGTGATGGTCGCCGGGTCGGGCAGGCCGTTGGCGCCCTTGGTCATGACCCAGACGCACGAGCGGCTGTAGTCGGAGAAGAACATCGCGCCGTCGTAGGCGTCGGGGTAGGAGCCGCCGTTGTAGAAGGCCACGCCGCTGGAAGAGGCGCCGCCGGACGGGCACGGGTCGTTCGGCGCGGGCCTGGAACCGTGGTTCCAGGCGAAGTACGGCTGCGTGTGGGCCCCTGCGCCCGCCGCGTACAGGTTCTCGCAGAGGGTCAGGTTCAGGTTGTCGTAGCCGCCCTGGCGGCCCGTTCCCTCGTAGCAGGGCCAGCCGAAGTTGCTCACCGGGCCGGTGGGGTTGGCAATGCGGTTGATCTCTTCCCACGTGTTCCAGCCGACTTCACCGGCCCAGACCTCGCTGGTGCCCGGCCGGATGGTGAAGCGGAACGGGTTGCGCTGCCCGTAGGCGATGATCCTGGCCACATTGGGATCGCTGCTGCCGGCGTTCGGGTTGCCGGGAGCGGCCGCGCCGGTGTTCGGGTCGATCCTGATGATGCTGCCGTTGAGTGCGGCGGGGTCACCGCCGGTGCGCAGGTCCTGCGAGCGCAGCGCGCCGCCCTCGGCGGCCGGTGGGGTGAGCGCCGTGCCGACCGGCGATGGCGGGTCGCCGCAGGGGTTGTCCGGGGTGATGTCCGAGCTGGTCAGGTTGTCCTGGCCGTAGTCGGCGAAGTTGAAGCTGGCGCCGTCGCCGCCGCTGGCGTAGAGCATGCCGTCGGAGCCGAACTTGAGGTCGCCCACGGAGTGGCTCGGATGCTGCTGGCACCAGTCGGTGATCAGTGGGGTCTCGACGACCGAGCTGCCCGAGGGCGCCAGTGAGGATAAGCGGCCGGTGACGAGGCAGCCGTCACCGGTGGCGCCGGGCGGAGTCGGGCACGGGTCACCGCTCACGCCTGCCGTCCCCCAGCGTGGCGCGGTGCCACCGGGCACCGCGTCGTAGGCGTACAGGACGTAGATGCGCGGATCGGCCGGGAAAGCGGGGTGCAGGGCCATGCCGAGGAGCCCGCGGTCCCAGAAGTTGTGCACCTGCGTGCGCAGGTCGGCGTGGATCGTCGGCGTGGTGTCGGTGATGGAGTCGAAGACCTTGATCAGGCCGCTCTTCTCGGCGACGAACACCCGGCCGTCCGAGGCGAACTCGATGTTGGTCGGATTGGTCAGTCCGCTGAAGACGACCTGTTTCTGGAAGTTGCCCGGCAGCGCCTGCGCGGCGGATGGCGCGATGAGCACCAGGCCGGTGGTGAGCAGCAGGATGGACAGGAGCGCATGGCGAAGCCGCCTCAACACGAGAACCCCCTAAAAGAGCCGTTACTCCCCCGAGCCCTGAAATCGATCTATCGCACTGAATCAGGCGGAAGTCACGAGGGCTGTCCACATGTGGCCAGCCACGCGTACAGCAGCCATCCCAGCTCGTACGGCCGGCACTCCCGATCGACGGCGACCGGCGGATAGACCCGGTCCAGCACGCCGAGGCGCATTCCCCGATGCACTCCCGTCGCCACGGCCCGCAGGCCGCGCACCAGTTTGCGGGGATCCGCCCTGGCCTCCTTGCGCCACGTCAGAGCGAGCTCCTCGAGCACGAAGGCGGGCCGCTCGATCATCCAGTCGAGTCCCTTGGAGATCTCCGCCACGTAGGCGGTGCCCCCCGCGTCGGCCAGATCGAGCAGCGCCATCGGCGCCATCGCCAGTTGATGGACGCTGTAGACCGGATACCCCTCGACCACCGACCCGGTGCGGGCGTCGTAGTGCCACCACCACTCCCCCTGCGGGCCCTGGGCCTGGCAGATTCCCCGCGCCACCTGCTCGGCCGCACGCAGCGCCTCGGCGTCGCCGGTGGCGGCGTACAGCCTGGCCAGCGCCTGCAGCGGGTAGACCTGATCGGCGAAGCAGCCCACGTGGGCGCGGTACCGGGGGACCAGCGGCCCCTTCCCGAGCGCGTGCGGGTAGAGCCGGTTGCCCGCCAGCCCGCCGAGCAGCCGCTCGCGAGCGCGCTCGACCCGGTCATCAGTCACCCCGGCCGCGACCAGAGCGGCCAGCGCCCACGCCGCTTCGACGGTGTGGACCTGGGTGCCCACGTCCAGCTCCGCGAGGCGGCTCAGCGCCAGATCGAGATCGACGTGCCCGGCCTCCGCCGCCGCCCAGCAGATCAGCGCGGCATCGCCAAGACCCGTCACGTCCGGCAGCCGTTTGATCAGGTTGCCCACCAGGTCGAGGAGGCTGTCACCGGCCAGTGCCGCCCGCTGCCGCTCCTCCTCGAGGGTCGCCACGCCGAGCGCGACGATCGCCGAGTAACGGATGCTGCGCCCTTCCGGCACCGCCGTCCACTTCCCGTCGGCGTCCTGCCGGCCACGGCGGGTGAACACGAACTCACCGTCGGCGTATCCGGGCGGCAGCCCGCGTACCGACAGGTCCACCATGCCCGTCACGAAGTCCTGATGTCCGGAGCTCAGCAGAGCGATCCGGTGATCCGTCACGTCGTCTCCTCGATCCTGCGTTTGACACCGGCCCACTCCCGGACCACCAGGAGCAGGAATCTGCCGTTGGTCCGCACGTAGCGCGGCCCGAGCCGCAGTGGCTCCTGCAGCATTCGGTAGAGCCATTCCAGGCCAAGGCGCTGCCAGCGCAGCGGCGCCCTGCGGGTGTGCCCGGCGAGCACGTCGAACGAGCCGCCCACGCCGTGGATGATCCGCGCCTGGGTGCTCTCGCCCCACTCGCGGATGAAGATCTCCTTCTTCGGCGAGGTGATGCCCAGGAACAACAGATCGGCCTGGGATTCGGCGATCTCGGCGGCGACCTCGGCCGAGTCCTCCACCGGGAAATAGCCGTCATGCGAGCCGGCGATGCCCAATCCGGGATAGCGCAGTCGTACCTCTTCCAGCACTCGGGCCAGCACCTCATCGGTCGCGCCGAGGAAATAGGCGCGGTAGCCGCGCCGGTCTCCCTCGGCCATCAGCTCGGTGAACAGGTCGATGCCCGCCACCCGCTCCGGAAGCCGGTGGCCGAGCATCCGCGCGGCCCAGACCACCGCCTGCCCGTCGGCCAGCACGAGATCGCTGTCGAGAACCGACTGGCGCAACGCGGCGTCCGTGCGCATGTTGACGACCTTGGCGGCGTTCACCACGCCGATGGTGAGGCGCCTCTTCTCCGAAACCGCCACCACGCACTGCGCGATCACCTGGCTCATCGTGAGAGCGTCCAGCACGGTGCCTAATACCGTTTTCCTGGCGGCCTGCCCCGGTAACCTCGTCATCCATCCCCCTGGGTGTCCATGACATATCGGTCCGAGCTCCGGAAACGTGACATCACGGGAGAACCAGCTCGGTGAGCGTCGCGCGATGATCCGTCCGGGGCAGGTGCAGGGTCTGGAAGCTCCGGATCGCGATACGGCGATCGGCCAGGACATGGTCGATGGCCACCTTCGGGAACAGCCGCGGCCGCTCGTAATAGGGCCAGGTCATGGAGAGCCCCTTTCCGGTGACGTCGGCGGCGTCCCGGTAGCCGGTGGCGATCAGGTCACGCAGCACCGCATGGTCGAGGGTGGAGTTGAAATCCCCGGCCAGCACCCGCAGGCGCCCTCCAGCGGGTGGCAGTGCCCGGATGCTCGACGCCCAGCACGCCGTACGCCAGCCCTCTGAGGGCGCGCACGCGTGGACCGCGACGAGCTCCACCTCCCGCCCGCCCGGCAGGGTGAGAACGGCGGGCAGGTGGCGGGGACTCCGCCTGAAGGGAGGGGCGTCGATCGGCACGTCCGCGGGCCGCATCGGGTAGCGCGAGTAGATCGCCGCGCCCTCGGACTCCGTCCCCGGCAGGACGATCTCGTACGGCAGAAGCCTCCCCAGCCCGAGCTCCTCCACCCGTTCCCTCATCTGATCGGTGAACTCCAGCAGGTGCAGGACGTCCGGCCGATCGCGCTCGACCGCGTCCACCAGAACGGGCGGCAGCACGGAGGAGTGCAACAGATTGACGGCCATCACCCGCAGTGCGGGACCTTCGGCGGGCGGGTTACGCTGCGGCACCGCGCGCGGCACCACGATCGCCGCGAAGGCGCCGGTCACCATGAGCGCGGCCACCAGCAGCGGCAGAGCGCGCATGAGGACCGCGAAACCCAGCGGCACCAGCGAGAGGGCAGCCGCATAAGGAGTGAACGACACCAGCTGGGACCAGAAGAACTTCGGCTCCCATCCGAACAGGCGCAGGCTCGCCCACCCGGCGAGGACTGCCACCATGAACCACAGCACCGAGTCTCTTAGACGACGCTGCACTGGCGCCCACGCGTAAGCACCGGCCAGGCCGCGTGCAGCGCCTGGTGCCAATGCCGGATCGGCTTCCCCCTGGTGTGCGCGAGCACGCTGTTGGCCGGGCGCGTGGCCGGCCGCGGGAAGGACGCGGAGGTCACGGGGCGCACCCGCTCGGGATCGAGGCCAAGCAGCGTGAAGACCTCCCTGGCCAGCCCGAACCACGTCGTCTCGCCGGCGCTGGTGCCGTGATAGACGTCCGGCGGCAGGTCGGACTGCGCCAGCCGTACCAGGTAGTCGGCCAGGTCGACCGTCCACGTCGGCTGGCCGCGCTGGTCGTCGACCACCTCGACGGTCTCGCGCTCGGCTGCCAGCCTGATCATGGTTTTCACGAAGTTCTGTCCCGCGGAGCCGTACAGCCAGGCGGAGCGCACCACGTAATGGCCGTGCTCCAGCGCCGCCAGCTCCCCGGCGACCTTGGTCCTGCCGTACGCGTTCACCGGCGCGGTCGGCGAATCCTCCCGGTACGGCTCCGCGCCGGCCCCGTCGAAGACGTAGTCGGTCGAGAGGTGCATCAGCCGCGCCGCGGCCAGGTCGCAGGCCTCGGCCAGCCAGTGCACCGCGTGCCCGTTGACGGCCAGCGCCTCGGCCTCGTGCGTCTCGGCGTCGTCCACCGCGGTCCAGGCGGCACAGTTGATCACGACTCTGGGGCGGTAGGCGGACACGAAGTCGCGCACCGCTCGCTTGTCGCACAGGTCCAAGTCGCGCCGGCCGAGCGCGAGCACCGGCTCGCCGGTCATGGCCACGCGGTCGAGGACGTCGGCGGCCAGCATGCCGCCGGCCCCCGTGATCAGCCATCTCATACGGTGCACCAGTCCGGGTGCTCGGCGTACCAGCGAACGGTGTCCTTGAGCCCCTGCCCGAACGGGATCTCGGCCCGGTAGCCGAGGGCCCGCAGCTTGGAGTCGTCCAGCGAGTACCTGCGGTCGTGGCCCTTGCGGTCCTCGACGTACGCGACCAGGTCCCAGTCACGGCCGCAGGCTTCGAGCAGGCGCGCGGTGAGCTCCTTGTTGGTCAGCTCGGCGGTGCCCGCGATGTGGTAGACCTCGCCGGGACTGCCCCGTTCCGCGACCAGCCGGATGCCCGCGCAGTGGTCCTCGACGTGGATCCAGTCCCGTACGTTCCCGCCGTCCCCGTAGAGCGGCACCTTCCGGCCGCGCAGCAGGTTCGTGATGAACAGCGGGATGAGCTTCTCGGGGAACTGCCTGGGCCCGTAGTTGTTGCCGCACCTGGTGATCGAGACGTCCAGGCCGTGGGTGATCGCGTACGAGCGGGCGATCATGTCGGCGCCCGCCTTCGACGCCGCGTACGGCGAGCGGGGCTGGAGCGGCGCGGACTCGTCCCAGGAGCCGACGTCGATCGAGCCGTACACCTCGTCGGTCGACACCTGGACCACCTTCGGCACCCCGGCCTCCAGGCACGCCTGCAGCAGCGTCTGGGTGCCGAGCACGTTGGTGCGTACGAACTCGGCCGCGCCCTCGATCGAGCGGTCGACGTGGGACTCGGCGGCGAAGTTCACCACGAGGTCGTGGCCGGGGACCACGGCTTCGAGCAGCTTCGCGTCGCAGATGTCCCCGTGCACGAACTCGTGCCGCACCCCGTCGAGGTTGGCCCGGTTGCCGGCGTAGGTCAGCTTGTCGAGCACGGTGACGTACACGTCGTGCAGGCTTCTGACGAAGTGGGAGCCGATGAACCCCGCGCCACCCGTCACCAGAATTCTTGTCATGAAGAGATCTGTACCTTGCTGTGATCGCCCAGCACCAGGCGGTGGGCTCTGGGCGTGTTGGGCGCCGGGGTGACCTCGACGTCGTGGCCGATCAGCGAAGCCTCGATGCGGCCGACCCCGGCGATGGAGGCCCTGGGCAGCACGATCGAATACTCGATCTCGCTGCCGATGACCGAGCATCCTGCGCCGATGGAGGTGAAGGGGCCGACGTAGCTGTCCTGGATCCGCGCCCCCTCGCCGATGATCGCCGGGCCGACGACGCGGGAGCGCTCGACCACCGCGCCCCGCTCGACGACGACGCGGCCCACCAGCTCGCTGGTCTCGTCCACCTGTCCCCGCACCTGGGCCTCGACCGATTCCAGGACGAGCCGGTTGACCTCCAGCATGTCGGTGACGTTGCCGGTGTCCTTCCAGTATCCGGAGATCACCGAGGACTCGACGCGCAGTCCCGCCTCGATCAGCCACTGGATGGCGTCGGTGATCTCCAGCTCGCCCCGCCACGACGGTTTGAGCTCCCCCACGGCCGCGTGGATGGCCGAGCTGAACAGGTAGACGCCGACCAGCGCCAGGTCGCTCTTGGGTTGCGCGGGTTTTTCCTCCAGGCCGACGACACGGCCCTTGGCGTCGAGTTCGGCGACCCCGAACTGGCGGGGGTCGCCGACCCTGGTCAGCATGATCTGGGCGGCGGGACGCTCACGCGCGAACCTGTCCACCAGGCCGTTGATGCCGCCCACGACGAAGTTGTCGCCCAGATACATGACGAAGTCGTCGTCGCCCAGGTACTCGCGGGCGATCAGCACTCCGTGGGCCAGCCCGAGCGGTGCCTTCTGCCTCAGGTACGTCACCTGCAGCCCGAACGCCGAGCCGTCGCCCACGGCCGCCTCGATCTCCGGCTGGGTGTCCCCGACCACCAGGCCCAGCTCCCGGATCCCCGCCGCGGCGATGGCCTCGAGGCCGTAGAACAGGACCGGCTTGTTCGCGACCGGGACCAGCTGCTTGGCCGAGGTATGGGTGATGGGCCGGAGCCGTGTGCCCGACCCCCCGGCGAGCACGAGTGCTTTCACCGCTAGTAAGCCCCTTCTCCACGGGTGACTACGGACCAGGTCTTCCACAGGATCTGCAGGTCGAGGATGAGCGACCAGTTCTCCACGTACCGCAGGTCGAGGCGTACGGACTCCTCCCAGGTGAGGTCGGAGCGGCCGCTGACCTGCCACAACCCGGTCATGCCAGGCTTGACCACCAGGCGGCGGCGGACGTCGGCGCCGTACTTGCCCACCTCTTCCGGCAGCGGCGGGCGCGGGCCGACGAGGGACATCTCGCCGCGCAGGACATTGAGCAGTTGCGGCAGCTCGTCGAGGGAGTACTTCCGCAGGAAAGCGCCTACGCGGGTGATCCTTGGATCGTTCCTAATCTTGAAGAGCACTCCGTCGAACTCGTTCGCGTCAAGTAGGGCGTCCCTGAGCTGTTCCGCATCGACCACCATGGTCCGAAATTTCACGACACGGAACTCTTTGCCGGTTCTGCCGACCCTGGTCTGGTAGAACAGCGCGGGCCCCCGGCTCGTGAGGCGGATCACCAGCACGATCGCCAGCAGCGGCAGCGCCAGGAGCAGCAGCGCGACCCCCGCGACCACGCGGTCGAACACGGCCTTCACGACCTGCTTGGTGCCGTCGAACTCGGGATGCTCCACGTGCAGGAGCGGCATGCCCGCGACGGGCCTGATGCTGATGCGCGGCCCGGCCACGTCGAGGAGCGCCGGGGCCACGAACAGATCGGTGCGCGCGGTCTCCAGGCTCCAGGCCAGCCGGCGCAGCGCGGCCCCGTCCAGTTCGGGACAGGCCAGCACGGCCACGGCGTCGGCCCGCGTGCGCTCGACCGCGCTCGCCACGTCGCCGAAGGAGCCCAGCACCGGGAGGCCGTCCAGGTCGGCGTCCATCGCGTTGCCAGGAAGGCAGGCTCCCACCACCTGCATTCCGTGATACGGCTGACGCCTGAAC
The DNA here is from genome assembly GCF_005893125.1 of Nonomuraea basaltis. Lineage (GTDB taxonomy): Bacteria > Actinomycetota > Actinomycetes > Streptosporangiales > Streptosporangiaceae > Nonomuraea > Nonomuraea basaltis. The sequence goes on along the minus strand of NZ_VCJS01000034.1, from coordinate 73,307 downwards.
TGCATCACGAGGCTGAGAATCGACTCCCGGTGCCCGACCGCGATCACCTGGCGCATGTAGTCGCCCACCGCTCTCCTTCGGTGGAGACGTTTGCGCATCCGGTAGCGGAAGTACAGCGTGGCCAGCAAGGCCAGCGGCAGCATCGCCATCACGAAACTCCGCGCGATCACGGTCTGCGTGGCATAGGCCATGATGGCGACAGTGGCCATCAGGCCGACGCCGCCGTTGAAAACCGCTTTGAACTCCTCCGTCCCCTCGCCATTGGCCCGTTGCCGGTACGCGCCGCCCATCATGAGCGCGACCGGCCAGGCGATCAGGAGGCCGAATCCGAGCATGTACTCGACCACTGGAACGAACGCGCCGGCGATCAGCCGGATGCCCAGCACGCATACGCATGCCAGGAGCGCGCAGATCGTGTCCCCGTATAACAGAAGCCGTAGATACGCCCGCGTCCAGATGCTGGACGCACGACGTGGCACGGCCTCGAGGAGCACGACAGCGGACTCCCCAGTCCCCACCCTCATAACACCACCCTGACAACACTTTGCACCGCGATAACTTGACGTTCCTTGTGCCACATGGGTTGACAAGTCCCACGTACCAATCAAGGGCGGCGGCCCCCACTAAAGAGTAAAGATCGATTCCGGCATGGGGAATAACGTCAAATGTCCACAATCGGACGCAAGACCGGCGGGCCTGAGGCTTGACGGAACGGTCCAGGAGTGCAGCGGCGCGAGAAAAATATATGAGACTTACGGGGATATTTCGGCAGATTACGGTCGGGCGAGCGTTCTAGTCGTACTCCAGGTCCGGCAATGCGGACGGCGGGTCCGGGCTGCGCCAGACGACCACGACTCCGTCGTGTGCGGAATCGGAGGCCAGAGTGAGCCGGTCGAGGTCGAAGTCCGGAAGGTAGCGCAGGCGGGCGAGGAAGGTGGCGTCCGTGGCCGAGCGCGGCACCACGCAGCCCTCGCCGTCGCGGTCGAGCAGGATGTAGAGGACGTCTTCCCCGGATTCGGTGACGACACGGACCTCCACCACGTCCTCCCACGCGAGGGCCTCGACGCTACCGTCCGCGTAGTGACGGGTGACGCCTTCTTCCGTGACATACACGTAGGAGTCCGGCATCGGGTTGCCGTGCATGGCCGCGATTCTTGCGAGTTCCATGGCAGTCCCGCAAGGGTTCGCGCGCAATGGTGCGGTTGGCCACGTCAGAAGCGGTCTTCTCCCGGCCTACGGGAGCGGCTTCTAGTCCCCCCAGGAGTGCCTGGAGGCAGCGCTCTGGTCACCCCAGGAGTGGCTGAGATGCGCCGCCACCGCCGCCCTGGCCGCGTCCTCCGGCCCGTCCGCGATCGCGTCGAGCAGCTCGCGATGCTCACTTACCAGCACGTCCCGGTCCTTGTAGATCTCCCGCAGCCGCACGAGCCCGAGCCGGGTCTCCGCCGCCAGCACGCCGTAGAGCCGTTCGAGCCGCGGGCTGCCGACCGCCTCGATCAGCGCCTGGTGCAGCGCCATGTGCTCGGCCACGGACTCCGACCACGGTGCGCCGGCGGGCAGCGCCGCCATCCGGTGCAGCGCGGCCTCCGCCCTGGGAACCCGCTGCCCGGCCACGGCCTGCGCCATGAGGTCCTCGAGCGGGCGGCGGACGTACATGAGGTCGTTGAGGTCCGAGATCGTCACCTCGGGGACATAGGCGCTGCGATTGCGCTCGCGCCTGAGCAGTCCTTCGTGGACCAGGCTCGCCAGCGCCTCCCGCACGGTCGGCCTGGCGACGCCGTACGACGCGGCGATCTCCTGCTCGGGCAGCGGGGTGCCGGGCGCGATCTCGCCGGAGAGCACCCTGCTGCGCAGGGCGTCGGCGAGCGCCCCGACGGTGGAGACGGGTCTGAGCGGCAACGTCACGCCTGCGACTCTAACGCCCTTTCCGGTACGGCCAACTTCTCCGGCACGGCCACCGCCACCAGGCTGAGCGCCAGCAACACGAGCCCGGCGACCGAGACCGGCGTCAGCCGCTCACCGAGCACCACCAGCCCGAGCAACGCGGCCACGGCGGGCTCGGCCAGTGCCAGCGTGGCGGCCGTGGCCACGGGAGTGGTCCGCAGGCCCCGCCCGTACAGGAAGTAGGACAGAGCGGTGGTCCCGAGCCCGAGGTAGATCACGGCCAGCAGCCCCCGCGGCTCCCCCATCCACCCGGCATCGCCCATCAGCAGCACGGGCAGCATGATCACTGCCGCCCCGCCGAACAGCACCCCCATCACCGCGTTGGACTGCTCCCCATCTCCGATCGCCCGCGCCGCCGTGACCGCGTAGAAGGCGTACAGCAGCCCCCCGAGCAGCGCGAACAACACTCCCGACACCATCTGCCCGCCCGCCTGCGCGTCCCCGCCCACGATCAGAGCCGCGCAGCCGCAGATCGCCGCCGTGGTGGCCAGCGTCCACCGGCCGCTCGGGCGGCGGCCGTGGAGCATCCAGGACAGCAGCCCGGTGAAGACGGGCCCGCTGCCGATCGCGACCACGGTGCCGATGGCCACGCCGGTGCGGCCGACGGCGGCGAAGAAGCAGAGCTGGTACGCGGCCACCGCGGCGGCGGCCAGCAGCAAGCCGGGGCTGATCACGCGCCTGACGCCCGTCCCGGCGAGCAAGGCCAGGGCCGTGCCTCCGACGACGAGCCGGGCGGCGGCCAGGGCGATGGAGTCGGCGGAGACGAGCAGTCCCGCGGTGCCGGCCGTGCCCCAGAGCACGGAGGCGGCGATGACCGCGAGAGGTCCGTTCTTCATTCCAGCATTGTCTGACAACTAGACAACCATGTCCAACTGTTTTAGATGAGGCCCTCCAGCAGTTGGTCGATCGTGCGACCGGCGGGGGCGGCCAAGTCGCCGGCATAGTCGTCGAGCACGACGAGCGCGTCGTGGATGTCCAGGACGCTCTTGCGCGGCAACGCGAGGATGATCTCGTCTTCCGCGGTGATCGAGCCCTCCACGTGGAAGGCGTCGGCGGAGGCGGCGATGGAGACCTCGAAAGACACCTCGCGACCGTCGGGCAGGGTGAAGGCGGTGCGGATGCGGGCACCGGCGGGCGGGATGAAGACGGAGAAGTGCTCACGTCTGACGAAGGGGTGATGTAACTCCGCGAGGATCCCCGACGCCCGGCTCAGGGCCGCCAGGAGGCCGGCCGCGGCCAGACTCTGGCTGTCCACTCAGAAAGCGTAGATCAGCCCGCCGTCATCTGGCCAGGCGGCGGCAGGAATCGCCGAGGTCGCCGGGCACCTCAGTCGGTGGCCAGGCGGGCGTGGCGTTCGACGTCGTAGCGGACGCCCTCGTAGCAGAGCTTGCCCCGCTCGATGCCCTCGGGCCGGAACCCGGCCTTGGTGGCGACCTTGCACGAGGCCGGATTGTTCGTACGATGCCCCAGCTCGAGCCGGAAGAGCCCGCGCTCCTCGAACGCCCACCGGGCCGCCTTCTCCGTGGCCGCCGCCGCGATCCCCCGCCCCCGGGCCTCCGGCACGACCCAGTAGGAGACCCATCCGTTGTCGTGCGCGTCGATCCCGGCCACCGCCACGTTCCCGACCACCCGCTCCCCGCCTGAGCCGTCGACCGTCACGGCGAAGGCGTGGCCGACGCCCTGCCAGGAGGCGATCCACCCCAGGGCGTCCTTGAGCGTGACGATCGGCCAGGCCGCCTGCCGCCGCAGATCAGGCGCCTGAAACGCCTTGAGCACGACCGGCGCGTCGCTGTCGCGCCACTCCCGCAGCCGGATGTTCACGTCGGTCACGCTGCCCGAGATTACCCGGGACGCACCTGCTGCCCGATCTGGTGGGTGGCCTCGAAGTCGGCCACCAGCTGCTTGGGCGCGGTCAGGCACCACGCCTCCGCCACGAGCTCGAACAGCTCATCGGAGTCGATCTTGTCGAGATGGACCACCACCCACCCGAACCGCCCGGCCGTGAACTGCACCTCGAACACCTCGGGCCGCTCGTTGACCAGCGCGATCTGCTCTTCGATCGTGGCCTTGAGCCCGACGGTCTCGGTCGCCTCCCACAGGTAGCCGAACCCCTTGTCCCGCACCTTGAGGCCGATCCACTCACCGCCGTGGCTCATCCGGACCTCGGGCAGCTCGTCCAGCAGCTCCAGAAACTCATCGACGCTCACACCCATGCCGCCCTGTGTACCAGACCCGGCCGACAGTTCCCACAGGCGGCTGTGGCCGGTGAGCGCTTCGACGCCGGACGGAGCACCGCTAACGTGAGGCCAGGGCGAGAGGACGCCCGGTGCTGACGCGTAAGGACATCGAGTGGCCGACACACGTACGAAACTGCTGGAAGGCGCGCTGGAGACGCTCAAGCGGCAGGGGATCGCCGGCGTCTCCGCCCGTACGATCGCCTCCACGGCCGGCGTCAACCAGGCCCTCGTCTTCTACCACTTCGGCAGCGTCGACCAACTGCTCGCCGCCGCCTGCGAGCACGGCTCCCAGCAGCGCATCGCCCTCTACCGCGACCGCTTCGCGTCCGTGACCTCCCTCCGCGAGCTGCTGGATCTGGGTCGCGCGCTGCACGCGGAGGAGCGGGCGGAAGGCAGCGTCGCGGCGCTCGCCCAGCTCCTCGCCGGCAGCCAGACCGACGCCACGCTGGCCCCCGCCGCCACCGCCGGCCTCAGCCTGTGGATCGCCGAGGTGGAGCAGGCGCTCCGGCGGGTCCTGGCGAACTCGCCGCTGGCCGAGTTCGTGGACGTGTCGGGCCTGGCCAAGGCGACGGCCGCCGCGTTCGTCGGATTGGAGCTGTACGAGGGCGTGGACGCCGAAGGCGCCGATCAGGCGCTGAACGCGCTGGAGGAGCTGGCCACGCTGGTCACGGCCCTGGAGGACATGGGCCCGATGGTCCGCCGCGCCGTACGGGGAAAGCTCCGCAGAACCCTGCGGTGAGGGCGCAGCGAGGCGGTTCACTGGTAATAGCGAACTTCCAGAACGTTGCCATCGGGATCCGGGAAATAAATCGTCTCCGGCGCGATTCCCTGCGCCCCGAAGGAACTGCTACCGGTGCCGGTGATCTCCACCCCGTGCTGCTTCAGCCTGACCTGCAGCGCATCGAAATCCTCCCTGCTGACGGCCAGGCAGAAATGGTTGACCGGATGCCCGGCACTGCCCTTCACCCCGGTGCCCTCGTCCACGCTGGGCGCGACCTCGTACGCCATGAGGTCGAGGATGCTCTCCGGCGCGATCCGCACACTCGGGAAAGCCGCCTTTCCCTCGCGAAACTCCTCGGCCCGCACCCCGGGCAGGCCGACCACCTGCTCGTAGAACCTCAGGGATCGGAGCTGGTCGGCCACCCAGCAGACGAGATGGTCAAGGCGCGCATCCATGAAAACCTCCACTGTCCAATATCTGCCGCCCGAATCACCCTGTCCACCTGTCGTTACAGTAGCCCGCCAACGGCCGCCTTGGAGAAAGGGCCGGTTAACGCGCAGTTACCGCTGATGACCTGCGCCGGCGAGACGCCGTTACCGCTCCTGCCCGCAGCCGGACGCTGGTTCGATCGCCGGCGCCGGAGATCTCCCTCCCCGCACCGAAGACCTGGTCACCGCCCGGACCGACGTCATGTCGAAAACTACCGTGAACGTCACGTTACGTCCCGCGTGTCGTGCTGCGCTGTGACTCGACGCACGGGAGGCTGTGCCTTGCTCGACCCGAGGAAGGAGCACCCCCCGATGCTCAGACGTGCACGACTGTTCGGCAACAAGACCCGGATCACCTTCAGCATGCCTGTCAATCAACCGCCGGGCGTGATCAGCGTCGTCGGCGACTTCAACGGATGGGAGCCCGGCAAGCACGAGCTGGTGCCCCGCCGCAACGGAACCCGCACCATCTCGGTGATCCTGCCGTCGGGCATCCACCGATTCCGCTACCTGGCGACGGGCGGCCTGTGGCTGGACGACGAGACCGCGGACGTGGTCGACGACCAGGGGAGCCAGATCCGGCTCTGATCCACCGTGTACGGCAGGCGCCTCAGCAAGCGGCCGGATGCCCGACCTCCGGAACGCGGCGGCTGAGCCGTACAGCCCCGCCTGCTCATCGTGCCTGCCCGGTGAGCAGCGCCGTGCCCTCAAGCCCTCGGCTTCGCCCCGCCGGAGCAGGCTGCCGCCATGATCGAGTCTCGACTATCCTGACAAATGTCCTGGACAGATTTCCACACGTCGGGGTGCAGGTTCCGCCGGTCCGGTTCGTCAGCTTGGCTGGAGGTCGCAGGTGGATTCTGAAGGTCGCACGCGGGCCAGGTTCCGCGTGCTCGGGCCGGTGGAGCTCCAGACCGATGCCGGACACGTCGTCCTGACCGGCAAGCAGGGGGCGTTGCTGACGATCCTGCTGCTGAGCGCCAACCGTGTGGTGTCGGTCCAGCGGCTGGCGGAGTCGCTGTGGGGCGAGCCACTGCCCAGCTCTCCTTCCTCCCGCGTCCGGATGCTGGTCTCCGACCTCAGGAAGACGTGCATCGCCGCGGGGGACGATCTGATCCGTACGCAGCGGCCCGGGTACGTGGTGCGGCTGGCGCCCGATCAGCTCGATCTGACCAGGTTCCTCGACTGCGTGGCGCAAGCCCGCGAGGCAGCGGCGGGAGGTGCCCTGGAGACCGCGATGACCCACTACGACGAGGCGTTGAGCCTGTGGCACGGGGCCCCGCTGATGGGGATCGACGGCTCCTTCGTCCCGGCGGAGGCGGCCAGGCTCGAGGAGCTGAGGCTGGAAGCGGTGGAGGAGCGCGGCTCGGCCATGCTCGCGATGGGCAGGTATGCCGAGGCCATCACTGAGCTCACCGCGGTCATCACGGACCATCCCCTGCGGGAGCCGGCGCACGGTCGGCTCATGCTCGCCCTGTATCGGAGCGGCAGGCGTGCCGACGCTCTGACGGTCTACCGGAGGCTGCGGGAGCGGGTCATCGAGGAGCTGGGGCTGGAGCCCGAACGCGAGCTGCAGCGGCTTCACCAGCGGATCCTCACCTCGGACAGCAAGCGCGAACCCGCGGACACCCCTCTGGGAACCTCGGACACCGCTCCGGAACCGTCCCGTCAACAGCCACGCCATCAACTACGGCATCAGCTACATGGCGCTCCTCGCAATCCGGTGGTCCCCGTGCCGGTCCCCCGGCAGTTACCCGCTCCGCCACCGCACTTCGTCGGCCGCGACCGCGAACGCGCCGAGCTGGATCGCCTCGCCCGTGACCGGACCACGAACAGCGTGGCCATAGCCGCCGTCAGCGGCGGCGGGGGCATGGGGAAGACCTGGCTGGCCCTGCACTGGGCGCACGACAACATCGACCTCTTCCCCGACGGCCAGCTCTTCGTCAACCTCCACGGGTTCGACCCGAACAGCGGCCCGCTGCCGGCTCATGTGGCGCTGCGCCATTTTCTCGGTTCCCTCGGTGTCCCGGCGGCGGCCATCCCCGCCGAGGAGGAGGCCCAGGCCGGGCTCTACCGGTCACTGGTCGCGGGCCGCCGCCTGCTCGTCGTCCTGGACAACGCCCGCGACGTGGCGCAGGTCGAGCCGCTGCTCCCGGGCAGCCCCGGTGGCACCGTAGTGATCACCAGCCGTAACCGCCTCCCTGGACTGAACGCCACCCGCGGCGCGAGCCTGATCGGGCTGGACGCCCTCACGCCCGCCGAGACCCGCCGCCTGCTCCGCTGCCACCTGGGCGAATCGAGGATCGGCGAGGATCCCGACAGCGTGGCCGTCCTCGTGGAGCACAGCGGCGGCCTGCCCCTGGCGGTCGGCGTGCTCACCGCACGCGCCGCCATGCACCCCGGCTTTCCCCTGTCGGTCCTCGCCCAGGAGCTGAGCAGCCCCTCCACCCGCCTCGACGCCCTGCAGACCGGCGACCTGAACACGGACCTCCGGGCCACGTTCACCGCCTCGTACGAGGCTCTCGACGCCGCCACCGCCCGGCTGTTCGCGCTGCTGGGACTGGCGCCGTGGCCGGACATCAGCCTGCGATCGGCCGCCGCGCTCGCCGGCCTGCCCGCCTCCCGCACCCGGGTCTTGCTGCACGACCTGGAAGCCGCCAACCTGATCCATCAGCACCGTCCCGGGCGGTACCGCACGCATGACCTGATCCGCCTCTACGCCGCCGAACGCGCGCAGTCCGACCGGCCCGATCATGAGCGGGCGGAGGCGCTCACCCGCCTGGTCGACCACTACGTGCACACCGCGTGCGCCGGCGACCGGCTGCTGTTCCCCAACCGTCCGCTGGCCGCGCGGATCCTCCCCGAGCGCGGCCAGGACGTATTCGAGGACGCCGCGTCGGCCTGGGCCTGGTTCGAGGCCGAGCAGTCCGGCCTCATCGCCGTACAGCAGCTCGCCGTACGGCTGGGCATGGACGCCGCCGCCTGGCGGCTGGCCTGGGCGATGGACACGTTCCACAAGCGGTGCCACCACGAGCTGCGACTCGAGTCCTGGCAGACGGCTCTGGCCGCCGCCGAGCGGTTGGGCGACCCGGGCACCCGGGCCTTCGCCCACTGGTATCTGGGGTACGCCTACGCCCAGGCCGCCCGGGCCGGCGACGGCATAGAGCACTTGGGGCTCGCGTACAAGCTGTTCGAGCAGGACGAAGACCTCGCCGGGCAGGCGCACACCAGCCACACCCTCGGGTATGCCTGGCTCGTACGAGGCGACCCCGAGCGCGCGTTCCCTCATGTGGAGAACGCCCTGCGCCTCCAGCGGGAACTCCGGGACCCCCTCTGGGAGGCCAACGCGCTCAGCGCCGCCGGATGGTGCCACGCCAAGCTCGGCCAGTACCCGAAGGCGCGTTCGTACTGCGAGCAGGCTCTGGGGTTGTTCCAGCGGTACGAGGATTCGAACGGCGAGTCCGCCACGCTCGACAGCCTCGGCTACATCGCCCACCGGGCGCGGCAACACGATCAGGCGCTCGACTACTACAGCCGATGCCTCGAACTGCGCGAGAGACTCGGCAACACCTTTCAGGGCGCCGACACCCTGGCCCGCATCGGCGACGTCCACCACGAAACGGGCCGGCCCGCCGCCGCCAGGGACGCCTGGCAGCAAGCGCTCGATCTCTATCTCAGGCAACACCGCGCGGCCGAGGCCCAGAACGTACAGGAGAAGATCAGGCGCTCTGCCGTGCGGCCTTCCTCCGCGACCGGACCCTCAGGTCACGCGGCACCAGCAGACCACTGAAATCGGGCACGATCGCCGTCTCCTGCGGCCGAGCCAGGTCCATGTAGCTGACCAGCCAGAACGTCGCCAACGTCAACTGCATCATGCCGAGCTGGGTTCCCACGCACACCCGCGGCCCGGCGCCGAACGGCAGGTAGGTGTGCCTGACGGGCGCGACATGAGGCTCCAGCCACCGTTCCGGCACCAGCCGGTCAGGGTCGGACCACCAGCGTGGATCCCGATGCAGCCGGTACAGGCTGAACAGCACCTGATCCCCCGTCTTGAGACGCCAACCGTCGAGCTCGGTCTCCCGGCGTACGGTCCTGCCGATCAGCCAGGTCGGCGGCCACAGCCTGAGCACCTCCTTGACGAACGCCTCGGTGTACGGCAGCTCCTCCACGACGGGAACATCGCCGGCCGAAGCGGCCTCGGCCTCCAGCCGGGCCAGCACGTCCGGCCGCGTGGTGAGCTCGTACACGATCCAGGTGAACGCGGTGGCCGGGACGCCGAGCGCGGCGAGCATGATCCCGCGCAGGAACCGCTCGATCTGCAGGTCGGACAGCTCCCGGTCGCCCGAGGCGAGCAGCACGCTGAGCAGATCCTGAGCGGACGGATCTCCGGCCTGGCGGCGACGGCGCACGATGTCGGACATGAGCGCCAGGAGCCGCTTGCGGGACCTGGCGAAGCGCCGCACCCGGCGCGACGGCCACCACGGCGGGAGCTGCAGCGAATCGCGCGACAGGGGGTCGATGGCCGCCACGTTCTCGGCCAACGTCTCCGGCACGCCTTCCGCGTCGGCGCTCAGGCAGAAGTCAGCGGTCGCCCGGCCGAAGAAATCGGTCATCGTGGCGAGCACGTCCATCTCCCCGTCACCGACGGTCTTGAAGAAGACCTCGCGCAGCCGCTCGGCGTGCGCCTGCGCCACCCTCCTGTGCAGACCCTGCCAGCCCGCGCGACGGGTCGTGGTCCACAGCTCGGCGTCGGCCGCCATCCGCTCGGTGTCCACGCGTCCCGCCAGCGGCGAATTCTCGGCCAGGAAATCCTTGTTGGTTCTGGTGAGCAGCGCATGCACCTGATCCGGTGAGGACACCACGATGGTGCGGGCGTCGAACGAGAAGACATCCCCGTATTCACTGTGGCACCGTTCCAGAAACCCGTTCCTGTCCCGGTCGTACTCCTCGGTGTTGCCGAACAACCCGTGCCCTCGGGGCCCGGGCGGTCGCTCCGAACCAGCTGCATGCGTCACTCGTCGGCCCTCAGACGGTTAGTTGAAGAAGTTCCAGTAGGTGTACATGCCTCCCATGCGAATCCGGCCCAGGACGCGGACGGCTGCGTGTCGGATGTGCTTCATGTGTTACCTCCGTGGCGACTGACTTCACTGACCACGATCGATCAACGGCCGCATGATCTGCGCATGAAACCCGCATGCCCGGCCACCCGGGCAAGCCCGCGCACCAAGTGCGGGTCATCGGACGGACCGGGCTCCTCGCCCCGGGCTGCCCGACTGCTCTGCGGGCTGAGCGTTCAACTCGTTCCACTTATGCAGAAGCTGGGGGACCTCGCTGCGGAGGAACGCGAAGAAGCGCCGGGTCTCGTCCATCCGGGCACCCGCGGGCGTGTCCGTGCCGAGCACCTCGGCCCCATCGCGCGCCCCCTCCTCGAAGCGACGGAACACCTCGTCACTCGACGCTGCCGCTTTGTACCAAGCCGTCTGGTCGACGCGGTAATGATCACGACGCTCTCCGGGGGCCCGCTCCCGGGCCACCATCCCGACCCTCATCAGGTACTTCACCGCACCCGAGACGGCCGACGGGCCGACCTGCAGCACGTCGGCGAGTTCGGCGGCGGTACGCCGGCCGTCGTCGGCGATGAGGAGCGCCGCGAGCACGCGTGCGGCCATGCGCGGATAACCCGAGTCAGACATGATCACGGCGAAGCGTTCGAGGAACCGCAGCGCGTCGGCCGTGGGCGCGTTGTCGGCTCTCTCGATCATGCCGCTCTCGTCGTCGGCTCTCTCGGTCATGCACACCCCTGCGCGTCGCCTCTGATAGGCCCCAGGTTACAGACTATCGATACTTCACGAATTTCGTGAAATTCATGTAGTCTGCGAATCATGTCAAACATGATCTCCGTGTCCGGTCTGGTCAAGACCTTCGGCCAGACACGGGCACTCGACGGTCTGGACCTGACGGTCCGGGCCGGTGAGGTGCACGGGTTCCTCGGTCCGAACGGGGCCGGCAAGTCCACTGCCATCCGGGTCCTGCTCGGCCTGCTGCGCCAGGACTCCGGCACGGCCCGGCTGCTGGACGGCGATCCGTGGCGAGACGCGACCACACTGCATCGCCGGCTGGCGTACGTGCCCGGCGACGTGACCCTGTGGCCGACGTTGTCCGGTGGCGAGGCGATCGACCTGCTCGGCCGGATGCGCGGCGGACTCGACCCCCAGCGCCGAGCCGAACTGCTTGAGCGCTTCGAGCTGGATCCACGCAAGAAGGGGCGGGCCTACTCCAAGGGCAACCGGCAGAAAGTGGCCCTGGTCGCGGCGCTGTCCTCGGATGCCGAGCTGCTCATCCTGGACGAGCCCACCTCCGGCCTCGACCCGCTGATGGAGGCGGTCTTCCAGGAGAGCATCCAGGAAGAGCGGCGCAAGGGACGCACGGTGCTGCTGTCCAGCCACATCCTCGCCGAGGTCGAGGCCCTGTGCGACAGGGTGAGCATCATCCGGCACGGCCGCACGGTGGAGACGGGCACGCTCACCGAGCTGCGCCACCTCAGCCGCACCTCGATCACGGCCGAGCTCACCGGTCCCGTCCCCCAACTCACCGGATCAGTCGGCGTGCACGACCTGTGGACGCAGGGCAACCGGCTGCGCTGCCAGGTCGACGGCGACGCGCTGGACGCGCTGCTGCGCGAGCTCGTGAAGGTCGGCGTGCGGAGCCTGGTCAGCCAGCCGCCGACGCTGGAGGAGATGTTCCTGCGCCACTACGAAGACGATCTGTCCGGCACGGGTGCGACCGGAAAGCACGCGGTGGTCCAGCGATGAGCACTCTCACCGGCACCGGCGGACTGATCCGGCTCATCCTGCGACGCGACCGGGTGAGGTTGCCGGTCTGGTTCGGGCTCGTGGCGATGCTCGTGATCGGCATCGCGAGCTCGGTGGCCAGCGCCTATCCCTCTGAAGAGGCGCGCCAGGCGTTCCTCCACACGACCAACGGCGACCCGACACAGCTCATGATGATCGGCCCGATCTATGACTCGTCCGCCGGGGGGCTCGCCGCGTGGCGGGTACGCGGGCAGGCCGCCCTGCTGATCGCACTGGCGAGCCTGTTCCTGGTGATCCGCAGCACCCGCGCGGAGGAGGAAGCGGGCCGTAGCGAACTGCTGGGCTCGACCGTAGTCGGCAGGCACGCGGCACTGACGGCCGCGCTGATCGTGGCGTTCGCCGCCAACCTGGTCACCGCCCTTGTCGTGGCACTGGGGCTCATGGCCCAGGGGCTGCCTCCGCAGGGCTCCCTGGTGATGGGACTGTCGGTCGCCGCCGCCGGTTGGGTCTTCGCCGCGCTCGCGGGCCTGGCGGCCCAGCTGACCGAAAGCTCTCGTACCGCCGGCGGCATCGCCGCCACGGCGATGGGCGTCCTGTACGCGGTGCGCGCGATCGCGGACGTCGAGAAGAGCTCCTGGGTGTCCTGGCTGTCGCCGTTCGGCTGGACCCAGCACATGCGCCCCTTCGCCGGTGACCACTACTGGCCGCTGCTTCCTGTCATCGGCCTGATCCTGCTGCTGGTGGCCGGCGCCTACCGGATATCCGCACGCCGGGACCTGGGGGCCGGAATCCTCCCGCCCCGGCTCGGTCCCGCCGACGCGGCGCCGGGCTTGCGCACCTCGCTTGCCCTGGCGTGGCGACTGCAGCGGGGCACGTTGCTGGCCTGGGCCGTCGCGTTCACCGCGTTCGGTGCCGGGCTGGGAGGCGTGGCGCGGAGCGTGGCCGAACAGCTGAACACGAGCGAGGCCCTCAGGAGCGTGATCGAGCGGATAGGTGGCGGTGGCCGTCCCGTCGACGGTTTCTTCGCCTTCGTCATCTACCTGATGAGCCAGGTCATCACGGTCTACGCGATTCAGGCGACCCTGCGATTGCGGGCGGAAGAGACCTCCGGCCGTGCCGATATCATCCTGACCGGCCCGGTCGGCAGGCTGCGCTGGGCAGGCGGTCACCTGGCCATCGTCGCGGCCGGGTCGGGGATCGTGCTCGCTGGGCTCGGTCTCGGGATGGGTCTGGTCTACGGGCTCTCCACGGGAGATCTGGGCGGCGAGATTCCACGGCTGTTGGGTGCGAGCCTGACGCGGCTGCCTTCGGTCCTGGTGCTGGCCGCCATCTCGGCGCTGGTGTACGGCCTGATGCCACGGCTCGCCGCGATCATCCCCTATACCGCGCTCGGCCTGTGCCTCGTGCTCGAGTTCGCCGTGGAACTGCTGCACGCCGATCCGTCGATCTTGAAGGTGTCACCGTCCGCGCAGACCCCTGGGCTTCCGGTCGCCGAATTCACCGCGACGCCGCTGGTCCTGCTGGCCGTCGTCGCCGCCGGGCTCACCACTGCCGGACTGGCCGGGCTCCACCGTCGTGACCTCGGATGACCCGCAGGACCACCTTCAGGCGATCCCGAAGATGATGATCGTTGAACGCTATGGAGCGGGCCGGCTCACCGGTGAATCGGCGCCTGGCCGTTCACCTCGCATGTGCGAGGCGCGACAAGCAAGATCACAGTCTGCCGGACAGGCATAGCATGGCCCTCCATGACCGAGCCGGACTTCTCCACCGCTACCCGCGCCGCGTACGACGCCGTCGCCACCCGCTATGCCGAGGACATCCCTGGGGTTTACCATTCCAGCCCACTCAACCACGCGATGATCCCGGTCTTCGCCGAGCTGATCCGGACCACCGGCGACGGCCTGGTGGCGGACGTGGGATGCGGCCCCGGCCACGTCACGGCGCATCTGCATTCCCTCGGCGTGAACGCCTTCGGCGTCGACTTCTCACCGGAGATGATCGCACTCGCCCGGGTCGCTCATCCGAAGCTGCGCTTCGAGGTGGGGCGGATGGATGCTCTTGCGGAGGACGACGCTTCCCTGGCCGGGGTCCTGGCCAACTACTCGATCATTCACACCCCACCCGAACGACTCTCCGGAACGCTCGCCGAGTTCCACCGCGTGCTGGCGCCCGGCGGCTACCTGCTGCTCGGCTTCCAGGCGTACGACGATCCTGACGAGTTGGCCGAGGCGTTCGACCACGTTGTGTCACTCGCCTACCGGTATTCGCCCGACCGCGTGGCCGAACTACTGCTCACGGCCGGGCTCGCCGAGGTGGCCCGGCTGGTCATCGCCCCGAGTGAGGACCCCAAGCGGGGCTTCCCGCAGGCATACCTCCTCGCCCGCCGCGCGGAACACTGACGATCACGGCCGAGGCACTGAGCGCAGACAGTGGGTGACGCCATCTCCGCGCGGCCAAGGGATCGGCTCGAACGGTTCCAGTCGCCCCTCGGGCACACGCCGGTACCCATGAGGCGGCTGTCGGCCCGGCTGATCGACAGCCGTCCCCTACCGCAGAGGATCATCAGGTTGTTCGACCGCACGTGCAAGCTGGTCACCTGGGATCGATGACGATTCCCGGTTCGTGGTGCTCGCTACCGTGGTGACCCAGCCCTCGGGGCGTGTGGTGTGCGAGGTATTCGCCCAGGTCATGGAGCGATTCGGGTGCTCCTTTGCGTGATCTGGGATCGTCGTCCGCCGGTGAAAACCGGGTGACATTTCGCATCACTTGCCGGAATGCTGAGGACGGGCGATGAGTTTTGTCGGTGGTGCCGGTCATTCTTTGCATGACCACAACTTCTTGTTAGACCCGAGGCTGGGGACGCCAGCCATGACCACGTCATGTTCGACAACCCCGATAGAGGTGCCGTGTCCAGCCCACAGCTCGACTCACCCGCCAAGTCCGCGACCGCCGTTCCGGGTCGCACCCCGGCCGTGATCCGGCTGCTTGTGCTCGCCACGTTCGTGGTCATCCTCAACGAGACGATCATGATCAATGCGATCCCGCGGCTGATGGGTGCGCTGAACATCACCGAGCAGACCGCACAGTGGCTCTCGACCGCCTTCATGCTGACCATGGCCGCTGTCATCCCGATCACCGGATGGTTCCTCCAGCGGGTGTCCACCCGCAGCGCATACACCACCGCGATGGGCTTGTTCCTGCTCGGCACGGCGTTGGCCGCCGTCGCGCCGTCGTTCGAGGTGCTGCTGGGCGCCCGCATCATCCAGGCGTCCGGGACAGCCGTGATGATGCCGCTGCTGATGACCACGCTGATGCAGGTGGTGCCCGAGTCGGATCGGGGCCGGGTGATGGGCAATGTCACCCTGGCCATCTCGGTCGCGCCCGCCATGGGCCCGACGGTCTCGGGGGTGATCCTCCAATTCGGGTCCTGGCGGCTGCTGTTCGCCGTGGTGTTCCCCATCGCCGCCGTGATCGCATGGCGCGGCCTGAAGCAGCTCAAGAACGTCGGAGAGCCCCAGTTCAGCACCGTCGACTGGTTGAGCGTGGTGACGGCGGCTGCCGGCTTCGGCGGCCTGGTCTACGGGCTCAGCCGGTTCGAGGGCGGTGACGTCCGCGTCGCCGCCGCGATCGTGGCGGCCGGCCTGGCCGCCATCGCCGTCTTCGTCGTCCGCCAACTGTCGTTGCAGAAGCGCGGCGTGCCGCTGCTGGACCTGCGTACCCTGCGCTACCGCACCTACACGGTCGCGCTGATCCTGATGTCGGTGGCCTTCATGTCGATGCTCGGCTCGATGATCTTGCTGCCGCTGTACCTGCAGAACGTCCGCGAGCTCAGCGCCCTGCAGACCGGACTCCTCGTGATGCCGGGCGGCCTCGCGATGGGGCTGCTCGGTCCGACCGTCGGCCGCCTGTTCGACCGGTTCGGCGGCAGGGTTCTGGTCATCCCCGGCTCGATCGGGATCATGCTCGCGCTCGCCGGCTTCACCCAGGTCACGATGACCATGCCGTTCTGGCAGCTCCTCGGTCTGCACGCGCTGCTGATGGTGGGTCTGGCCGCGACCTTCACCCCCGTCTTCACCCTCGGGCTCGGAGCGGTTCCCCCGCCGCTCTACTCCCACGCCAGCTCGATCCTGAGCACGCTGCAGCAGGTCGCCGCCGCCTTCGGCACCGCGCTCGTGATCACCGTGATGAGCGCGCGAGCCGATGCCCTGAGATCCGCGGGAGCCACAGAGGCGCTCGCCAACCTCGACGGCATGCGGCTGGCCTTCATCATCGGCGCGGTGCTGTCCGTGGTCGTGGTCGTCACCGCCCTGCTCCTACCCGCCCAAGCGGACAGCGCCAGCGAGATCGAGGGGACCCGGCCGATGGAACCGGCGTGACGACGGTGGAGTGAGACGCCGTAATGCCCGCAGCATCCACGTACTGCTCGAAGGCCACCTGGTCCGGACGCGGACTGGCCTGAGGACCTCACTATTTTCGCAGGTCTACGCCTCGCCAGACGTGCGGCGTGGGGGCCGTTCGCGCCCGCCGCCGCACGCGGGCGGGCGACCCCGGCCAGCAGTAGCCCAGACATAGAGCGCTTCACGACGAAGATGCCAGTCATGAGCGCGTGCCGTTCGGTGTGTACGGCTCGCGCCACAAGGATGCAGAATCAGGCCATGGATCGCAGACAGATCACCGATTTACGCGCCCGACGAGCGGTGCATCGTGCTCTGCGGCACAAACGCGCGGTGGGCCGGGCCATGGTGAGAGCTCGGCATGTGATGGCTGTCCTTACGCTTGTGGTGATGCTGGCCGTGCTCGCGATGGCGTTAGCGGACGTGGTGTAGTTCGCCGAGATCAGAAGGTGCCCCCAGGCCAGTCCGGCGTTCGGCTTGGAACGCGCCCCTGACCTCATGGGTGGCAACGTCAGCGGTCGAACCAGCGTGCTGCCGACTGTGTGAGCAACTCGATGACGATCGCGAGCGGCAGGAGGGTGGCCGGGTCGATGAGGGTCATCCAACCGAGCTCACCGTCGATGGTGACCGTGACGAGGTGACTGCCGACCGCGATCGCCTCGAAGGCGATGGCGCACCAGCGCACCCACTTCCTGCGTGACGACCAGCGAAAGATCAGCCACCCCATGAGCGCCACGACCAAGAGAGGCTGGAGCAACAGATCAGGCCGCCACGCCGCTACGGGTACGAGCCAGACCGCCTCACGCCGCGACTGCGGTATCGGACGCCGGTTTCCGACTACGCAGATACCGCCAGCCCAGCACGCCGTACCAGATCATGATCGGCAGGTGCAGGGCGTACCCGAACTGTTCCAGCGCCGCCGTTGGGCCATCGGTCCCGGTCGTCCACGGAAGCGCCACCGCGGCAAGACCGGAAAGCGCGGCGATCACGCCGCTGATACGAAGCCCGGTGGGCATCGGGATACCGGCTGCTCCGGCGGCGGTGGCAGCGACCCACAGCAGCCCGGCCAGGTTGACCGCCCACTTGGCGGTGAAAAGGACCGCCAAGGCCACGGTGGCGGCCGCCGGGGCGGTGGGGTCGGCGGCCAACTGGGTCAGTGCCAGGTTTCCGGCGTCGTGAAGGAGACCGGCCAGCCCGGCAGCGGCCAGTAGGCCGCCGGTCGGCGTCGTCGTGTGCGGCCTGGGCGCCTCGACCGAGAGAGCGGCCATCACCAGCCCGGCCGCGGTCAGTGCCAGCCAGCCGAACACGTCGAGGGCCAACCCGGTCAGGTGCAGGCCGGCCTGCTCCCTTACCGCGGCCAGCACGGCGCCGGGGTCGGACGGATTCAGGGTCAACCCCGATGGCACCACGAGGGCCGCACCGGCGACCATGGCTAGGACGGAGGTCAACAGCAGCACACCGGTGAGGCGGTTCCGAGGGTTCAGATCAGTCATGGACGGTGACGGTAGAACCTTCACGCAGGGGCAAAGTCAACAGGCCAGGAGAGGGGACGTCATGTGGCGGATCGGGCAACTGGCGCGCATGGCCGGCGTATCCGAACGCACCCTGCGCCACTACGACAAGATCGGGCTGCTGGTTCCCGCCACGGTCGACAGCGCCACCGGCTACCGCTGGTACGGCGTGGCCGAGCTGTCGCGGCTCGAACGCATCCGCGGACTGCAGCGCCTCGGCCTGCCGCTACGCCAGATCGCCGATCTGCTGGACGCACCCGAGACACAGCTACGGCAGGCACTGAGCGAGATCGTGACGAGCATCCGGCGTGACATCGCCACGCTGGCCGCGACCGCAGCACACGCCGAGGACCACCTCGCCACGCCGATGTCGATCCTTCCGCAGCAGACCGTGGTGGGCCCCCGACGGCTCCGCGTCCGTCGGATGAGTCTCGATCACCCATCTGAACTGGTCGCTGTCTGCCCGGCACCACCGGCAACCCTGCTGACCTGGCTCAATGGGGAACCGGAGGGAGGATTCGCCGCCGCGGTCACGACCGATCACACCGGCGAGCCACTCACCCTGCCCACTCGTACCGTCGTACGAGCCGTCGTCCCACCCTCGGCAGGGATGATCCGCGCAGGCCAGGAGCTGTTCGGCTGGCTGCACCGCCACCAGCTGAGCATCGCCGGTCCCACAGTGGAAGAACACCTCGTCGACGACGACGGCGCCCACGCCATCGTCCTCGAGGTGTCCGTCCATCCACGCCAGCATGCCCACACCGCTTGACCCCGCTCCCGCTTCCGTCGCCCGAGCCGGGCGGTCGTACCGCCGTTCCGATCTGCGGATGGTCCCTGCCGTTCACAGAGAAAGCACACGAGGAGGCGCCCCCCTTCCAACGCCGCCGAATTCCGCCCAAATGATCAACCAATATCTAAACGGCATTGGTCTGACCTGCGGCGATACGCCGAATTGCGCTCTGCATCTCAAGATATACAAAGCGTGAAACACACTGAGTTCGTCGCATTCCATGTCGCATATCACTACGATGCCGTCATGAAATCATTACTAGCAGCTCTCACCATCAGCACGCTAAGTGTATTACCCGCTACGGCCGCCAACGCCACCGAATCCACAGGGTCGCTGAACATAGTGGCGATGGGTGACTCTTATGGATCCGGCACCGGCGCCGGTAACTACGAACCGGGCACCGAGGCAGGCTGCTTCCGCAGCGCAAACTCCTACTCCTCGGTCATCGTCGACGAACTCCGCCGGCGTGGCAAGCAGGTGAATTTCACGAACGTCACCTGCAGCGGCTCGGCGATCAGAACACTACGGGAATCATTCAAAGGCGAGCCCCCTCAGTTCGACGCGCTTAAGCGCAACACCAACGTGGTGATGCTGAGCATCGGCACCGGCGATATCGACTTCGCCGGATTCGGCGGATTGTGCATCCAGGCGGACTGCTCGGGCGCGCCCGCCACAGCGATCAGAGGTCTGCTACCGGCCATGGGTGAGAGGCTGACGGCTCTCCTGATCGACATCAAGACCCGCAGCCCGCGCGCCAAGATCGTGCTGACCGCGTACGGACAGCAGGTCACACCAGGCGAGAACGCCGAGGGCGTCACACTGGACCCGATCTGCGACAGCCAGGTGTTCAGCGCACAGGAGCGGGTGGAAGGCAACCAGGTCGCGAGAGAGCTCGACGCGACGCTGAGGAACGCCACGAAGGCCGCCAAGGCACGAGGGGTAAACGCCCGTTTCGTCAGCCCCTACGTGAATTCGGTCGATCTCCGGCCCGAGTTCGAGGACCATTCGCTGTGCCAGGCCGAGCCGCCCTTCTACCGAGGATTCGACGCACTCGCTCCGGGCCAGGAGGGCATCGACGCAGTCCTGCACCTCAACCAGCAGGGACAGGCCGCCATGGCCGACCTCATCCAACGTAAGCTCCCCGCCCTAGCCGGCCCAGCGGCGCTCTGAAGGTGGGTCACGGCCGCTGCCTCCCGGATCGGAGGGTATGCGTTGGCCCCGGAAATGCGGGAGCTCCGGGGCCAACGCATACGACGGGTCGTCATTCGCCCGCAGGGCCGATGTATACCGGGCAGGCAACCCCGATGACTCCGAGGCCGCAATAACCGTTCGGCACTTTAAACAGCTACACGTCTCTTAGCATCATCGCGACGCTTGTACTCCTGGAGGTCCTCGCACGTTATTCGCCGGTGCTTACCGATCAAACGGAAGGGGATCTCACCCGCTTCCAGCAGCTTGATCAAATAGGGCCGCGAGACGTTCAGCATGTCCGCCGCCTGCTGTGTCGTCAGCTCAGCGTGGGACGGTATAACCGTGACCCCCCGCCCCTCGGCCGCCTGGGCGAGGATGAAGGCGAGTAGGCTCACGGCTTCGCGAGGCAGGATCAAGGGGTCTTCGCCGCCATGCTCGCCGGCGACCCGGATGCTTGACTGCCCGGGATATCGCATGAGGTAGTCCTTGATCCGGCGCACGGCGCGATCGGCCATCTCGGCGTCGATGACCCCGGGCGGGACTCGCTTGGCCTGGACGTCTGCCATCACAGCACCTCCTCTTCGCAGCATCCGCAACATTCGAAATAAACGCATGCTCTGGCGACATGCGACATGCGACATGCGACAGGCATCCGTATCGGACCGCGCCCGCGGGCGTGTCCGTGCCGAAGAGGACTGCGAACCAAGCCGCTCCCGCCGGCATCAAACTCTTCATGATCAGCGTGACACTCTCCTTGATGCTGGCCCTGTCCCCGGCGACCGTGACCGAGATTCCGAAGAACTTCCTGCTCACCGAACGCGACGCGCGCAGGCACCTGGATCCCCATGAGGCAGACGAACATGGCTACCAGATCAGCGACAAGCTCACCAAGCCGTTGGAGCTGAACCCGTGCGTGCGCCAGCGCGCCGTCGACCGCGACCGGGTGGCAGCCCGCACGATTACGCACTGGACCAGCGCACCTAGCGGCTCCTCCGAACAGCTCGTCATCTACAAGAGCCGCCGCGCCGCCCATTCCGCGCTCACCCGTCTGCGCGCCGAGGTCAAGCGATGCGCGCGCAAGGACGACCCGTCGGCGCCCGAACTCAAGATCCAGTGGCGGACGAGTAAGGCCAAGGCGGGAGACGAGGCCATAGGCATGGGTTATCAGACCTGGCAGGACGGCAGAGTGAACCAGACGATCACCGGTATCGTCGCGCGCAAGGGCAGCGCACTGATGATCTACACGACCGACGAGGGAGCCTACGACCCCGGCCGACTGACCAAAAACGCCAGGAAGATGGCCGCCAAGGTGTGTAAGTTGCCCGGCGTCTGCTAGCCCAGCCGCAGCGCCAGGAAAAGGTCCTTACACGTCCGCCGCTGGCGTGCCCAAGTCGGCGGCCAGGTAGCCGAACGGGGCGCCGGCCTGCAGTTCTTCGGTGAGCATGTCGATGACCTGCTGGGGCTTGGCAGATGGGATGAGGATGTGGGGTGGTACGTTCTGGACCCCTTCGAGCTGGTCGGTCGCGGCCGTCATCCACGGCGAGGCAGCCGAGCCGGGCAGCCGGGAGCGATGGTGTGCTGGTGGATGCGCTCGCGCGTGTCAGATCGATGTTTTCGGGCTGAGCATTGCTCCATCGCGGCAGAGGTGGCGTTGTAGCTCTGCGACGTCGATCTGACGCAGAGGCTTGCGACTGGCGCTGCTCAGCGCCGCGAGCGTCCCCGCAGCTTGTCCCATGGCCATGCATTGGGCGATGGAGCGTGCGCTGGCGTGGGCCTCGTGAGTGGCTGACAGGCAGCGTCCGGCGACGATGACGTTGTTCAGACCGACAGGGAGGAGACAGCGTAGGGGAATGTCGTACACGCCGTTGTCCGGGATGTAGCGCCAGAGGGTGTCGGTGCCGCCGCTGTGGTCTTCGATCGGCGCGCCGCATTGAGCGATGGCGTCATCGAAGCGCTGTGCGCTCAGTACGTCGTCGGCGGTCAGCCGGTAGTCGCCGTGGACCCGGCGAGCTTCGCGTACGCCGATGTGCGAGGACAGTCCGACCAGGCTGGCCTTCTCGTAACCGGGTACGAGGTCCCGCAGGAACCGAACGTATTCCCCGACCTGCCGCCGTCCGTCCATTTCGGCGCGGGTCAGCTGGCGGACATCGGTCGGGTCGACGCCCACCACCCGTGTCATGTTGGCGAGTGAAACACCGTCGACCGGGGTCCGGTGGATGCTGCCCTCCTGCCGAGGCAGCTCGTAGTCACCATGGCTCGCAGCCTGAGCCATCAGCTCGAACAGTTCTTGTTTCGGGAACGACCGGGCGCGGTCGGTGTCGACGTTGGCGACCCGGAACGTCGTGGTCAGCGCTTGAACGGGTTCCCCGGTCTCCGCTCCGTCGTAGCCGGCGCCGGCGTGGGCGCAGATATCCGCATCGCCGGTGCAGTCGACGACCACGCTCGCAGAGGCCCTGAGCAGGCCGTTCCTGGTGGCCAGCAGTACATCGGTGACGTCGCCTCCTTCGGCGTCGACGATGACGTCGATCGCCATGGTGTGGAACAGGACGTCAGCGCCGCTGCCGGCGACGAGTTCGTCCCACACCATGGTCAGCACTTCGGGGGAATACGTGACACCTCCTCCTGCGCCGTATGTGTTCGGCCGGATGAAGGCGGCGTCACGCATCGTAAGCGCATCGACGACCTCTTGGGCGATTCCTCCGACGACCTTCGCGTTCGGGCCTGGGGTGTAGAAGCCATAGAACGTGTCCAGGACGCTGGTTCCGATGCCGCCGAGGGATCCGTGGCGCTCGACCAGGAGCACGCGAGCGCCTGAGCGAGCGGCGGCGATCGCGGCGACACAGCCCGCTGATCCGCCACCGGCCACGAGCACGTCGACGGTGGCTACCTGCGGGACCTGACCGAGCACCGGCGTGATCGCGGTGGCGAGGCGAAATGAACTCGGGGGCATCAAGAAATATCCTTTATGGCGAGGAATCGGGCAGGGTTGGTGCGAGTGATCTGGTTGACCGGTTGATCGCCGATGCGGCGGCGCAGCCGGGGCAAGAAGTCGCGGCCGAGTACGTCCATCCCCGGCCCGCCTCCATAGGCACGCAGCATCGTGCTGCGGCCGACATCGGTTCCCAGCATCAGTCGTTCGGAGTGCCCGCCGTCGAGGAGCCGCTCGATGAGCGCCATGAGGTCGGAGTCGGGCCGGTATTTGATCCTGCCGACCGTGTCGTAGAGCAGGTACGCGCCGCGTTGGGCGAGCTCGCGATGCAGGTCCAGGTCGGCGTTGCGGTCCATGTGCGCAAGTGCGACCCGGTCGGGGCTCAGCCCGCCGGCTTCGGCCATGTCGAGCATGTCGTGGGCGAGCGTTCCGATCTCGCAGTGCACGGCCACGCTGACCCCGGCCAACCGTGCCGCTTCGATGCCGGCTTCGATCCGGCGGCGTTCACCGGAGGTGATCCGCTGATAGGAGGCGCCGATCTTTATCAGTCCGGCACGCACCGTTGTCGGCAGCGGTGCCGGCCCGCGCCAGTCCCGGTCGTCGATGCCGGTACGCAGGTCGGTGAGCAGAACATCCAGCAGGACGTCCGTGCTTTCGCGGTGGACCCAGTGATCGGCGGTGTAGTGGGCGTCGCGGTGATAGCCGGTGGCCAGCACGACCTGGACGCCGGAGCGTCGCGAGATCTCGGCCAGGTGAGTGGGCCGGCGTCCGAGCCCCACCGTGGTCAAGTCGACTACGGTGTCGATGCCGCTGCCGGCGACGAGGCTCAGCTCAGCACACATCTTGTCCGGGTCGTCGAAGTGTTCCCCGGGCAAGGCCGGGCTGGACAGGAACACGTGCTCGTGGGCGTCGACGACGCCCAAGCTGTCCGCCTCGACCGGCCCGCGGACCGTCTGGACGAGAGACACTCCACTGCTCCGTTCGTCGCGCTAGCGTAGGGTCCAGCCGCCGTCGGCGGGGAGGACGGCGCCGGTCATGGTGCGGGCCGCGTCCGACAGCAGCCAGAGGATCGCGGCGGCGACTTCGGCGGGTTCCAGCGCCCGGCGGCTCAGGGGCTGTAGCGCCGCCATCGAGCGGGTGATATCCGGGTCTCCCAGAGCGCGCTGCGCCATGGGTGTGTTCACCAGCCCTGGCGCGACGATGTTGATGCGCACACCGGAGCGGGCCGCCTCGTAGGCCGCCGAGCGGACGAGGGGCACCAGGGCTCCTTTCGCACTCGCGTAGGCGACCGTGAGGAAGTCGTCCGCGAGGGTCGTGGCAAGCGCCGAGCCCACGACGACGATGGACCCCCCGCCGCCTCGGGCCAGCTCCGGAATCCCTGCTCGCAGCAGCCGGAAGACCGACTCGTGGTTGACCCGGTGCACCTCGGTCCAGGCTTGATCGGTGCAGTCGGTTATCGGACCGTCTCCCAGGCCGCGCCCGCTCATGCCGATGGCGTGCACTATTCCATCCAGGCCGCCGAGGCGCTCGCTGGCTTGCCTGACGGCGGACTCTGCTCCGCCGGGCCTGGTCACGTCGACGTCGTCGCGGTCGACACCGTAGGCGGCACATCCTTCAGCTGCCAGCGCTTCCATCACCGAGGCGCCGATGCCGCCACGGGCGCCGGCGACGAGGACGCGCCCGGACATCAAAGTGCCTTCTTGCGCAGGACGGCGGCGGCGCGGGCCGCGTGATCGAGGTACGCGTCCTCGAACATCGCCGTCGACCGTTCGGAGCCGACGAGCTGGCCGCTGGTCAGCACGGCCGGCATGCGCCCTGCGGCCACCAGCAGTTCGGCGGTGCGGACCTTGATGTTGTTGACAATGGCGACGGCGGCCAGAGTGCTTCCCGGGCCTACCGGAGTATCCAGCCCCGGGATCTCACAAAGAGCGTCGCCGACAGGGGTACAAAGGTCGATCACGACGTCGGCGTGATCGACGAGCTTGGTTCCTGACGAATGCCGCGCCTCTGCGGCGTTGGTCGCGGCCAAGGAGGTGACCGCGATGACCGGCAGGCCGGCTTTCCGGGCGCCGATGGCCATTTCGATCGGCACGGCGTTGAGCCCGGTCGCGCTAAAAATGATCATGCCGTCTTGGGGTCGTAGCTGGAAGTTCGCGAGGATGACGTCGGCGAGACCTTCCATACGCTCGATGAACATCGCCTGGCGTTGGCCGTTGGCACCGACGACCTGAGTGTGAAAGGTCATCGACAGCTCGGCCAGCGGGCTGAAGCCCGGGTAGGACCCGTAGCGGGGGAAGAGCTCTTCAATCGGGATACGGGAGTGTCCGGTACCGAAGGCGTGGACCAGCCCGCCGCCACCGATCGAACGGGCGGCGATCTGGCTGGCCTGCTCGATCGGGTCCTGCTGGGTGCTGTCCAGTGCGTCCAGAATGCGGCGAGCCTGATCAGTCCATCTCACGTGTACTCCAAGAGGGTTGATTGATCGTCCTGGGCGCCGAGAGCGGCACCTATTGCGGCGGAATGGTCGGTGAAGTGGGCGAGCCGGATGAGTGACGGCCCGATGAGCGGCGCCACTGTCTCCAGTCGCCGTCTGACGACATCGACGAGGCCGGGATAGCGGTGCGCGAGCCCGCCGCCGAGGACGACGTTGGATATCCCCAGCAGAGCGCACGCGTTGGCGACGCCGGCTGCCAGCGCGGCGCTCGCGTGGCTGACGATCGCCGTCGCCTCCCGATCATCGTCGACCACCGCGGCGAAGATGGCGGCGGGAGTGAGCCGCGCCAAGTCGCCGCCGCTGCGACGTTCGAGAAGGGGGGCGGCGCCAGCCCTGACGGCGGCGCGAGCGGCTGTCACCAATGCGGCGCCGCCGCTGACGGCGTCGACGCAGCCGCGGCCGCCGCAGCCGCACAGTGGCCCGTCGGGTACCACGCTGACGTGTCCGACTTCGCCGACGCGGCCCGCGACGCCGCCGAGCAGTCTTCCGCCGAGCACGACGGCGCCGCCCACCCCGGTTCCGATGGCCACGAAGACCGCGTCAGCGAGATCGGTCGCGGCGCCGAGGCGCAACTCGGCGAGAGCGAATGCCCGGGCGTCGTTGAGCACAGCGACGTGGTGTCCGGTGGCCCTGGTCAGGACGGCGCCCAACGGAAAGTCACGCCACTGTCCCGGCAGATTGGGCACGATGCCGGTCCGGCCGGTAGCGGCATCGACATGGCCGGGAACGGTGATCCCGACCCCCCTGACATCGCCTGCCTGTTCGTTGATCAGCTCGGCGACCTGATCGACGACGGAATGCTCACCATCGCGCGCCGTGGGCATCGAGCCGGATGCGACCACCTCACGACCGTTCAGGATCGTCCATTTGATGTTCGTGCCGCCGACATCGACACCCAGCCAGCACGCCACCTCGGGCGCGCCCGCCAGCGTCCGATCTTGGTTATCTAGCCCTCTAGACATGGAGTAACCTAGCTTCGTAGTTGCTGCGACGAGAAGGGAGCCGGCTGTGGCTGCCGCTCGCACACCGCGTTACGTGGTGATCGAGGAGTATCTCCGCAAGCTCATCGCCGCTGGTCAACCTGGTGATCAGCTGCCCAGCGACAGCGAGCTGTGTGAGCGCTTCAACGTCAGCCGGATGACCGCGCGTCAGGCTGTGCTGCGTCTGGTCAATGCGGGAGCCATCTATCGCGTGCCGGGCAGCGGTAGCTTCATCGCCGATCATCACATCCATCGCGGGATGAACCGACTGCGGTCGTTCACCGAGGACATGCGATCCCGCGGACGAGTGCCCAGTTCGCGGGTGCTTAATGCTGGACTCAGAGCCGGCTCGGCAGATGAGCTGCGCGCGTTGCATCTCGCCGCGGCTGATCGTGTCGTCGCCGTGACGCGGGTGCGTCTGGCCGACGGGATCCCCTTGGCCTTGGAGCGTGCCATCCTGCCTCCTGGTAGTGCGCCGATCTTGCAGGCGGACCTAGCGACGTCGTCGATGCATGAACTCGTGCGGGAGCTGGGGCGTGAGCCGACGCTGGCTCGCGGTTCGCTGACGGCGGCGACCGCGTCCCCGCTTGAGGCCGAACTGCTGGCGGTCAAGGTGGGGGCCGGGCTGCTGGTCGAACGTCGCACGATTTTCGATCAGCAGGGAGCACCGATGGAATACACCGAGACCTCCTACGTCGGCGAGCGTTACCTGTTCGATGTCGTCCTCGAGCGCGGCTGACGCACCGGCGCCAGGGCGTCGGCACATCAGCGCGGGGCAGGCCGGCTTCATCGCGGAAGCGCGTCGACGTCACGGGGATCGACCCGCAACCCGGTACGCGATGACTCGATCGCGGCGTAACACAGCGCCAGTCCCGGCAATGAAGCCCGGCCCTCTATGCCCGGCCGCCGCCCGTCCTCGATCGCGCGGAGCATCTCGCCCATCGTTCCGCGCATCCCGTTGGCGAACCAGTCGCCTTCAACGGTCACCGGGTGAGTGCCGCGTGCGTCAGTGAGAACGACGTCCGGGCCGCCGAGCGATTGCCCTGTGTGGGTGAGCACACCAGTTGTTCCTTCGACCCGGTAGCTGCCGGATTCAGCCCACCTGCTGGAGCCGCGGAATACGAGGCTGACCTGCGCGTCGTCGAAATCGATGAGGACCTGGGCCTGTGTCGGGACCGGGATGACCTGTCCATGGCGCGTGCCGCAGTTCGCCATGACGCTCCGGGCCTCACCATGCTCCCCGAAAAGGTTGGCGATGAGGTCGAACCAGTGGATACCGAAGTCGTAGAGGATCAAGTCCTCCATCTTGGAGAAGCGTGGATCGCTCTCCACGATCCGATCATGCGGCCAGTAGACGGCGAAGTCGGCAGAGGTCAGTGTGCCGATCTGACCGGCCGCGACGGCATGGCGAAGATAGGAGAAATGAGGCGCCCAGCGCCCATTCTGATTGACCGCGAGCGTGCGGCCGACTTCATCGGCGATGGCGCACAGCCGCCGCCCTTCGGCCAGCGAGCGCACGAACGGCTTCTGGCTGAGGACATGCTTGCCGGCGCGCAGCGCGGCCTCGACGATCGGCGGGCGCACATCGACGTGGGTGGCGATGTCGACCACCTCGAGTTCTGGCATGGCGAGCATCTCGTGGTAATCGGTGATGACACGAGCGACCGGAAAGAACTCCGCCTGCCGCTCGTACGCACGCTCGGCGATCAGATCGCACAGCACGAGCACGTCGTAGCCGGCCTCTCGATAGGCGGCGAGGTGCAGAGCGCTGATACCTCCGCAGCCGATCAACCCGATGCCCGGCCGGTAGTGCCGCGGCTCCTGCGGTAGATACCGCACCGTTCTGTCGTCGGCAGTCATCGGCCGGTCCCGACCGTAAGCGGCTGAGCAGCGGCGACGTCCGCGAGCGAGACCGGTCTGCGCAGGCGTGCGCTCAAGATGGCCGCATCGACAATCTGCTGTCCCGCCCGGGAGATGCCCCAGGAACTCGGTCCGGCGACCGGTACGTCGCGCTCCAGCGAATCGATGAGCAGTCCGAGGTGATCCCGTTCGGCCGCCGGCAGCACGTCCACGGCGACCGGGGCGCCTTCCGGCCGGGCGGCGGTGTGCAGGGTGATGGTCTCGGCGTAATCCCAGCTCGTGATGACTCCCTCAGAACCGATGACGGTGAATCCACAACGCGGCGCGGACTGGATGGTCCACGGATCGGTGAAAGTACCCCACCGGGTCTGGAACGTGGACAGGCCGCCGGGGTAGGCCGCGGTGACGACCGACTGCTCGTCCACCTCCAATCCGGGCGGGAGGTAGGTCACCGCCGTCACCTCGCTCGGCAGTTCCCCGTCGCGGAACCAGGTGCCCAGCGTGACGCCGTACCCGAGGTAGTCCAGTAGTGAACCGCCGCCCGCGGCTCGCTGATACCACCATGACGCGTTCTTGGTGGCGACGTCTTCGCCCGTCGCGACCTCGCGCTTGTCGTGTGCGTGTTTGAGGGGCCCACGGTTGCCGTCGTAGTAGTGGATCTCGACGACCTCCCCGATGGCTCCCTCGCCGACCAGCCGCTTGGTCGTGCGATGGGGCGGATACCACGCCAGCGGCCAGTTGACCGTCAGCGTGCGTCCGGTGTCGCGCATGGCGGCGATCATGCGATCGGCATCGGCCAGCGAGGATGCGAAGGGCTTCTCGACGACCACATGCACCCGATGGGAAGCCAGGTACTCGGCCCAGCGCACATGGTCGGCGGTCGTCGAGCACACGATGACGATCTGCGGCGATGCGCGCTGAAGCATCTCGTCGACGTCGGTGTAGAGCAGGGTCTCAGGCAGGCCCAGGTGTGCGAGCACGCTTCTGCCACGGCTTGGCCGGTCATCCCACGCGCCTACCAGCTCCACGCTGGGGTGTTCGGCGGCGAGGCGCAGCTGATCGCCGGCATGCATGTGATCGAAGCCGAGCACCGCGACCCGCCAGACGCCCGACCCGTTCGTCCCTTCCGGCATGTATTCGACCTCCGCGAGCAGCCATCTATACAGGTCGTTATGTAAGCAGACGCCTGTGTGCCGGTCAAGGTCGCCGGTCGGCCAGCCGGCTGGCGCCCGTGAACGTACTCCGCGGCTGACGCACGACCCACGGCTCGCTGACGTAGCTGGTCAGTCCCCGGCAAAGAGGTTCGTTAATGCCGCCTGGCCACCCGGGGCGCTCATGGAAGATCGTGTTAATTCTGGGTATCGGAACACTAGCCATCTATACCGATGTCGGCCTATCGTCTCGCTACATCGACGCAGACCTTCCACTGGAGGACCCAGATGAACGACACGGTGCGTCATGGCGCGATCCCAGCCGGCATCGACCGCCGGCACTTCCTACGCTTCGGTGTGATGGGTCTTGGAGGGGCTGCGCTCCTGGCGGCCTGCGGCGAGGGCAAAGGCATCGGCGGCGGCATCGGCGCAAGCAGCGGCACCGCGTCGGCCGCAGGGCTGCCGGCCGCTCCAGCCGCGCACAACGCCGCCACCGCCAAGAAATACGCCGGTACGACGGTCGCCACCGACATCCCCGGCTTCGGTACGGAGATGTCCACCACTCAGCAACTGGCGAAGCAGTTCGAGGCCGAGACCGGAATCAAGATCAAGACCGTTCCGCTTCCGAAGAGCACGTCCGACGCGTACGCCGCGGACCAGCGTCTGCTCGCCGCCAATCAGGCCAGTCCCGACGTCCTGCTGGTGGACCTCATCTATCCGCCCGCGCTGGCCCAGTACCTCCTTGACCTCAAAGATCATCTCACCGAGGCCGAGATCGCGCTGAGCTACCCCAACCTCATCGCCGTCAACACGATCGACTCCCGCCTCGTGGCCTACCCGTGGTACGGCGGGTTCGGGCGCCTCTACTACCGGACCGATCTGCTGGAGAAGTACGGATTCTCCAAGCCGCCGGCCACCTGGCCCGAGCTCACCTCCATGGCGACCAAGATCCAGGCCGGTGAGCAGAAGGCCAACAAGGCATTCGCCGGCTACGTCTTCCAGGGCAACGCCTACGAAGGCTTGACCTGCAACGCTCTGGAATGGGTAGCCTCCTACAACGGCGGCACGTTCATCGACGGACCCACCGTGTCGGTCGACAACCCGAAAGCGATCGCCGCTCTGAAGCTGGCCCAGAGCTGGGTCGGCAAGATCTCTCCGACAGGCGTCACCACATTCACCGAGGACGAGACGCACAGCGCGTTCGGTGCAGGCAACGCGGCCTTCATGCGCAACTGGGAGTACGCCGAAGACCTGCAGAAGGGGTCGAACGTCGCCGGGAAGTTCGCGGTCGCGCCGTTGCCCGCGGGCACCGGGCCCGGCGCCACGACCGCCGCGGCCGCCGGCGGATGGGCGGTCGCCATCAACAAGAACAGCCAGAACGCGGAGGCCGCCGTGGAGTGGCTGCGCTACCTGACCAGCCCCGAGGCGCAGGCCTATCGAGCCATCAATTCCGCCGATGTCCCCGCCCAGCCGGCCGTCGCCGCCATGGCGGAGGTACAGGCCGCGCTGCCGGCTCTGAAGCAGAAGGTCGTCCCGTTCGCGCGTCCGACCCAGGTCGGCGCCCAGTACAACGAGGCATCAACGATCATTTTCCAGGCGGTGAACGCGATGCTTCGCGGTTCGGACGTGGAGTCGGGAGTGAAGAAGATGGCCGGCGATCTGCGGGAACTGATCGGATGACGGCTCCGCGACGCTCCGGCCGCGCTCGTCACTCGAGCGCCGGCCTCGCCGCGCAACAGGCTCGGCTCGCCTGGATCCTGCTGGCTCCCAGCCTGGCCGTGGCGGCTGTGGTGGCGTTGTACCCGGCCATCACCACGATCTACCGCAGCTTCACCAACGACACCTTCGGCGGCACCTCCAGTTGGATCGGCCTGGGTAACTACACGACCCTGCTGGAGGACGCGGCCTTCTGGTCCTCGGTCTGGATCACGATCGAGTTCTCGGTGATCACGGTCGCGGTCGAGGTCGTGCTGGGAATGATTCTCGCGCTGACGTTGCACAGCGTCTTCATCGGTCGTGGAATCATGCGGGCACTGTTGCTGGTTCCGTTCGCGATCATCAATGTGATCTCGGCGAGCATCTGGAAGTTGATGTTCAACCAGA
Organism: Nonomuraea basaltis; assembly: GCF_005893125.1. GTDB lineage: Bacteria > Actinomycetota > Actinomycetes > Streptosporangiales > Streptosporangiaceae > Nonomuraea > Nonomuraea basaltis. Next base: position 41,705 of record NZ_VCJS01000034.1, on the reverse strand, counting down.
GCTACGGCGTCTTCAACGATTTGCTCGTCGACAAGTTGCACCTGGCCAGTGAGCCGTTCGACTTCTTCGGCACCCGTACGGCCGCGCTGCTGTCGGTCTCGGCGATCGACATATGGAAGACGACGCCGTTCATGGCGCTCCTGCTGCTGGCCGGGCTGCAATCCATTTCGCGCGACACTCAGGAGGCCGCGCAGGTGGATGGAGCGGGACCGGTCCGGCGGTTCTTCTCCATCACGCTGCCGCAGCTTCGGCCCGCACTGCTGGTCGCACTGGTCTTCCGCAGTCTGGACGCACTGCGCGTGTTCGACGTGTTCTACGTGCTCTTCGGCGCACGAGCAGACACCACCACGATGTCGATCTACATCGAGCAGAACATCGTCGACTTCGGCAAGGCAGGCTACGGCTCGGCGATCAGCGTCGCCGCCATGCTGCTCATCGCCGTCTTCATCACGATGTACGTGGGCCTGAACGCGAGGATGAACAACAAGTGACCAACACCCTGATCCCACAGATCCCGACCATGAGGAAGCAGACGAGGCACCGGGTCCGGCTCTGGCATGGGCGAACACCTGCCGCTTGGGTACGGCGAGTGCTGTTGTACCTGCTCGTCCTCGCGATCGCGGTCTTCCTGCTCTTCCCCGTCTACTGGGCCGCGAAGACAGCTCTTTCACCAGATCGGGAGATCTACGCGACCCCTGCGGCCTACGTGCCGCAGGAATTCACGATTCAGCATTTCAACAACGCCCTCAGCGACCCGCGCTTCATGCAGAGCATCATCAACTCGGTGATCGTCGGCGTGTCCGTCACGGTGATCTCCATTTTTCTGGGCGCGTTCGCGGCCTACGCTCTGGGCCGGTTCCGCTTCCGCGGTCGCAGCATGATGCGCTACATCATCTTGGCGATGTCGATGTTCCCCAACATCGCCATCCTCGGCTCGCTGTACAAGATGCTGACGGCCACGAACCTGTACAACACACTGCCCGCGCTGATCATCACCTATCTGATCTTCATCCTGCCCTTCACCGTGTGGACCTTGGCCAGTTTTTTCCAGCAACTGCCCCACGAACTCGAAGAAGCCGCATACATCGACGGCGCATCCCCGATGCAGACCTTCTGGCGCATCATGATGCCGTTGGCCGCTCCCGGCCTGGCGGCCACGTCGATCCTCGCCATCATCGCGGCATGGAACGAGTACCTGTTCGCGCTCTCCTTCGTGTCGGACAGCAGCAACTGGACCGTGCCGGTCGTGATCTCCAACATCGGCGCGCAGTCCAGCGCGTACACGATCCCCTGGGGCGATGAGATGGCGGCATCCCTGATCGTCATGGTCCCGGTGATCGCGCTCGTGCTACTCCTGCAACGGCGAATCGTCGCCGGCCTCACCGCCGGGTCGGTGAAAGAATGACTCGACGGATGCTCAGCAACCGGCGGGGAGGGTGCAGGTCTACGCCTCGCCGGAGGTCAGGCCGACCGGACAGGCCACGCCCGTCCCGCCGATCCCGCAGTAGCCGTTAATGTTGCGGTGAAGATACTGCTGGTGATACTCCTCGGCGAAGTAGAACGGACCTGCCTCCGCCATCTCCGTGGAGATCTCGCCGTATCCGGCCGTCTTCAGCACCCGCTGGTACGCGTCCCGCGACGCCTCCGCCGCCTTCTGCTGCTCCGCCGAGTGGTAGTAGATCGCCGACCGATACTGCGTCCCCACGTCGTTCCCCTGCCGCATCCCCTGCGTGGGGTTGTGGGCCTCCCAGAAGACCCGCAGCAGCTCCTCGTACGACACCTTCGCCGGGTCGAAGACGACCCGCACGACCTCCGCGTGCCCCGTCAGCCCGCTGCAGACCTCTTCGTACGTCGGGTTGGTGGTGTATCCGCCCTGATACCCGACCGCCGTCGTGACGACCCCGGGCGTCTGCCAGAACTTGCGCTCGGCCCCCCAGAAGCAGCCCAGGCCGAAGTCGGCGACCTCCAGTCCGGAGGGGTACGGCGGGGCGAGCGGGGCGTCGAGGACCGCGTGACGGGCCGGCACGGGCATGGTCTCCGTGCGACCCGGGAGAGCGTCCTCAGGTCGGACCATCGATGTCTTGTTGCCGCCGAACAGCCAGCCCATAGCACTACCTCCATAGGTCTCTTCCCAGGGTACATAGACCGCAACGCTTAAGTAGGTCTACACATTTCCATGCAGAGAAGGAGATTTGTGGTTAAAGGTGGTAATGGGCGAAGATAGGCCACATGCCTGACTCTCGGCGTGGCGTGTTGTACGGGATCGCCGCCTACACAATGTGGGGGCTGTTCCCCCTCTACTGGCCGCTGCTCAAACCCTCCGGAGCCGTCGAGATCCTCGCCCACCGGATGGTGTGGTCGCTGGTCGCCGTCGTCGCCGCCCTCGCCGTGCGCAGGCACTGGTCCTGGTTCCGGGAGCTGGCCAGGCAACCCAGGAAGCTGGCACTGCTGACGGTCGCCGCCATCGTCGTCACGCTCAACTGGGGCACCTACATCTACGCGGTCAACACGGGGCACATCGTGGAGAGCGCGCTGGGGTACTTCATCAATCCGCTGGTCAGCGTGCTGTTCGGCGTGGTGCTGCTGCGCGAGCGGCTGCGCCCGCTGCAATGGGCGGCCGTCGGGGCCGGGGCGGTCGCGGTGCTCGTGCTGACGCTCGACTACGGGCGGCTGCCGTGGATCGCGCTGACGCTGGCGGTGAGCTTCGGAGTGTACGGGCTGGTCAAGAAGCGGGCCAACGTGGCGGCGACCGAGAGTCTCGCCGTGGAGACGCTGGTGCTGCTCCTCCCCGCGCTGGGATATCTGATCTTCCTGCAGGCGAGCGGGGAGTCGACCTTCCCGAACCACGGGGTCGGGCATGCCATGTTGCTCGTCGGGGCCGGCATCATCACTGCCGTGCCGCTGATCTGCTTCGGGGCGGCCGCGATCCGGGTGCCGCTGAGCACGATGGGGCTGCTGCAGTACATCGCGCCGGTCCTGCAGTTCGCGTGCGGCGTGCTGATCGCCAAGGAGACCATGCCGTCCAGCCGGTGGATGGGGTTCGCGATCGTCTGGCTGGCCTTGGCGATCTTCACGTACGACAGCTTCCGGACGGCCCGCAAAGCCGCCCGGGTCAGGAAATCAGCCGGAACGCTCGACCACGTAGTCACATAGCGCCAAAAATGCGGTCCTGGCGGGGATGTCGGGCAGACCGGAAATGTCGGCACGGGCCCGGTCCACCCACGCCTTCAGCTCCGCCCGCGCCCTGGCCATCGCCGGGTGCGCACGCAGCAGGGTCAGCGCCTCGTCCACGTCCTCCTCGGCCACCGGGCCCGACAGCAGCGACGTCAGGCGAGGCGAATCGCCGGCCGCGAGGGCGTACAGGACCGGGAGGGTCTTGACGCCCTCGCGCAGGTCCGTGCCCGGGGTCTTGCCCGACTGGATGCCGGTGGAGGCCACGTCGAGCAGGTCGTCCCCGAGCTGAAAGGCCACCCCGATGGCCTCGCACGCGCGGCTGAGCCGCTCCTCGACGTCCGCCGGAGCGCCCGACAGCAGCGCGCCGAAGCGGCCGGACGCGGCGATCAGAGAGCCCGTCTTGTCGGCCAGGACGCTGAGGTAGTGGGCGATCGGGTCCTCGTCGTCGCGCGGACCGACGGTCTCGCGGATCTGGCCCTGGACGAGGCGGGAGAACGTCTGCGCCTGGATGCGGATCAGGTCCGGACCGAGGTCGGCCAGGATGTCGGAGGCCTGGGCGAACAGGTAGTCGCCGGTGAGGATGGCCACGGTGTTGTCCCACCGGGCGTTCGCGGACGGGGAGCCCCGGCGTACCGGGGCCTCGTCCATGACGTCGTCGTGGTAGAGCGAGCCCAGGTGGGTCAGCTCGATGACCACCGCGCCGGGCACCACACCCGGCGCGGACGGGTCGCCGAACTGGGCGGCCAGCAGCACCATCAGCGTACGGAACCGCTTGCCGCCGGCCTCGATGAGGTGCTTGGACGCCTCCGTGACGAAGGCGTCCTCGCTCTCCACCGACGAGCGCAGGAGCTTCTCCACCGCAGCCAGACCGGTGGCCACGTCCTGCGCCAACCGCTCGTCCTCAATGGGAAGGTCAACCACGGGAGGCGCAGACATAGAGAGATCCCCTTATCTAATGAACAGGCCGCTGGCAGCGTCTCTGGCAACACCGAGCATGGAGTCCGGATAGAGCCCCACCCCTACGGTAACCAGCAGCGAAACTGCGATGACGGCCACGGTCCCCATACTGGGCACCGCGATCGCCGGGCCGTCGGCCGCGGGCTCGCTGAAGAACATCAGCACGATCACGCGTACGTAGAAGAACGCCGCGATCGCGGAGGCCACCACGCCCACGACGACCAGGCCGGCCATCCAGCCGCCCATCGAGTCGCCGGGCTGCGTGCCGCTGCTGACCGCGGCCACGAAAATCGCGTACTTGCCGAAGAAGCCGCTCGTCAGCGGGATGCCGGCGAAGGCCAGCAGGAAGAAGGCGAACACGCCGGCCAGCACCGGGGCACGCTTGCCGAGCCCGGCCCAGCGCGACAGGTGCCCCGCCTCGCCGCCCGGGTCGCGGATCAGCGTGACCACCGCGAACGCGCCGACCGTGGTGACGCTGTAGACCGCCAGGTAAAACAGGATCGCCTTCAGTGAGTCGGCGTTCTGCGGGGCGGAGCCGAACGTGGCCATCACGCCGACGAGCAGGAAGCCCGCGTGCGCGATGGACGAGTAGGCGAGCATCCGCTTGATCTCGGTCTGCGTGATCGCCAGGACCGAACCGACGATCATGGTCAGCGCGGCCACGCCCCAGATGATCGGCCGCCAGTTCCAGTCGAGGTTGCCGAGCCCCACCCAGAACACCCGCAGCACCGCACCGATTGCCGCGACGAGCGTGCCCGAGGCCATGAGCGCGGTGATGGGCGTCGGAGCGCCCTGGTAGACGTCCGGCTTCCAGGCCTGGAACGGCGCCGCGCCGATCTTGAACAGCAGGCCCACGCCGAGCATCGAGAACCCGATCATCAGCAGCGGGTCGAGCCCGGAGCCCGCAGACATGGCCTGGTTGATGCCGGGGAGCGAGACGGTGCCCGCGTACCCGTAGACCATCGCGGTGCCGTACAGGAAGAACGCCGAGGAGAACGCGCCCAGCAGGAAGTACTTCATGGACGCCTCCTGCGACAGCAGGCGGCGCCGGCGGGCCAGGCCGCACAGCAGGTAGAGCGGCAGCGACATGACCTCGAGGGCGACGAACATCATCAGCAGGTCGTGCGAGGCCGGGAACAGCAGCATGCCGCCGACCGCGAACAGCACCAGCGGGTACACCTCGGTGTGCCCGGCGCCGCCGCTCACGCTCTCGGCCTCCTCCTCGTCGGCGCTGCCCGGCACGGCCGCGGCGGAGGCGACGAAGTGGCCCTCATCGTTGATCAGCAGCACGCAGACGAACGACAGGACGAGGATGACGCCCCAGAGGAACAGCGAGGGCCCGTCCACCGCGATCGCGCCCATGGCGGAGGGCGTGGTGGGCACCTGGCCGCGCAGCACCTGCAGCAGGACCAGCGCGAACGCGCCGAACAGGCTCAGCAGGGTGAGCGGTACGTGGATCGGCTTGCGCAGGTAGCGCGGCGCGAACGCCTCGACGAGCACGCCGATGATGGCCGCGCCGAACACCACCAGCAGCGGCGCCAGCGTGCCGTACTCGATCGTCGGCGCTTCAATGACGGGGTTCACTGACCTGTCCCCTTCTCAGCGATGGTGGAGGTCGGCACATCTACGTTGGCCACCGTCTCTTTCACGGACGGGTTGATCACGTCGAGCAGCGGCTTGGGGAAGAAGCCGAACCCGATGATCAGGGCGACCAGCGGAGCCAGCACCCAGACCTCGCGGGCGTTCAGGTCCTTGAACGCCTTGACCGGCTCGGCGGTCGGCCCGTTCATGGCCCGCTGCACCATCCACAGGATGTAGACGGCGGCGAGGACCACGGCCACCGCGGCGATCACCGCGGGCACCGTCAAGGCTCCTACGCCGTGCGCGGGGCTCTGGTACGTCCCGATCATGACCATGAACTCGCTCACGAACGACGACAGCCCGGGCAGCGAGAGCCCGGCCAGACCGGCGACCAGGAAGAAGCCCGCCAGCACCGGCGCGACCTTCTGCACGCCCCCGTAGTCCCCGATGAACGGCGAGCCGCGCCTGGCGATGAGGAACCCCGCGGCCAGGAACAGCGCGCCGGTGGCGAAGCCGTGGTTGACCATGTAGAGCGCCGCGCCGGACTGCGCGACCTCCGACATGGCGAACACGCCGAGCACGATGAAGCCGAAGTGCGAGATCGACGTGTACGCGATGAGCCGCTTCATGTCGGTCTGCCCGATGGCCACGATGGCGCCGTAGATGATGCTGATGACCGCCAGTACGACGATCGGCATCGTGAACGCCTTGGCCGCGTCCGGGAACAGCTCCAGGCAGAAGCGCAGCATGCCGAACGTGCCGACCTTGTCCAGCACACCCACCAGCAGCACCGCGGCCCCGGCCGGAGCCTGCGCGGCCGCGTCGGGCAGCCAGGTGTGCACCGGCCACAGCGGCGCCTTGATCGCGAAGGCGATGAAGAACCCGCCGAACAGCCACTTCTGCATGTTCGGGTCCTGGATGGCCCCGATCAGCTCGGGGAACATGAACGTCTGCTTGTTCGCGACCACGTACAGCCCGATGACCGCGACCAGCATGAGCAGGCCGCCGAACAGCGAGTACAGCAGGAACTTGACGGCCGCGTAGGACCGCTGGGCGCCGCCGTACGACCCGATCATGAAGTACATCGGGATCAGCATGGCTTCGAAGAAGACGTAGAAGAGGAAGATGTCGGTCGCCGCGAAGACGCCGATCATCATCGTCTCGAGCACGAGCAGCAGCGAGAAGTACGTCTTCACCGACCGCTTGGGCGTGATCAGCGTGCCGTCGGCGCTCTTGACCCCGTCGGCGTCGTTCCAGGAGGCCAGCACCACGATCGGCACCAGCACCACCGACAGCGCGATCAGCACGAGCGCCACGCCGTCGACGCCGACCCCGAACTTCACGCCGAAGCTCGGGATCCAGTCGGGATCGGCCTTGAACTGGAAGCGCTCGCCCGTCGGGTTGAACCCGGCGGCCATGACGCCCGTGAGCACCAGCACCAGCAGCGAGACCGCGAGCGTGACCTGCTTGGCCAGCTTGTCGCTGCCCTTGGGAAGCAGGGCCACCACGATGGCGCCCACCACGGGCACCGCCATGAGTATCGGAAGCCAGGGTGACATCAGATGGTCCCAACGAGGAGCAGGGCGCCGGTCAGCAGGGCGGCACCGATCAGGATGGACAACGCGTACGTTCTGGCGAAGCCCGTCTGGATCCGCCGGAGGCGCCCGGAGCTGCCGCCGATCCCCGCGGCCAGGCCGTTGACGAGCCCGTCGACGCCGCGGTTGTCGAAGAACACCGCGATGCGGGTCAGCCACTGGCCGGGGCGCATGAAGAGCGACTCGTTGAGCGCGTCGCCGTACAGGTCGCGGCGGGCGAACGTGGTGACGAACGAGCCGCGCGGCTGCACGGCCGGCACCTCGGCGCGGCCGTACTTCATCCAGGCGAAGGCCGCGCCCACGGCGACGAGCGCCAGGGTGGCCAGACCAGGAGTGCTGGTGAACACGAAGGTCGGAGCCTCCACCTCGCCGCCCACGGCGGGCCGCAGGAAGCGGTAGAGCGTGCCGCCCAGGACGAGGTAGCCACCGAGGAAGATCGCGCCGACCGACAGGATCATCAGCGGCACGGTCATGACGAGCGGGGACTCGTGCGGGTGCGCGTTGTCGGCCCAGCGCTTCTGGCCGAAGAAGGTCATGAAGACCATCCGCGACATGTAGAAGCCGGTGATGCCGGCGCCGAGCACGGCCAGCCAGCCCAGGACGGGCTGGTGGTGCACCGCGGTCTCGATGATGCCGTCCTTGGTGAAGTAGCCGGACAGCAGCGGGAAACCGATGATCGCCAGGTAGCCGATGAAGAACGTGACGAAGGTCAGCGGCATGAACTTGCGCAGCCCGCCGTACTTCCTCATGTCCACTTCGTCGTTCATGCCGTGCATGACCGAGCCGGCACCGAGGAACAGGTCGGCCTTGAAGAAGCCGTGCGTGATCAGGTGGCCGATCGCGAAGGCGTATCCCGCCGGGCCGAGGCCCGCACCGAGCATCATGTAGCCGATCTGCGACATCGTCGAACCGGCCAGGCCCTTCTTGATGTCGTCCTTCGCACAACCGATGATCGCACCGGCGAGCAGCGTGGCCGCCCCGACGATGGCCACGGCGAGCGCGGCGCCCGAGCCCTCGGGGAAGAAGAACGCCCCGGAGCGGACCACCAGATAGACGCCGGCGGTCACCATGGTCGCGGCGTGGATCAGGGCCGACACGGGGGTCGGGCCCTCCATGGCGTCCAGGAGCCAGGACTGCAGCGGCAGCTGCGCCGACTTACCGCAGGCGCCGAGGAGCAGCAGCAGGCCGATGGCCAGCGTGGTGCCGTTCTCCCCACTGGCGGTGATCGGGTCCAGGTCCTTGAAGGCGAGCGAGCCGAACGAGGTCCAGATGACGAACATACCGACCAGCAGACCGAAGTCGCCGACGCGGTTGACCACGAACGCCTTCTTGGCCGCGACCGCCGCCGACGGCTTGAACTGCCAGAACCCGATCAGCAGGTAGGAGGCCAGGCCGACGCCCTCCCAGCCGATGAACAGGCCCACGTAGTTGTCGGCCAGCACCAGCAGGAGCATCGCGGCCACGAACAGGTTCAGGTAGGCGAAGAACCTGCGCCGGTGCTCGTCGTGCGACATGTAGCCGATCGAGTAGATGTGGATCAGCGACCCGACACCGGTGATCAGCAGCGCGAAGCTGATCGACAGCGGGTCGATCAGCAGCCCCATGTCGATCTTCATGTTGGGGATGAACTCGTACAGGTGCACTGCCCTGCGACGCTCCGCCTCCCCCAACCCTATGAGCTCGAAGAACGCCAGCACCGCCACGACGAACGAGGCGAGGGACATGGCCACGCCCAGCAGATGGCCCCAGCGGTTCGTGAACCGGTTGAACACCAGCAGGATGAACGCTCCCAGCAACGGGAAGGCGATCATCAGCCAGGCGATACCGATCACGCCGCCGGTGTGCTGGGTGATCTGAGCGATTTCAGACTCCACCAGTCACCTCTTAGTACTTCAGCAGGTTGGCGTCGTCGACCGACGCTGACCTGCGGGTTCGGAAGATCGTCACGATGATGGCCAGGCCTACCACGACCTCGGCCGCGGCCACCACCATCACGAAGAACGCGATGATCTGGCCTTCCAGGTTGCCGACCTGCCTGGAGAAGGTGACGAACGCGAGGTTGCAGGCGTTGAGCATGAGCTCCACGCACATGAACACCACGATCGCGTTGCGCCTGATCAGCACGCCCATCGCGCCGATGGCGAACAGCAGGCCGGACAGGACGAGGTAGTGCGTCGTCATTTGGTCACCTCGTTGGTGGTCTGCTCGACGTCGCTCGCCTCTTCGGCCTGCGGCTCGATGTCCCGCTCCTCGGCGTCCTCCTCGGCCGTGTGCCTGATGGCCTCGGCGAGCTTGGGATCCTCGGGCAGGTGGTCGTGCTCGACGTCGTAGCGCGCGATGTAGCGGTTGACCGAGGACTCCGCGACCGACCCGTCCGGCAGCAGCGCCGGCATGTCGATGGCGTTGTTCCTGGCGTACGTGCCGGGGCCCGGCAGTGGCGACGGCCGGCCGCTGAGGAACCTGGCGCGGGACAGGTCCTTCTGCGTGGGCTTGTCCGTGAGCCGCTCACGGTGCGCCAGCACCATGGCGGCCAGCGCCGCGGTGATCAGCAGCGCCGAGGTGATCTCGAACGCGAACACGTACTTGGTGAACAGCAGCAGCGCGATCGAGCGGATGTAGCCGCCCGATGCCGTGGCCTGCGCCAGCCCGGCCTCGGGGGCGAAGACCACGTTGCCGACGGCCAGGACGATCAGCGCGGCGAACGCGAGACCGGCCAGCACGGCCCAGACGCGCTGGCCCCTCAGCGTCTCGACGAAGGAGTCCGACGAGTCGACGCCCACCAGCATGAGCACGAACAGGAACAGCATCATGATCGCGCCGGTGTAGACGATGATCTGCACCGCGGCCAGGAAGGGCGCGTCCTGCACGGCGTACAGGACCGCGAGGCAGAGCATCACCGTGCCGAGCATCAGCGCGGAGTACACGGCCTTCCTGTTGAAGACCATGCCGAGCGCGGCGCCGACGGACACGACGGCGAGCACCCAGAACGTGATGGTCTCACCCATTGGTCCGCCCCAACCGGTAGTAGTCCTCTTCGGTCTCACCGAGCCGCATGGGGTGTGGCGGCTGCTCCATGCCCTGGGTCAGCGGCGCGAGCAGCATCTCCTTGGTGAAGATGAGGCTCTCGCGGCTGCTGTCGGCGAGCTCGTACTCGTTGGTCATGGTGAGCGCGCGGGTCGGGCAGGCCTCGATGCACAGGCCGCACAGGATGCACCGCAGATAGTTGATCTGGTAAGTGCGCCCGTAACGCTCGCCCGGAGAGAAGCGCTCCTCTTCGGTGTTGTCCGCGCCCTCCACGTAGATCGCGTCGGCCGGACACGCCCAGGCGCACAGCTCGCACCCTACGCACTTCTCCAGCCCGTCCGGCCAGCGGTTGAGCTGGTGACGCCCGTGGAAGCGAGGGGCCGTCGGCCTCTTCTCCTCCGGGTAGTTCGTCGTGACGGGCTTCTTGAACATCGTGTGGAAGGTGACCCCGAAGCCCTTGACGGGGTTCAGCCAATCAGTTAGTCCCACTGGGAATCTCCTTGTGCTGCACCCCGTGGTAGTGCGGCAGATCGAGCGGCGGCACCGGGAAGCCACCCGCCTCCGGCTCGTTGGACAGTTCCTCGAACTCGGCTTCGACCTGGGCCTTCCTGGCTTCCTTGCGCCGCTGGTTGACGGTGTCGAACCGCATCCAGACGGCCAGCGCGCCGACCACGATGACCACGCCGAGCGCGACCCCGAGCATCCGGTTGCCCTCGTTGATCACCACGTTGCGCACGGCGGCGACCAGCAGGATCCACCCCAGGTTGACCGGGATCAGCACCTTCCAGCCCAGGGACATGAGCTGGTCGTAGCGCACGCGGGGCAGCGAGGCGCGCACCCAAATGATGAAGCAGAAGGTCAGCACGAACTTGATGAAGAACCACAGCACCGGCACCCAGCCCGTGTGAGCCCACTCCCACGACATCGGGAGCGGCGCCCGCCAGCCGCCGAAGAACAGCGTGACGGCGATGCCGGAGGCGGTGAAGGTGTGCAGATATTCGCCCATCATGATCAGGGCGAACTTCAGCGACGAGGAGTATTCGGTCTGGAAGCCGCCGACCAACTCACCCTCGCCCTCGGGCAGGTCGAACGGGATGCGGGCGGCCTCGCCGAACATGCAGATCGCGTAGATCACGAACGACGGGGCCAGCAGCACCACGAACCAGGTCTCCGCCTGCGCCCCGACGATCTCCGACGTGGACAGCGTCCCGGCGAAGATGAAGACCGCCACGAACGACAGGCCCATGGCGATCTCGTACGACACCACCTGGGCCGCCGACCGCAGACCGCCGAGCAGCGCGTACGGCGAACGCGACGACCACCCGGCCAGCACCACGCCGTAGACCGAAACCGCGCCCATGGCCAGCACGAACAGCACCGCCACCGGCAGGTCGACCAGCTGCAGCGGCGTCTCGTGGCCGAACAGGTTGACCATCGGCCCGAACGGCACGATCGAGAAGGCCAGGAACGCCGGCACCACCATGATGACCGGCGCCATCAGGTAGAGCACCTTGTCCACGGTCCGCGGGAAGAGATCCTCCTTCAGCCCCATCTTCAGGCCGTCGGCCACGGACTGCAGCAGGCCGAACTTGCCGGCCCGGTTCGGGCCGTACCGGTTCTGCATCCTGGAGATGAGCTTGCGCTCAAACCAGACGCCGAACAGCACGCCCAGCATCAGGAAGACGAAGAGCATCACGGCCTTGATGATGGTGATCCACAGCGGGTCCTTGCCGAAGTTGGCCAGGGTGGGATCGGCCGCGAGAACGTGAATCATGAGGCGCTCCCGATGGTGACGATGTCGCCGGCCACCGCGCGCAGGTCACGCGTGACCGAGCAGCCGCCGGAGTTCGCCGGCACCCAGACCACCCGGTCCGGCAGGTCGGCGACGCGCACGGGCAGCGTGACGGTGTCGGCTCCTGGGCCGCCCACGACCAGCTTGTCGCCGTCGGCGACGCCGAGCTCGGCCGCCGTGCCCTCGGAGACGAGCGCTTCGGCGGGGCGGGCGGTGCCCGCGAGGTACGGCTCGCCGTCCTGCAACCTGCCCTCGTCGAGCAGCAGGTGCCAGGTCGCCAGCAGGGCCTCGCCGGCCGCCGGGGCGACCTGGGCGCGGGTGGCGGTGTGCGGGGCGGTGACGCGGCTGCCGCGCCAGGCGCCCAGGCCGGACAACTCGCGCCGGGCGGCCTTGGCGTCCGGCAGGCCCAGGTGCACGTCCATCCGGTCGGCGAGGCTGCCGATCACGGCCAGGTCGCTCTGCAGCCCCGGCACCTTGAGCGGCGCCTCGAACGAGCGTCCGCGGCCCTCCCAGTTGACGAACGTGCCGCCCTTCTCCTGGACGGCTGCGACCGGCAGGACCACGTCGGCGCGGTCGGTGACGGCGCTGGCGCGGATCTCCAGGCTGACGATGAACGGCGTGTTCTCGAGCGCGTCGAGCGCCGCCGCCGGGTCGGGCAGGTCGTACGGGTCGACGCCGGCCACGACCAGCGCGTCCAGGCCGCCGTCGCGGGCGGCCCGCAGGATGCCCGCGGTGTCGCGGCCCGGCGTGCCGGGCAGCGAGGCCACGTTCCACGCCCTGGCGACCTCGGCCCTGGCGGTCTCGTCGTCCACCGGGCGGCCGATCGGCAGCAGGTTGGGCAGCGCCCCGGCCTCGACCGCGCCGCGCTCGCCCGCCCTGCGCGGGATCCAGGCCAGCTTGGCGTCGGAGGCGGCGGCGAGGCGTACGAGCGCGGACAGCGCGCCCGGCACGGTGGCCAGCCGCTCGCCGGCCAGCACGACCGTGCCCTCGGCCAGCGTGCCGACCAGCTCGCCGATCGCGTCGGCCTCGGCGCCCGGCGCGGTGCGGATGAGCGTGCCGCCCATCTTGGCCAGGCCAGGAGAGGCGAACGGGGCGATCGAGGAGACCTTGAGCCTCTTCTTCATCCACGCCTTGCGCAGGCGCAGGAAGACGATCGGCGACTCTTCCTCAGGCTCGAACCCGACGAGCAGCACGTGCGGGGCGTTCTCGAGGTCGGCGTAGCTGATCTCGATGCCCTTGCCGGCCACCGAGTGGGCCAGGAACTGCGCCTCCTCGGCGGAGTGCGGCCTGGCGCGGAAGTCGATGTCGTTGGTCCCGAGTGCGAGCCTGGCGAACTTGGCGTACGCGTAGGCGTCCTCGACCGTGGCCCGGCCGCCGACCAGCACGCCGCTCTTGCCGCGAGCCTTGGCCAGCCCTTCGGCGGCGACCATGAGCGCCTCCGGCCACGAGGCGGGCACCAGCACGCCCTCCTCGTTGCGGACCAGCGGCGTCTTGAGCCGGTCGGGCTGCGTGGCGTAGCTGAACGCCCAGCGGCCCTTGTCGCAGTTCCACTCCTCGTTGACCTGGGGGTCGTTGCCCGCCAGGCGGCGGGTGACCCGGCCGCGCCGGTGGTCGGTGCGCTGGGCGCAGCCGGAGGCGCAGTGCTCGCACGCGCTCGGCGTGGACACCAGGTCGAAGGGGCGGGCCCGGAACCGGTAGGCGGCGCCGGTCAGCGCGCCGACCGGGCAGATCTGCACCGTGTTGCCGGAGAAGTAGGAGTTGAACGGCTGGCCGTCGGCCGTGCGCACCTGCTCCTTGGCCCCGCGCTCGAAGAACTCGATGAGCGGGTCGCCGGCGATCTGGTCGGAGAAGCGGATGCAGCGCGCGCACTGCACGCAGCGCTCGCGGTCGAGCAGCACCTGCGTGGACAGCGGCAGCGGCTTGGGGAAGGTCCGCTTCTGCTCCTGGAACCTGGACTCGCCCTGGCCGTTGGACATGGCCTGGTTCTGCAGGGGGCACTCGCCGCCCTTGTCGCAGACCGGGCAGTCCAGCGGGTGGTTCATCAGCAGGAACTCCATCGCCGCCCGCTGCGCCTTCTCGGCGACCGGCGACGTGAGCTGGGTCTGCACGACCATGCCTTCGGCGACATCGATCGCGCACGACGGCTGCGGCTTGGGGAAGCCGCGGCCGTTGCCCGCGTCGGGGATGTCGACCAGGCACTGGCGGCAGTTGGCCGCCGGGTCCAGCAGCGGGTGGTCGCAGAACCTGGGGATCTGGATGCCCAGCAGCTCGGCGGCCCTGATGATCAGAGTGCCCTTGGGGACACTGACCTGGAACCCGTCGATGGTCAGGGTCACCAGGTTCGTTTCTGTCTCTACGACGGTCACTGCTCACCCCAGAGAGTGGACTTCTTCGGGTCGAACGGGCAGCCGCCGATCTCGAAGTGCTTGAGGTACTCCTCGCGGAAGTACTTCACCGAGGAGTGGATCGGGCTGGTCGCGCCGTCGCCGAGGGCGCAGAACGAGCGGCCGAGGATGTTGTCCGCGATGTCGGTGATCGTGGTCAGGTCGTCCTCGGTGCCCTGGCCCTTCTCCAGGCGCTTGAGCACCTGCTTGAGCCAGTAGGTGCCCTCGCGGCACGGCGTGCACTTGCCGCACGACTCGTGGGCGTAGAACTCCGTCCAGCGCAGCACCGTGCGGACCACGCAGGTGGTCTCGTCGAAGATCTGCAGCGCGCGGGTGCCGAGCATGGAGCCCTTCGCGCCGACCGCCTCGAAGTCGAGCGGCACGTCGAGGTGCTCGTCGGTGAAGATCGGCGTGGAGGAGCCGCCCGGGGTCCAGAACTTGATCTGGTGCCCCTCACGGATGCCGCCGGCCATGTCGAGCAGCTCGTTCAGGGTGATGCCGAGCGGCGCTTCGTACTGGCCCGGCCGGGTGACGTGGCCGCTGAGCGAGAAGATGCCGAAGCCCTTGGACTTCTCGGTGCCCATCCCGGCGAACCAGTCGGCCCCGTTGGCGATGATCGAGGGAACACTGGCGATCGACTCGACGTTGTTCACGACAGTAGGCGAGGCGTAGAGGCCCGCCACGGCCGGGAACGGGGGCTTGAGCCGCGGTTGACCTCTGAAGCCTTCCAGCGAGTCGAGCAGCGCCGTCTCCTCGCCGCAGATGTACGCGCCCGCGCCGCTGTGCACCACCAGCTCCAGGTCGTAACCGGAGCCGAAGATGTCACTGCCGAGAAAGCCCTTTTCGTACGCCTCCCGCACGGCCGCGTGCAGCCGCCGGATCACGTGCAGGACCTCGCCGCGCACGTAGATGAAGGCGTGGTTGGCCCGGATCGCGTAGGACGTGATGATGATGCCCTCGACCAGCGCGTGCGGGTTGGCCATCATGAGCGGGATGTCCTTGCAGGTGCCCGGCTCCGACTCGTCGGCGTTGACGACGAGGTAATGCGGCTTGCCGTCGCCCTGGGGGATGAAGCCCCACTTCATGCCGGTCGGGAAGCCGGCGCCGCCGCGGCCGCGCAGGCCCGAGTCCTTGACGGCCTGGATGACGGCGTCGGGCTCCATGCCCAGCGCCTTCTTGGCCGCCTTGTACTCGCCGTAGGCGTCGAGGGTGAAGGAGTTGGCCTGGTCCCAGTTCGCGGTCAGGACCGGGGTCAGAGTGGTAGTCATGCCTCTGGGGCCTTCCATCCTTTGGCCTTGGCGACCTTCAGGCCCTCGAGCGAGGGGCCGGCGGCCGGTGGGCCCTCGCCCGCCAGGTCGTCGGGCAGGCCCGCGAGCACGCGCGAGGCCTCCTTGAAGGTGCACAGCTTCTTCGGTCCGCGCGTGGGCCGCACGTCCTTGCCGTCACGCAGGTCGTCGACGAGTTGCTTGGCCGACTCGGGCGTCTGGTTGTCGAAGAACTCCCAGTTGACCATCATGACCGGCGCGAAGTCGCAGGCCGCGTTGCACTCCAGGCGCTCCAGCGAGACCTTGCCGTCCGGGGTCGCCTCGTCGTGACCGACGCCGGCGTGCTCCGTCAGCTCCTCCCAGATCTCGTCGCCGCCCATGACCGCGCACAGCGCGTTGATGCACACGCCGACGTGGTAATCGCCGACCGGCTTGCGCTTGTACATGGTGTAGAAGGTCGACACGCCGACGACCTCGGCCTTGCTGAGGCCGAGCATCTCGGCGCAGAACTCCTGCCCGTCGTCGGTGACGTACCCGTCTTCGGACTGCACGAGGTGGAGCAGCGGCAGCAGAGCGGACCGCGCTTTGGGGTAGCGGCCGATGATCTCCTTGGCGTCTCGTTCAAGACGCTCACGGACTTCCGGTGAGTAAGTCATGAGTGCGCCTCCGGCGCCCTCATGACTTGCGTGCTGTGTTTAATTGTTCGCTCGCAAAGCTCGCTCACCTGTCCACACCTCCCATGACGGGGTCGATAGATGCCACCGCGGCGATCACGTCGGCGATCTGGCCGCCCTCCGCCATCGCGGGGAAGCTCTGCAGGTTGCAGAAGGACGGCTCGCGGAAGTGCACGCGGTAGGGCCGGGTGCCGCCGTCGCTGACCACGTGCGCGCCGAGCTCGCCCCTGGGCGACTCGATGGCGGCGTACGCCTGCCCGGCCGGCACCCTGAAGCCCTCGGTCACCAGCTTGAAGTGGTGGATGAGGGCCTCCATCGAGGTGCCCATGATGTGCGCGATGTGGTCGGGCGAGTTGCCGAACCCGTCGGGGCCGAGCGCGAGCTGCGCGGGCCAGCCGATCTTCTTGTCCTCGATCATCACCGGGTCGCCCTTGAGCGGACCGGCGATGCGGTCCAGAGCCTGCTCGACGATCTTGAGGGACTCCTCCATCTCGTTCATGCGCACGAGGTAACGCGAGTAGACGTCGCAGCCGCGCTCGGTGGGGACGTCGAACTCGTAGGTCTCGTAGCCGCAGTAGGGCTGCGACTTGCGCAGGTCCCACGGCAGCCCGGCGGCGCGCAGGATGGGGCCGGTGACGCCGAGCGCCATGCAGCCGGTGAGGTCGAGGTAGGCCACGTCGCGGGTGCGGCGCACGTAGACCGGGTTGGCGTCGAGGAGCTTGCGGATGTCCTTGATCCGCTTGGTCATCTCCTTGAGGAACTCGCCGACCTTGTCGACCGTGCCCGCGGGCAGGTCCACGCTCACGCCGCCGGGGCGGACGTAGGCGTGGTTCATGCGCAGGCCGGTGATGTACTCGAACAGGTCCATGACCAGCTCGCGGTCGCGGTAGCCGAACAGGAACGGCGTGGTCGCGCCCAGCTCCATGCCGAACGTGCCCATGGCCACCAGGTGCGAGGCGATGCGGTTGAGCTCCATCATCATCACGCGGATGGCCTGTGCCCGCTCGGGGATGCGGTCGGTGACGCCGAGCAGCTTCTCCACGCCCAGGCAGTAGGCGGTCTCGTTGAAGATCGGCGCGAGGTAGTCCATGCGGGTCACGAACGTGGTCCCCTGGGTCCACGTCCGGTATTCCATGTTCTTCTCGATGCCGGTGTGCAGGTAGCCGATGACGCCGCGCGCCTCGGTCACCGACTCGCCGTCGAGGGTCAGGACCAGGCGGAGCACGCCGTGCGTGGACGGGTGCTGCGGGCCCATGTTGACGACCAGGCGCTCCTCTTCGGAGTCGCGGACCCCGGTGACGACCTCGTCCCAGTCCGCGCCGCCGACCGAGTAGACCTTGCCCTCGGTCGCCTCGTCATAAGCAGTGCTCACGCGTAGGACCTCCTCTGGTCCGGCGAGGGGATGGTGGCCCCGCGGTATTCGACGGGGATGCCGCCGAGCGGATAGTCCTTGCGCTGCGGATGGCCGTCCCAGTCGTCCGGCATCATGATCCGGGTCAGCGCGGGATGGCCGTCGAAGACGATTCCGAAGAAGTCGTACGTCTCCCGCTCGTGCCAGTCGTGACCAGGGTAAACGCTGACCGTGGATGGAATGTGCGGGTCGGCGTCGGGTGCGCTCACCTCCAGGCGCACGCGCCTGTTGTGGGTGATCGAGCACAGGTGGTAGACGGCGCGCAGCTCCTCGCCCGCCAGGTGCGGGTAGTGGACCCCGGACACGCCGAGCGACAGCTCGAAGCGCAGGGCCGCGTCGTCGCGCAGCTTCTGGCACACCTCGACCAGGCGCTCCCGCTTGACGTGCAGGGTCAGCTCGCCGCGGTCCACGACCACGCGCTCGATGGCGTCGTCGAGGCCCAGGCCGTCGACGATCTCGTCGAAGTAGCTTCCGTACGGACGGGGCGTCGAGAGCTGCGGCGCCCGGCGTACGACGAGGCCGCCGTAGCCGGAGGTGTCGCCGGTGTCCTGGGCACCGAACATGCCCCGCCTGGCGACGGGCGACTCGGGAATCGCGGGAACCGGGACCTCGGGGGTCTCGCCGCTCTCCGGGCTCCCGGGGAGATGGTCGGGCGAGGTCACTTCGCGGCCTCCTGGTCGATCAGCGGAAGCGTGCGCAGCGCCTGCAGTTCGAGCTCCTCGATCTGCTTGGCGCGGTGCGCGCCGAACTTCATGTTCTGGATCTTGTCGTGTAGCTTCACGATGGAGTCGATGAGCATCTCGGGCCGCGGCGGGCAGCCCGGCAGGTAGATGTCGACGGGCACGACATGGTCGACGCCCTGCACGATCGCGTAGTTGTTGAACATGCCGCCGCTCGAGGCGCACACGCCCATGGCGATGACCCACTTGGGCTCGGCCATCTGGTCGTAGATCTGGCGCAGCACGGGGGCCATCTTCTGCGAGACGCGCCCAGCGACGATCATCAGGTCGGCCTGGCGAGGAGACGCCGAAGCGCGCTCCATACCGAAGCGCGCCAGGTCGTAGTGGGGGCCGCCGGTGGCCATCAGCTCAATGGCGCAACACGCGAGCCCGAACGTGGCCGGCCATACGGAATTCTTGCGTGCCCACCCCGCGGCCGCTTCGACCGTGCTGAGGATGAACCCGCTGGGGAGTTTTTCTTCAAGTCCCATTTTTTCAGTCCCAGTCCAGACCCTTGCGGCGCCACACGTACGCGTAGGCGACGAGCACGGTGACGATGAACAGCAGCATCTCCACCAGAGCGAACAGCCCCAGGCCGGAGGCGAGCACCTGACCCGCGTCGTTCGTCTGCGGCGCGAACGAGACCGCCCACGGATAAAGGAAGATGATCTCGATGTCGAACACGATGAAGAGCATCGCGGTGACCATGTATTTGAGCGGGAACCGTCCACCACCGACGGGCTGGGGCGTCGGCTCGATGCCGCATTCGTAGGCGTCAAGCTTTGCGCGGTTCCAGCGTTTGGGGCCGGTGAAGGGAGCGATGGCGACCGAGAAGATCGCGAAGCCCCCCGCGAGAACGGCGAGCACCAGGATGGGCACGTAAAGGTCCATCGCTACGCCTCCTCTGGAGTCGCCGCGCGCGCGGGCGCGCAGCCTGATCTGTGAGTGTGCCTGGTGAGTCTGAGATTCATGCTGGTGGGGCGACCTTTGAGAGTGCGTTGATGATCCTGTCCGACGCATCGCCTCGCCGGTCGGTGAGATTACCAAGGAGTTTGAGCGCAAAGCGCATCAACCTCGGGTGAGGAAGCCCGTGCCTGGTCCCGAAGGTCATCACACCCGGCTTCCCAATTGCCTGAACGAACAACCTCCCGAGCGTGAAATATCCGCCGTAGGCGTCCTTCAGTGTTTGGGGATAGGTCCGCAGGGTCCGCTCGCGCTGCGCGGGAGTGGCGCCCTTGAGGGCCTTCGCGATGACTTCCGCGGCGATCTCGCCGGTCTCCATGGCGTAGGCGATGCCCTCGCCGTTGAACGGGTTGATCGACCCGCCCGAGTCGCCCACGAGCACCAGGCCGCGCGTATAGTGCGGCTGCCGGTTGAAGGCCATCGGGAGCGCGGCGCCGCGGATCGGGGCCGTCATGTTCTCCTCGGTGAAGCCCCACTCGGCCGGCATCGACCTGCACCAGCGCCTCAGCAGGTCGCGGTAGTCGATGTTCTTGAACTGGGCGCTGGTGTTGAGCAGCCCGAGTCCCACGTTGGAGGTGCCGTCGCCGACGCCGAACACCCAGCCGTAGCCGGGCAGCAGCGTGTCGCCGTCCCACAGCTCCAGCCACGTCTCCAGGTAGTCGTCGTCGTGGCGCGGGCTCTCGAAGTAGGTCCGCACGGCCACGCCCATCGGCCGGTCCTCCCGCTTGTGCAGGCCCATGCCCAGGGCCAGGCGGGTGCTGTTGCCGTCGGCGGCCACGACCACCCGGCTGCGGTATTCGGCGCCGTCCTTGGTCGTCACCCCGACGATGTGGCCGCTGCGGTCGTCGAGCACGGGCCCGGTGACGGTGACGCCCTCCATGAGGCGCACGCCGTTCTTGACCGCGTTGGCCGCGACGATCTGGTCGAAGTCCTGGCGGGTGCGGACGAGCCCGAAATCGGGGAACCGCTCGAGCTGCGGCCAGTCGAGCTCGAACCTGAGGCCGCCGCCGACGACGCGCAGGCCCTTGTTCCTGACCCAGCCGGGGGCGTCGATGTCGACGCGCATGTTCTGCAGCTGCTTGACCGCCCGCGGGGTCAGGCCGTCGCCGCAGACCTTCTCGCGGGGGAACCTGGTCTTCTCCAGGAGCAGCACGTCTAGCCCGGCCTGTGCGAGGTAGAAAGCGGCTGCGGACCCGGCGGGACCGGCGCCGACGACGATGACGTCGGCGTCAACTGTGCTCATGATCGCGCCCGCTTCGCCACTCGTCGGCTCCGACGTCGCTCTCTCGCGGCGAGCTCCTGCGCTTGCACGGTGGCTGGTGGCACGGTCACTGGACCTGTCCTGTCCTACACACGCGAAGGCCTTGGGGTGTGGCGCCTTCGTTCCTTTGTGAACCCCTTCACAAACTTGTCGGCCCGCAGTCTACTGCTTTTCCTGTACATAGTGGCAGTCGGGGTGCTGTTCTGTGATCCAAGGGGACGGCGTGTCGCCAGGGGCCTCGCAGGCATGATCGTCACGCTAGCAGCGGGCTCCCGGCGCCCAGGGGCCCGCGAGCGAGGCGATGCAGTCCCGTGATGCTTTCTCGTCGAGCGCATCCCGGCACCTGCACACCATCAGGCCCGCGTCCTCGCGCAGCCGCCTCCGCCCGGCGGAAATCGTATCCGGGCCGCCTATCGAGCTCAGGCGGGCTTGAACCCCCTGTGCATGGCGACGATCCCCATCGTGAGGTTGCGCCAGGCCACCCGTTCCCAGCCGGCGTCCTGGATGATCCGGGCCAGCGTCGGCTGGTCGGGCCAGTCCCTGATCGACTCGGCCAGGTATTCGTACGAGTCGTCGTTGGACCCGAAGAGCCTGGCCATCTTCGGCAGCAGCCGCATCAGGTATTCGCGGTAGACCAGATCGAACGGCCCGAAGGTCACGTGCGAGAACTCCAGGATCACCAGCCGCCCGCCCGGCCTCGTCACCCGCAGCATCTCGCGCAGCGCCTGCGACGTGTCGTGGACATTGCGCAGCGCCACCGAGATCGTCACCGCGTCGAAGGCGTCGTCGGCGAACGGCAGCCGCAACGCGTCCCCCGCGATGAACGGCACCCCCTGCCCGTTCAGCGCGTTGCCGCCGTGCCGCCGCACGCCGGTGCGCAGCATGCCGAGCGAGAAGTCGGAGGCGATCGCGCGGGCGCCGAACCTGGTGAAGGCGTCAGTGGACGTGCCGGTGCCGGCCCCCAGGTCAAGAACGATCTCCCCTGGTCCCGCGTCCACGGCGGCGGCCACCGCCTTGCGCCAGAGCCTGACCTGCCCGAGGGAGATCACATCGTTGACCAGGTCGTAGCGCCGGGCGGTGCGATCGAACATCGCGGCGACCTCGTCCGGCTGCTTGTCCAACTGAGCACGCGTCATGCCTGAAAGCTTATTGGCTATCAGGACAATCAACGGAAAGTAGTCACGGCGCTACCCAACGTCTGCTAGTTGTTGGGGAATGCTTGCCCGTGTCGCCCTTGCGGCGATCATCGCCTCGGCCCCCGTCGCGCACGCCCACGTCGTGTCGGCCGACCCGATCGACAGCACCCCCCACGTCCTCGACGGCATCGTCAACGCCATCGCCGTCGTCGGCCGCACCGTCGTCGTCGGTGGCTCGTTCAGCGAGGTGACCGACGCCGCCCGCACCGTCGTCCACGCCCGCGACAACCTGTTCGCCTACGATCTGCCGACCGGCCGGATCCTGCCCGGCTTCGCGCCGGTCGTGTCCGGTCCCGTCCACGGGCTGGCCGCCGGCGAACGCGGCACCGTCTATGTCGGCGGCGAGTTCCACGGCGTCAACAACACGTCCTCCCGGGCGCTGGCCCGGCTCCGGCTCTCCGACGGCGCACTGGTGCCCGGCTTCGCGCCGCGCATCAGGGGCGGCACGGTGACCGCGCTGGCCAGGCAGGGTGGCAAGCTCTACGTCGGCGGCGACTTCATCGGCCCGCGCGAGGCACTGGCCAGACTCGACGCGGCCACGGGCGTCGCCGACCCGGGCTTCGGCATCACGCCGGGAGCGCCGTTGACGTCCGGGGTCAAGATCTATTCGCTGGCCGTGGCGCGCGGGCGGCTCGCGGTGGACGGCACGTTCACCACGCTCGACGGCCATTCCAGACCTCAGCTCGGGCTGATCGACATCAGCGGCCCCGTGGCCCGCGTCGCGCCGTGGCGGACCGAAGCGTACGCGCGCAAATGCGCCTCCGCGTTTCCCTCGTACGTTCGCGGCCTTGACTTCTCACCTGACGGTCGCTATTTCGCGGTTGTCACCACGGGCGGCGCCAGAGGCGGAATGTGCGACACGGCCGCCAGATTCGAGACGTACGCCAGAGGCTCCGACATCAGACCCACCTGGGTCAACGCCACAGGAGGCGACTCGCTCTACGCGGTCGCGGTGACGGAGGCGGCGATCTACGTCGGCGGGCATCAGCGCTGGCTGGACAATCCGCGGGGCCGCGACTCGGCCGGGCCGGGAGCGGTGTCACGGCCGGGCATCGCGGCCATTCATCCGCGTACCGGAAAGGCTCTCAGCTGGAATCCCACGCGGGAGCGCGGCATCGGCGTGAAGGTGTTTTCAGCGCATCCCGGTGGACTACTTGTCGGTAGCGACACAACGAGACTCGGACGGGAGTACCATGCCCGGATTGGCATGTTCCCTCTGCCCTAGTCGTCTTGCGGCTTCGGCCGGTCGACCTTGTCGCTGATACGTGCGCTCATGGCGTCGCGCTGCTTGGACAGCAGCACGTAGCTGGCCAGTCCGCTGATCACGAATGAAGCCACGATCAACGGCAGCGGGCTTTGCAGGCCAAGCAGGTAGAGCACACCGAGGGTCACGAGAAACAGGCCGATCCGCGACGCGGTGTAAACGAGAACAGGACGCACGGGTTCGAGGTTACTCGGACCTGCGGAGGGCTCGCTCTTCGCATCGGACGCGAGCACTGATACTGTTCCCAGTTAGGGAGTTTCGTAAAGAAACACCCACGAGAGCCCCAAAGAGGCTCTATCATATAACAATCGGGCAGTCAGCTGATAACAACCCGTGATCTTTGTAGAAAACCACGGATAAATCAGGCTTCGCTCGACACACTGGTTACCTGTCCGCCCGCTGGCAGGAAGCGGGATGCGAGGGGGAGAGATTGGTGGAGAGTAGCAGCGAGCGTCTGCTGACCCCTGGAGAGGTTGCCGCCCTCTTCCGGGTAGACCCAAAGACGGTTACGCGCTGGGCTGCGGCAGGC
The DNA here is from genome assembly GCF_005893125.1 of Nonomuraea basaltis. Classification (GTDB taxonomy): domain Bacteria; phylum Actinomycetota; class Actinomycetes; order Streptosporangiales; family Streptosporangiaceae; genus Nonomuraea; species Nonomuraea basaltis. The sequence goes on along the minus strand of NZ_VCJS01000034.1, from coordinate 17,916 downwards.
CGCATCAGCAGTATCCGCACCCCCGGAGGGCACCGGCGCTTCCGCGAGTCGGAAGTGCACGCCCTTCTCCGAGGCGAGGACGTTCTTACGGCCGACCGGCCGGCAGGTGAGTCCCCGCGCGTCTGACGTTCCGCGCAGACGGTGATCCTGCGATCTTGGCAGGGTCACCGCCGGCGGAACCCACTGTTCGCGTGCTTCCCGGCCACACTTCCGAACGGCAAGCACGGGGCGGCGCCAACCGCCGACCGTGGCTGGCGCCTGTCCGATCTCCCCACCAGGAGCGTTCTTCCCGAACGCGCTCGATCAGGCGCCTTCCTCCTGCTCCGCCCCCTTGATCAGGCGCCTTCCTCCTGCTCGGCCTTGAAGGCCAGGAACTCGCGCTCCAGGTCGTCGTTCTCCTCTTCCCAGCGCCGGCGGCGCAGCGCCGCCTCTTCCTCCGTCAGCGACTCGGCCAGCCACTGCTCGTAACCGGGCTCGCCGGGCTGCACTTCCACGTACGCGTTGCCGATCAGACGCCCGTCTTCGCTGGTCAGGCTCTGCGGTACGCGCAAGGTCCCGTCCGCGAGCCGGATGACGTACATGGCCGATCACCTAGATTCCGTAGCGCCGGTTGAAGAACAGCATGACGTTGAGCGCCATCCGCGTGTCACCCCCGAGCATGTCGACGAGCGCTGGACGCTGGCGGGCCGCGATGGCGGCGAAGGCGTCGGCGAAGAACTCCTTGCGGCCGAGCCCGCCGCCCTGACGGTGGAAGGTCGAGGCCAGGATAGGCCGGGCCTGGTCGTAGAGGTGCATGAACTCTGGCGAGTCGGATACCCAGTCGCCGTACGCCGAGTCGATGTCGTCGATGGCATGGCCGACCTCGTGCATCATCACGTCGGGGGTGGGCGAGGGGCGGTCGCCCACGACGATCTTGCGGTCTCCGTACGCGCCGGCGCAGATGTCCCACGTGGCGCGGCCGGACGGCAGCGGGGCGCCGCGTAAGTAGCCCATGTCGTCGAGTTCCGGGACGCCTCCGGGGCCGACGTAGATGCCCTCGAGGCCGGCCGCGAGCTTCTCCTTCAGCCGGTCGGGCAGCCGGGCCAGGCTCTCGACGGCGCGTACGACGTCGTGCGGCGGCGGGCCCTGCCTGGCGTCCCACTGGCGGTGCAGGATCGTCTCCAGCTTCCCGCAGTGGCGCAGGCCGTCGCCCATGGACGGCACGTCGGGCCGGTTCGGCTGCGCCCGCGGGGGCTGGTCGGTGAGCTCGAAGTCGTACCAGGTGTAGCGGGGACGCTCCACCACGGCGGCGGGCAGCCGCTCGCGGCGCTCTCGCACCGTGAAGCCGTCCCAGCTCGTCTCAGGAGAGCCGGACGGCACCCGCTCCCGGTCATCGGGCCATCCCGGCCCGTCGCCACCCGGCCACCCCCGGTCGTCGCCACGGGGCCGCCTCCGCTCGCCACCCCACGGCCAGGCCCCGCGCTCGGGTTCCTCGTCGGCGCCCGGCCAGGGCAGCCGCTCCATCCGCTCGGCGCGCCGCTCAGCGCCCGGCCAGCGGCGCCGCTTCGCGCCGTTGAGCCCCTTACCCTCGGCGCCGCCGTCCGGGGCCTCCTCGTGCTTCTCGCGGACGCTGGACCAGAACGAACGCTCCGCGCCCCGCGAGAAGAGATACGACCCCCGCCGCCACCAGTGGCCGCGACGATGTCGGCCCTTGTCATGAGAAAAGGCCATCGCACCTCTCAACGCCCATGGTGCCCCGTGGGCTCCGCCGCATCGGGTTCTACCGTACGACGCGGATCTTCCCTTAGTCACCCGAAATGGGACAACAGGAAGCACGATCACGTCGCAGATGGCTTACAGTTCGGGCATGGCAGGTGTTCTGATCGGCCTGGCGCTGCTGGCCTTCTGGCTCTTTTCACTGTTCGACGTGGTCACCACCCCCGAAGACGAGGTTAGGAACGTACCAAAGGCCCTTTGGGTCCTGGTCGTCGTGCTCATCCCCTTGGTCGGTGGCCTGGTCTGGATGGCGCGCGGCCGCCCGCGGGCGCCGCGGCAGGCATGGCCGGTTCCCCCCGGCCCTGGTGTGCCGAAGGGTCCCGACGACGATCCCGACTTCCTGCGCGACCTCGACCGTCGCATGCGGGGTGACGACTGACGAGCCGGACCGGCTACACGTCGGCGTAGCTGTGCAGGCCGCTGATGAAGATGTTGACGCCGATCAGGTTGAACAGCAGGCAGGCGAACGCCACGAGCTGCACGGTCGTCGCGGCCCTGCCCCGCCATCCGGCCGTCACCCTGGCGTGCAGGTAGGCGGCGTAGGCCACCCAGGTGATGAACGACCAGACCTCCTTGGGGTCCCAGCCCCAGTAGCGGCCCCAGGCCCGGTCCGCCCACAATGCGCCCGCGATCACCGCGAACGTCCACAGCGGGAACGCGAACACGATCGCCCGGTGCGCCACCCGCTCCAGGTCCTCGCGGGCCGGCAGGCGGGAGAGCCCGTCGCCGCGGATCAGGTAGAGGACGCCGGCGACGCCCGCCAGCGTCAGCAGGCCGCTGGCGATGATCGCGGCGGTGACGTGGATGGCGATCCAGTACGAGTTCAGAGCGGGCACGACGGGACCCGCGGCCGTGTAGAAGACCTTGACGGCCAGCCCGAGCCCGAGCGCTGCGGTCACCATGACGAACCCGCCGAGGAAGCGGACGTTGTGGCGGAGCTGGGTGCCGAGGAACGCGGACACGGCGGCGAAGCAGATGGCCACCACGAACTCGTACATGTTGCCCCACGGCCACCGGTCCACGGCCAGGCCGCGGGTGACGATGGCGGTCAGGTTGGCGGCCCAGCCGAGCCCGGCGAGCGCGAGCGCCACCGTCCCTGCCATGGCCGCCCCGCGCGACGGCGCGCCGGCCTCCTCGGCATCGGGCGGCCCGGCCACGCCGGAGGCGTCGGAGGCTTCCGCGCCACCCGCCGCTCCCACCGCGACCGGCTGCTTGACGGCGACCGCCTTGCCGCGGCGGAAGCGGCCGAAGGCCAGCTCCATCGCGAAGCCGACCATGGCGAACACGTAGAGCAGGACCGCGGCGACCACGAAAAGGTCGCTCAGCTCGGCGAGTTGCTCAGCGGGCATCCTTTTCTCCAGCTGCTAGAACCTTGACGATGTCGGCGAACTCCTCGGCGAAGCCCGCCGCGGAGCCTTCGGTGCGGGTCAGGCCGCCCACGTCGACCGTGCCCTCCTTGATCCGCACGAAGACCCGGCGGCGCCGGATCATGAGCGAGAGCGCGATCGACACGACGGCCGTGGCGGCGGCCACCAGGGCAGGCACGCGCCCCGGGTCGTAGGCCGTCTGGAGTGTCATCCATTCCTTGACGCCCAGGAACTCCAGCTTGCCCGCCCCCTCGGGCAGGTCGACCGACTGGCCGGCCGCGAGCGGCTTGGGCACGTTCGTGCCCATGACGAGCGGCGTGAGCTTCTTCATGGCCTCGGGCGGCGCGAGCTCGTAGACCGACTGCGGCCTGCCCGAGCGCAGGCCCAGGTCGCCGGAGAAGGCCCCGATGAGCTGCACCTCGGGATTGAGCTTCCCGGGGAAGGCCGAGACGTAGGTGCCGTCGGTCAGCGGCACGCTGGTGGGCAGGAAGCGCAGCAGGAACCCCAGCTGCGCCGGCTGCGCGTCCGGCGCCTTGAGCACGCATCCCGAGCTCATCGTGGGCTTGTCCTCGATGAGGCACGGCACGGCGCCCTCGAAGGCCACCTGCCCCTGGCCGTCGGTGACCCTGAAGACGGGGGCGTAGCCGTTGCCGATCAGGTAGGTCTGCGTGCCGTTGACCTCGAGCGGCGTGTTGACCTTGAGCTCGAAGTCGCGGGCGGGCGCCTCTGGCGAGTCGTTGACCTTCAGGTAGGCCGAGTAGTCGAGCGCCTGACCCCGCTTGTCGCCCGTGACCTGGTAGGAGACCTTGAAGTCGGTCAGCTGGAGCGAGAACGGCTCCAGCGACTCGGCGGACACCTGGCTGCCCGGGATGTAGCGGTCGTAGGCGGCCACCGTGTTGGCGAACCCCTCACCCTCCACGACCAGGACGTTGCCGCGGTAGCCGAACAGCGAGCCGGCGCCGATCGCGAGCAGGATGCCGAGCAGGGCGATGTGGAAGAACAGGTTGCCGGTCTCGCGCAGGTAGCCCTTCTCCGCGGAGACCCAGCCGTCCCCGGTCACGACGCGGAAGCGCTGCTTCCGAAGCCGCCGCGCGGCCGTTTCGACCCCCAGGTCGCCCTCGAACGAAGTGAAGTGGGGCAAGCGGGACAGGTTCTTCGGCGCGGCGGGCGGCTTGCGGCGCAGCTCGCGCAGGTAGGTCGCGGCACGCGGGATGACGCAGCCGATCAGCGAGGCGAACAGCAGCAGGTAGACCGCCGCGAACCAGGTCGAGGTGAACACCTCGAAGAGCTGGAACCGGTCGTACCACTCGGCCAGGGTGGGGCTCTGCTCGTAGAGCCGCGCCACCTTGTCGGGCTCGACGCCGCGCTGCGGCACCAGCGAGCCGGGCACCGAGCCGAGCGCGAGCAGGAACAGCAGGATCAGCGCCGTCTTCATCGAGGTGAGCGTGCGCCACCCCCACCGCAGCCACGCCACGAGCCCGAATGCGCCCTGCTTGGGCGCCTGCTCCCTCTCCAGCTCCTGAACGCTCATCAGATCACCGGCTCGAACGCGCCGATCAGTCCCTGCATGCCCGCGATCATCTCTCCCCAGAGACCGCTCACCAGCAGCACCCCGACGGCCACCATCATGCCGCCGCCGATCCTGGTGATCAGGCGCGAGTGCTTGCGGATGGCCTGGAACGTACGCAGAGCCTTGCTGTACGCCAGCGCCGCGCCCACGAACGGCAGCCCGAGACCCAGCGCGTACGCGACGGCGAGGAGTGCCCCGCGGGCGGCGCTGCCCTCGTTGAGCCCGAGCGCCAGCACGACGGCCAGTGTGGGACCGATGCACGGCGTCCACCCCAGCCCGAACACCACCCCGAGCAGCGGCGCCCCGGCCAGCCCCGCGGCCGGCAGCCGGTGGATGCGCACGTCGCGCATCAGCCCGGGCACCACGCCCAGGAACGCCAGCCCGAGCAGGATCGTCAGCACCCCGAGCACCCGCGTGATGATCTCGGCGTTGCCCAGCATCACCGACCCGAGCCCGCCGAACAGCGCCCCGCTGAGCACGAACACCACGCCGAACCCGGCCACGAACAGCACCGTCCCGAGCACCAGCCGTCCCCGCTTGGGGTCGGCGCTCATGCCGGTCACGTAGGACAGGTAGCCGGGCACCAGCGGCAGCACGCACGGCGACAGGAACGACACGACCCCGGCCAGCACCGCGATCGGCACGGCCAGCAGCAGCGACCCGGAGGCCACGACGTCATTCATCGCGCACCTTGGTCACCGTGTCCATCAGGTCGGTGTATTTCACCGCGCCCAGCGCCCTGGCCGCGATCCTGCCCTGCTTGTCGATGATCAGCGTGGACGGGATGGCCGCGGGCGGCACCGTGCCCTGGAAGGCCAGCGCCACCTTGCCCGGCTGGTCGAAGATGTGCGGGTAGCCGGTCTTCTCGGTGCGCTCGAACGCCAGCGCGTCGGCCTGGCGGTCCTTGAAGTCGACCCCGAGGAACTCCACGCCGCTGCCCTTGGTCTTGGCCGCGACCTCCTTGAGCACCGGCGCCTCCGCCCGGCACGGGCCGCACCACGATGCCCAGAAGTTGAGCACCACGACCTTGCCCTTGTGCGCGGCGAGCGAGGCGCTGCCCCCGTCGAGAGTCGGCCCCTGGATCGCGGGCGCGGCCTCGCGCTCGTCCGCGGCGAACACCTGCATCTTCCCGTCACCCGCGACGAACCGGGTGTCGCCGGCCTGCGGCTGGCCGCTCTGGTTGCCGGCGCAGCCCGCGACCAGCAGGGCCAGGAGAACGAGGAAGACGGACTTGGCGCGCACGGAGGAAGATCTCCTTGTACTACAACCGGTAGAGCTTGCAACTCTACCGGCGGGGTCGTACGCCCCGGACATCGGGTTCAGGCGCCGGGGATGGAGGGCCCCGTGTCCAGCGAGCCGGCCGGCTCGCTGTAGCCGATGCTGATCAGGCGGTCCCCATCGAACGTGAGCGTGGTGAGGCTGGCCAGTGCGCACTGCCTGCGCCGGGGGTCGTGCCACAGCCTGCGGCCCTCGGCCGCCATCCTGATCGCCCAGATCGGGAGCTGGTGGCTGACGAGCACCGTCTCGTGCCCGCGCGCCGCGGCCCTGGCTTCGTCGATCATCGACTTCATCCGCTGGACGATGGCCGGATACGGCTCGCCCCAGGACGGGCGCATCGGGTTCCAGAAATAGCGGTAGTTGCGCCAGTCGCGGAACACCGCCATCCCCTGCCCCACCGAGCGGCCCTCCAGGAGGTTGCCCGCCTCGATCAGCCGGACGTCCTGCTGGACCTCCAGGCCCAGCTTGTCGGCGATGGGGGCCGAAGTCTCCAGCGCGCGTTCGAGCGGGGAGCTGTAGAGCGCGACGATGTCACGGCCGCCGACCGCCTTGGCGACCGTGTCGGCCATGAGCTGGCCTGTCTCCGACAGGTGGTAGCCGGGCAACCGGCCGTAGAGGACGCCTCTGGGGTTGTGCACCTCACCGTGGCGCAACAGGTGGACGACGGTGGTTTCAGCCATGGTGCGCACAGCCTATCCGCTCGGCCGGGCCGCGCGGTCAAGGCCCGCGTTCACCGCGAATTCACGCGAAGGTAGGGTCGGCTCCGGAAGGAGCCGCCGAGTGAGTCCCTGGGCCCTCGTCCTCGTCCTCGTCGCCGCCGTCGCCCACGCCACGTGGAACCTGCTGAGCAAGCGGGCCTCCCAAGCCGACGGCCTGGTCTTCGTCTGGCTCGTCGCCGTCGCCGCCGCGGTCGTGTGGAGCCCGCTGTTCGCCGGGTTCCTGCTGGTCACCGGTGCCCGGCTGACCTGGAGGGACCTCGCCGTGATCGGCGGCAGCACGGCCATCCACCTTTGCTACTTCGTGCTGCTCCAGCGCGGGTACGGCGCGGGCGACCTGTCGGTGGTCTACCCGGTCGCGCGCGGCACGGGGCCGATGCTGGCGAGCCTGGTCGCCGTGCTGTTCCTGGGCGAGCGCCCGTCCGCGGCGGGCGTGGCGGGGATCGCGCTGGTGGGGGTGGGCGTGTTGCTGCTGAGCGGGAACGCCGCCCGCGGCGATCTCAGCGGGGTGCTGGCGGGGCTGGTCGTGGGGCTGTTCATCGCGGGCTACACGGTCTGGGACTCGCGGGTGGTGAGCGCGTTCGCGGTGGCCCCGTTGATGCTCAACTACCTCGGCGAGGTCGGGCGCGCCCTCGTGCTCACGCCGTTCGTGCTCGGCGCGCGGCGGCGGCTGATCTTACCGGTGTGGCGGCAGCACCGGTTCGGGATCCTGGGGGCCGCCGTGCTGGCCTTCGTGTCGTACCTGCTGGTGCTGTACGCGTTCACGATGGCGCCGGTGAGCGTGGTGGCGCCGGCCCGGGAGATCAGCGTGCTGATCGCGGTCGTGCTCGGCGGGCGCCTGCTGGCCGAGGGCGACCTGCCGCGCCGGCTGCTGGCCGCAGGAGTGATCCTCGGCGGCGTCGTGGCCATCGCGCTCAGCTGATCGCACGGCGTTCATCGCGCTGACCGCACGGCGATCCGTCGCCCTCAGCTGACCGCCCAGGCGTTCTCCTGCTCCCTGCTCGCCTCGGCGAGGGCCTCGACCAGGGCTCTGATCGCGGGCCGGCGGGCCGCGTCCGACCGCCACACGGCGTAGATCCGGCGCGACTGCCGTGGCCTGATCGGCACGAGCCGCACGCCGTCGGGCACGCAGTCCCGGCCGAGCCGCGGCACGATCGCACAGCCCAGGCCGCCCGCCACCAGGGCGAGCTGCGTCGGGTATTCGTCGGCCATGCACGCGATCACCGGCTCCAGCGAGGCGTTGCGCAGCGTGAACACCAGCCAGTCGCTGCACACGGTGCCGGGCGAGGAGCTGATCCACCGCTCGCCGTGCAGCTGGGCCAGCTCCACCTCCCTGGCCTCGGCCAGTGGATGGCCGGCGGGCAACGCCACGTCGGCGATGTCGTCGAGCAGCGTGGCCCTGGACAGCCCGTCGGGCATGGCCATGGGCCTGTTGAGCCAGTCCTGGATCACGCCCAGGTCCAGCTCGCCCCTGGCCACGTCGCGCACCACCCGCTCAGGCTCGCGCTCGTTGAGCTGGACCCACAGGTCGGGGTGGCGGGTCCGGAGCGAGCTCAGCGCCTTCGGCATGATCCCGCGGACGGCGGTGGGGAAGGCGGCGATGTTCAGCCGGCCGACGACCTCGCCGCGCAGCGCCTCGAAGTCCGCCTCGGCGGTCTCGACCAGGGCGAGGATGCGCTCGGCGTGCTCGGCAAGCAGCCCGGCGGCGTCCGTCAGCCGGACGCCGCGGCCGTTGCGCTCCACGAGCCTGGCGCCGGTTTCCCGCTCCAGCTTGGCGATCTGCTGGGACACGGCCGACGGGGTGACCATGAGCGCGTCGGCCGCCGCTCCCACCGACCCGTAGACGTGAACTGCGTGAAGAGCCTTGAGCCGGTTCAAGTCCAACATGTAAGCCAGCCTAAAGGGTTTAGCGTAGAAAGTCTCGCTTGTGCTTGAATGTGTAGCAGATGAAAATAGATGCATGAGAATCATTAACACGAAGAAGCAGCAGCCGAGCACCACCTCGTACCTGAAGGTGCTGGCCGAGCAGGCTCGCGACCAGCGCATCCGTTACCAGAAGCCCACTCGCTGAGTGCGGCCCCGCCACCTCCCCCTCGCCGTCGGCCTCGCGGCCGCGCTCATGGTCGCGCCCGCTTCGCCACTCCTCGGTCTGGCCGTCGCCTTCGGCGGCCTCGCCCTGGTCGCGTACGATTTCGGGGTGTCCGGCCCGATCGGGGCCTTCACCCTCTGCGTGGCGGCCGCGGCCGCCTGGGGTCTGGGCAACGTGGTCCAGCGCCGGGCGTTCATCTCCACGCTGGGCGGGTTCGGCGTCTGGGGATGGCTGCTGCGCCGCTACGACGCTTCGATCGTGGCGCCGTACACGCCGTGTCTTAGAGCACCGCGTCTTAGAGCACCGCGTCTCAAAGCACGGCGGCGGCGGCCTTCGCCGCGGCCGGCAGCGCCTCCGCGACCTGGTTGAGCGCCTGGTCGTCGTGCGCGGCCGACAGGAACCACGCCTCGTACGCCGACGGCGGCAGATAGACGCCCTGGTCCAGCATCGCGTGGAAGAACGCGGTGAACGCTGCGGTGTTCTGTGTCTTGGCCTCGGCGAAGTTCGTCACCTCGGCGTCCGTGAAGAAGATCGAGAACAGGCTGCCCGCCCGCTGGAGCCGGTGCGGCACCCCGGCCGCGGCCAGCGCCTCGGAGGCGGCCTTGCCGACTGTGAGCGCGGCGCCGTCCACCCGCTCGTACGCGGCGGCGTCCAGGGCCCGCAGCGTGGCCAGCCCGGCCGCGCACGCCAGCGGGTTACCCGACAACGTGCCCGCCTGGTAGACCGGCCCCTCGGGCGCCAGATAGGCCATGACGTCCGCCCGCCCGCCGAATGCGGCCGCCGGCAGCCCGCCGCCCATGACCTTCCCGAACGTCATCAGGTCGGCATCCACCGGGTCCAGCCCGTACCATCCGGCGGCCGAGACCCGGAACCCCGTCAGCACCTCATCGACGATCAGCAGCGCCCCGTTGGCCGTGCACAGCTCGCGCAGGCGCGCGTTGAAACCCTCACGTGGCGGGACGACACCCATGTTCGCGGGGCAGGCCTCGGTGATCACGCATGCGACGTCCGCCGCTGCGAACGCCTCCTCGACGGCCTCGATCGAGTTGTACGGCAGCACGATCGTGTCCGCCGCAGACGCCCCGGTCACACCCGGCGTGTCGGGCAGCCCGAACGTCACCACCCCGGACCCGGCCGAGGCCAGCAGCGCGTCCACGTGCCCGTGGTAGCACCCGGCGAACTTGATCACCTTCGACCGCCCGGTGAATCCGCGCGCCAGCCGCACCGCGCTCATGGTCGCCTCGGTGCCCGAGCTGACCAGCCGTACCTTCTCGACCGGCGCCACCCTGGCCACGATCTCCTCGGCCAGCTCGACCTCGCCCTGGGTGGCGGTGCCGTAGGAGAAGCCGCTGGCGATCGCCCCCGACACGGCCTCGACGACCGCGGGGTGCCGGTGCCCGAGGATCATCGGCCCCCAGGAGCAGACCAGATCCACGTAGCGGTTGCCGTCCACATCGGTGATGTAGGGCCCCTGACCTGAGGCCATGAAACGCGGCGTGCCACCGACGGCGCCGAACGCGCGCACCGGAGAGTTGACGCCCCCGGGCACGATCTCGCGGGCGCGGGCGAACAGGTCCTCGGAGTTCTGTGTACGGCTCACCTGATCCAGGTTAGCCGGGACGGCGGCCAGCCTTCAGAGTGGTCAACCTCGCTCTCCGGGAATACGTCGCACGGGTCAAACGGATCGAGGCACTGGAGAAGCTCGCCGCACGCGCGCGACGCGGTGAGTTCGACGAGACCTCGGCGGCACGCCAGGCAGCGAGAACGGCCTGGAAAGAGGCCATCAGCTGATGTCCTATCTCATCGACACGTCCGCGCTGTAGCACCTCTTGCGGAACGCCGATGCGCTTGAGACATGGGGCGACCGGATCACCACACAGCCGCTGCGGATCTGCGAGCCCACAAGAACGGAATTCCTCTATTCGGCCACGGGCCCTGCCCACAGGGACGAATTGGAGAACGAGCTCGATACTCTCTGTGAACTCGCACCCGTGCCTAAGACGGCCTGGCGATGGGTGGAGAACGCACAGTACAAGCTGACACAGACGGGACAACATCATTCCGCTGGAGTCATCGACCTGCTTTTGTGCGCCACCGCTGTGCACCACGGGCTCACTGTGCTCCACGTTGACGACGACTTCGCCACTGTCGCCAAGGTCATGAGCGAGGTGGATCAGCGCGACATCCGCCGGTTCTGACTCAGTCGGCGAGCCACTCCAGGATGCGTAGCGGGTCGGGCAGCGGCAGCCCGTCCGGGGGCCGCAGCCACGAGATGGGCTGCCCGGAGGGCAGGACCGAGGGCGGCGCGAGTACGTAGCTGTCGCGGCAGTGCCACCGCAGCCCCGGCGTGTCCTCAATGGCCGCCGGGTCGCAGTCCAGGTGGCACGACCACCACTCGTCCTCGTCCTCCGGATTGCCGCGCGTGGCCACGTAAAACAAAACCCGGTCGCCTTTGGCGGCGACCGGGCCAGGATGTGCTCCCGCGGCGTCGATCCGGGTGAGGGCCGACAGGCCGACGGCGAGCGGTACGTCGAAGACGTCGAACACGCGTCCGGTGGGCAGAATCACACCGGCCTCGGGCTCGGCCTGCCACCACCGGGTGAGCAGCGCTGGGTCCGTCGTGGCCTGCAGGTGCCAGGCCGGAGAGAGCGGATGGGCGCCGGGGTCAGGACAGCCGAGCCGGTCACAGGAGCACGCGCGCGGACCGTTCCGCAGCGGGTAGGCCCCGGGCACGACCGGCCATCCCATGGCGGCGTATTCGAGCACTGAGGCGATGCGCGTCGGCCGTGACCGTTTTCTGGTACGCCGAGCCAGTGGTACCCCCACCATTTGGTGTCTCCCGTCGATTCCCGCGCCTGAGGAGGTCCCGGCTCCGGGCGGGCGATCGCACACGCGGGACACACCAGCACTTGTTATCGCACTCTAACGCACAGGCCACAGGAGTTGACGGGAAACCCCATGGTTAGAGCCGACGTGCCACCTCGGTGGCCCAGTACGTCAAGATCATGTCGGCCCCGGCACGCTTGATCCCGACCAGCGATTCCATGATCATCCGCTCGCGGTCCACCCAGCCGTTCGCCGCGGCGGCCTCGATCATCGCGTACTCGCCGCTCACCTGATAGGCGGCCACCGGCACGTCCACCTCGGCCCGGAACCGGGCGATGATGTCGAGGTAGGCCAGCGCCGGCTTGACCATGACCGCGTCGGCGCCCTCGGCGAGGTCGAGCCGGACTTCGCGCAGCGCCTCCTCCAGCGGCCCGGCCGGATCCTGCTGATGGGTGCTGCGGTCGCCGAACTGCGGCGCGCACTCGGCGGCGTCGCGGAACGGCCCGAAGAAGGCGGAGGCGTATTTGGCGGAATAGGCCAGAATCGGGATATTTCCGTAACCGGCCCCATCCAAAGCCGCCCGGATCGCTCCGACCTGGCCGTCCATCATCCCGCTCGGCGCCACCATCTGCGACCCGGCCTCGGCCTGGGCCACCGCGATGGAGGCGTACCGCTCCAGCGTGGCGTCGTTGTCCACGTCGCCCGACGAGGTGAGGATCCCGCAGTGCCCGTTGTCGGTGAACTCGTCGAGGCACGTGTCGGCCATCACCACGATGGCGTCGCCGACCTCGGCGTTCACGTCGCGCAGCGCCACCTGCAGGATGCCGTCGGGGTCGTCGGCGGCCGAGCCGCGGGCGTCCTTGACGGCGGGGATGCCGAACAGAATGAGCCCGCCCACGCCGGCCTCCGCCGCCTCGTGCGCGGCCTTGCGCAGCGAGTCGCGGGAGTGCTGCACCACGCCCGGCATGGAGACGACCGGCTGCGGCTCGGCGATGCCCTCCTTGACGAACACGGGCAGGACCAGGTCGGCTGGGTGCAGCCGGGTGCCCGCCACCATCCGCCGCAGTGCGGGGCTGCGGCGGAGCCGACGCGGCCGGGCGACGGGGAATCGCGCACTCATCAGAGTCTCCTTCTCCTTGCGCCCCGGCGGTTCTGCGAGGGCCTGCGCGGGGTGTCACCCGCGGCCACGGCCGCCTGGCGCTGCTTGGCACCGTACTCGGCCAGCGCGGCGGCCAAAGCGGATGCGGATGGTTTGTCGGCCATGACGTCGACCCGGAGCCCGAACTCCTCCGCGGTCTTGGCCGTCTGCGGCCCGATGACCGCGATCACGGTGACGTTGTGCGGCTTGCCCGCGATGCCCACCAGGTTGCGCACGGTGGACGACGAGGTGAAGAGCACGGCGTCGAACCCGCCGCCCTTGATCGCCTCGCGAATGGGCGCGGGCGGCGGCGCGGCCCGCACGGTCCGGTACGCGGTGACGTCGTCGCACTCCCAGCCCAGCTCGGTGAGCCCGGCCACCAGCGTGTCGGTCGAGATGTCGGCCCGCGGCAGCAGCACCCGGTTGATCGGGTCGAGCATCGAGTCGTAGGGCGGCCACTCGGCCACCAGCCCCTCGGAGGACTGCTCGCCCGAGGGCAGCAGGTCGGGCTTGACCCCGAACTCGACCAGGGCCCGCGCGGTCGCCTCGCCCACGGCCGCCACCTTGAGCCCGGCGAAGGCCCGCGCGTCGAGGCCGTACTCCTCGAACTTCTCGCGCACGGCCTTGACCGCGTTCGCGCTGGTGAAGGCCACCCACTCGTAGCGGCCCGTGACCAGGCCCTTGATCGCGCGGTCCATCTGCTGCGGCGTGCGGGGCGGCTCGACCGAGATGGTCGGCACCTCCTCCGGCACCGCGCCGTAGGCGATGAGCTGCTCGGACAGCCTGCGCGACTGCTCCTTGGTACGGGGCACCAGCACCCGCCACCCGAACAGCGGCTTGGTCTCGAACCACGACAGCTTGTCGCGCAACCCCACGGCCTCGCCGACCACGATCAGCGCGGGCTCGGCGAACCCGGCGTGCTTGAGGTCGGCCTGAAGCCTGCCGAGCGAGGACACGACGGTGTACTGCTCGGTCGTGGTGCCGCCGCTGCTGACCGCGACGGGCGTGGTGTCGGGCTTGCCCCCGGCGACGAGGGCCTTGCCGATGGTCACGGCGTCGCCGATGCCGTTGTAGATCACCAGCGTGCCCTTGCAGGCGGCGTGGGACGCCCAGTCCTGCTCCTGCGCGGCGTCGACGACCCTGAACTCGGGCACAGCCGTGGCCGCCGGAATGCCCGCGTAGGTGAGCACGGCGGTCGCGGGCGGCACGCCGGGCACGATCTCGAAGTCCACCTCCGCCGCGGCGCAGGCCGCGACCTCCTCGGTGATCGAGGAGAACAGCATGGGGTCGCCCGCGCACAGGCGCACCACGACCTGCCCGCCCATGGCGCGCTTGACGACATCGCCCTCGGCGACCTGGACGCCGTCGCGGCAGTGACGCAGCAGCGGGCGGTGCGCTTCCTCGCCGAGCACCACGGCGTCAGCCTTGGCGAGCAGCTCGGCGGCGCGGAGCGTCAGCAGGTTGGGGTCACCAGGACCCGCGCCCACGAACGCGACGAAACCGGAGGTTGGACTATCGGAGCTCAATGGGAATGCTCCCCCATCAATCTGTCGGCTCCTTCGGCGATCATCTCGGCCGCTAGGAGGCGGCCCAGGTTGGCTGCCTCCGAAGGAGAGCCGGCGGCGGACTTGCGGACCGCCTCGCGGCCGTCGATGGCGACGACCACGGCGGTCAAGTTCAGAGTGTGCCCGTCATCGGCCGCGAAAGCACCCACTGGGGCGGAACAGCCGGCCTCGAGAGCGTTCAGCAGGGCGCGCTCCGCGGTCACCGCGGAGCGGGTGGACGGGTCGTCGAGCACGCCGAGCAACTCGATCAGGTCGGGGCGGTCGGAGCGGCACTCGACGGCCAGCGCGCCCTGGCCGGGCGCGGGCAGCAGCTCCTCGATCTCGAAGATCTGCGCGATGTCCGCGCTGCGGCCGATCCTGGTCAGGCCGGCCGAGGCCAGCACGACCGCGTCCAGCTCGCCGGAGGCGACCTTGCCGATGCGCGTGTCGGCGTTGCCGCGGATCGGGACGTACTCCAGGTCGGGGCGGAGCGCGCTGAGCATCGCGATCCGGCGCGGCGAGCCGGTGCCGACCCTGGCGCCGGGCGCGAGGTCGGCGAACTTGTGCGCGCCGACCAGCGCGTCGCGGTGGTCGTGCCGGGCCGGGATCGCGGCCAGCGTGAAGCGCGGATCCTGCTTGGTCGGCAGGTCCTTCAGCGAGTGCACGGCGAAGTCGATCTCGTCTTCGAGCAGCTTGTCGCGCAGCGCGCTGACGAACACGCCCGTGCCGCCGAGCTGGGCGAGGTGAGCCTTGGTGACGTCGCCGAACGTGGTGACGCCGACGAGCTCCACCGCGCGCCCGGTGCGCTCGGTGTAGGCGTCGGCCACCATCTGGGACTGTGTGGTCGCCATCAGGCTGCGGCGTGTTCCCAGCCGCAGAGTCCCCGGCGTCACAGCTCCACCTCTCTCACGGCCTCGGGCACCTTCGGATCCAGATTGAACAGCTCACGCAGCGCCTCCGCATAATGATCGCCTCCTGGGCAGGTGGCGAGCTGCTTGACACGCACGGTCGGCTCGTGGAGCAGCTTGTCGACGACCCGCTGCACGGTCATGGCGACCTCGTCCCTTGCCCGCTCGTCGAGTTCGGGCACTCGCATCAGGAGGCGGCCGAGCTCGGACTCGACCACGTCGGCCGCCTTGCTACGCAACGCGACCACGGTCGGGGTGACCTTGGCGGCCCGCTCGGCATCGAGGTAGGCCCGTAGCTCCTCCGCGACGAGGGCGCGTACGGACTGGACCGCGTCGCCCTCCCGGGAGCCGATGCCGGACTCCTGAATCGTCTCCAGGTCGACCAGCCGGATGCCGGGCACATGGCGCACGGCAGGGTCGATGTCGTGCGGCAGCGCCAGGTCCAGCAGGAACGCTGCTCTGCTCAGCATATCCGGCGTGATGATGTGGCGGCCCGCACCCGTGCAGGTGATCACGATGTCGGCCTCGGCCAGCTCGCGCGCCACGGCGGAGAACTCCACCGCCCGCCCGCCGACGTTCTCGGCCAGCCGGGCGCCGCGCTCGTACGTGCGGTTGGCCACCACGATGTCGGTGACGCCCGCGCGGGCCAGCGTGACGGCGGCCAGCGAGCTCATGGAGCCCGCGCCGACCACCAGCGCCCGCTGCCCGGCCAGGTCGCCCGCCAGCGCGAGCCCGGCCGAGACCAGCGACGCGCCGGCCTGGTCGATGCCGGTGTCGTGGTGCGCCCGCTTGCCGACCCGCAGCGCCTGCTGGACCAGCTCGTTGAGGGTGGCGCCGACGGTGCCGTGGCGCTGTGCCAGCTTGAGCGCCTGGCGGACCTGGCCGAGGATCTGGCCCTCGCCGACGACCATGGAGTCGAGGCCGCACACCACGGAGAACAGGTGCTCGACCGCCTGCTCCTCGTAGTGCACGTAGAAGTGCGGCGTCAGCTCCTCGACCGGGACGCCCGAGTGGACGCCCAGCAGGCGGCTGACGGCGGTGACGGCGGCGTGGAAGCGGTCGACCGTGACGTAGACCTCGACCCGGTTGCAGGTCGAGACCACCATGGCCTCTGCGACGCAGGGGTCCTGCTGCACGTCGTGCAGGAGTTTGACGAGCGCGTCACCCGTCATCGAGACGCGCTCAAGCAGGGCCACCGGAGAGGTCCGGTGACTGAGTCCGATAGACAGAACACTCATTGACTGTCCACCGCCATGAGTGGCCCCCCAGCCTTGCGTTGCTCGTGGAACGCGAGAATCTGCAGTTCGATTGATAGGTCGACTTTACGGACATCGACGCCATCCGGCACGGAAAGCACAACTGGGGCGAAGTTCAGGATGCTGGTGACGCCTACGGCGATCACGCGATCGCAGACTTCCTGCGCCGCCTCCGCCGGTGTCGCCAGCACCACGATCGAGACTCCACGCCGCTGGATCACGGCTTCCAGTTCATCGATGTGCTCCACATTCAACCCCGCGATGGTGTCGCCCACGACTTCGGGGTCGGCGTCGACGAGCGCCGCCACCCGGAAGCCCCTGGAGACGAAACCGCCGTAGTTGGCCAGCGCGCGGCCGAGGTTGCCGACTCCGACGATCGCCACCGCCCAGTCTTGTGTCAGCCCGAGCTCGCGGGAGATCTGGTAGACGAGGTACTCCACGTCATAGCCTACGCCGCGGGTGCCGTACGAGCCGAGATGTGACAGATCCTTGCGGAGCTTGGCGGAGTTGACGCCGGCGGCCACGGCCAGGTCCTCGGAGCTGACGGTCGGGGTGCCCCGCTCGGCCATCCCGTGCAGCGCCCGCAGGTACAACGGAAGCCTGGCGACCGTCGCCTCGGGAATGCCGCGGTCACGGGGGTGGGACGGGCTCTTCACGTGCCGGAGCTCCAGGGGACGGGCGGCTTGGGGACCGCGGGGACGGAATAGAACCGTCTTTCAGGTTAATCCCTTTGTGAACCGATGCACAAAGTCACGGCGGTACGGTTGCTGTATGCATCGCATCACCTTGCTCGGCAAGCCCGGCTGTCACTTGTGTGACGACGCGCGCGAGGTCATCGCCAGGGTGGCGGGCGAGCTCGGCGTGCCCTGGGAGGAGATCAGCATCGAATCCTCCGAAGAGCTCAAGGAGAAGTACTGGGAGATGATCCCGGTGACGCTGATCGACGGCGTGCAGCACGACTTCTGGCGGGTGGACGAGAGCCGGCTGCGCGCGGCCCTCAGAACATAGCCGTCGGCAGGGGCACCACCTTCGCGGCGTTGACGTTCAGCTCGATGACGTTGGTGGCCAGCACCATGGACTGCCGCTCGTTGACGAACCTCTCGACGTGCGGCTGGCGCTGGTGGTCGCGGTAGGCCACCTCGTCACGGTAGAGCTCGTAGACGATGCGCTGCAGGGGCGCCGACTTGACGGCGTGGCAGGCGTACACGAGCGTGTCGGGCTCGCCGCCGCGCACGGCCTCGACGGTGGCCTCGGCCAGCCGGTCGAACGCGTCGCCGGCGCCGTCCATGATCGTGAAGACGGTGAGCAGGCCGTAGATGTTCGGCGAGGGCTTGCTGGAGGCGGGCTGCTGCTGGGGCTGGGCCTGCGGGGGCGAGAACAGGTCGGCGCCCGAGTAGAGCATCCCCGTGGCCGGCCCGGCCGGCGGCGGAGCGGGCGGCATCGCGTAGTCGGAGCGCTGGGGCGGGGCC